>NZ_AOGW02000010.1:0-600000 GCF_000332495.1 Leptospira terpstrae serovar Hualin str. LT 11-33 = ATCC 700639 | reverse complement strand
GCTAAAGTAACTGGTTATTACCATACAGTTTATATTAATTTTTACCACTTAGGATTTGAATTTGCAGTTGAGGATTATGGTTTAAAGGGAAACAAACGTGTATTTGCTGCTGCTTATATCCCACTTGGTTCTTCATTTTTAATGTCTTTTTATTATACAAAGAAAGGTTATGAATCACAAGGAAAAGCTTTTGAATTGGATAATAACACTCAAGCCGCTGCTGAAATTTCCAAATCCTTCGGTCCTATTGTCCTTAGATTACAAAACTATCGAAAATACTATTTAGATAGTAGCGAAAAGTCTTTTGTCAGTATTGATGAAATTCGATTTTTAGTTTCAGGTGGGATTAGCTTTTAAACAGCTGGTGTAAGAGTGCCGAGTAGGCAAACTCTGTCCTTAAATTGATTTTACCTAAGCTCATCATTGAAAATCCACTTTCCTGAAAAAATAAAATATCATCCGTTTTCCATCCTGATTCTGGTCCAAAAACAAATAGTAAATCTTTTGCTGTATTTTTTAGTTCAGTTAATGGTAAAATGAATTCCCTACCTTCGCGATCCAGAATTAAAACATTCCCTTTCCAGGATTTTAAAAATTGTTTCCAAGACAAAGTTTTTTCCATTACCAATGACGGTAGTCGACTATTCCCTGTTTGACTAAGGCCTGTTTCTAAATAGGAAACTGTATCCTTGTGATAAACAGGAGAAGTCCAATATTCTTTATTTTTTGTTTCTGTTGTATAAAAATATAAAGTTTCTACTCCGTATGCGCCGGCTAAGTGCAAAAGCTTTTTCGCAGTTTGCGGCCTTGGAAGAGAAAAAAAAGTTTGGATCCTTAATGGATTTAATACATCAGGGATGGTATTTCCTTTTTGAATAACCGTAGTCTTTTCTGTTGTAGACTGGATGTAGAATAGGAAATTTCCAGAATTCGGAATCACTACTTGAATGGTATCTCCGATGCCTTTCTTTAAAATAGATTTAATATGAGTATGTCTCTCTCCATCGATTTGAGCCAACCCATCTGAGTTTAGCTCGTTATCGTATACAACAATCCAATTCAATCTTTAGATCTCGTATGTCGGTTTGGAAGGAGGGGGTGAATCTTTCTCTGGTTCCGTTGAGTCAGATTCTTTTTTTGGTTCTTCTTCAATAGGACTTTGGATTTGATTTTCATCTAACACTGGATTCTCTTTTTCAGGCAATGACCATTTCCAAAAATATAAAAAAAGTATGGTAAAGAGGATGATAGGAATAAAACGAAATTCTCTTTTTTTTGAACTACCTTTTGATTTTAAATAATCAATGGGTGCGTAGAGTAAATCGAGAATGAGTTCTTTATAACTTTGAAAAGAAGGTTGAAATTGAAATGAGGGAATTGGTTCGGAAGTATGCAGTGAATCTTCCGCCGATTCCAAATCGGGAACAAATGTAAATCTGTGTGAACAAACAGGACATTGAACCAAAATGGTTCCCTGTGTAGCAGGGAACCGTAACATCGTGGAACAATTCGGACATTGTCTAACGAGATTCAATTAAGAACCTACGTTCTTAGTATTTTAAAGAACTCTTCAATGCTTCTACGTTTTTCTTATAGTGTTTATTGGAATCTCGATCGTTATAATCGAAAAGTTTTGTAAACAATTTGTCGAAATAGTCCAAGTTCTTGAAGTAGAATTGTTTTTTGAAATTATTTCTAATTGGGTTTGTTTTTGTGTTCTCAACATTTGCGAGAATGTATTTACCAACACCTTTTTCAGAAGGAGTTTCTGGCGTTCCCCAAACAGGATAGTCATCATGTTGGTAGAATAATTCAATTTTATCGTTATGTGCAGGAGTTCCGTTTGGAGCAACATCAGCAATCACAGAGATAATTTTGTCTTCTAACAAAAAGTTGTTTTGGTAGATGTAAGTTCTAATTTTAGTTATGTTACGCGGTTGTTCTTTTCTTGGATCCGGATCCGCATTGTTTGCACCTTCATAAAAAAGTTCCATTTTTTTGAATTTAGCACCTAAGTTTCTTCCGGAACGTCCGTCTTCACTTCCTACAAAGTCAAAAACTTCTAAATGCAAACAAGTGTTATCTTGTGCTTCTTGTTTGTCAGAGGCTTCACATCTTTCTCCGTCTGCACTTGGTTTTCCTTTATAGAGAACAGTGCGGTGAGGAAGAGTTCTTACTCTCATTTTAAATAGAACTGTGTGTAAACGAAGTCGTTTGTTTACTTCAGAGATATTTTCATCTAGTTCTTTTTCCGTCTCAGTGATGGACTTACCGGATTGAGTGGAATCAATGCCTGCTGAAGTTGAGCCTGTTTCCGAGCTACCAGTTTGAGCGAAAACCCCAAAGTTGAGCAAAAGGATGGGGAGAATTAATTTTATTTTCATGTCCGAATCTTCCTAAAAGGTTAATTTGAGGATACCAAAGAACGACCGATGGTCGTAAACAACTATCCTGTAAAAATTATCGGTAAATCTACTAGAAGATTGAAGCCGAAACGATTACTTTTTAGCGTTTCCATCCAAAATCTGGGAAGGATTCCAAATAAAAAGAAATCTCAGGTGCTTGCAAGATTTCCGTTTTTTCCCAGTTTTTAGTGATCCAACGACGTTCTACGTAGTCGCAGTAGTCTTTGAGGTTCCTACCAGAGGCTCCATCTAAGACTTCTGCGAGTTTCCTGCGGTCGTTTTCATTTAATTGTTTGGCATACCCTTCCAAAATTTTGGCACGTTCTTCCTTGTTTGGCAAAGGAAAATAAATCTTTCTGTCAAAACGTGATAAAAGTGCGGAATCTAGATCGTGTTTTCTGTTGGTGGCCCCAATCGTGATGGTTCCGCTTCGCTCCGCAAACCCGTCCAACTTACGAAGGAGGACACTGAGTAGGTTTCGAGTGGCTTCAAACAGTCCATCTTCCCTCGAAGTGGCCAGAGAATCGATTTCATCCAGAAATAACAAACATTGGGGGAAGAGGGCCGCTGCATCAAAAACCATCGCCAGGTTTTGGGAGGATTCACCATAGTATTTACTTAAGATCGATTCAATTGGTACATAAACCATAGGAACACCACAGAGATGAGAAACAATTTTTGCCATACTGGTTTTGCCCACACCAGGCTCTCCTTCAAAAAGAACCGCTCTGGGGAGGTTTGGGCTTGGTTTCCTACGAGTGAGTTTGGTAATTTCAAAAAAAGGCTCCGGTTTTAGGAGGGGAAATACCAAACTTTCTAAGATCTGCGCCTTCACTTGGTCATAACCAAAAACAGAATCAAAACCTAAATCATTCCCTTTTGCTTTTTCCAAATGTGGATCATAGACTTCGGCTCCCAATTGGTGGAGGAGGATTCGGGGGTCTTTTGCGCTTTGTCCTTCTGCTTTCAAAAATTGAAATAGGCTTAGGATGGTTTGGATTTCTTTCGTCGAAAAATCTCCATGTTTAGAACATTCCACTTTCAGATCAGATTTAAAGGAAAACCGAATGCGAAACTTGCCCGCTAGGTTTTTCTGAGGTTCGAAGAGATTCTCATTTAAGCTTTGAATGCTCAAATACCCTTCTTCAAAATTGTAGATTCGAAAGTTTTCGATATAATTCCGAACAATGCCAAGTGAGTCCAAAATTCGGTCTTTGCCTGCGTTTTCTGTTCGAAACCGAAATAGAGTCTCTTCTTTTTCCTGAACAAACTGGTAGTTGGCGTTTTTGAGTTCAGAGGCAAAAAGTTCCTTCGCTTTGAAGAAATCTGGGTGGGGAACAGAATTGGACATAAAGAACAAAATGAGGAACTTTCCCTTTTTTTTCAAGGAAGGATTTTGATTTCCTCCGACGAATACATTGGAGAGGTTGTACTAAAAATGGGTGAAGGTTCACTATCACAAGAAGATATAGACGCACTACTCGGCGGATTTAGCGGAGGAGGGAATGCTCCTGCAGGCGGCGGTTCTGGGGGTGGCGGAGGCGGTCTTGATGATTTGGATGCCCTCGTCGGCGGTGGCGGTGGTGACGATAATGGTCCATCTTTTGCCGATATCGCAGCGGCTCTCGGTCCAAGTGCGACTCCTTCTCCTGCTAGGTCTGGTTCCAAGTCCCAAGCAAGTTCCGGAAATAATACAGCCAACCTCAACTTACTGTTAGATGTCACCCTTCAATTGACAATCGAACTTGGTCGGACTACGATGTTTATCAAAGATGTCCTCCAACTAACGGAAGGTACTGTAGTAGAATTAGATAAGAATATTGGGGAAGAACTCGATATTTTGGCGAATGGAAAACTTGTCGGTCGCGGAAAACTCATTATCTTAGATGATTATTACGGAGTACAAATCACTCAAATTGTCGACCCCATGGAGAGACTCGGTGGCCCAGCCTTCTTATAGGCTATGAGTTTTTAACTGAATCGATTGCCTATGGAATTTGAATCTCCTTATACATTGGAACGGATCAAAAATCCATCCGAAGATTTACAAACAGATCTTTGGAATCTTCTCCAAGAATATAGCATTTCAAAGTTAGGTGACCCAAACCTAGAAAAAAAAGAATTTTTTGCCATCCTCATTAAAGAGGGAGAAACACTTATCGCTGCTTCTCTCTGTTATATGTTTTTTAAGGGTTTAAACCTACAATTACTTTGGGTAGCCGAAGAAAAGCGGGGGCTGGATTTAGGAACCAAGTTACTGAAACAAATTGAAAAAGAAGCTTTGGAACTCGGAGCTACCCTTGTTTTTGGATATTCCTTTGGTTTCCAAGCCCCAAAATTCTATACAAAACTTGGCTACGAAGAAGTAGGTAAAATTCCCAATTATCCTGAAGGCCAAAATTGTTACTTTCTTTGTAAGAAGTTAACTTCTGAACTCACTTGACAGCTTTTCACTATCTTTCAAATTTGTAATATATGTTAACCTTGGCCATTGTCTAGACCGCCAAAACGGTGAACTTGTTTTGGATTCCCCGCCTAAATTCAATTAGGAGGCGGCTATCTTCGCACAGGCGGTCTTTTCCCTCTCATCCACTGTTTTGGTCTCCTATTTTTGTTTTGCCGCAAAAACTGGATATGTCACGTGAATTCGATTTATCTAAATTTCAAAAGATCTCTAAGAAAAAACGTTTCGATGATGAAGACGAGGTAGGTCCCGTCTCTAGTTCCAAAACGAAATCCTACCGGTTTCGACCAGATACGGGGGAATTCCGCTGTGTGGAATGTAAACAAATGGTTTTCCCGCCTGGGTATGGAACAGGACAAAGGAATCATTGCCCGAACTGCCTAACGAGTTTGCATATTGACTCCGCTCCTGGGGACCGGTCCTCCGAATGCGGAAGTAAAATGGAAGCGATTTCTATTTGGGTTCGAAAAGGGGAATGGGTGATTTTGCATCGTTGTAAAGGATGTGGAGTGATCCATGCCAATCGAATTGGTCCCGATGACAATGAAGCCTTGTTATTGTCTCTCGCTGCACAGGCGATGGCAAAACCTAGTTTTCGATTGTTTGAAGAAAATCCGGCGGAAGTTCCGCCGGATTAATTCCCGTTAGGTTATGCTTTCGGTTTTCTTGGTTCTGTTAGGTTGGCAATGAGATTTGGTAAATTCATTACATCGGCAGGAACGAGAATCTCCGTATTTTCTTTGGCTACGTGAAGGAAGTTTTGGATAAAAGCCTTTGTGATTTGTAGTTTGATCGCTGAGGCTCCTCCTTGGTCAGAAATAGCTCCAGCAATTGCTTCAATCCCTTTGGCTGTGGCAACCGCAAGTGCTTCAATTTCTGTTGCCTTTCCTTCTGCTGAGTTGATCCTTCTTTGTTTTTCCCCTTCGGATTTGTTCACTGCTTCTTCTTTGAAACCAAGAGAACGGTTGATTCTCGAATCTCTTTCTCCTTCCGAAAGAAGCACCTGGGAACGTTTGGCGATTTGTGCTTTTTTCTCTTTTTCCATCGCATCAAGTACTGACTTGGGCGGAACAATATTTAGAATCTCGTAACGATTCACTTTGATTCCCCAAGGTTCTGAGGCTTGGTCAATGGCGGCTACAATAGTGGAATTGATTAAATCTTTTTCCCCGATGGTTTTGTCGAGTTCCATCGTTCCAATTACGGAGCGCATTGTGGTTTGCGCCAGTTGGATCGCTGCAAACTGGAAGTCTTCAATTCCGTAAGAAGCACGCACTGGATCAATGATCTTTAAATAAATCACTCCATCAACCTTCACCTGTACGTTGTCATGCGTGATACAAATTTGAGGTTGTACGTCTATCGATTGTTCTTTGAGCGTGTGGTAATATGCATCACGATCAACGAATGGAATGAGGATATGAAATCCAGCTCGTAAACTGCGAGAGTATTTCCCAAGTCGCTCTACAATGAGTACATCTTGTGCAGGGATGATGCGAATGCAGCGAAAGATTTTATAGATTAAATAGATGGCAACAATCGCCCAAAATGCTAAGTATACAAATTCCATACTATTCTCCTACCTGTGGGATTTTTGTTGTGATTTTGGAAAGGCCTTCAAAAACTCCACCGATATTGGCTAAACCTTCTGGCACCACAGTCGTTTTCGAGATTTTAAAAATTTGGCCCAGTGCATCCATATACTCTTGTGTGATTTGTAAACTCACCGCTTCCTTTCCGCCTTTTTTACTAATTGCTTCTGAAATTAATTGTAAACCTTTTGCAGTGGCATTGGAAATCACTGTAATTTCGAGTGCCCTTCCTTCTGCTTCGTTCACCAATCGGATTTTTTCCCCTTCGGATATGTTGATTGATTCTTGTCTTTCTCCGATCGAGTGATTGACCCGAGATTCTTTTTCTCCTTGGGAGATGGTAATCTCTGCTCGTCTTTCTCTTTCGGATTTCATCTGGTTTTCCATCTCCAGTAAAATTTGTTTAGGAGGTGTGATGTTTCGAATTTCGTATCTGGTGACTTTGATTCCCCAAGGATCTGTGGCACGGTCAATATTGGATACCACGCGACCGTTGATTTCATCTCTTTCTGAAAGTAAATTATCAAAAATTAATTTTCCAATTTCGGAACGGAGAGTGGTTTGTGCGAGTTGGGTTGTTGCTAACATAAAGTTATCGATCCCGTAAGATGCCTTTTCACCATCCACCACTTTTAAATACAAAACTCCATCCACTTCAACAGATACGTTATCTTTTGTGATACAAACTTGTGGATCGATATCAATAGTCTGTTCTTTTAAGTTTTGGCGGTAACGAATTTGGTCCACAAATGGGATCATAAAATAGAATCCCGATTTTAATACCCCATTCAAAACACCTAATCTTTCTTTAACATAAACACTTTGTTCTGGAACAATGATGATTGTCTTTTTAATGATATAGACAATGGCCAAAAATACAACAATGACGGTTGCGCCCATAGTTTCTCCTCTGTGACGTTTGACCATAGGAAGAAGAGGAAAAAGAGAAAAGGGTTTTTTTGTTTGTGTTTAAAAAAAATGAAATTCTTTGATGAGTTAGTCTACACGTTCCACAGTAAAGGTAAGATTTTCCCGAGATAGGATACGAACAAAGTTTCCTTTAGGGATTTTGGAATCATTAGAGATAGCATCCCAAAGAGTACCTTGGAACCGGATCTTTCCCCCATGCCTTTGCACTAAGATATCTGTTTCAACGGGAACAATTTGATTCAAAAAATCATCTTGGATGAAAGGATCCACCGACGACTCTGATTTAAAAAAACGTCTTACGGCAGTGCCACCGACTAGAATGGAAACAAGGCTAGATACCACCCAAACCACCACTTGGGAATAAAACTCCATCGGAACTAAACGAGCCAAAATTCCTGTAAATAGGGCCCCAATCCCCAAAAACATCACAAAGGTTCCTGGCAGAAGGAATTCAGAAAATAGTAATGTGATTCCTAGGAAAATCCAGACATAGGGTGAGTTTGTAAAAATAAAATCCAAAGGGAACCTCTAAAGAAAAGGAACACCGGATTCTCATCTAAGGCAAGAAAAATAATACTTTGAATTGGAACGAAGGCTTAGAACCTGTCTTGTGTGAAACGAATTTTCCTGATCTTAATAGGAGTTTTTCTCATACTCCAATTCTTTCCCATAGCTAGAACCAATCCATCCGTCACTTCAGAAATCCAAGTGAGCCCAGAAATCAAAGAAGTTCTCAAACGGAGCTGTTACGACTGCCATTCGAATGAAACTATTTGGCCAGCGTATTCTTATATTTTCCCAGCATCGCTTTTGATTGCGCATCATGTAGAAGAAGGACGAGAGGAATTGAATTTCTCTGAATTTGGGCTTCTCTCTGAAAGAAAACAAAACAAAAAAATATACGAAGTTTGGGAACAAGTCGACGAAGGAGAAATGCCTCCAAAAGATTATCTTTTAATGCATCCTAGCTCTAAGTTATCGGAGAAGGACAAAGAGATTTTGAAAGTTTGGTCGGATCAGTATAACAAGGAATCAGAATGAAAGAAAAAAAATTATGGGGTGGTCGTTTTGATGCACCTCCCTCTTCTTTAATGATTCGAATTGGGGAATCGATAAGTTTTGATAAAGAACTTTATTCCCACGACATAGAAGGCTCCATCTCCCATTCCCGAATGCTCAAACGCATTGGAATTCTTTCTGAATCGGAACAAAGGAAAATTGAAACAGGTCTCGGCCAAATCAAGAAGGAAATCGATTCTGGAAAGTTTGAATTTAAAATGGAAAACGAAGACATCCATATGTCTGTGGAATCACGCTTAACGGAGTTATTAGGAGATTTAGGAAAAAAACTCCATACAGGCCGAAGTCGCAATGACCAAGTTTCGCAAGACGTACGTTTGTATATCAAATCAGAAGTGGAAGCAGTGTTGGTTTTACTTCTGGATTTACTTTCTGCATGGATTGGCAAAGCAGAAGCTCATACCAAAACTATCATTCCTGGATACACTCACTTGCAGATTGCCCAACCCATCCGAGCTTCCCATTATTTTTTATCCCATTTTTGGGCGAACGTCCGTGACTTTGAGGATTTTCTCGATTCTTATGATAGAGCCGATGAGTTAGTGTTAGGTTCTGGTGCTCTTGCAGGTGTCAACTATGCAACCGATAGAGAGTTTTTAAAAAAGGATTTGTCTTTATCTCGAATTTCCGAAAACTCCATTGATGCAGTGAGCCAAAGGGATCATATATTCAAATTTCTATTTGCTGCGTCTCAGTTTATGATCCATGTATCTCGGTTTTGTGAAGAAATCATTCTCTATACCTCACAAGAATTTAGTTATTTCAAACTTCCTGATCACCTAACGACTGGTTCTTCCATTATGCCTCAAAAGAAAAATCCTGATGTAGCCGAACTCATTCGTGGAAAATCAGGTCGAGTGATTGGAAGTTTGACACATTTACTTGTGATGGTAAAAGGAACTCCACTTTCCTATAATAGGGATTTCCAAGAAGACAAACTTCCGTTATTTGATACAGTCAAACAAATCAAATTAAGTATCGAAGGCGTTCGGGATATGGTGATTGGTATCCAAATATTTCCTGAAAATGCACTCCGAAGTTTGCGATTAGGATTTTCCACTGCCACTGACCTTGCGGATTGGCTTGTGAGCGCTAAAGGAATTCCATTCCGTTCTGCCCATGAAATAGTAGGGGAACTTGTAAAACATTGTTCGACCAAAGGTTATGATCTTTTCAATATCCCCAGTGGAGAAAGGGGGCAAATCCATGCTGTTCTTACCGATCCAGGCTATGAAGCTGCTATCTCATTGGAAACATCTTGTGATAAAAAAGATGTGATGGGAGGAACTTCGTTTGCTCGTCAAAAAGAACAAATCAAAAGAGCCAAAGCAAAAGTAAACGAATTGACCAAAAAACTAAAGAAATTAGAATCCAAAGGTAAAAAATAAATTTAATTATGAAAATGAATGTATTAAACAAAGTTTCTTTTTTCGCATTACTCTTTTTAGTCGGAACGCAAACCATTTTCTGCAGTGACCAAAGATTTAAAAAAATCACTTACGAACCGGTATCTTATTCTCCTTCTAAAGTGATAGTCAAACGTGCTGACCTTACTTCAGTCAAACTTCCCGAAAAACCAGCCATTTATGCAGTGTTTACCACAACCGCTGGTGATTTGGTTTTAGAACTATATGATACCGCAGCACCAAAAACTGTGCAGAATTTTATTGATTTGGCTCAAGGCGAAAAGGAATTCAAAACAGATAAAGGCTCTGAAAGACGACCGTTCTATGATGGTTTGAAGTTCCATCGTGTCATAGAAAACTTCATGGCGCAAGGCGGTTGTCCAAGGGGTGACGGAACTGGTGGTCCAGGATACCAAACAGAAGATGAAATCAATGGAAAGGCACTTGGGCTTGACAAAGTCAAAATCAAAGATGCTCCGCAGTACCAAGCCCAACTGCAACGAGCCGTGTTAGCTGAATTTAAAATCCAATCTCGGGCAGAGTTCGAAGAAAAAAGAACGGAAGTGGAAAAAGCCTACCAAGAAGCAATGGAATTGCCGGTATTAGAAGTTTTACACCGAGTGGGTTATCGTTATAATGAAGCACTTCCCAGTAAAAAAGCACTTCGCGGGTCTTTGGCTATGGCCAATGCGGGACCCAATACCAATGGATCTCAGTTTTTTATCAATCAAGTGGATACTCCTCATCTAGATGGGCTCCACACAGTATTTGGATTTCTGGTTTCTGGGTATGATGTACTTGACCGAATCATAGAAAAGGGGAATCTTCAGACGACAATCCGAAAGGTAGTTGTCATAGACAAACGACAATGAACTACTTAGAAGGCATCGAAGTCATTCAAAAATACACATCGGGTTCTTCCGTGGAACCGGTGTTAAAATTCATTATGACAGTACCTCATAATGAGGAAGCCTTTGCGAATGCCTTGGATGAAGTGGGCGGAATCAATCGTTATCCTGATACCTTTGTCGGACTCCTTAGTTTTATTAGTTTTATCCTCGGCCAAAAATCAAAAATGAGTCAACTTTACGAAACAGCCTTGGACCGCTATGAAACTTTAAATCAAGTGACTGCAAAACGCCGGCCGACCGAAGAAGAGTCCAAGATTAAACGAACGTTAACCGATTTTATTTTAAAAATTGAAAAGGTTTTCGAAATCCAGGATCTCACTGACGAGAGTTTGGTGAAGGAACTGAACCGGTTTGTCTCCGAAGCCAATCTTTATGGAGTCACTGACAACGAGATCAAAAACCTAAAAGTTTCATCCAAAACAGTTGCCCTCGTGGAACCACATTTAGACAAACAACGGGAAAACTACTACCAGTACAAAAAACTAGGGGCTGTGATGACTAGGCTCATTCGAATTGCCGATTACATCTTGGCAGAAGCCAAAATGGGTGCTGGTTAAACGATTTTATGTCCTAAAAATTCTTTCGGAAATTCTCATTAATGCCGAAATCTTTAAGTGTATGCGGACTCTGCAAACCTTTGTCATTCTAGGAATTCTCTCTGTAAGTTCTCTCGGGGCCTTTCCTGATAGGGATGCCCGTGGAGAAAGAATTGATAATTTTGTTTCTCTTCAGTCAAAAATCAGCCTATCTTTGACAAAACGAAGTTACCAGTCTGGAGAAAGAGTCCCTTTGACTTTTACCGTTACTAATACTGGCAAAGAAGTGGTTCGGATCTTTCCTTCCTTTGATTTTCGTTATTCTTTTCAAATCATTGTAAAAGATGAAAATGACCGGATTCTCACTCCAATCGAGGATCCCGATTTCCCAGACCCCATTTTGAAACGTAGGACAACGATAGTCAATTTAGTCGGTGATGAGAATAAAGAAGTGAGTCTTCACCGCAATGAGTCCTTTTCCAAAACAATCTATTTGGATGAACATTATAGTTTTTTGCCGGACCAAAAGTTTTATGTAACTGGCTATTTTTACCCAAATTATACAGAAGATAAGTCTGCTTTTTTACGTTCCCAAAATACTGTAGGATTTTTGTTTCAGAATCCAAAAGCAGAAAGAAAAGAAACTGTCACCCGCCAAATCACAGAAAATGGAGGCCTCTCTCCTGAGGAGACCATCTTTTTGTTTCTGGGCGCGGAGATGAAAAAACACTGGGAATACCACTTCAAGTGGATCGATTTTTCCGAATATATCTTAGCTTATGATCGTTATAGCAGTGCTTATACCGAAGCAGGTTTGGGTGAGCGGGAAACTATCATCGAGGATTTTAAAGAGTATTTGACGGAGACACCCTCCGGTGTATTAAAATACTTTAAGGTCATGAATGTGGATTATCCCTCCAAAAGGGATGCCCGAGTTCAGGTTTATGTAGAAAGAATGATGGGTCGGTTCAAAACAAGGTACGAATATATATACACCTTGCGACAAGAAGAAGGAAGCCGAGTTGGATTTTGGCAGATTAAAAACTTACTCGTAAAGGTAAAAAAATGACGGAAATCCTTTCCCAAGACGAAATTGATGCCCTGTTAAACGCCATTTCCTCTGGGGAAGTCTCCGAGGATGAATACTCATCGGTTGGGGAACAAAAGAAAGTCAAAATCTACGACTTCAAACGTCCGGATAAATTTTCAAAAGACCAAATTAGAACACTTCAGATGATGCACGAGACCTTTGCTCGTTTGGCAACCACTGGACTATCGGCACAGCTTCGCGCCCTCGTTGTAGTGCACGTGGCTTCTGTGGATCAGTTAACTTATGAAGAATTCATTCGTTCGATTCCAAACCCTACCACACTTGCTGTAATTAATATGGATCCCCTTCGCGGTTCCGCCATTTTGGAAATTGACCCATCCATTTCCTTTACCATCATTGATCGTTTGTTCGGTGGTAAGGGAGAGTCATCCAAAGTAAACCGAGAACTTTCAGATATTGAGCTTTCGGTAATGGAAGGGATTATTGTTAGGATTCTTGGAAACTTACGAGAGTCATGGTCTACTGTAATTGATTTACGTCCGAGACTTGGAAACATTGAAACTAATCCTCAGTTTGCGCAAGTAGTTCCTCCCAATGACATGGTGGTATTAATTACCCTCGAAACCAAAGTGGGAGAAGTGGAAGGGATGACAAACCTTTGTATTCCCTACATCACCATTGAACCAATCATTAACAAACTATCTGCACAGTATTGGTATTCCTCAATTCGTAAAGGGGAAGTGGATGAAAATCGCGCCGTCATCCAAGAACGACTCGACCAAGTCAAAATCCCTCTTATTTCGGAAGTAGGTAGTGTCGACATTTCTTTGAATGATCTTATGAACCTTCATGTTGGAGATGTGATCAAACTCGAAAACACACCCATCAAAACTGACTTAATGGTGAAAGTAGGGGATCGCAGTAAGTTCAAAGCGACTCCGGGAAGAGTGGGAAACCGCCTAGCCATCCAAATTGGGGATAGCATTGAGGACATTCCAGACGAACTCCTTGGTTCCACAAGGTCAGAACAAGAATATTAGTTTCTTTCGCTAAACACTTTTTATGCGAATCAATTCTATTTTGAAATTTCCTATTTCTATATTGGGGATTTGTATTTTCTTGTTTTTTGCTTTATCACTCGATTCAAAACCGAAGACTAAAGAAAGGCATAAAAAATCAAAATCCTCCAAAATTCGCCAAACAATCGTTTTGTCAATTGATGGATTCCCTGCTTATTACTGGTCCGATCCCAAATACCATACTTATTTTCCCCACTTGGCTGAAATGTTCCAAAAGTATGGGGTTCATGAAATTGAAACAATCAATCCATCGGTTACCTATCCGGCCCATACCTCCATGGTGACAGGTTTTGATCCCGCAGAGCATGGAATTTTCAATAATACACTGGTTGACCCTTTTGAGAAAAATGATGGGGGATGGATGTGGTATGCTGAGGACATTAAAGTTACCACTCTTTGGGATTTGGCAAAAGCGAATCATAAAACCACTGCTAATGTATTTTGGCCAGTGACAGTCGGTGCCAATATTGATTGGAACCTTCCTCAGTATTGGAGAAAAAAAAATCCAGAGGACGACAAACTCCTTCGTGTACTTTCGACTAAGAATCTGCATAAAGAAGCAGAGCTTGCCGTTGGTTCTCCGTTAAACGATGTAACCAAAGATGAAGTTAAATTAAAAACAGCTTCTTGGCTTTTTCAAATGAAAAAACCCGATTTACTTTTTGTTTACACCACGGATTTGGATACGAACCACCACGGATTTGGACCTGATTCTGAAAAAGCATTACAACGGTTGGTAGAACTGGACAAGGCCATTTTTGAATTTTTGCAATCAGTTCGTGCCTTCTCTCCGAGAGGGCCGGCCGTTGTGATTGTATCGGACCACGGTTTTCATTCGGCTGATTCTGTCTGTGCTCCCAATGTGGTATTGAAACAAAAAGGTTTGATTCGTGAAGAAAATGGAACATACCAACTCACTTTTAAAAGCTCCGGGGGGGCGGCCATTCTTTTGCCAGGTTCCCCAAATCAAATTTCTCCAGAGGAGATCCAATCTCTGGTGACCGAAATTCTAAAACTTTGCCCAGGTGCAGAATGGATCCCGGCAAACAATACTACTTTAGTCCCAACGCAAATCCATCCTTCTGCCTTGGGAGTCCTTTATACAAAAGAAAGAATGTTTTTTAGTGGGACAAGAAAGGGGGAAGTGTATTCACAATCGCAAACTCCCATTCATGGGCATGGGTATTGGAATACAAACCCAGAAATGAAAACCATTGGTTTTGTCTATGATCCGCGTGGAAAAGATCATTCCTTCCATTCGGTTAAAGATGTATTTGGGATAGTCAAAGATACTTTAGGTTTGAAAGAAAGGAAAAACAAAGGGCCTCGCGTTTCCACAAAGCCCTGATACTTTTTAAACTATCTTTAAATCACAGAGATTTCCTTATTTTTTTAATAAACTAAGAATGGCTTCACCGACTGCTTTTGCTGATTGTGGGTTTTGTCCAGTAACAAGTCTTTCGTCCACTTCTACATGTGAATTCCAAGGTGCTGATTTAAAATACTTCCCTCCTGATGCAATGAGTTGATTTTCCAATAGAAAAGGAACCACCCCTTCAAGTTTGACGATCTCTTCTTCTTCGTTGGAAAATCCATTCACTCTCTTACCCGCGATGAGTTTTTCCCCATTCGATAATTTTACATTTACAAGAGCCGAAGGACCATGGCAGACCGCTCCCACTATCCCGCCTGCTTCGTAAATTGTTTTAGTTAAGTTTTGTAGTTCTTGGTTATCGGGAAAGTCCCACATGGTTCCATGTCCCCCCGCAAAGTAGATGGCTCCGTATTCCTTTGGATGGATATCTTTAGGTGTTTTCGTATGGATACGTTTTTCTTTGTAAACGGGATGGTTCCAAAATTCCTTGTTAGCTGAATCTTCCAAATCAAACCCATCCACAGGAGGCTCTCCTCCTTTCGGACTGATAAAGTCCATCTCCACACCGGCATCGTGGAGTACCTTCCACGGGTGCGAAACCTCTCCCAAATGGTAACCGGTGGAGCCTGCATTTCCTTTTTCCCCATGACTTGTTAAAACAAATAATACTTTTTTCATTTTGTCCTCTATGGAATCAATTTCTTTGATAGGATTGAATTTCTTCACTATCGTTTTTTTAGACAAGGTAAACTTATTATTAGAATAATGATGGAGATAATACGTAGGTATAAATATTTTAATAGCAGAATGAATCCTATCGAACTGTATCAAAGTTTTTATTGTATCTACCGAGAGAGAAATTTAACAAAAGCGGGTAAACTCCTTGGTTTGTCCCAACCTGCACTAAGTTTGCATTTACAGTCTTTGGAACGACATCGAAAAGAAGTTCTGTTTCTTCGGACATCTAGGGATTTGGTTCCCACAGAGGCCGCCAAACGGTTGTATGTTCAAATTGCAGGTCCCATTGAGGATTTGGAGCGATTAGAAGGAGAAACCCGTAAATTCGAAAAATCAAACTACCTAAGGATTGGTTCAGCGAAAGAGTGGTTTCAGGAAAAGGTACTGCCTCATGTGTCGAAATTGGAAGAAAATTTTCACGTAAAATATGGCTATCCTGGGGAACTCTTTGAGGCTTTGACAAATAAGGAAATTGATCTTGCAATCGCCAATCAGAAGTTAAATGTACCTGGAATTAGTTTTGAAGAGTTTTACTTGGAAACATTTGTGTTTGTAGCTTCTAAAAAAATAAGTTTAGAACCAAATTTTCCATTGAATGGACAGCGGAAACCTAGGACTGAACTTCTGAAACAATGGATGGAAGACCAACATTGGTTTGTGTATAGCGAAGACTTTGCGATTGTCAGACGTTTTTGGAAGTTGAATTTTGAAACCCGCCCCAAACTAAAAAATTATTCTGTCCTTCCCAACCTTCATGATATTAAAAACGCACTGGAATTGGGCAAAGGCATCTCTGTTCTTCCTACTTATTTATTAGGTAAAAAATCAAATTTGTATACAAATGAAAAGGAATGTAAAAGTTTCGAGAACCAACTTTATCTAACGTTTCGAGCGGGGGAACGATTGTCTTTGGAAAATCATATCCAAAGACTTACTAGTTGGATTTAATTTGTTTTAATGTTTTTTCCAATGGATGCATTCCCCTGGACATTCATCCATTTCCTTTTGGACTTTTTTTTCGTCTTCGTCTGGAATTACAGCATCATTAATGGATGTTCCACTGATATGAGTTTGAGACAAATCATCTTCATCCATCATAAAATACTTTGGCATATTGTCTGCACATTGGTTACAGGAAGTACAATTGTCTTTGTCTACATAAGCTTTTCTCATGTTTTGTCCTCTTCTTTGAGTTTATAAAATAATATTATCGATACGAAGAAAATGGTAACGATATTGGCAAGGATGATCGGGAAGTCTGATTTTAAGATTCCGTATACAAACCATAACAGTACACCTATAAAAAACATTATGTACATATTTCGACTGATGTCGCGAGTTTGTTTGGTCATTACGACTCTTAGGACTTGGGGAAGGAAGGATACGGTAGTTAAAAAAGCTGCGATATAGCCGATTAGGTTTTCCATTTAGGCTTTATACTCTCGTTTCACTATTGTTTTTACGCCGCCACGTACATTATAATCACCAATCACTTTCACGTAAATAGGAACCACTGCCTGGACAAAGTCTTCGAGGATTTTGTTCACCACATTTTCGTGGAAAATTCCCACATTTCTGAAAGCCATCATGTATTCTTTGAGTGATTTGAGCTCTACGCAGCGTTCTCTTGGGATGTATTCAATAAAAATCGAACCAAAGTCAGGAAGACCGGTTTTGGGGCAAACAGCCGTAAATTCGGGTATGGTGAATTCGATATTGTATTCTTTACCGGCATAAACATTGGCAAACCATTCAATTTCTGGGGTTTTCCAGGACGGGATATGGTCTTGTTTGTCCTCGTAAGAAGATTCTGATTTTTTTTCCGACATTTGTTTACCCCGACAATTGCAAAATTATTTTGGAATCATCCCATGAAAAGTGATAAAAAAATTGCAGTCGTCGATTTCGGCGGTCAATACGCGCACCTCATCGCTTCCCGAATTCGTAGGCTTGGAGCCTATACAGAAATTCTCTCCAACGAAGAACCTTTGTCTGTTTATGAGTCCTATGCAGGAATCATTCTATCAGGAGGCCCCAGTAGCGTTTATGAAAAAGGAGCACCGCTTCTGCCTGAAGGTTTTTTTAAAACTTCTGTTCCCATTTTAGGGATATGTTATGGTCACCAACTTCTAATGAAGGCTCTCGGAGGAGAAGTTGTTTCTTCCAATTCCAAAGAATATGGTCCCGCTATTTTAGAAATTCAAAATCCAGATTCTCTACTTTCAAAATCTCTTTCTCCAAAAACAAAAGTTTGGATGAGCCATGGTGATGAAGTAGTTCGAATGCCAGAGGGATTTACTATTGTGGCATCTTCAGATAATTGTCGTTATGCGTTTGTGTCTAATGAATCTAAAAAACAATTTGGAATTCAATTCCATCCAGAGGTAACTCATTCTGAAGAAGGTGAAGTTTTGCTAAAAAACTTTGTTACTCTTTGCGGTGCCGGTTCGAGTTGGAGTATCTATCAATTTTTAGAAAAACAAATTTCGGAATTACAAAAGAAAGTCCCTGTTGGTAAAAATGTATTTTTGTTAGTTTCTGGTGGAGTAGATTCTTCAGTAGCCTATTTACTTTTAGCTAAAGCACTTGGTAAAGACCGGGTGAAAGGCCTACTCGTTGATACAGGCTTTATGCGTAAAGATGAAGTCAAAGATTTAATGGATAATTTACACCAAGTGGGATTTGATCTTACCATTTGGGATGAAAGTGAAATTTTTTATCAACATTTGCAAAACGAATTTGAACCAGAGAAAAAACGCCGAATCGTCGGTGACCTTTTTTTAGAAGCACAAGGGAAAGCGACTGATTCCCTAGGGCTTGATTCTGAACATTGGCTTCTCGGACAAGGTACCATTTACCCAGATACTATCGAATCTGGTGGCACTAAACATTCTCATAAAATCAAAACCCACCATAACCGAGTGCCCCAAATTGAAAAACTCATTCAAGAAGGAAAGATTATTGAGCCCATTGCTGATTTGTATAAGGATGAGGTTCGTGAATTGGGTCGTCTTTTGGGTCTTCCTGTACGTTGGATTGAAAGGCATCCTTTTCCAGGTCCTGGACTTGTTGTCAGGATGATTGCTAGTCCCGAAACGCATCCGCCCAAACTTGATTTTTCCGATTTGGGACTGACTGCAAAAAAGGCGGAGGTTAAAATTTTGCCGATCCTTTCTGTGGGAGTGCAAGGTGACCAAAGGAGTTATGCCCACTGCGCAGTGTTAAACGATTTTACGACCAATTGGAATGAGTTAGATGAACGTGCCGTCGAGATCACGAATTTCAAAAAAGAAATCAATCGGGTAGTATTTGCCCCAGGGATCACCAGTTTTTCGGGGCCCTTCCATTATACCAAATTGAGTTTGGACAAAGAACATTCTGATATTTTACGTGATGCCGATTCGATTGTGAATCGAATTCTTTATGAAGAATCCATTCACAATCTCATTTGGCAAATGCCAGTGGTTTTAGTTCCTGTGGGTCTCCAGGAAAAAACGTATGGTGTCGTCCTTCGTCCAGTAGAGTCTACAGAAGCAATGACTGCCAATTTTTACCAAATGGATCGAAAGATTTTAGAAAGAATCACCAAAGAATTGTTAGCTTTGCCATTGATTTCTTTGGTGTTGTATGATCTCACGCACAAACCACCGGGTACGATAGAATGGGAGTAGCCGCGGGGATTTAGTAGGCTACTTATCTAGGTTCTGAATTAAGGGAGAATCAACCAAAGGAGAGCCATTCCGCCAATTGCGAGTTCAGGAAGGCGTCTTGCGAAGAAACCTTGGTTTTCAGGGTTTTCTTTTGGTTCTTCCGATTTAGACACTTCTGTTTTTGTTTTTTCCTTGGTTTCTTCAGAGGCAAATATAGAACCAAAAAATCCAGGTTTTGTTTCCTCTTTCGGAGGATCCCAAACTACAGGAAGAGTTACTACATCCACTGCATTCTTTTTAAACGCCTGTTTGGTGCCGTCCTTTGATTCTACTAAAACATAATTGGCAGTAGGAGAGGATGTTTTTACGTTTTCTAAAACCTCTTTTGTTGCTTTTACAGTCACTGTGTCCGCATAAGATACTTGAGATACAAGGAATAAAATGGATAAGGATAGGATGGTCTTAACGTTCATATTTACAGCCCATCCCTAAGAAATAGATGTGCAATTTGATTTTTCTCTGAAATGTTACAATCCGATGAAAAGTGAAAGCAGTTTCCATTTGACACCAAGCCTTCCCATTTTAGCCTATCCAAAGTCACGATTGGCGTCGTGGCCAAGTGGTAAGGCATGGCTCTGCAAAAGCTTGACCGCCGGTTCGAATCCGGCCGACGCCTAATCACTTTACATTCGCCTGGATGGTGGAATTGGTAGACACACAGGACTTAAAATCCTGTGGGAGTAATCCCGTGCGGGTTCGATTCCCGCTCCAGGTAAGAATCTAACGATTGAGAAGCAAAAAAACGAAAGCCACCTATACGGATAGTGCAACGTTTTTTCCGAAGGCAAGGAGCCTTTCGGTGACAATTATGGGCTGATCTTACGAACGAAAGTTCAAGAGGTTTTCAGTTCAGAGCGATTCCTACTCAATTGCAATTTCCTGAAATTTCAATGATGGGTAGGACCGGTCTTTCTCCCTTCCAAAAAAATCGAAATCCGAAATCAATGAATTCAATGCCGGATCCTAAATGTTCCTTGGGATTTACTTGAACCAATTCCAACTTTCTTGGATTTAAGAAAGTTTCTGTTTTCACAATTCTTTCCGCTTGGACTCGGTATTCCTTATCTTGGTCAAAACTTTCTCTTTTGCGGGTTTCAAGAACTAGGGTGTCTGGGAGCTCACCCAACGGATTTTTTTCCCAATGGATCTTTAACTGAATGGGGGTTGTACGGATTTTGGCGGTATTATCAAAATTTATTTCGTGATCCAAACAACCTGAAATTTTGAAATACATTTCCCTAGTTCCTACAGGGACTACCACTCCAGATGTAGCATTGAGAGAGGATTGTCCCAGTTTGTCTGGAAAATTAGTTTCCGTCCGAACTCTGTGGACGAATAAATCTTTAGCGGGAGTATTTGTTAAGTAAAGAGCACCCATACTTGAAAAAAGAATCCAAAATAGAAGAAGGCTATATACCAGGATTCGATTTTTCTTTGTTGTTCCCTCTTCTCGCTCCTCTCTTTTTCGTTTTGATTTTGGAAGTAGGCATAAAATTCCAAGGAAAGGAAGCAAAACTTCATCATCTAACAAATAACATTGGAAACTACCAGCAAAAAGAATGGCGAAAAAACCAATGTAGAAGAATGCCTGGTTACTTACCTGTAAAATTGATTTTGTTTTTAAAAATATAAAAATGAGGAAACTGGAGCCACCGAGGATTCCTCCTAAAATCCAAAAATGCAAAAAGTCAAAATGAGCATGGGACTTGGGAGTAATGGATAAATCATAATACAACTCTGGAAGGTCTCTTACCAGTGGAATTGCCTGCAAAATAAAGGCTCCGGGATAATTTCCGCTGCCGATTCCTAGTAAAAATGAATCCTTTAGGATGGCAAAATTCATTTTGTGAATCCATATCCTTTGGTTCTCTAACGAACGTTTAGCGAATAAATCATCAATGGCCCTCTGGAATAACCAATTGTTTTGGTAGAGTATAAAGAATAGGAGAACTATTCCTACGATACTAAAAACAAGCCAGGGAAGATATTTTTTGATAGAAACCTTTTTTTGAAGAGTTAGAAGAAATAAACCGAACAATAAACCAAACCAAATCGAGCGGCTTTGGTTAAGGAAAAGTAAAACAAGTCCTAAAAAAGAAAAACTAAGTAGGAATGATATTTGGATTCTATAGCGAGATAGCCTTCGAACCATTTTTAAAATCCGAAAAGTTTTTTCCATTAGAGAGGGCAAATAAAGAGCAAGTAGACCGCCATAGGTGAGGTGGGTACTTTGAAATCCAATGGGCAAATAAAGGGAGATTCCCAAAAAATTTGCCAGTTGGTGGGGAAGACGCTTCCCTTCTAAATATTGAAATCCATCCATTACAAACGGGGCCAAACGGTAAGGAGAGAGGAGGGAAAGTAAACCGGAACCTATAAGAAATAAGGCTCCAATTTCTACCGCTCGTTTTAACCTTTTTTTTTCCAATTTGGTGAGACGAGAGTGATGTAAGAGTAAAAATCCCATCCAAACATCACCAAATTCCGATTTCAATATGGTTCGTTTCCAGTCAGTATCTTCGAACAGTAAAACAGGGGTAATTAAGAAACTTAAATAGAGGAGGATCCAAAAGATAAAATCGGGTTCCCAATGAGGAATTTTTTTTTGGAAAGTAAAATCCAAAAATAAAAAGAAAAGCGAAGCACCGGCGAAAATTTGGCAAAGGCTAATGGAAAACGGGGAAAGGACAAAGAAAAGGTATAGAAAAACAACGGAAATCTTATGAAATGTTTCTTTCCCAATCATATTTGTTTCTAAGAATAGGTTTTAACTCCTATGGAAGGCAAGAGAAAAAGAAAATTGTCGGTGGCCATCATCACCTTCAATGAAGAAAAAAATATCGCAGATTGTATTCGCTCTATCGAATCCGTAGCAGACGAAATCATTGTTTTAGATTCTTTAAGTACAGACCGTACAAAAGAAATAGCTACATCATTTTCCAAAGTAAAGTTCTATGAGTCGCCATTTCCTGGGCACGTAGAACAAAAAAATAAAGCCATCGGTTTTTGTTCGAATGATTGGATTTTTTCCCTTGATGCCGATGAACGTGCAGACAAAACTCTGGTTCATTCAATCGAAGCTTTTTTAGAATCCGAAAACATCACAGTCAATGGATATAAAATTGCTCGTTTAACATACCATCTGGGTCGGTGGATTCGGCACAGTGGATGGTATCCACTTCGCAGGTTTCGGTTATTTCAAAAAAATGCAGCCACTTGGGTAGGTGAAAATCCTCACGATTACATCGAGTTAAAATCTGGATCTATCGGAAAAGTCATGAAAGGAGATATCCTTCATTATAGTTTCACAGATTTTAGCCACCAAATCACAACGATCAATCAATTCTCAAGTATAGTTGCTTACACACGTTATGCGAAAGGGGAAAGGTTTTCCCTTGCCAAAACCATATTTAAACCCTTTGGAAAGTTTTTAGAAATTTATCTTTTTAAATTTGGGTTTTTGGATGGAATTCCTGGGCTTTGGATTGCTATCGCCTCTGCATTTTCAACATACCTCAAATACGCAAAATTGTATGAACTAGATCGCAAACAGATTGAACGTCCGTCCAATGTAAGAAAAGAGTATGGCAAAAACTAAAACAAAATCCCAAAAAAGTTGGTTCCGACGTATCTTATCGTTTTTTGGAGCCCATGGGAATCAAAAAAACGAAGACAAAGGAAAACGAAAAAAAGAACCGAAATCCTTTGCCATGGAATGGGCTGACGCCATTGATAATTGGAAAAAGAAACTCCGAACTAAACAATTGGAGTCGGGAGTGGTTTTAGAAACTCCCAAGTTTCGCTTAACAAAAACAAATGATAAACTCTTTCGCGCCGAAGGAGAAAACTATTCCATAATTTTAGTCACAGGCAACCACCTATATAAAAATAAAGAGGATAAGTGGGGAGGCGTTTTGTTTGTGGATGAGGGAGAGTTAAACAAAAATCTGATTAAAGACCTTACTCATCTTGATGGACTGCTTACCTCACTTTCGATTCCAAAGACAAATTTGTTTTTAGAAACAGAAAGTCCCAAAGAAGATTGGAGGATTGTTCTTTCTTGGGAACGGTTTTGGAAGGAACAATTGGTTTTGCAAATGAAACCAAATTCTATGGCTCTTGTGTTACTTGCTATTGGCGAGGAATGTCGGATTTTTTTTGAATCGGTCGCTACAGATAGACAGAAACAATTGGTTCGGGATGAATTATTCTATTTGAATTTAGGAACTGCTGACCAAAACAATCCTTATACCAAAGCCAAAAATTTTTTCGGATTTGGTTCGGCACTTACAGAATTTGGAAATACCATTAATACCATAAAAGAAAGACGGGAAAAGGAAGAAAATCATGGATCATAAATCGCTTATCCAAACACAAATCGACGATTCGATCGCCGTAAAACAACAGTTATTACCATCCCTTTTGCCTTCAATCGAATCTGCAGGAAAGGTCCTTGTTGAATCTTTAAAACATAATGGATTGTTATATTTTTGCGGTAATGGTGGATCTAGTTGTGATGCCTCTCATATTGCAGCAGAACTTGTAGTCAGATATAAGTCTGGAAATGAAAGAAGGGCCATTCCTGCACTTGCTCTTAATAGCGACCAAGCGGTTCTTACTGCTTGTTCCAATGATTATGGTTATGAGTATGTGTTTCAAAGGCAAGTCCAAGCGTTTGGAAAACCAACAGATGTTTTTGTTGGTCTAACCACTTCCGGAAATTCGCAAAACATCATTTTGGCGGTAGAGGAAGCTAAAAAAATTGGGATGAAGGTAGTTCTTTTTTTAGGTGGAGATGGTGGAAAATTAAAAGGGAAAGGTGATGTAGAAATCATCGTTCCTTCTAAAGTTACCGCAAGGATTCAGGAATGCCATATCCTAATTGGTCATATTCTTTGTAGCATCATAGAGAAGGATTTGTTTGGCCTCGACTGAACAAACTGTTGTTCAAATTAAAAATGCAACCATTGTAACTAATGGCGGGCAAAAAATTTGGAATGGAATCTCGTTAGAAATGCAACGAGGAGTTGTCCACGGAATTATTGGTGAATCTGGATCTGGAAAATCCACTCTTGGTTTTTCCTTGTTTGGGATGGTGCCAAAGGGTTGTCATTTATCATACTCTACTTTCACAGTCCTCGGAGAAGATGTACTTACGAAACGTTTGGGCCCGAAGTTATTTATGGTGCCACAAAATCCCAATGGAGCCTTCCATCCCTTCCGAACCATCAAATCTCAAGTCCATGATTTTTTTAAACTTTCAGGGCTAGATAAAATATCTTATGAATCCTTGTTTTTGATTTGGGACCGTTTGTCCATTCCCAGAAACCATTGGACGGAATACGCAAGGACTCTCTCTGGCGGTGAGAAACAGAGAATCCTCCTTTCGTTAGCATTTTTACGAAACCCAGAAATTTTAGTCCTAGATGAACCCACTACGGGCCTCGATGCCTTTTCCGAAAAAATTGTCTTAGAAACTGTTCAAAACCTTGCAAAAATGGGAATGTCAGTTGTTTTTATTACGCATGAGCTTCGGATCGTCGAAAGTCTAGCCTCTCAAGTTACGATAATGAAACAAGGGGAAGTGATAGAAACCATTCCGGTTCTAAACCACAACCTGGAGCCAAAAACAGAATATGGAAAACAACTTAAGGAAGCTTCGCTACTTTTTCAGTAATTGGAATTTCCTATGCCTTGTTTTGATACCTATGGCGCTTTCGGCTGACCCAGGATTCAAACTCCGCACGGTGGACACTCGTTCCTATCCCGAAGTCAAAATTCGATTTCATTCCAACAACAATATTGAACCTAAAGGATTTGTACTTTCTGAACAATTGGATTTGAATGCAAGACTTACTGAATCTTTGCGATTTGAAGCCTTCGAATCGAAAAATCCGGTCCACTTATATATTTCTATTCCCAGTTATACGAATGCGGAAGACAGGCGGTGGATCATACAATTAGCGAACCAATTGGTTAAGATTTCAGAAAATACAGGCGGGAATTCTAAATTACAAATCCAGTCGGATGAAAACAAACATTCTTATGAAAGAATCCGTTCTCAAACGCTCGACATTTCGTTTCCGTTTCCAAAAGAACCTGTGCCAATATATCCCATTCGGAATTGGGAGAATTTCCTGGATGGCATTCCTAAAAACCAATCAACAGAAGATCATATTCTTGTTTTTGTAAGTTTTGCTCCTGAATGGCAGGATCGTTTTGAAATACCGGAACTGGCAAAACGAATCAAAGATAAAAACTTACAACTAATTGTACTGGCACCTAGTTCCTTGGAAGCAACGAAACTAGCTAGTTATGCCAATGGACGTCATTATAATATTTCCAAATCCGATAGTTATGCAGATTTGTTTTCTTATTTGCGTGCATTAGGTCTTCCCGATTATGAATTAGTTTATATTTCGCCTTGGAAACTATCAAAGTGGAAATCAAATTTTATTTCGGGAAGTTTGAACTCAGTAGACCAAGGTATACATTTTGAATTCCAATATGAACTTTCTTTTTTTCGATCGCTCTATTTAAAATTATCTGATCCCTTATTCTTTTTTCCAGTCAGTTTGTTTCTTATCTTCCTATGTTTGGCAGCTTTGTATTATTTACGTGGGTATGAAGAACCGAGTCAAAAATTAATTTCGATTGAAAATTCAGAACCCGATTTTTCGCAGCGTAAAGAAGAACTCCAAGTGTATGACAGAATGTATGGGGAAACCATGGAAAGGGCTGCAAGAGACCGCGAGATTGCTTTGGCCATTGCAGAAAAGGCAACTCTTCCAGGAACTTCCTATTCCTATGCAGTTTTAATGCAAAGAGATGGAAATCACAATTCAGAACAATTCCAATTGCAGTTTGAGGAAGTGACTATTGGTAGTTGGGAGTCGAATCATTTGGTTCTAGATGATCCTACTGTAGCGGGTCTCCACGCGAAGATAAAAAATAGGAAAGGGAAGTATATATTGTTTGATTGTGTTTCCAAGACAGGTGTATACTTAAATGGTAAAAAGTTACTTCGCCCCAAGGTACTTCATAATTTGGATGAAATTCAAATTGGAAAAACAACCCTGTCGTTTCGAGGAAGGTAGAAATATGGTTTTGAAAAAACAAAACATTTTACGAATCTTTTTGGTAACCATTTTTCTATTATCCTTACATTGTTCGGGAGAAACTTCAAAGAATGATGCAACTACTTCTCTGTTACTAGCCAAAGAAACAGGTGCCAATGGTTGTACGGTGGCAGGCCTTGGAACTCAAATCAAAGCCGGTTACACTGGGATTACTACGACCTCTCAGTCCGTTTCTTTTTCTTTAGCGGGTGAT
Organism: Leptospira terpstrae serovar Hualin str. LT 11-33 = ATCC 700639; assembly: GCF_000332495.1. Taxonomy (NCBI): domain Bacteria; kingdom Pseudomonadati; phylum Spirochaetota; class Leptospiria; order Leptospirales; family Leptospiraceae; genus Leptospira; species Leptospira terpstrae. The sequence continues at coordinate 573,391 of NZ_AOGW02000010.1, read as the reverse complement.
ACTTATTATGCAGTTATGCAAATTGCCGGTGCCCAAATTGGAACCCGTGTCGTACTTTCTCGTTATGCGAAACTTTCTATTTATGTATCCACCAGTTGTCCTTTGGATTTGTCTTCCGCAACTGTTGCCAAAGATGGAACGGAATATTCCAAAGTGGATTCTCCCGCAACCGTGGTCACATTTACAAAAGCGGGGAGTTATTTGATTTATCTCTACCAAAAAGAAAGTGCTACCGCAAATCCTCTCACTGTTCTAACAGACGGAACTCCTGTGCAAACCATATCTGATTCGGACCTTTCAGACCTACTCAATGGTGGGTCTACAAAAACGTTTAAATTTGCTTGTGACTTAGGATCTGGTGTCTGCCAAAACTACTATGGATATTTAACAAGTTGTCTTTCTGGAACCAAACAGACGCCTAAGTGTACAGAGACAAGTGCAGTCGGCTCCTGCAAAGTGACTCAGTCTGGGGTAGGTTATATTATCGGTGTATATACCGCGCCAAAAACTGGCGGTGGTGGTGGGACTGCGGCGACCCATTGCAGTGGGCTTTCGGGAACCTACGTCGATGGTTCTACAGTCCAAACTCCTTAGAACTGCTCCATTTTTTCAAATTCCCTGGACATACCACCCCATGTCCGAGTTATGACTGGAAGTGGGGGAGTCTAGTTATGAAAACCATGTTTGAGAAGATTTGGAATGACCATTTGGTCCACGAGGATGATGGGACCTGCCTCATTTATATCGACAGACACCTTGTCCATGAGGTAACAAGCCCACAGGCCTTTGAAAGTCTAAAATTAGCCAATAGAAAGGTGCGTCGCCCTGATGCCACCTTTGCTACTATGGATCACAATGTTTCCACAAGAACTCGGGATTGGAAATCTGTGGATCCGATCTCTGTCCTTCAAATGCAAACTCTGATGGACAACTGTAAAGAAAACAGTATTACATTATTTGATATCAATCACCCGGACAATGGAATTGTTCATGTGGTGGCGCCTGAGCTTGGACTAACACACCCAGGTATGACCATTGTTTGTGGAGATTCACATACAGCCACACATGGTGCCTTTGGTGCTTTGGCTTTTGGAATTGGAACTTCCGAAGTAGAACATGTTCTTGCTACCCAAACCTTAGTCCAAAAGAAACCAAAAACTTTAGAAATTAGAGTCGATGGAAAACTTTCTCCACTTGTTTCAGCAAAAGACATTGTACTTGCTATCATCGGTAAAATTGGAACCGATGGGGCCACAGGTTATGTGATTGAATTCACTGGGGAAGCAATTCGTTCCTTAAGTATGGAAGGCCGTATGACAATTTGTAACATGGCCATTGAAGCAGGTGCTCGCGCTGGGCTTATTTCTCCTGATGACACTACTATCAATTATATCAAAGGTAGAGACTTCGCTCCGAAAGGGGAAGCGTTTGATATAGCAGCCGCTAAATGGAAATCTTACGCAACCGATGCGGATGCAAAATTTGATAAAACCGTTGTACTCAATGCAAATGAAATTGCACCAATGGTTTCATGGGGAACTTCTCCAGGCCAAGTGATTCCTGTAACTTCTCCTGTACCTGGACCTTCGGACTTTACAGATCCAGTTCAAAAAAAATCAGCCGAGTCTGCTTTGGCCTATATGGATTTGAAACCTGGGCAAAAACTCATCGATGTAAAAGTAAATAAAGTGTTCATCGGATCTTGCACCAACTCACGGATCGAAGACCTTAGGGTAGTGGCAGACACAGTCAAAGGAAAAAAGGTCAGTAAAGAAGTAGAAGCCATCATTGTTCCGGGTTCTGGTCGTGTGAAACGACAAGCTGAAGAGGAAGGACTTGATAAAATCTTTTTAGAAGCTGGATTTCAATGGAGAAACCCAGGTTGTTCTATGTGCCTTGCCATGAACGATGACGTTCTTTCCCCTGGAGACCGCTGTGCTTCTACATCAAACAGAAATTTTGAAGGAAGACAAGGGAAAGGGGGACGCACCCACCTTGTCGGACCAGCTATGGCAGCTGCAGTCGCTGTAGAAGGACATTTTGTAGACATTCGGGAGTGGAAATAAGATGAAATCATTTACAAAATTAAAAGGAATCGCAGCTTTATTAGATAAAGCGAATGTAGATACAGACCAAATCATCCCTAAACAATTTCTTCGTAAAATTGAGCGGTCAGGTTTTGGACAACATCTGTTTCATGACTGGAGATTTTTAGATGACGCTGGAAAAATTTCCAATCCAGAATTTGTTCTCAATGCACCAAGATACCAAGGGGCAACCATTCTTGTCACTCGGGACAACTTTGGTTGTGGATCTTCCAGAGAACATGCACCATGGGCATTAGAAGATTATGGTTTTCGTTCTATTATCTCGCCTTCTTACGCGGATATTTTTTATAATAACTGTTTTAAAAATGGAATGTTGCCCATAGTTTTACCGGAAGCTCAGGTAGAAGAAATCTTCCAGACCATAAACAAAAAACCTGGAGCAAACTTGGAAATCGATTTAGAAAACCAAGTGGTCGTCACAGAAGAAGGTAAAAAATATCCATTTGAAGTAGATGCATTTCGTAAACACTGCCTTCTTAATGGATTGGATGATATTGGACTTACTCTCCAAAAAGCCGATTTTATTCAAAAATTTGAAGAAAAGAACCAAAAAGAAGTTCCCTGGTTGTATGCAAAGTCTGTATAATCGCTCTATGAAACTGTTTTCTCTATTAATAGGATTTTTGTTTTTTACCACAGGAATTTTCGCAGATGAGCTACTCATTCAAGACACCAAACAAGGGTTAGGGAGAGAGGCCATTCGCGGAACTACGGTTGTGGTTCACTATACAGGTAAGTTGACCAATGGTAAGGTATTTGATTCTTCCGTGGATCGTGGGGAACCTTTTAGTTTCCAATTGGGCCAAGGACAAGTGATCCAAGGTTGGGAACGTGGGATTGTAGGAATGAAAGAAGGTGGAAAACGAAAATTAACCATTCCTCCTCAGTTCGGATATGGTGCCCGTGCCATAGGTCCTATTCCTGCTAATTCAACTTTGATTTTTGATGTGGAACTGATAAAAGTAAAATAATGATAGATCCAATTTCCAAAGGCATCGATGACTTGGGCAACAGTCTGTTGCAGGCGCTCAACAATGTACAAGGTATCTTTGGAAAGGAACTTTCCGTTGCAAAACCGATTCATGATAATATCCTTCAATTGATTGGAAACACCCCGCTAATTCGATTGAATCGAATTGGTTCAGAATATACGGGGGTGCAGTTTTATCTCAAAGCTGAATTTTTAAATCCTACTGGTTCAGCAAAAGACCGAACTGCCATTGCAATGTATTTGGATGCGGAAAGGAGAGGAAAACTTAAGAAGGGGATGTCGGTAGTCCTTGTCGGAGCAGGTTCTTCTTCTGTTAGTTTTACTTGGATTGGTAAAGTAAAAGGTTATCCTGTATTTTGTTTGGTTCCTCTTCATACTCCACCTGAGCGCATTCAGTTGTTACGTAGTTATGGAGCCGAAGTTACTGTCACCAATGAATCAGATTTAGGTAGATTGTCAGAACTTGCTGAAGAAAAAGCAAAAAAGTTAGGTGGATGGATTCCCGATGAAGCATCCAATCCCGCAAATCCTAATTTTCATTTTAAGACAACAGGACCTGAAATTTGGAGAGACCTCCAAGGAAAAGTAGGAGCTGTGATTTCTGCGCCTGGATCAGGTGGTGCGATTACAGGAATCGGTCGTTTTTTAAAGTCACAAGACCGTCGAGTCAAAGTCATCATTGCGGGAAAACAAAATTCCCCCTTTATGGAATATGGAAAAACAGACAATCCTAAAGAAAGGGAAAGAATCCAACTTCCGGCAGTTTATGATCCGAAACTAATAGATCATTACTTTCATGTTACCAAGGATGAAGCCTTACACCTGCAAGCTGACCTTTATGAAAAAGAAGGAATTTTTGCAGGTCTCACGACAGGCACTGTAATTACTGGAGCCCTTCGGTTTTCGGAATCCATCCCAGAATCAGAAAGAAACGAACGTAATCCCTTTAATATAGTCATTTTATCTCCCGATAGAGACTAATTTTTTTCGCTAAACAATTGTTTGAGTTCTTGTAGTGAACTTTTGGCAACTGTTTCTCCCAGTTGTATGAATTCACTACTTCGCCAAAATTCAAACCAATTCGAGTTGGGAAGAATTGGATTTAAATACACATCTGCTTCCTGGGCGCTATACTTTCCAATTCGGTATTGGAGGGAGTATAAACTATTCACAATGATATCCAAAACATTCAAATTAAGTAGTTTGTTTGTTTTCATTTCATCTTTGGAACTCGGCATAGAATTGATAGCAATGATCTTTTGAACCCCTTCATGGGTCAGAGCAGAAACGGGGAGTGGATTCACGATCCCGCCGTCCACGTAAGTTTTTCCGTTTTCTTGGGGTTGCGGTACAAACACACCAGGGATAGAAATACTTGCCATAACCGCATCGAGGACTTTTCCTTCTGAGAGAACAATCTCCTGTCTTGTGGAAATATCACAGCTGATGAGTCTTAGTTTAATAGGAAGATCTTCAAAATACAAATCTCCAAGATATTTTTCGAGAAGAGACCTAACATGTTTTCCATGTAAAAGTCCTTGGCCAGGAAAAGATAAATCAACGAGTTTGAACATTTTGAAAATGCTATCGATTTCACCGAGGAGTGGTAAGATTCCTTTGTAACCTAAACCACTGGCCCAAAAAGCACCAATGACTGCACCGATACTCGTTCCTGCAATCATGTCGGGAATGATTCCTTCCTCTTCCATTACCTTCATGATTCCCACTTGAGCAAGACCCAAGGCTGCACCCCCACCGAGTGCCACTCCAATTTGTACTCCAGACAGTTCTCTTGCCTTTCTTCTGATATGGATTTCCCATTTTCCATGATCCAATACATCTCTGATATTGGTTTCATGATAAAGAATTTCGTTTTCTTTGGATTCACTAGTTATAGAATCACAAAGATTAATTTTTTTATCGGGGGAAAGGTAGTTTTCAATATGGTCAGATTCTTCGATTAACAGTTGTTTTAAATCTTCCTCCGTATCCGGAAACACTTCCAAAAAGATAAAGGAATGGCTTGCGTAGTGTTTGCCTAAAGTTTCTTTGATGCGATCGGAATCTTTGAATTTATAAGATTTTACATAAGGATTTTCTGTTTGTCCGTTTTGGGCAAAGTGGAGAATGACAGATTTTTTCCCGGACTCTTCTTCGATGGAAGAAACCAATTCCGAAGCCAAACGATCCTTTGCTATTGGGTCGGAATGTACAAGACAAACTACTGAATTACGAAAGTATTCGCGTCCTCCAAGGAGCTCTCCCCGAAGAGACTTGGTTAGCATTTTGGAAAAAGTAATCGATAGATAAGGAATTTTCTGGATTAGTTTTTGGAATCCGGCTTGGGATAAAACGAGAAATCTCGATTCGGTAACTGTAACAGCAGTATGACTATGTTTTTCACCGGTGAGTAAGGATTGAATCCCAAAGTATTCTCCTTTTTTGAGATATTGAACTTCTTCTTCACGTTTTCCTTCCCCTTTTTTGGGCAGAAACAATTTGATCCCACCAGATAGAATGAGAAATAAACTTCGATCCCCGTCTCCCGCAGTGAATAAAATTTCTTCCCTTTCGGATTCGACTATATGAACCGATTCGGCCACCCAAATCTTTTCTTTTCGGGAGAGACTTCTAAACAGCGGAAGGCTCGAGACAAGGTGAATTTTTCCTTCTAAATCTTTCATAGGGGCCTCTTCCACCAGAGTTTCAAAATGGAAAGAGAGAGAAATTTCGTTTTTTGTATTTTTCTAAAAAATTTCGTTGACTACTTATTTGTTAAGTAGTAATTGTATGTGTAGCAAACAGGAGTCTATATGATCACACATTTGAAAATTAAAGATTTTGCACTCTTCGAATCCCTAGAACTTTCCCTTTCGGATGGTCTTACTGTCTTTACTGGTGAATCCGGTGCCGGAAAATCCTTAATTTTCGATGCATTGGCTTCCCTGTTTGGGGGACGTTGTTCGACTGCGAATATCCGCCAAGGTAAGGAGAGGTATTCCTTACAGGCAGTGCTTTCTCTTACTGGTCAAAACCTAGCGAAAGACTACTTAATGGAACAGGGATTTCGTTACACCGGGGATGAAATTGTCATTACCAAAGAACTGATGAAAGATGGAAAGGCTCGTGTGAAAATTGGAGAGAGTTTGGCATCCACCACACACCTAAGAGAACTTGGAAAATCTATGGCCGAGATCCATTGCCAAAACGAACAACTCTTCCTTCTCGAAAAATCCAACCAATTGGAATTTTTAGACAGATACGGCAATTTAGAATCCCTAAAGTTCAAATTTAAATCGGCATTACAACAATATAGACATTGGAAACAAAAACTTTCTGATTTTGAAGAAACCAGAAGGACAATGCTCAAACGAAAAGAAATTCTAGAGTATGAAATTGAAGAGATTGAATCTATTTCCCCAAAAGAAGGGGAAGATGAAAGTCTATCCACAGAAGAATCACTTTTGGCAAACGGAGAAAAACTAGCAGAGAACTACCGTTTGGTGCTAGAAGAATTGACTGAAAAAGAAAATTCGATTCTCAAAGTGTTTCCGACTCTCATCCATGCCATTCAGAAAGTATCCATTTTGATCCCAGAAAAAAAGGAAATGTTGGAAGAATGGGAAGAAGTCTATGACAGATTAAAATCACTTAAGGCAGTCATCAGAGAAGAAGAAGAGGAACTTTTTTTTAGTCCAGAAAGATTGGATATGGTTCAGTCCAGACTCCAAGATATAAAGAAATTAAAGAAAAAATACAATGTCAGTTTGGCCGAGATCAATCTTTTACTCGAAGAGAAAAAATCGGAGCTTGATCGTTGGAATGAACAAGCTGGGGATGAAGATTTTTTACGGATCAAAAAAGACCAATGTCTGACCGAAATGAAAGAACTTGGGTTTCAACTTTCCAAATTGCGTCGCAATGTTATCTCACAGTTTGAAGAGGATGTCCAAAAAGAGATGGCTGATTTGGGACTAGAAGGTGGAAAACTGCAAGTGGTTCTTCGTTGGGAAGAAAATCCTGAAGGGGAAGTGGAAGAAGGGTCCAAATCTTATTTTCTTTCCGAATCTGGTTTAGACCAGATTGAATTCTATTTTAGTGCCAATCCAGGAGAAAAGCCGCGCCCACTCCGTAAAGTGGCTTCTGGTGGGGAGTTATCACGGGTGATGCTTGCTCTTCGGAGTGTTCTTGGAAAACAGGCGCCCTCTCCTCAAATGTTGGTTTTGGATGAGGTCGACACTGGTCTGGGGGGGGAAGCAGCGGAAGCAATGGCAACAAAGCTTAAAAAACTAGCACGAAACTCGCAAATCCTTCTGATCACACACACTCAGCAGGTAGCAGCCTCTGGGGACCATCAAATTAAGATCGAAAAACGCCAAGAAGGTGGGAGGACGGTGTCAATTGCTTCCATTCTTGACTTTGAGGAAAGGAAACGGGAGCTCGCTCGAATGATTGGTGGCAAACAAATGACCTCTGCGGTGCTGAAGGCAGCGACAGATTTACTAATGAAAAAAGCAGGGTAGAGTCGTAAAAATAGTATTTGGCGAAAAAGGGAAGACTGAAAACTCTATTCGTAATCCTTCAATGGGGTCCCATTCATGTTTTTTCCTTTCGCCAAATCAGATTCAATCATTTCCTCGGTTCCTCCGCAAACCATTCCCATTTTAATCATCTTTGTATCCATCGTTGGTTTTACCATCATCGTGGAACGACTTGTTTATTACTGGAAACTAAAAGCGATCCCTCAAGACCATTTCAAAAGAGTTCGTGAACTGGCTCGTGAACAAAAATGGGATGAAGCAAAAGATGTGTTAGGTCAAGATGTACAATCACCTGCCGCAGTTCTCCTTCGTATGGCATTTGAACTCAAACGCCGTGGAATTGAGTTTTGGGAAGAAGACATCCGCCAAGAAGGATTCCGTCAAATTTATTTAATGGAACGATATTTGACTGGTCTTGGAACCATTGCCACCATAGCCCCTTTACTTGGAGTTCTCGGAACAGTCATTGGAATTGTTCGTTCCTTTGCGGAGGGTGCAGGGACACAAGGTGCAGAAGTTGGGATTTCTGAAGCATTGATTACCACTGCTATGGGTCTTGGAATTGCAATCCCCGCTTACATTTTTTATAATCTTTTCTCTCGAATGAAAGAGGAAAGAATTACGGAAATGGAAAACGTAACGGATTTGGTGTTACCACACCTAAACAAATAAACAAACGAAATGAAATTTCGCAAAACGCAAAAATCATTTAATAATATCGAACTTGCACCTCTCATCGATGTTATCTCCTTTATAGTGATTTACTTTTTGATGAATGCTACTTTGGAAAAGAACACTGCTTTGAAAGTAGAGTTACCTCGTTCTTCCAGCGTAGCAAAAGAAAAACAAAAAGATGAGTTAGTCATCACTGTAGATAAACAAGGGAAAATTTATTTAGACCAAAGTTCGGAACCTGTTCCGCTAGAAGGTCTAACAGAAAAAATAAATGGGTTCCTTGGTCCTGAAAAAGAAAGAGATCCTAAAAAAAACAAAGTCATTATTCGTGGAGATGGTGGTGCGTCCTACCAAGTTGTAGTTAAGGTAATCGATGCAGTCAATGCTGCAGGTGTTAGTCGCTTTAACTTAGCAATGGTAAAGGGCACAACTAAGTGATTTTTTGAATATTCGAAAAACAATAAAATTCATTAGCCTATTTGTCTTATCTCTGCTTTTGCTAGTTTCGGCAGAATGGGTATCCCTTTGGTCGAATCGTTCTGTATACTTAGATAAAGTGATTACCAAAGTTGAGTTCAAAGGGAATATCAATACTTCCTCAGACGACATTTTGGATTTAATGGACATGCGTCCTGGAATGCAGTTATCCCAAGGGCTTTTGAATGCGGACATGCGTGCTCTTTTTGTTTCTGGATTCTTTTACCATATTGACATCCAAGGAGAAATGGATGGAGAAGGCGTAAAGATCCTTGTTGTAGTGAAAGAAAGACCTCGGGTAAAGGATATAGATTTTATCGGGGCTGATGAAGTTTTCCCTTCAGATTTACGAGATAAGATCCCGTTAAAGGAAAATGAAGTGATCACTCCGAAGAAAGTAACCCTTTCTAAAGAAGTTATTTTAAAGAAATATCGAGATGAAGGTTTTTTTCTCGCTTACGTTCGTTTTGAAACAGAACCAGTAAATCCAGATACGAACACAGTTAAAGTTAAATTTATCATTGATGAAGGGGAAGAAATTCCCGTTAGTAAAATCAATATATTCGGTAATAGTGAAATTGATACTTATGATATCCAAGGTATCATGGATTTAAAGGAAAGTGGAATTATTGAATCTGGTGTGTTTAAAGAATCTGCTTTTGAATCTGATAAACAAAAAATATCTGCTTATTTAAAATCCAGAGGATATGTCGATGCAGAACTCAGTAATGAAGGAACCAATTGGGAAATTCGCTGGGAAAATCCTCAGAAGAAAGACAAACGTGTTGTGATCGTTAATTTTAAGATTAGCGAAGGCGAACAATATTTTTATAATGGATATACGACAAACCATGACATGACCATTGCACCAAATGGAATGCCACAATTTTTAAACAAAGAAAACAATCCTATCGGCACTCCCAAAGAGGAATGGTCTCCGGTTTACCCAGTCAAATTTTTAGAGGATCAGTTTGAATTTGCTCCTGCCGATGTAGGGGAAGTTTTTGATGAAACAAAATTCCAAAAGGACAGGGCTTCCATTAACGAAGCTTATTCTGCCAAAGGGTATTTGTTTGCTCAGGTCATTCCGCGTCGGAAAGTGATTGAGTTAAGTGATGCATCTTTGTCTCGTTATGAAAATTGTGATAAACGTGGAAGTTCTGATGCTACTGTAGATTGTAATGAAGAATATAGTCGTCTAAATGTAGCTAAATTACGAAAGATATATGATGATGAACCGAAGTTAAGAGGAAAAAAATTCATTCACGTAGATTTTACGATTCGTGAAAACAACTTAGCTTTTATCGAAAACATCATTATTAAGGGAAATAAAAAAACACAAGACCGGGTAGTTCGAAGAGAACTTTTATTTAAACCAGGTGATCTTTTTAATTCAACTCTTGTCAATAGGTCAAGGGAACGTATTTTTAACTTAGGTTATTTTAAAGAAGTAAACTTTAATATGAGACCTGGTTCTGATGAAACCAAAATGAACCTAATCATTGAACTTGTGGAACAGCCTACTGGAACTGTCTCCATGGGAGGAGGTTATGGAACGATCACTGGATTTTCCATCTTTACTCAGTTAGGTGAAAATAACCTGAATGGATCGGGGCAACAAATTACCGGTCGTGTGGAATTTGGACCTATCCGTCGTTATTTGCAAATTTCTTGGACAGAACCATGGTTTATGGACAAACCTTGGTCGCTTACGCTTTCCGCATTTTATTCTTCCCGAACTTTGTTTGTGGGTGCCACTTCTATTACAGAGAACAACAACCAAGGGATTAAGGAAGTTGCTTCATACGAACGTGCTGGGGTCGGTGTCAGTGCAGGACTTGGTCATAGATTCCTAATCAACTGGACACACTTCCATCGTTATTCTCCATCCTTTTTTGCATCAACTCGGCCAACATCACTCGTATCTGATCAGGTACTAGCTGAAGTAGATCGCGGATGGCAATTTCGTTCCCAACTTACCAATGGTATTGCTTATGATAGTAGGGATAACGTATTCAATTCGACCCAAGGTTTTAATTTAATTTTCTCTGTGGATAACGTGGGCCAGTTCCTAGGGGGAGAGTCACATTTCGATCAGTTTAGTCCTATTTTAGAATACTATCATACCTGGTTCGATTATACATTCTTTGGTCTCATCCGCAAAAATGCTCTTAGGCGATGGCGTGTGGTCCAACAATTCCGAACTTCATCTGTGTTTACATTTGAAAGGACACCTAAGTATAAAAATCAGGATAAAGAACGGATCCCCTACATTCAAGTTCAGGACCGGTTGTTCCTCGGAGGATATGAATCTCTTCGTGGTTGGTTTTTTGATGATAAATACTATCCTGATGAATGGAAAAATGGTGCCTCCAGCCGGGTTTTGTTTACTTCAGAGCTCCGTTTCCCCATCGAACCTTCGTTACTCTGGTTTGTTGTGTTCTTCGATGCAGGCGCTATGTATGAACAAATCAACAGAGCAGTGGGGGAAAGAAAAGAGTTCTTTAAGAACTATGATTCTTTGGTCCAAGCACAAAGATATTCTGAACCAGTGGAAACTTACCTTTATGAAAATTATAATTCCTTTGGCCAAAAAATTCCAGACTCACCTTTGGTTGTCAATGATCCGGGGAATTTAGTCCTTTCTAGCAAAAACTTATCAATGTCTAATTTTCGATTTTCTTGGGGTTTTGGACTTCGAATTCAAATTCCAGTATTGCCGCTTCGATTGTATTTTGCACAAAGAATTCGGTATACTGGGGTAGAAGAACGGCCTTTTGGATTGTATCCGGACAATAATAGCTTTCAATTCGTTTTTGGTATTGGGGATATGCGATTCTAAGTGGAGTTAGTTGGACTCAATTCCGAGCAAAAACGAGCTGTCGAATCAGTAGACGGACCACTTCTGATTTTGGCAGGTGCGGGTTCAGGTAAAACTCGTGTAATTACTTACAGAATCGCAAACCTCATCTTAAACCATAAAGTTTATCCAAATCAAATTCTTGCTGTCACTTTTACCAACAAAGCAGCAGAAGAGATGCGTATCCGTTGCAGAAGTTTGTTACCTGAAGGGAATGGAGAACCTTTTGTTCGGACTTTTCACTCTCTTTGTTTGTATTTACTACGTAGAGAAGGTAAGGTTTTGGGACTTGGGAATAATTTCACAGTCTATGACAGTGATATGCAAGAGTCGCTAATCAAAGAAATTTTAAAATCCAAAGATATGGATACAAAAGAGTTTCGACCTTCAAGTCTTGCCAATACTTTCTCTGCTGCAAAAGATTCTTTTATGACGGCAGACGAATATGCCAAAAAGAAAGCAGATGATTCCTATACAAAAACCATCGCTTCCGTATTTTTAGAATATGAAAAACGAAAAGATTTAAGAAATGCTTTGGATTTCGGAGATCTTATTCTAAAAACCGTTATTTTGTTTCGTGATTTTCCAGTGATTTTGGAAAAATACCAAAGGCTTTGGAAATACATCATGGTAGATGAATACCAGGATACAAATAAAATCCAATACCATTTGGTACAATCACTTTCGTCATTTCACAAAAACCTTTGTGTAGTGGGAGATGATGATCAGTCCATATATTCATGGCGTGGAGCTGATATTTCTAATATTCTAAATTTTAAAAAAGATTATCCAGATGCAGTCGTTGTCAAATTAGAAGAGAATTATCGTTCTACTAAAACTATTATTGAAACAGCTGCCGCATTAATCTCTAATAACAAACAAAGAACAAATAAAACTCTTCGAACAGAAAATCCAATGGGTGATAAAATCAAACTCACCTCTTATCAAAATGAATTGGAAGAAGCAGAGGGAATTGTCCAAAAAATTCAAGTTGGAGTGAGAAAGGGCCAGAAGTATTCTAATTTTGCAGTATTTTATAGAACCAATTCCCAGTCCCGATACTTTGAAGAGGCTCTCCGAAAAAAAGCAATTCCTTATAAGATATTTGGTGGGTTTCGGTTCTTTGATAGAAAAGAGGTAAAAGATTTAATTGCTTACCTTTCCGTTGTGGTCAATCCTGTGGATTCAACTTCTCTTCTTCGTATCATCAACTCACCTCCACGAGGAATTGGAGACACCACTGTCAGTCGGTTATTATCATATTCCGTTAATGAAGGCCTCTCGTTGTTTGAATGTTTGGGTAAGTCCATACCTGAAATCAAAAAGGGAACCTTGCAAAAGTTAGCTTCTTTGTATCGAATGTTTGACTCTGCGATGGAGGATCTTGGTAGAAAAACTCCATCGGAAATTGCTTATGATGTTTTAGAACATTCTGGATACAGGGAATTTTTGGAAAATGAAGGTACAGAAGATTCTTTTTCCCGGCTTTCCAACTTAAATGAATTTGTAAATGCCCTCAAAGAATTTGAAGAAAACAATCCTGAGGCTACGCTTGAAGAATATTTAGGAAACATCTCTCTGATTACAAGCGAAGACAATACCAAGGACTTACCTGACTATGTAATCCTTATGACTGTTCATAATGCCAAAGGTTTAGAATTCTATCATGTATTTATGGCAGGTATGGAGGAAGGGACCTTTCCCCATTTTTTATCTATAGATTCTGCGGATGGATTGGAAGAAGAAAGAAGGCTTGCCTATGTTGCCATCACTCGGGCGCGAAAGAATTTAGAGATAAGTTTTTCTCGGTTCACCCGTAAGTTTGGAGAAATCGAAGCCCGACTGCCTTCTCAATTTTTGGAAGAACTTCCTAGCGAATTTGTGGAGGGTGAGTTTACCGAAAACCGTTATGGGGTGCGCAGGCCTGAATTTACTCCAAGAGCCGAAAGATTTCAAAAATCGGAAGAAAAATTCGAAACGGTTCTTGCAAAGACAGGGGATGGAAATTTCCAAGTGGGGACAAAAGTACGTCATAAAGTTTACGGGGAGGGGCGGATCTTAACGATTTCAGGATCAGGAGATAACCGTAAGGTAGAAGTGAGATTTGGTTCTCATTTGGATAAAAAATTCTTATTGGCATACACACCATTAGAGATAATTTCATGAACTAGAAGAGGAATGACTATGAAACGATTTTGGATATTAAGTATAATTATATTGTTTCCGGTAACGGTTATTTTTGCACAGCAAAACTCCGGTTTGGCGGAAGAGTTTACTAAACTAGAAGATTACCTTCGAAATCCAAAATTAACGGAAGAGCAGAAAAAAAAGAATTTTGAAACCAATATGGTTAGTTCAGTTCGTAGTACACTTTCCAAACGATTAGCAAATCCAAAAAAAGATCTAAAAGAACTTAAATTCCAAGATTTACAGACGGAACGTCCAGAAGGAACAAATACATTTTTTGTTAAATATAAAAACTATTATTTTCAATACCTATTTCCTGTTGATCCCGAGACATATGTTACTTCTCCTTCAGAAGAAATTGTATTAGAAAAACCGGAAGGTTTGGATTTAGGTTCAAACGCTCATAAAGAAGAAAAAAAGAATTAGATTTCCTATAAGGACTGAATGGAAGAAAGAGATTTCAGGGACGTTTGGCGGTGGGTATTATCAGTTGGAGACTCAATCCTTTCCATTTATAAAACGGACTTTCAAATTCGTGACAAAGGTGGGAACGATCCAGTAACAGAAGCGGATTTATTTGCAAGTGAGTACCTTTTTGAAAAAATCTCTGCAAGATTTCCTAGTCATGGCTTTTTGTCAGAGGAAAAAACGGATACAAATAGACGTTTGGACAAGGAATGGGTTTGGATTTTAGATCCCATTGATGGAACTCGCGAATTTGTTAAAAAGAATGATCAGTTTGCCTTAAGTTTGGGTCTTGTTCGAAACGGAGAAGCGATTTGGGGAGTGATCTTTAATCCAGCTACAGGTGAGTTTTTTTCCAAAAATCGAAATACTTTTTTTGCAAAGTTACAACCTCCATTTGCAACGGAAGAAAATTTTAGAACCTTAGTTGTTGAAAGTAGTTCCGTATTACACCCGCTAGAGGAGTCAAAGCCGGTTGCAGCAAAACCGATATTACTTGTCTCCTTATCGGAAATGAAAGAAGGTTTATTTTCAGATGCCTTTTGGCATGAAGATTTTGAAATTCGTTCCATGGGCAGTATTGCCTATAAATTAGGACTACTCTCTGCAGGTTTTATTGACCTCATTGTATCTTTAAAACCAAAGAATGAATGGGATATTTGTGGGGGAATCGCTCTATTGGATGAAGAAAATTTTATTTGTTTTCCATTGAAAGACAAAGGATATCAATTCAACCAAGCACAAACTCTTTCATTTGGTTTAGTTGCTGGGAAAAAAACAGCTGTCAATTATTTGGAATCTAAAATTGATTTCCATCAATTATCTCTAAAGGTAAAAGAACGATGGTAAGGACCAAACGGATTGGATTAGATGCAAGGCCATTGTCGACAAGGGTATCCGGAGTAGGTAGGCTCATTGCCGAAACTTTAAAAGCATTCCCTCATAAAGAGGAATATGATTTCTTTTTATTCTCACATTTACCCATACATGAAGACCATAAGGCTGTTTTGGATCTACCCAATGTTAGCTTTGTACCGGGAGGCGGATTTTTGAAATGGAAGGGAGGTTTGTATTACAATCTCTACATTCCGCTTTATTTATTAAAAAACAGACTCGATTTGTTTTGGGGTTCCCAACAAGTTTTGCCTCCTTTTTTGCCAAGGAGTTTAAGAGCTGTTTTAACTTACTGTGATTTAGTATTATATTTATACCCAGAAACTATGCGGTGGATTGCTAAAATCCAACAAAGGTTATTTCAAAGTTACTCTGTTAGGCGATCCAGTTTCATTTTATCGATTTCCAAACAAACAAGTGATGATATGTGTCGTAAGTTTGGATACCCCGAAGATCAAACGGGTGTGTCTTATCCAGGAGTGAATCAAACGGAGATGACAAAACTTTTGGAAACTAAAGTTTCTGTTAGAGTGAAAGATTTAGGAACTGATTTTCTTTTGTCTGTATCTACGATTGAGCCAAGAAAAAACTATCCTTTTTTACTCAATGTTTTTCGTGAATATCGTAAACTTGACCCCCATCATTACCGCCCTTGGGTGATCGTCGGAAAAATTGGTTGGGAATCACCTGAGTTTATAGAAGAATTATTACAAGAACGCGCATTATACAAAGACATTTATATCCTAGATTCTGTTTCCGATTCGGAACTGCAACATCTCTACAAACGAGCCGGTTTATTTGCCTTTGCGAGTAAATATGAGGGATTTGGAATTCCTATGGTGGAAGCAATTTTCCATGGTTTGCATTGTATTGTTTCGGATATCCCCACCTTTCATGAAATTGGAAAAGATGGGGTCACTTATCTTCCTTACCATACCAAGGAAGATGCAAAACTTTGGGCCGAAGC
Organism: Leptospira terpstrae serovar Hualin str. LT 11-33 = ATCC 700639; assembly: GCF_000332495.1. Taxonomy (NCBI): domain Bacteria; kingdom Pseudomonadati; phylum Spirochaetota; class Leptospiria; order Leptospirales; family Leptospiraceae; genus Leptospira; species Leptospira terpstrae. The sequence continues at coordinate 557,226 of NZ_AOGW02000010.1, read as the reverse complement.
CATTAAAAAATTTTTTGAACATCCAACACAACAACAACTGTCTATCGATGAGTTTACTTGGGAGAAGGCAGCAAAAATTACCGAAGAGGTATTTCGCAAAGTTTTAGAGGAAGGAGAATAATCCCTTTTTTTTGGTGACAACACCAGAGTAGAGAATTTTCGACTTATCTGAAATCGGAAGAACATGGAGATGAAACCGATCTCTCGTCATCGCTTGGATTTCACATTCCCAATCAGCATCTTTTGCGATAAGTTTAATTTTGTCGCAGAGGACTTCTGATTCTAGTAACCAAGTCAGTGAAAACTCGGATTTCCCGCGTTTGAAATGGGATTTGGTTTCTTTTGCGTTTGATTTCCAGATAACGGTTGTTTCATCCCCGGTTTCATAGGGTTGGATTGTGGAAGGAATCATAGAAATTCCTTTTCCGTTCCAGTTTCCCTTTACGTATTCATTCCATTCGTCAAAATTGGAAAAGTAATTATAAATCAGTGAATTCAAATATGATGACCCAGGCTTTTTTGAACCTTAGATCCAGCTTTTATCTTATCTTTATCCTATCTCTCCTTTTTTGTAAACCAGAAGGTCCTGTCAGTGATTTTTATCCTGAACCTCTTCCGACACTTGCGGGAGGGAAAGAATCATTGGAATCGTTTCAAGGCAAAGTCGTTGTTTTGGATTTTTGGGCTACTTGGTGTGAACCTTGTGCCAAGGCAGTTCCTACTATCAACCAGTGGAAAGCTTCTGTTTCGACTACGGATTTTGTATTTCGCGGAATCAATACTGATACTACAGAACCCATAGAAAAAATAAAAAAAGATAGGGAAAGGTTGAAAATGAATTATCCCACCTTACTAGATAAAGACTGGAAAATGACAGATTTTTATCAGGTAGAGGGAATTCCATGCCTCCTTGTATTTGACCGGTCTGGTAAAATCGTCTATCGTCAGTATGGTCTTGCTTCATCGGACCTTTCTGGGCTTGTCATACGCTCTCATGTATGGGCTGCGTCGGAACTGCCATAATTGTGCAATGCGAAACAACATTTTGATTTTCCATTGATTTCGATGACAAGATTGAAAATGTCTTGACTCATGTTCGTTAAAAAAGTCCCTTAAAGATACCTTTTTACGTTTTCTTTTGAGAAAGGAGTCAGAATAATGCCAGCCAATTTGCCCGAACTCTTCCAGCAGAGTGCTGAAAAATTTGGGAACCGCCCCGCGTTCGTTAGTAAAGACGAATCTAAGTCCTATAAACCCGTCACTTTTCAAGAAGTATATGATCTTGGTATCAACCTAGCAGAAGCTCTCATTGATTTGGGCGTATCCGCGAAAGAGAATGTTGCCCTGCTTGCCGATAACCGATTGGAATGGATTGTTTCCGATTATGGAATCCTAATGGCTGGTGCAGCAGATGTTCCGCGAGGAACTGATATTACCGATTCAGAAATTGCTTATATTCTAAATCATTGTGAAGCAAAAGTGGTTTTTCTTGAGAATGATAAAATGCTCGAGAAATTCCAAAAGAATCGCTCACAATTGGAATTTGCTAAGACTCTCATTGTTATGGATAAAAAATCTACAGCAACGGGTGTCCTCAAACTTTATGATTTGATTGAAAAAGGTAAGGACCTGAGAGCAAAAGGATCTAAAAAAGCGGAAGAGCGAATGAATGCCATTGCTCCTGATGATCTTTTTACAATCATTTACACTTCAGGAACTACAGGGATGCCAAAAGGGGTTATGTTGAAACATAGCAACATGATCCACCAAACGTCTGTAATTCTAAATAGCATGATCGAAATCAAAAAAGATGAAAGGATGTTATCTATCCTTCCTGTTTGGCACGTTTTCGAAAGAGTATTTGAATACTTAGCCATCGCTGCCGGTTGTGCTACATACTACACCAACGTCCGTGACCTTCGTGATGACATGAAAAAGGCAAAACCTACGTTTATGGCATCTGCTCCAAGACTTTGGGAAAGTATTTATAACGGAATTTATACTAGAATCAATGATCCAAAACAAACTCCAGCGATCCGTCGCGGTCTTTTCAATTTGGCCTATTTTTTCTCTAAACATTTCAATGCTGCCACAAGGTTTTTGAAAGGAAACCAAGTAGATTATGTAGGAAGAAACCCAATCGTTTCTCTCTTCAAAGGATTTTACTATTTGGTTTTGGCCATTGTCCTTGCGATCCCTTATTTCTTACTGGATTTAGTAGTGCTTTCTAAAATTAGAGAAGCAACTGGTGGGGAGCTCAAAGCTTCTGTTTCCGGTGGTGGCGCTTTACAACGACATGTAGATGCTTTCTTCAATGATATTGGAATCAACGTACTAGAAGGGTATGGAATGACGGAAACTTCACCGGTCATATCTGTTAGGACTTTCAAAAAATTGGTCCAAGGATCTGTAGGTCAAATCACTCCGGAAACTTCTGTCCAGATTCGGGATGATTTAGGAAAGGTTCTCACTCATGTGGATGCCAACCAAAAATTAATTTCCGGTAAGTATGGTGCTCGTGGTGTGATCCATATCCGTGGACCACAAGTGATGAAAGGATATTACAAAAATCCGGAAACCACTGCAAAAGTTCTGAAAGACGGTTGGATGGATACAGGTGACATTGGAATGTTCAATTTCAAAAAGACCCTGACCATTACTGGCCGAGCGAAAGACACTGTGGTTCTTCTTGGTGGTGAAAACGTAGAGCCGGTTCCGATTGAGGACAAACTCACAGAATCTCCATTCATTGCACAGTGTATGGTCATTGGCCAAGATCAGAAAAACTTGGGAGCCCTTGTCGTTCCAGATTTTGATAAATTGACGGAATGGGCAAAAGAGAATGGAATTTCTGAGACGGACAAACAGAAACTCATTGACCACCCCAAAGTGTTAGATTTCTACAAAAAGGAAATCAAAGCCTTAAACAATACCAAAACTGGATTTAAGTCTTTTGAACAAGTGACTCCGTTTATCCTCATTACCAAACCGTTTGAAGTGGGTGATGAATTGACAAACTTATTCAAAATGAAACGCCACTTGATTACAGAAAAATACAAAGATAAAATCACATCTTTGTATGCTGCTGATTAAGAAAGGTTAAATTTCTAGATCGCCCGCGTCCCTGCGGGCGGTTTTTACTCTTCTGTTTTTCACCTCCAGTCGATACTCTTATTGTGAATCGATCGGACGGATCTTTAGTTTCCTCATCTACAGGCGTTTTTTACCCCTACCAACACCAGGACTTTTATGCCATGGATTCCTTGTTTTTATCTCACTTGAAACAGGAAGAAGTCTGGGATTTTCAATCTGTTTCTCAAGTGCATTTAGGTTTTCTTGGATTTCTAACTTTGCGCGGTTTTTTACGAGAAACCTTGTCTTTGCCAAAACTCCAAGTCCAAGGGTTGTCCAAACATTGGAAGTCCTACCTTGCCAAAGTGAATTTTTTGGGTAAAGGAGTTCCTTGGGAATCCAAAGACTTCATCCCAAACTTGGTTACAGATGCAACATCCGCTCTTACGGAGTTTGGTGGAAAAGGCCACTGGGCAACCGAGTTTCATTGGGAAAAACAAGATAAGGAAACTACTTCCGTATTTTTTGCAGCTACCAACAAACAAAGTGATGGTGATGTTGCCATTAGTGATCTAATGAAAGATTTTTTACATTATTCCCAAACCAATCATTATTTGGACAGGGCATACATCCGAAAGGAAAATTCAAGTTATCTATATTTGAATTCTAAAGAAGCCAATCCAAGGGTATTCTTTCGAGAAAATCCAACGGACTTGCCGGAATTTTTGTTTTTAGTGGCTGAATTAAAAACAAAAACTTCTACTCACTCAAATTAAGACCAAGGAGGACTGTTTTTAATAGGTCTGCTTTGGTTTCTAAGTGAGTAGTTTCTAAAATGGTTTGTTTTGTTTTAAAATCGAAGTAGATAAGTGAAGCAATAAAATCAACCGGATAAGGATGAACCAAAATTTGGTTCATTTTTAAGATAAGGTCTTCTTCGGCACCTTCAGCCAGTAAGATGCGTTTGGTGAGAACCAGTAACTCTTCAATTTTTTCTTTTAAACCATCAGTGACATTTTTATTTCGTTCATGTTCCCTGCGCACCATTTGAGCAATATAAAAAGGTTCGGTGGAATCTAAACTCACAATTTCTGCAGTTCCAATTCCTTCTAAAATGATATTGGACCTTCCATCCGGTAGGGATTCTTTTTGAATGATGTGTCCGTAACCCACCACTTCTGGGATAGGCGGAAGACCGGAACTAATCCAATTTTTAGGATAGGGTGCCATTCCTAGTTCCCCTCCGTTTTCCATACAAAAATCGAGCATCATCCGATATCTCGGTTCAAAGATATGAAGTGGCAAAAACATCCCCGGAAACAGAAATACATCTGGCAAGGGAAAGAGAGGTAAGGGGAAGGTTGACACAGAGAAAGGTTTTAGATTCTCTGTTTAGTTGTAAACCAATTCAAGGATCTGGCTTTGTTGAAAATCAGGAAAACTTCACTTCGTAAATCTTTTGAGGATTTGGCAAAAATCAAAATCCTCGTGATCGGAGATTTGATTTTAGATGAGTATTTGATAGGCTCTGTGGAAAGGATTTCTCCTGAAGCACCGGTTCCTGTGGTTTGGGTTCGAAACGAAAAACAATCCTTAGGTGGATCGGGCAATGTAGTGCAGAACCTTTCATCGATTGGTGTATCGGGTGTCGTTTTTGGGAGAATCGGTTTAGACAAAGCTGGAGATTCTCTAGAAGGACATTTAGTCGCCAATTCGGTGGCAAAGGAAGATTTAGTTTTATTAAAATCAAAAACTTTACCAACCATTCTAAAAACAAGAATCATCGCCTCCCACCAACAAATTTGCCGTGTGGATCGGGAAGAAGTGGTTCCACTGACGAAAGACGAGGAAAAAAATATTTTAATTCAATTTGAATCTAAATTGAAAGAGTGCGCGGCTGTCATTTTATCCGACTACGACAAAGGATATTTAACACCATCTCTCATCCAATCCGTCATCGCACTTTGTAACCGAGAAAATAAAATTGTGACCGTTGACCCGCAAGTAAGCCATTTTTTCTTATATAAAAATATTCATATCATGACTCCAAACCACCACGAAGCCGGAAAAGCTTTGGGTCGAAAACTGACAAGTGATGCTGAAATCGAAACCGCATGTCGAGAGATTTCAGAAAAACTCACACCCGATGCGATGATGATCACTAGGGGCGAAAAAGGAATGTCTATTTATGAAAGAAAAAGAGATTCTTTTTATCACATTCCTACAGTAGCCAAAGAAGTATTTGATGTGACGGGTGCTGGAGATACAGTGATTACTACCTATACTGCTTTTGTTGCCACGGGAATGGCCATTGCTGATGCTGCTCTCATTTCCAATGTAAGTGCTGGAATCGTTGTAGGTAAGTTAGGTGCCGCTACAGTCACACAAAAAGAAATTGAAGAAGCACTGCAAACCTTAGGTTACTTAGAAGGAGAATCATGAGTTTTTATTCTAATCTCAACTCTAAAATCATCTCGTTTGACCAGATAGAATCAAAAAGAAAGGATTTGGAAGGGAAACGAATTGTATTTACCAATGGCTGTTTTGATATTTTACATCCGGGCCATGTGACCTATCTTTCCCAAGCAAGAGATTTGGGGGATCTTTTATGGATTGGAGTCAATTCCGATGCAAGTGTTAGGCGACTGAAAGGCGAATCAAGACCAATCAATTCCTGTGAGGATCGGATGATTGTGCTTGCTGCCTTGTCCGCAGTGGATTTTGTATCCTCCTTCGCAGAAGATACCCCTCTTGAAATGATTAAAAAAGTAAAACCTTCCGTTCATTCCAAAGGAGGAGACTACCAAGTCGAAACCCTGCCGGAATACCAGATTTTAAAAGAGATGGGAGCGGATATTCAAATTTTACCTTTCGTTCTAGGAAAATCGACAACTAAGATTTTAGAAAAAGCCAAATCTCCTTCCTAAACGTATTGATTTTGGACCCAAATCCCGCCAGTCTGTAAAAAACATTCTTTTTTGAGGTCCATTTTGTCCAAGACCAGATATATATTTATTACCGGTGGCGTTTCATCTTCCTTAGGAAAAGGGGTCACTGTGGCAGCTCTCGGCTGTTTGTTAGAAGCCAGAGGTTATACCGTCTCTTTACAAAAAATGGATCCCTACATCAACATTGACCCAGGTACCATGAGTCCGTACCAACATGGGGAAGTGTATGTGACCGAAGACGGAGCGGAAACCGATCTTGACTTGGGATATTACGAACGATTTACAAAATCAAAATTCTCTAGAAAAAATTCTGTTTCCACGGGTCAAATTTATCACGCTGTGATTGAAAGAGAAAGAAAAGGTGATTATTTAGGAAGAACCGTACAAGTTGTACCTCACATTACCAATGAAATTCGCAGTCGAATTTACAACCTAACACGAGACCAAGAAACAGACTTTGTCATTGTAGAAATTGGCGGAACTGTAGGTGACATTGAGTCGGTTCCTTTTTTGGAAGCCATCCGCCAAATGCGATATGAACATGGGGCAAGCCAAGTTTTGTTTTTGCATCTAACTCTTGTTCCGACAATCACTGCGGCGGGAGAGGCAAAAACAAAACCCACTCAACACTCAGTAAAAGAACTTTTGGCACTCGGAATCCAACCAGACATCTTAATTTGTAGAATTAATAAACCCATGTCCAAAGAGATGAAAAATAAAATTTCTCTCTTTTGTAACGTTAAAGAACAAAATGTAATCTCTGCTGTAGATATCACAACTTCCATTTATGAAATTCCACTTATGTACAGGGAAGATAAATTGGATGAAGTGGTTCTAAATGCATTAGGAATGGATCTTCGTAAACTAAATTTTTCCCAGTGGGAAACTATGGTCAAAAAAATTCGTAACACGAAAAAGACCGTAAAAGTAGCGTTAATCGGAAAATACATTTCTCTTCAAGATGCATATCGATCAGTATATGAGTCTTTGGCGCATGGCGGGATTGCCAACGACGTAGAAGTAAATGTAATCAAAATCAATCCGGAAGATATCGACATCAAAAATGTAAAAGAACATCTAAAAGGCGTTCATGGAATTTTAGTACCTGGTGGTTTTGGGGAACGTGGGATTGAAGGAAAAATTGCAGCCATCCAATATGCAAGAACCAAACAAATTCCTTTTTTTGGAATTTGTTTAGGAATGCAATGTGCGGTGATTGAATTTGCACGAAACGTTCTTGGTTTCAAGGATGCCAATTCCACTGAATTTAAACCTAACGTAAATTACCCGGTGATTTCTATGATCGAAGAACAAAAGGAAATTGAACGTATGGGCGGTACTATGCGACTAGGAGCTTATCCTTGTATCGTAAAAAAAGGAAGCCTTGCTTATTCCGAATACAAAGCGGAACGGATATCGGAACGACATAGACATAGGTTTGAATTCACTTTGAGATACAAAGATGATTTTGAAAAAAAGGGAATGAATTTAACTGGATTTTCACCTGATGGAAGTTTGGCGGAGATTGTGGAAGTGGCTAGCCACCCATGGTTTGTCGGAGTTCAGTTCCATCCAGAATTTCAATCGAAACCAACAGACCCGCATCCACTGTTTGCAGGTTTTATCAAAGCAGCATCCAAATTAGCGAAGAAAACGGAGGATTAATATGTACGATTTAATTGAAGAAAGAGAATTTTTCGGTAAAAAAATCGGGGGTCGTAATCCCTTTTTTCTCATTTCCGGACCTTGTGTTATGGAAAACAAAGAATTACTCGACAGAGTCTGCGGAGAGATGAAAGCTATTTGTGATGATTTAGGGATAGTTTATATCTTTAAGTCTTCCTTTGATAAAGCAAACCGCTCCTCTATCAATTCCTATCGTGGTCCTGGTTTGGAAGAAGGAAGGAAACTTCTAGATTTTATCAAAAATAAATACAATGTTCCTGTACTTACTGATATCCATGAAACTATCCAAGTGGATCCACTAAAAGACACAGTTGATATCTTCCAGATTCCTGCATTTCTTAGTCGCCAAACAGATCTGATTGCAAAAGCAGCGGAAACTGGCAAATGGGTGAATGTAAAAAAAGGCCAGTTTATGGCTCCAGATGACACTCGTCATATCAAAACAAAAATCCAAGAATCAGGATCGGAAAAATACATGGTAACCGAACGAGGCGCAAGCTTCGGATATGGAAACCTTGTTTTTGATCTTCGAGGCATTCCTATGATGCACAAACACGGAATTCCAATTGTATTTGATGGAACCCATTCTGCACAACTTCCCGGTGCAGCAGGGAATATCACGGGTGGACTTCGCGAGTTCATTCCTCATATGATGCGTGGTGCGGTTTCAGTTGGTGTAGAGGGACTTTTTATGGAAGTACATCCTGATCCAGAAAAGGCCCTTTCTGATGCTACAACACAATTCCCTTTAGCAAAGGCAAAAGGTCTTTTAACACAACTTTTAGAATTGGATCGTTTGGTAAAAACCAAATTTTTAGAGGATTAAGATTACCCTATATGATGCGAAGGGTCTTAAATCTATTCTTTGTTTTGGCAATGGTCCATTGTAAAGATAAAGAATACCTACGCATTGAAGTGGAAAAAGAATCTGGTTCCATGGTCTCCATGCGTAATTTCTCCCGAACATCTTACAAAGAATCAGGGGAATTGGAGTGGAAACTAAAAGGGGACGAATCTTACATATTTCCCAAAGATAACAAAACGATTGTATATGGTTTTGAATTCAAACAATATGAAAAAGGAAATGTGACTTCCGCAATGACAGGTGACCGTGGTGAGATCAATCACTCAACGAAAACGGTAGTTCTTAGCGGAAAAGTTAGGTTAAAAACAAATGATGGTAAATTCATCGAGTCAGAATCTTTAACATACAATTTGGATGAAAAGACCTTATCCTCGGAAGACGATGTTCTCGTGTATTCTGATGGAACCACAATTCGTGGGAAAGGGCTTCGTGCTGATAAAAGTTTGAACAAATTCACAATCATCCAACCAAAGGCCGTGACTGTGGGCGGTAGTAACCCCTTGAAGGAAAAACAATGAAAAAACAAATTCTAATGCTGTTTTTTACTGTTTCTTTCCTACAAGCAAATCCATCGCCTATTCCTGTGTTATATGGATCAGAAGATTTATTAAAAAAAGAAAATCCCATCTTTATCGAGAATAAAAAAAAGGAAAATAAAGATAAAATTCCTGTCCTATGGGGAGGAAGTAGCCTGACCCAAGAAGAAAGAACCATCAATGGAATTCCAATGAAGGTATTTATTTTAGGTGGTGGTGCTTATATTATGCATAAAACCATCAAACTTAGTGCCCGAGAAATTGAAATCATTGGTGAAGATGCATTGATTGGGAATTTAAAGGGTCAAGTGGTTGTTGAGGACTTCCAAAACGGAGTCACTCTAACAGCGACAAAAGGAATTTATAATAAAATGGGTGGTACCGTGAGTTTGGAAAACCATCCAGTTCTTACCCAAAAAAAAGATGGCAAGGTAGTTAAAATCCAATGCCAATCCATCGTTCGGTATTTAGAAGAAGCAAAAACCACTTTAGCAGGTAAGGTTGTTGTGACATCTGACGAATTTCAGGTGTTTGGCGAAGATGCGGTATTTTCCGAAAAAGAAGATCGGATTGACCTTGCAGGGGAACCATTTTTGTTTTCCGAAAATCGTTTTTTAATTGGAAGAACACTTTCCTACTTTGTCAAAGAAGGAAGTATTCAATTGGATGGTGATGCAACCATCTATCAAGTATCATACGAAAATAAAAAAGATAAAGAAAAAGATACCACAACCAAAGAACGAGTAGTGACCCTATTTACAGGAAAAACATTAACTCACCAGAATAAGGGAAAAGATACAATTACCTCAATGAATGGGGATGCCTTTATGTATAAAAAAAGCTCTGAGTTTAAGGCTAATCTTTTAGAAAGTCGTCGTAACAATAAAGATATTAAGGCCACCGGAAATGTAAGTTATTTAGATCGTGAAAATGCTTATAGAATGGAAGGTGGGTTACTTTCGTATGATAAAGAAAAAGGTTATTCTTATTTAACGGAAAACCCTCGGATTGTGTTTTTGGATAAAAAGGAATTAAAGGAAAGAGGACAATTGACCTCTGTCTTTTTGGAACGGTTTGATGAGCGGTTTGAAACTGTAGCCAGGGGAAATGTCCAAGTGGAAACCCAAACAGCAACCGCTACCGGTGAATATGCAACTTATTATGAAAAACGAGACGAATTGGTTTTAGAGGGGAATCCGACCCTGGTAAAGGACAACACCAAAGTTTCTGCAGGAAAGATCATACTCTTTCCTAAATCGGACAGAGCCTACTTAACTGATGGACTTAAGGTTATACCGAATGGCGAAAAAAAGTAAAACGCAAACGATAAAACGAGAGATTGATCCAGATGTAAAAACATTCCGGATGGAAAACTTGGTAAAAATCTATAACAAACGTAAGGTTGTAGATGGGGTCAGTTTTTATATTCAAAAAGGTGAAATTGTTGGTCTTCTTGGTCCCAATGGAGCCGGAAAAACGACCAGTTTTTATATGAGTGTGGGCTTTGTCACACCTGACGAAGGTCATGTGTTTATTGATAACGAAGACCTTACCAAAGCACCCATGCACATTCGGGCAAGAATGGGGGTTGGGTATTTGGCTCAAGAAGCAAGTATCTTTCGTAAACTCACAGTTGCCGAAAACTTAGAGGCCATTTTGGAAACTATGAATCTCCCAGGAGATGAAATAATTCGCCGTCGCGATGAACTTCTTATGGAACTTCAAATTATGCGTGTGGCTAACCAAAAAGGATACACTCTTTCTGGGGGAGAGAGAAGGCGCTGCGAAATTGCTAGAGCTCTTGTGACCAATCCCGATTTTATTCTTTTAGATGAACCATTTGCTGGTGTGGATCCGATTGCGGTAAAGGACATTCAAAACGTAATCCAATCATTAAAGGACAGAGGACTTGGGATTTTGATCACAGACCATAATGTGAGAGAAACATTGAAAATTACTGACAGAGCCTATATCATGTATAGTGGCCGGATTCTCATATCAGGAACTGCTGATGATTTAATTAACGATCCAGAAACGAGACGAATATACTTGGGTGAGGATTTTAAACTTTAAATGAAACTAGGGGCTTCACTTTCACAACGCCAAACGCAAAAATTAGTGATGACCCAGGACTTACGTCAGTCCATTGAACTTTTGTCTCTATCTACATTAGAACTTTCTGATAAAATACAAAACGAACTTTTGGAAAATCCACTTTTAGATGAAGTCGGTGTGGATGAAAAAACCAAAATGCCAGAACTTTTTTCGATCGATGAAGTAAAACGATTAGAGAAGTTAAATCATGAAAAAAGTACAGATGTTAATTGGCAAGATTCCTATTCCTTGGAAGGACCCAGGTCTTATGATACTGAAGCCAGTGACAGAAATCAAAAATACATCGAATCGTCTACTCGTGGTGAAACCTTAGAAGAACATTTGTTAAACCAACTTCGACTCATCAAACTCACTAAATTGGAATTTGAAATTGGAGAAGTTCTCATCAGTATGATTGATGATAAAGGATTTATTACTGACGATTTGGCAATTGTCTCCAAAGAAATGGGTTATTCTGAATCTAAAGTTAGGCGAGTATTGCAGGTAGTCAATGAACTCGATCCCATTGGGATTGGTGCGAAGGATATGCAAGAAACTCTTCTTATTCAAGGGAAAATCCTTTTTCCTGATAATACACTTTTGCACCAGTTGATTGGTGAGTTTTTATCTGATTTAGAAAAAGTAGATTATAAAAAAATAGCAAAAAATCTAAAAATCACAGAAGAAGAAATTTTAACTTTAGCGAGACTTATAAAAAAATTAGAACCATATCCTGCCACAACCTACCAAGGTCGCAAAGTGGATTATGTGGTCGCAGATGTAGTTGTGAAAGAAGTTGGCAGTGAGTTTAATATTTTTATAAACGATGAATGGTTGCCAAAATTATCTATCCAAGAAGAATACCGTGAACTTCTCAATCACAAACTCCCGCCCAAAGAGAAAGAATATTTTCAAACCAAATACAGCTCAGCCCAGTGGCTCATTCGTTCCATCCAACAAAGAAGACAAACCTTACAACGGGTAGTGAGTTGTATTATTGATTTCCAAGTAGATTTTTTTCGGGGTGGGATTGGATTTATCAAACCACTCACTTTAAAAGAAGTAGCTGAGAAATTAAATTTACATGAGTCTACAATTTCTCGCATAACAACAAATAAATACATTCAAACTACTTGGGGTATATTTGAGTTAAAATGGTTTTTTTCTTCCGGGGTAAAATCTTCAGAAGGTGGAAAAGAAAGCTCCAAAAAGATCCATGAAATCATTAGAAATTTGGTGAAAGACGAAGATGAGAACAATCCTTTATCAGACCAAGACATCGTTGAACTAATGGAGAAAAAAGGAATTGAAATTGCCCGTCGGACAGTTGCAAAGTATAGAAAGGTCTTAAGAATCCTTCCTTCTAACGAGAGGAAACGGATCAGTTCTCTAAAGGGGTAAACCAATGCCAGTTCCTGGGATCACTGTTGACACGATTTTAAGAGATCACGAAGATCTACAATTAGTTTTGATCACCGGAGAAGCCGGTCTAACAAACCGCATCAACAACGCAGAAATCAATCGACCGGGACTCTCCCTTACCGGTTTTTTTGATTTTTTTGCGAATGATCGTATTCAGATTTTAGGCAAAGGGGAATGGGCTTATCTCAATTCTCTTTCAGAAGATAAACTTCACGAAATTACAGAGAAATTTTTCGAATTCCATTTAAATTGTATTATTTATACCCATGGCAATGAACCACAAATTCCTTTTGTCGAAAGAGCAAAATCCAAAGGAATTCCTCTTTTTAAAACTGAAATTGCTACACATCGTTTTATCACTCTTATCTCGCAAATTTTAGATAGAGCACTGGCTCCGCGAACCATGCGCCATGGGGTTCTCATTGAAGTTTTTGGAATTGGAACTTTACTGACTGGACGCTCCGGTGTTGGAAAGAGTGAGACGGCACTTGAACTGATTGAACGTGGTCACAGGCTTGTGGCAGATGATATGGTTGAGATTCGTCGTCTAAGCGAAAGTTATTTGATTGGTTCTTGTTCTGATTTACTTCGTCATCATATGGAAATTAGAGGACTCGGGATTTTAAACATCAAAGATTTATTTGGTGTTGGTTCTGTTCGAGATCACAAACTTATTGAACTGATAATCAATTTAAAAGAATGGGAAGAACAAACTTCTGGCGAGTATGAAAGGACAGGAATCGAACAAAGTATGGAAGAAATTCTTGGAGTTTCCGTTCCCTATATTGAAATTCCAGTCAAACCAGGAAGGAATATTCCCATCATTGTAGAAACAGCGGCGATGAACCAACGTTTGCGTAAAATGGGTAAAAATAGCGCAAAAGAATTTTCGAATAAACTAAATACCTACATACAACAGAGTTCCATTGAAACAAATCCAATTAAAGATTAGAGAAGACAGTAGTGGACTTCATGCAAGACCAGCCTCATTATTTGTTAAGGTGGCTGCGAGTTTCCCATGTGAAATTTTTGTAGTCAAAGATGACATAGAAGTGAATGGGAAATCGATTATGGGCCTTATGATGTTAGCGTTAGGTCCTGGCTCAGTTTTTTCTGTAAAAGCGGATGGTAAACGAGAAGAGGAGGCACTTCTTGCTTTAGAAGTTTTGGTTGGGCGAAATTTTGAAATCAATGCCACTTAGATTTTTTAAGATTCTGCCTCGGTTGTCTGATGAAAACAGATACTATTTACGTGATATTTTCATCTTTTTTCTTACCCTAGCAGTTTCCGTTGGTTTTTCTGAATTAGTTTTTTTTAGACAAGAGGAAGACATATCCTTTTTCTCTAAACTAGATACTTATGTATTTATCCTCATTCCTTTCTTTATCTTATCTTTAATTTTAAGTTATGTTTACCGCAATAAACGAAATCGGGAAACAGGAAAAATTAGAAGCTCAATTCGTTACAGACTCACACTTGCTTTTTTATTCGTGGCACTTGTTCCATCACTACCAATTTTTATTCTTTCCTCTAATTTAACGGGAAGACTGATTGAAGGTTTTTATCGTGTCGATATTTCCAATGCCCTTCGTTCTGCAAATTTGATAATTCAAAATGAAGAAAAAGAAATTGAGGCCGAGTTTATTGAAAAGGTGAGTATTTTGCGATCTAGGTTGCATGGACTAAAAACAGATGGATATACCGTTTTTCAGAAGGGAGTGGAAAATGGACTCTTTGAAAAGAATGAATATTATTTGGGTTTTGCAGAAACTGGGAAACTTAGTTTCGAATCAAGAGGTTTGTTTCGTAATATTGAGGGTCTTGAGTTTATAGAATCGAACCAACCTGGAATTTTTGTCAGTCGATTGTACTTAAATGACCGGTCTTATATTCTTTGCCGATTTCCTTTGGAACATGGAACAGAAGTATATGTGGGTCAAAGAATTCATCAAGGTATGGAGGCAGATGTTCAAAATATTGTGAATGCTACCTCTACCTATGAAAAAGTAAGTCTTTGGAAAGAGAAAATTCCATTTAGTGTTCGAATTACCATAGCCTCTTTTTCTTTTGCAATGTTTCTGATCGCAATTTTATTTTCTTTTCTATTTGCTCGTAGAATTTCTAGACCTATCATCAATTTGGCGAATGCAACCAAAAAAGTTTCCCTTGGAGAATCCGACATTCGATTGGAAAAAACAGAAGAAGGAGAAATGGGAATTCTCATCGATAGTTTCAACCAAATGGTCAGCGACTTAGATGCAAAATCGGAAGAACTCATGCACACACAGAGAATTGCCGCTTGGAAAGAAGTGGCTCAACGTATGGCTCATGAAATCAAAAATCCTTTAACACCGATTCAGCTTTCCGCTCAACGAATCCAACGTAAATTTCAAAATCCTAAATCAGAAAATTTAGAATCAGTCATTTTTGATGCGACGGAAACTATCATTGGTCAAGTGCGCGTATTGGAGCATTTAGTAAAAGAATTTAGTGAATTTGCTCGGATGCCAGTGCCCTTCCTTATCAACCAAAACTTAAATCCAATTTTGGAAGAAGCTGTCGCTCTATTTAAAGATACAACAGACATAGAGTTTGAATTGAAACTGGCCGAAAATTTACCGGAAGTATTTCTCGATAAACGACTGTTTTTGGGTGTTATTAATAACTTAATCAAAAATGCAGTTGAGGCGATCCAATCTTCAGAAAATTCCAAAGAAGAAATGGATATCTTAAGCCTCAAACGGAAGAAAATCCGAATCATGTCAAAATTACAAAAGAAAGCACTTCGAAAGTCTATTGTGATAGAAATTGATGATTCTGGACCTGGTTTAAAACAGGAATGGCGGGAAAAAATCTTTGAACCTTATTTCTCTACTAAGGAAAAACATGGATCTGGGATTGGTCTTGCTATCGTACAAAAAACAATCATTGATCATCATGGCCATATTTCCGTAGAAAATTCGAAGTTAGGTGGTTGTAAATTTAGAATTGAACTTCCTTTGGATAGTCACTAATGCAGAAAATGATATATATTTTAGATGATGAAACTGAAATTCGAAAATCGTTACGTGTGATTTTGGAAGATGAAGATTATTCGGTAGAAGATTTTGCGAATGGAAAGGCTTTACTCAAAGCTTTAGCAAAGGAGAGGCCTTCCCTTGTTTTATTAGATGTATGGGTGGGAAAAGAAGACGGACTAACCATTTTGGATGAGTGTAAAAAACTTTATCCAGGGTTGCCAATTGTAATGATTTCTGGACATGGAACCATCGAACTTGCAGTGAATGCTACCAAAAAAGGAGCCGTTGATTTTTTAGAAAAACCACTATCGATTGAAAAAGTAATCCAAACAATCGAATCTGCTTTAGAAAAAACAAAGGATACGGAAATTCCAGAATTTCAATTGGAAGTGGATGAAATTTTGGGAGAATCTTCTTCCATTCAAAGAGTGAAGTTTGCGATTTTCCAGGCGGCACAGACCAATGCTCGTGTATTTATTTTTGGTGAAAACGGAACCGGTAAGGAATTAACGGCGAGGGCCATCCATCAAAACTCCAAACGTAAAAATGAACCTTATATTGAGTTTAACTGTGCATCGGTTCCTGAAGATACCTTAGAACAAGAGTTATTTGGTTTTGAGTCGGTAGGAAATGATGGCAACAAAGACATTAAAATCGGGAGCTGGGAATCCGCACAAAATGGAACTTTATTTTTAGATGAGGTTTGTGATTTAACTCCCGCCTTACAATCAAAAGTTTTAAAAGCAATTTTAGAACAAAAATTGGACAGAGTCGGTGGAAAAGATTCAATTGCAGTCGATGTGAGAATCATTGCCGCTACCAATTCCAATATAGAAGAAGCCATCCGTGAAGGTCGGTTTCGAGAAGACTTATATTATGCTTTAAGTGTCATTCCTATGGAATTACCACCTCTTCGAGAGAGAAACCAGGACATTCCTCTCCTTGCCGAATACTATTTAAAAAAATCCATTACTGAGAACAATCTTTCTCTAAAAACCATTGATAGGGAAGGACTTGATACACTTACATCACATTTTTGGCCTGGAAATGTAAGGGAACTTGGAAATATTTTAGAAAGGCTTAGTATTTTAGTTCCAGGGGATACGATCCGGGCAAAGGATGTTAAGGAAGCTTTGCATGGATTTAAAAAAGCCAATGAAATGGTAGCGCGTGGGGATTTAAAACATGCGAAAGAAGAGTTTGAACGTCAATACATTATTAAAACATTACAAATTTGCGAAGGGAATGTGACTCGGACTTCCAAAGCTTTAGGAATTGAACGCACACATTTATACAGAAAATTACGTTCCTTAAATATTTCCGTGGAACAATTGAACGAAGGTTAGTATGGATCAAAAATCAATTTTAGAAAGGTTTACTGACATTCTCTCTGAGGCAAAATTTTTAATTCAAAACAAATCTGTTTCTATCTATAGGTTTCAAGAAGAACAAGATCCCAATGATTTTGTTTTTCCTTGGAAATCAAAAGTTCCCGAATCTTTGGAAATGCAAAAGAAACAACAAAAGGAAAGCCAAAGGAAAAATAAGGATTTAGTGAATTTTTCTTGTACTTTATGCCAAGGAAAACTGAGCGGAGTGCGTCAATTTTTACACAAAGGAAGAAAACCTGTTCTTGTTCTTCACTATACAGGGGCTACTAACCCTAAAGAAAAACCATTTACCAAAACAAAACCTAACCAAATTTTCAAAGACAAATTAACAGAAATTAGTTGGGGGGAACTTGTGCAAAAAGTGTTTGGGTTTTCCTTTGAAGAGTTTTATTACCAAGAATATCCCGCCTGTACATTTTCGCATACGGAATCAAAGGAAGCTGACTGGTCCACTCGAGTGGAAAATTGTAAATTCCATGTTAAGGAAACGGTTGAGGAATATGGAATTAAAATGATTGTGATTCTTGGATCTTCCGCCAAATTATTGTTTGGAGCAGATAAGGCAAAAGAACTTCTTGGTAAACAAATCCAATGGGATTTATCAGGACATTCCATTCCCATTGTCACTACAAGATCACCCGAAGCCCTCGTTTTTCTTGGAGAAAAGGCTAAAAAAACAGATTCTGAATCCAATCTATTTCAATATGGAAAAGAGAAACAAGAATTAGAAGATAGTTTTATCTCTCACTTATCGTTACTCAAACCATATCTCTAGTATGATCCAATACGCGGAAGTTGCTTTAAATCTTTCCTGGGAAAGTAAAACTCTCACCTATGAAATCCCGGATGAGATCAAGAGTTTACAAAGGGGAGTTCGAGTCATCGTTCCCCTCAATGGTAAGGAATGGGAGGGAGTGGTTACTGAAATTCATTCGAATGAACCAAATTATGAAACCTTGTCCATTCTAAAGGCCATTGATTCGGAACCAGTTCTCACTGAAGAACAATTATATTTAGCAGAATGGATGGCAGATACTTACTTGTCTTCTCTAGGGGAAGCTTTGTTTCTTATGGTTCCGAAAGGGAAAAAAAGAAAAAAAGAAAACGGGACACCAGTACAAATCCATTCGGAACTTTTACACCCGTTAAATGAGTCCCAGTCAAAAGCCCTAGATGAAATTAAATCTGGTACCAAATCTCTTACTCATTTATTGTATGGGATTACAGGAAGTGGAAAAACAGAAGTTTATATGCACCTGATGGCAGAAATTTTACGTAAACCTAAAGGGTCAGTGGTTTTTCTTGTACCTGAGATTTCTTTAACGTATCCAACCATTGCAAGGATAGAACGTATTTTTCCCGGACAAGTCGCAGTTCTCCATTCGCATTTGCGTACCTCAGAAAAATTCCAAAACTATTTAGATTTGAAGGATGGAAAAAAAAGAATTTGTATTGGAACTCGTTCTGCTGTATTTGCTCCCTTGTCCGATCTATCTCTTATTATTTTAGATGAGGAACATGATGCCTCTTACAAAGAACATGGCTCTCCCAGATACCATGTCCGCCAAGTAGCCTTACAAAGAATTTCCAAAACTGGCGGAAAACTCTTGTTAGGTTCTGCGACTCCCAGTGTGGAAATCTATTACCTAGCGAAATCGGGACAAATTGGGTATTCAGAATTAAAAGAAAGAGCCAATCCATACGCTTCTCTTCCTACTGTGGAAATTACAGATAAAAAGGAAGACAGTGACCTTCTTTCAGGAGACTTACAGTTTAAAATTGCCGACCGATTGAAAAAAGAAGAACAAACCATCATTCTTTTAAATCGGCGCGGATACAATCCTTTCATTTATTCCACAACGACAAAAGAATTCATACATTGTCCGAAATGCACAGCAACTCTTTGTTATCATTCCGATAAAACAGTCAGATGCCACCTCTGTGGTTATAAATCCAGCTTACAAAGTCTGAAATCCATTCATGGAGAAGACTTGGACCTTTTTGGTGCAGGAACACAAAAATTAGAAGAATATTTACTTTCTCATTTTCCAAAAGCCAGGATTGAAAGATTGGACCAAGATAGTTCTAAAAATAAAGAAGTGACTCGGGATGTCTTAGAGAAGTTAGGTGAAGGAAATTTAGACATCCTTACGGGAACACAAATGATCGCTAAAGGATTGGATTATGCGAATGTCACCCTTGTCGGAATTCTCAACGCAAACCATGGCCTGGGAGTTCCGGATTTTCGAAGTAGCGAAAGAACTTATTCTCTCATTTCCCAAGTTGCGGGTCGGGCGGGAAGGGGAGAAAAACGAGGGGAAGTTCTCATCCAATCCAATGATCCTGAACATCCTGTACTCAAGATGGCCATGGAACAAAATTATCCTGCATTTTTTGAATGGGAACTAAACTTTAGAAGGGATTTGTTTTATCCACCTTTCTCTCGTTTGGCGAGACTTGTTTTCCGTTCCAAATATGAAGACATTGCCGGAAAACAATCTGTTTTATATTCAGATTTATTAAAAGAAGGAATCGACGAATCCGTTGTAATTCTTGGACCAAGCCAATGTCCTTTTTACAAAATAGATAATAATTATAGATACCATATTTTGTTAAAATCAAAATCGATCACTACCTTACGAAATCTATTGCGTGATACTAAAGAAAAATTTAAAGTCGATTCCAAATGTTATATAGAATATGATTTGGATCCTCTGGAACTAGTTTAATAGGAAATTGAATATGAAACTTTCGATTGGATATTTTGGATCCCCCGAACACTCAAAAGAATTATTATCCCTCTTACTGGCAGCGGGAATTCAGGTAGATTTTGTAGTCACGAATATTGACAAACCCGTGGGACGAAAACAAATCATCACACCAACACCGGTCAAGGATTTGGCTCTGGAAAAAGGAATCCCTATCATCCAATCGCCAAAACTGAGAACCGATGAAGTAGCCCAAAAACAAATCCTTTCCTATGGTTCGCCTGTGCATATTGTATACGCCTACGGATCCATTGTTCCTGAAGTAGTATTCCAAGACCCAAAATTTGGCAGCATCAACTTACATGGAAGCCTTCTTCCCAAATACCGTGGCGCATCCCCCGTCCAAAGTTTTCTTTTGAGCGGTGAGGAAAGTTCTGGATTCACAATCCAGTATTTAGCTAAGGAAGTGGATTCTGGGGACATCATCTCTCAGAAGTCTTGGAAAGTGGGTGCAGAAGAGACAACTGCCTCTCTTTTGGAATCGATTACGAGAGAAGGGGCCTTGGAGCTCATCCGCCTCCTAAAGGAATTAGAGTCTACGAAAACCCAGTGGAAGTCCCAACCGCAAAATGGAAACGAAGCCACCCATTGCAAAAAGATAACGGCTGCCGATAGACCCGTTCTCTGGACAGAACCTGCAACGAGCATCCACAACCGGATTCGGGCTCTCTATCCTGATCCTTTGGCAACAACAGAGTTTCGGGGTAAAAAACTCATTCTTGTGTCTTCCTACCTCCCTGATGAATCGGAAGTGCAGGTCCCGAGGCCACCAGAAGGGAGGCCTGGTTCCTTTTTCCTATACCAGAAAAAAAGGCTTTTCTGCCTCTGTGGAGACGGAAACCTGCTTGGTATAGATACCTTACAACCCGAAGGTAAAAAACCCATGAAAGGTTTTGAGTTTTTCCATGGGGCGCGGGTTTTAGCCGGAGAATCATTTACGTGAAAGAAAAGTTTCTAAAAATTCTACCTTACAGTGGTTATGTTTTATTTGTAGGTTTAGGACTCCTTGTTTTTTTTGTCGCTGCCTTCCTCGTGGTTGTCGTTCGGACCAAAGAAGAACAAAAAGTAATGATGCCTTATGTAATTGGAAAAAATTACATTGAGGTTCATAACGAACTCCAAAGACTCCAACTCAAAGTCCGATTGGAAACACAACGCATTCCGGAAAAAACAGATGGAATCATTCTCTCTCAATCCATTGATCCAGGTAAGGAAGTAGAAGCCGGTTCTAAACTTTATCTAACTGTCAATATTGGATTTGATCGAGTCACAATCCCTGATGTCAAAGGACAGGATTTAAAACGTGCCAGAGGAATTTTAGAAAAAGTATTGTCCGGGGAAGTTTACGTTCCGTTGCAAATTGGTGGAATCACCTATGTGCCGGCGGTGGGAGATGAACCTGCAGACACTGTCATTGACCAAATCCCTGCTCCTGGAAAAGAAACACATTCTGGAGAAAAAATCTATTTACTCGTAACAGAAGCAAACACAGAAAAAAAATCCAACCAATCGGCAAATGAACCGACTGATTCACTTAAGTTTGTTGGATCCCCAGTTCCCTTTGTTGTCGACTATTTACAAAGAAAAAAGATCCCCTATCGTTTAAAAGAAGCCACCAAACCAGAGTTTCGTGAATCCCATGGTCTTGTTTCTTCATTTGAATTAAAACCCACAGGGGCCGAAGTCGGAGCTTTCTTTTTAAAACCTTCTGAGTCACTTGTCCAGGATTACGAATTCCTTGAATATGAAGTAGACGATGATGATCTCTATTCGGCTAAGGTGAGTTATACAAAACCTGGCGAAGACACTGAAATCGAAAAGGAAATACTCACAAACCAAACCCTAAAAGAAGATGAACCAATTCGTTTTCTCATCCACCGCTCGGGAAATGTAAAGCTAACTCTTTTCGGTAAAGAAACGGGTGTGGCTAAGGTTTGGAAATTAAAAGGAACTTATTAAGATGAAAATTTCAGCTTCTATCTTAGCGGCAAAACTCACGGGACTCGCTACGGAGCTTCCCACTTACAAACAAGAAAATATAGATCTCATCCATATTGATGTGATGGATGGAAACTTTGTCCCACAAATTTCCTTTGGGGAAGCCTTTACCAAAGAAGTGAAGTCTCATACCCAAATCCCACTCGATGTGCATTTGATGGTGAGTAATCCAGAACTTCATGTTCCCAAATACTTTGACTTAAAGCCTTATTGTATTACGTTTCATATTGAAACTACCAACTTCTCTGTTCGGTTGGCAGAAGAGATCCGAAAAGCAGGAATCAAAGTGGGAGTTTCTCTCAATCCGCAAACACCTCCAGAATCAATCTCTCAAATCCTTCCTTATTTGGACCTTGTACTTCTTATGACTGTGGATCCTGGATTTTATGGGCAGTCCTTTGTAAAATCAGGATTTGAAAAAATTGCTGCTGTTCGTAAACTCACGAAACCTTACAATATTGAGTTGGAAGTAGATGGGGGAGTGAACGAATCCAATATGGAAGAACTGGCAAAACTCGGTGTGGACATCACGGTTGTGGGATCAGGTCTCTACAAAACAGGGGATCCCAATGCACAGGGCAAAAAATTAAAGGAACTCGCTGCAAGTGCAAGAACTCGCTCTTGACAGATCGTCGCGATTCAAAAAACTCGCTATAAAAGGGGTATTTTTCCTTGGTTAAATTAAGATTACAAAGAACGGGAACAAAAGCAGACCCGCACTATCGCATCGTAGCAGCTGACATCCGTGCTCCACGTGACGGAAAGTTCATTGAAGCGATTGGTCACTTTCACCCATCTACTTCGTCTGTGAAAAAAGCGACTTTCAATGAAGAAAAAACACTTTCTTGGTTAAAGAAAGGGGCTCAACCTACTGATACAGTTCTTGCTCTTTTGAAAAAAGACGACGTTTGGTCAAAATTCAAAGGTTAATTGATACATGGAATCCTTAGTTCGTTATATCGTTACATCTCTCGTTGACCAACCAGAACAAGTGGCTGTCAACCAAGTACCCGGAGAGGAAGAAACAGTGATCGAACTTCGGGTGGCAGCAAAAGACCTAGGTAAGGTGATCGGAAAAAACGGAAGGATTGCAAAATCTTTGCGTACTGTATTACAAGCAGCCGGAACCAAACAAGGCAAAAACTATACTTTAGAAATTGTCGACTAAACCAAGTTTAGTGAAAGTGGGGGTCATCGGATCCTCACATGGAATCAAAGGGTTCATCAAACTGTTTACAGAAGGTGACACCCTCCTTTCCGCCAAAGCCCCGTTATCTTGCATTGTAGAAGATCCTCGTGGAAATCAGACCAGCATTCATATTGAAGAAATCAAACAGAACGGAAACCATTTCCTTTTGAAATTGAAAGGGTATGAGACACCAGAGACTGTAGTCAAATACCGGGGTTTTTCTTTGTTATGGAAAAGGGAAGAACTTCCCCAACCGAAAGATGGCGAAATTTATACAGAGGATTTGGTAGGACTTCTTGCCCTATCCAAAGAAACCAATGCTCCACTTGCATACATTGTCACGCAAGTGATCGACAACCCAGCCCATCCCATCTTGGAACTGAAACCAACGGCCGGCGAAGGGGAAACTGTCCTCATTCCTTTTCTTAATCTATTCGTGGGAGATTGGAACTTAGAATCGAAAACCATTGAGATCATTCACTGGGAGCAGTGGTTTGAAGTTTAATTTCATTACCCTTTTTCCAGAAAAAATCACTTCCTATTTCGAAACCGGGATTCCTGGTAAGGCCGTCAAACAAGGGGTTGTGGAAATAAACACCGTCCACCTGCGAGACTTTGCTGACAACAAACACCAAAAGGTCGACGACACCATCTACGGTGGTGGACCTGGAATGCTTTTGCAAGTAGGACCTATTTATCGAGCATTGGAATCCCTAGGGGAAAACAAAGGGAAAGTCATCCTGCTTAGCCCTTCGGGAGAACTATTCAACCAAACTTTGGCTCGGGAGATTTATGAGTCTTCCGAGACCTTAACCTTTATTTCAGGTTACTACGAAGGGGTCGACCATCGTGTCACAGAGCATTTAATTGACAGGGAAGTGGCCATTGGAAACTATGTTATTTCATCGGGGGATTTAGCTGCTCTCGTTGTTGCGGATTGCCTTTCTCGGTTTGTTCCGGGTTTTTTAGGAAAAGAAGAAAGCCTTCTCGAAGAGTCGCACAACGAAACAGAAGAATTAGAATACCCCCAGTATACAAAACCCTATGATTTTATGGGTTGGACTGTTCCTGATGTGCTCATAGGTGGCCATCATGAAGAGATCCGGAAATGGCGGCAAAAAAACCGCAAAACAAGAAATCATTCTTAGAGGAAGCCATGAATCAGATTCTAGAAACAGCACTCGCAGGCGAAGCAAAGAACGAACTTAATTTCGAAATTGGTGATACTGTAAAAGTTCACTACAAAATCGTTGAATCTGGTAAAGAGCGGGTTCAGGTTTACGAAGGCATCGTAATCTCTATTGCTAACAAATCACAAAGCAAAACGTTTACTGTAAGACGCGTATCTTATGATATCGGAGTGGAAAGAATTTTCCCACTTCATAGCCCACGCATTGCAAAGATTGAACTCGTTCGTAAAGGAACGGTTCGACGTGCGAAACTTTTCTATCTTCGTGATAAAAAAGGTAAAGCGGGTCGAATTAAAGAAAGAAAAGGCGGTCAAGCGATCGTGGCTAAGGATAAAAAGAGACAGGACGAGGCTTCTAAAGCCGCTCTTGCACAAGCAAAAGCTGCGGAAGCACCTAGCGCATAATCTCTCTTGAAACGGTCGTCACTCGGCCGTTCTTTCCTGAATTTCAAATTCCCAATTTAATCTGTTATTCACTAGATGAAGCAGGTCGAGGCACTCTAGCCGGACCTGTTTCTATCGGTTGTGTCTCCTTTGAACTGAAGACATTAGAAAGAATCCGAAATGGAGAAATTCTAAAAGGACTTCGCGATTCCAAAAAGATTCCCGAACGCAAACGATTTGAGCTCCGAAAGGAAATCATAAAACACGTATCTTATTTCCGAGTCACGTTTGTCAGTGCTGCTTTCATCGATCGATTCAATATCAACCAAGCGATTTTTTATGGGATGAACCGGTCATTGCCAAGCCAAAGATCGGTTTTAGAAAACAAACCCAATCATCCTTCCGATAAGAATCAAAAAGATTTATCTGAGAAAGAAACACCTGAAAAAAAACTCTTCCTTTTGGCCGATGGAAATTATAAATTAAAAATTTCCAAACCGATCGAAGGATATTTTTCACTACCCAAAGGGGATGATTTAATTCCTTCCATTTCTGCAGCCTCCATCCTTGCCAAAACTTACAGAGATGAATATATGGAACGGATGGATATAAAATACCCGGGGTATGGGTTTGCCAAACATAAAGGATATGGAACGGAAGAACACAGAGATGCCCTTCTGAAACTAGGAATTTCTCCCATCCACAGGTTGAGTTTTTGTAAATTTCTCCGACGAGAAGGGAGTGAACCTTCTCTTTTCTAAATTTGTAAAACAACCTTCCATTGATTTTTTTGAGAAATGGGGAGTCGCTGAGGCTTTTGACCAACGAGGGAAAAAAAGATTACTTAATTCACTACCGGCAAATCACAAAGATCCAAAACTAAATATAGATCAATCCAAACTTCGTTTCCAGAGTTTCCATTCGAAAGTAACTACCTCTTTGGGAGAGAAAGAAGTCCAGGTCATTCATTCGAAACCTAAGGAACTTGCCCGTTGGGCCACTTGGATAGACCACCAATCGAGTTCGAAAACAACGGAGACAAAAGATCTAAAACCTATCTGGACCTATCTATTAGGAGAATCTAGATTTTCAGATTTACTGTCCTTCATTTTTCCCGATCAAAAAGAATCATTGCAAATGGTAGTAGAACCGAAGAACAAAGGTTTGGTTCTCTATGTATTTTGGGAGTCGAAAGAAACAGGGGCAATGGGAATCCAGTTTCATTATGATCCTGAAAAAGAGAAACCAATCCTTGTCGAAATTACCACGGAACAGTCGATACAAGGAGAAAATTTCTCCATATCGCTGGCTGGCCTTGTTCGGGACTTCCCTCAAATCCAATCAGTTCAAATCGAAACCTGGTCAGACGAATCCTTTAACGGAGATTACAGATGAAACAAAAAATGGCAGCCCTTGCATACAATCCAGATATTCATTCAGCTCCAAAACTTGTTGCGAAAGCGGAAGGTAGACTTGCTGATACTTTGATTCGCGTTGCCAAAGAGTCGGGTGTTCTTGTCATACGTGACGAAGTGATGGTGCAAACCTTAGATCATCTCCCCAATGGGAAAGAAATTCCGAGAGAATTGTATGAAGTTGTGGCTGCAGTGTTTCGAATCCTTGTTTTAGAGAGACAAAAGAAAAACAATTGAAGTTTCTACGCTTCTTACTAGGATTTACGCAATTATGCGGAAAATTTCCATACGTGACTTAGAACCTGGTTCGAAGTTTACTAAGTCAATCTACTTGGACAAAGACACTGTTTTTGTAGGAGCTGACCAACCCATCACACAACAAGACTTAGATCGGCTCGTTCAATTTGGAATCACCTTTGTTCTGACAGATGGAGAAAAGGTAATGCCGGATGGGCAGGACAAAACTACTCCTGGTCAAGGACCTGGATATTTCGATACCAACCTACCATTCTATCAGGATGATGAAAACTCAACACGCTATAAGTATCTTTTAGAAAAAGCAAATACCACCAAGGTTGAGTTTAATGCTGTTTTTAAAGACTGTTTTGATTTGGTGCAAAAAACATATCGCTCTGCATCTGAGGGCCGTTATACGGAAATTAGAGAGTTCCGGGAAATTGCAGAACGAATCGCCGATCATACCAAGGCAAATGCACAAATTCCCATTTTACTTTTATCTCATTCCCATTCAGGGTATTATTTATACACTCATATATGTTATGCGACATTTTTTTCGGTTATGCTTGGGAACTTTTTAGAATTTTCACGACCGAAACTCATTGATTTGGCTCTTGCTTCTCTTTTCGCTGATATAGGAATGGTAACAGTTCCTGAAGAAGTTTCGGAAAAAAAAGGAGCCCTATCGGAACTGGATCTTAAAACCATCAAACGCCATCCAGTGACTGGTTACCAAATTCTAACGCAAAGATTGAAGTTGAAAAACTCTCTTGCCATTGTCGCCTTACAACACCATGAGGCAGTGGATGGTTCTGGATACCCACAAAGGATTCTTGCCAACCAAATTGAAGAACTTACGAAAGTATTTATGATAGCAGACCAATTTGCTGCTATGATCCATCCTAGACCTTACAGACAAGCCATCCTTCCTTATGAAGCGATGAAGATTATGATTAGTGAAAACGTGAACCGTTTTGATTTAAAAATGGTAAGGTTATTTTTAAATAAACTTTCTATGTTTCCTGTGGGGTCCGGTGTGGTTCTTTCCGACCTAAGAATGGGTATGGTAATTGAATCCAATAAAGACAAACCACTTCGACCTGTCATTCGTGTGACAAAAGATGCAGAAGGCAAACGCTTAAAACATTTAGAGTTTGTTGATCTTATGAAAGACCTGAATCTTTACATCCAACAAGCCATTCCTTTTTCGCAGATCTATTAATACCAACTTGTAGCCCTTGGAATCTCCTAGAACACAGGAAAAAACAAGACAGGGCCGTCTCGGCGAAGACTTTGCCATCGGTTATTTGGAATCTAAAGGCCATTGGATTCTTTTTCGGAACTATCGGAAAGCATTTGGGGAACTAGACATAATCAGTTTTAAGGACGAAATTCTTCACTGTTCAGAAGTAAAATTCTGGAGCGAAAGTAGTGGGTTTCATCCTTTAGAATGCTTTCATGAGACAAAACGCAACCGAATGCGGAAGGTATATTACTATTTACTTAAGGAAATACCAGCATTTTACCACCTAACACCTTCGTTTAATTTGATCCATATCACTGAAAAAAAGGAAGTTCATTTTTATTCTTCAATCTTCTAAATAACTTCATCAAGGGATTTTTGTACCGGGCCGATTGGTCATGTATCCCTTAAGGGAAAACGCTCTCAAGGATGAGAGTTTGAATGTTACAAGGAAGTAACCGCATGAAACAATTTAGTATTTTTGGAAATTTGGCAGAAACCGATGAATTTGGTCCAGATCCTGTATTACTCCGGAAACGGGGGATGGCTTCTACCATTCAGAAGAAATTTGAAAATTACAAAAAAAAGATAGATGATCCAGCTTATATGGATTATGCGATCAATAAAATTGCAATGGAAATTTCACATTTTATATCGAAGTAATTACCCTAGGCTGTAAATCCACTGGTAACCGATAGAATACTGAACTGCCTCCCAAATGTGTGCTTCCTTCGTTCGGGAGGAAAGATCCCAATCGGCAATGGTTCTTGTTAGAGAAATAATTTGTTTTTTCTTTCGTAAGGATAATTGTTTGGTCTGAGATTCTGTATCTAAAATTTTCTGAATTTTCTTTTCTTCATCCTCTGGAACGGTCCTTGTATTTCGAAAGGCAAACCGTTCCAAAAGAATATTTTTCATTTTTGATTCTTCCAACTTGATACATCTTTCATTCGTTGTTTCGAATAACGTTTGAAAGATGGTGATTCTATCTAAAAATGCACCGCTGATTTTCTGTAAATACAAACGAATCTTTTGTAAGGAACAATGGCAGATTTGTTTGCTATGGTAGTTTCCACAAGGGCAGGGGTTTGCTGATAACATTAAGGTGAAGTCGGTTTTTAGTTTTGTTTTTTCATTCATCCGAACAATTTCTAAATACGAATCTTCCATTGGCATTCTTAAACTTTCTAAAATGCGATCTCTAAATTCCAATGCCTCATCTAAATAAAGAATACCACCGTATGATTTTGAAATTTCCCCTGGTTGGAAAGGAAGTCCACCGCCCACAAGCCCAACTTCGGTTGCCGAATGGTGAGGTGCACGGAAAGGTCGTTTGTTCGATGGAACTTCAAAATCACCACCCCAAGTCCAAACTCCTTGGTCGTTAGGATCTCTTGTTTCTTTTGGTGGGAGTAGGGATTCCAACATCCTATGCATCATTGTTTTTCCTGAACCAGGGCTTCCTAACAATAGACTATGGTGTTTGCCAAGAAGAGAATACAGAAGTCCTTGGAAGGTTTTCATTTGGTAGGGATCTAAAAATACATGTTCCCATGTTAGGGAATCCATACTTGGAGTGAGCACTTCGCGGTTATCAGGAATCGTCCCTGGGAGATTTCGTAGTCCATCTAAGTGGTCGAGGAAGTAATACCGACCTTGTGGAATTTTGTCCTTCTTTAGATTCCCCGGAAGACAAAGAGAAACTTCTGCAGACAAACGATTTTGCCAGAGGTAAGGCAAAAGTTCCTGGCCTCCAAGGACAGTTCCATCTAATCCGAGCCCACCCAAAAAATGAACTTTGCCTTCAGGGATTTTGATTTGGTCAGTTGCCATTAAGATTCCAACGGCAATCGCCAAATCCAAACAGACCATACGTTTAGGGATATGAGCGGGTTTTAAGTTTACAATGATGGTTTCTAGTGGGAAGAGATATCCAGAAGCCTCCAGAGCCAAACGGATGCGGTCTCTGGACTCTTTAGTGGATAAAGTGGCGCAACCTAAAATCTGAAAACCTGGAAGTCCTCTACGAATTCCTACTTCCACTTGGATTTCTTTGGTTCCATTCCATTCGTATAACAGGCTTCCGACTTCTGCTCGTTTGGGGATCACAACTGGTCTGGGTAGTGAAATCTCTCTTTTGGGCCAAAAAATAAAAAAGGCTTTTCATAATTGAGGCATCATGGTGACTTTTCCTCAGAGTTTGCTTTGAATTGTAGTATCATTCGTGTAATTCCCCTCGTTCTTCTCCTTGCGTTCAGTCATTGTTCCCAACGGTTGATCAAAAAAGAAAAATTAAGGGAAATCAATGAATACTATGATGGAAAGACATATGCCTTACAAGAGGAGATCAAGTTTTCACAAACGGAAGTTTGGAAAAAAGGGACTCTTGTTAAGATCTATATTGAATCCACTCCTTCACTCTTAAAATTGAAGGTTTATCCCATTGCAGAGTCTAGAGAGTCTTCTGTCGGTAAATTGGCAGCCTACATCATCAATGATGATGTAAAGAAAAAGCAGTATGACTTGGAAGATGTTGATGAGTGGGTTGGTAAAAAATTCACTTTAGTTGAATCCAATGTCAAAAAGACAAAGAAGTAAAGGTTTGGGTGTCGTATTGTCGCAGGTAATTCGTTTCGATTCTTTCTTTGTTTCTTGTTCAAGATTCTTACCCTTAGGTCCCGATAATTTAGCTGTGAAGATCTTTCGGTTGGTAACACTATCTCTCCTTGTTCTTTCTGGAACCCAAATCGTAGCCAACCCATTCCAAAAAATCCATTCTGAAATTAATGAGACAATTCCCGGTAGTGAATCAGGAATGTTTCGACTTTTTGGTTCGCAATCACAAGAATCTGAAATTCATAAACTCTTTTCCGTTGGTGTAAATTCCAATGGGGATGAGGAAGAGGTGGAACTTGCTTCTCTCGATTTGCCAAAATACATTGATGTCTCTCCTGTTGTAAGTAATACAGTGGTTCACGAATCTGGTATCATATTAAAAAAATATGCAGTACAAAAGAAGGACAATCTTTCAAAGATTGCTCGTTCCTTTTCCATCGAACTAGCCAAACTAAAAAAACACAACGGGCTCACCAGTGACCAATTAAAGATTGGCCAGGTTTTAGAAGTTCCTGTGCAAGTGAAGAATGCTTCTTCTTCTCGTGTGGTTCTCAAAAAAATCTTTATTATGCCTGTTCCACAAAGCCGAGTGACTTCTCGGTATGGAAGAAGAGTGGATCCTTTTAATAAATACAATCGCGTTTACCATACAGGCCTTGACTTAGCGGCCAAAGTAGGGGCTCCCGTTCTTTCTGCTGCTGATGGAGAAGTGGTATTTACTGGTCGTAACGGTGGGTATGGCAATTCGGTCACCATCCAACACAAAAACGGTTATAAAACAGTTTACGCCCATTGTTCCCAGATTTTAGTTGAGGTTGGGGAAACGGTGAAGATGGGTCGTGTAGTTGCCCTTGTCGGAAGGACAGGCACAGCAACAGGAGCACATCTGCATTTTGAAGTGTTTCGAAACGGGAAAATAATGAATCCCGAATCAGCTTTAAGCATCACGGAAAAACAAGTCACACGACTTCCCAAATCTGAAGTAGCCGGAATGTAATCGGGGTCTTTCTCCGATTTGTGGGGAGCATGAATTCAATCCTTCAAAGAATCCAATCGAGTCAGTTTTTGACATTGATTCCGGCGGTTTTACTTTTTTCCTTTTCACTCGCCTATTTGCTGAAACTTGTCCTCTTACTTTTGTTTTCTACAGAAACAGGGATAAGCGTCGCAGGAAACACACGTCCGAAACAAATGCGCCAGGAAGTGATTTTGGCTGTCAGTACTTACGAAGATATTGTTACGGGAAATCTCATACGAGGTCAGGTATTTGATCCTAATGATACCACCAAACGCGGGGCAGATGGATCTCCTCTCGATCCAGAAATTGCTCAGGACAATGGGGATGATGACCAGATGTTGATAACAGGAACTCTATCTGGGCATTGGTCTTTTGCCCGGGTGACTATCCGTGAAAAACAAAATAATGATTCGGAAGAGTATGGAACTGGTGAGATGGTAGGTGGTTATAAAGTCCAAACCATCGAACAACATTATGTGGTATTGAAAAAGGGAGGTCTTAGCCTCAGAGTCAATATTGGAGAAACACCAGCACAGGCAAAAGAACGTATCCGTCCCAAAGATGCTGCCGCAGTTTCTAATTTAGGCCCATCCAGCCAAACGGTTCAAAAAGTTCTTTCCCGTGAGGACGTGAATCGCAAACTGAAAGACCCGAACACCATCTATAAAAATGCAAGGTTTGGTCCTCATTTGGTAGACGGAAAGATCGAGGGTTACAAGATCTATCAGGTGGCAAAAGACCATGTATTTTATTCCCTAGGTGCACGCGGTGGGGATATTATCAAACGAGTCAATGGAATGCCACTCAACGAAACAGAGAAAATGTTGGAAATTTGGGGTTCGATCAAACAAGCACCGAAAATTACAGTGGATTTAGAGAGACAAGGCAAAATAATCACATATGAATTTATCATTCGGAATTAAAATGAGAAATCGTCTTCCTTTAGTAGTACTGAGTATTTGCCTCTATTTATTTGTCACTCCTAGCTTTTCTCAAGAGAAAGGGAAACCAAAGGCCAAATCCTCACCAGAACCTGCAAGTTTCACTGCCGATTGGCGGGACACAGAACTCAAAGATTTCCTTATGGGAATGAGTGCCATCATCAAACGAAATATTCTAATCGATGATGCGGTGAAGGGAAAGAAGATCACCATCATCTCACAAAAACGAGTCAAAATTGAAGATGCTTACGGATTTATGAAATCTGTATTAGAGACTCAAGGTTTTGGACTCATCGAAGAGAATGATCTTATTAAAGTAGTTAAAATCAAAGATGCTCTTGCTAAATCTCCGATTGTTCGGATAGGAAAAGATCCAGTTTCAGAGGCTGATGTTTCCTTAAATAAAACCATTACTCAAATTGTTCCCTTGGAATTTTCGAACGCTGTAGAGCTCGAACCTATTCTCAAACGGGTCACTTCTCCTGATACAGATATCATCATTCCCAAAAACCAAAACACTTTGATTTTTTCGGGTTCCACATCCGATATTAACAAATTACTCAAGTTAGTTGATAATTTAGATGTACGAGCCGATGGTCCAGGTTCCATTTCCTCTGCTGGTGATATCCATATTTATACTTTGGAATACAATGAAGCAGAAAAGTTGGCTGCCATTTTGGTAAAATTGGATATGCCCGATGCTCCTATGGCACCGGCACAAGGTCCACCGGGAGAACCAGGCCCTGATGGAAAACCAGCAGCTCCACCACAACCTGTTGCTCAGGCACCAAAGGTCCCAGGAAAACAAGATAAAATCAAAGCAGTAGCTCACAAAGAATCCAACTCACTGATTGTGACGGCAACTCCTCAAGAGTGGGAAGAAATTAAAAAAATCATTAAAATCCTAGATACACCCAGAAAACAGGTGTTACTCGAAGTCCTTATTGTGGAACTTAGTTCCACTGACCTCAATGACTTTGGTATCGATTGGCGTTACCAAGAGTTGGCCTATGGACAGTTTAACACAGGTCTTGCGGCACAAGGGGGAGTGATTGATAAAAATGGTCGTCCCACTAACGTAAACACTCTTTCTGGTTTCTCCCTTGGTTTCATTCGTAGAGGGGGCCAACAAATCATTGGTATTTTGAATGCAAACTCAACCAATGAAAATTTCAACGTATTGTCAGCTCCTCAGATATTGACCTTGGATAACCAAGAAGCGGAAATCAACGTAGGGCAGGATGTTCCCGTTCGAACACAAAACCGTAACGCAGGTCTCGGTGGGGACAATGCCGTGACGGTTGCAAACTTTGAATACCGTCCCACAGGGATTAAACTCAAGTTCACACCGCATATCAACAAAAACAATCGTATCACTTTAGATCTTTACCAAGAGATTAAAAACGTAGCAGGGATTTCTTCTGAAGCTACAGGGGGAAACCCAACGTTTAACAAACGAGATATAAAAACTACTATCGTTGTGGATAATATCCAAACCATTGTTATCGGGGGGCTTCTTTCCAATGACAAACAAAAGAAAGTACAAAAGATCCCAATTTTAGGTGAGATTCCACTACTTGGAACTCTCTTTCGCAGAACTACCAATCAAAATCGTAAAACCAATTTGATGGTGTTTTTAACACCTCATATTTTGGACGACCGAGATAAATCGGATCGAATGACCATCCAAAAGAAAAATGAACAAGAAAGGATGGTCGACGAACGAGAAAAGAAACTGCGATGAGAAAGAGTTTAGGCCAAATTCTATTAGAAGATGGGATTCTTACAATAAAGGATCTTGAGGATATTTCCAAACAACAGGAAAAAACTAATCTTCCCATCACTCATATCATCCAGAAAAAAGGTCTCGCTTCCGAAACTGACATTCTAAAAGCCTTATCCAAGCTCCACCGAATGGAATTTATCGACAAACTCGAGTTTGTTGCTAATGAAGAAGTTTTTGGAAAAATTCCTTTAAAACTAGTCCAACGTTCTAAAATTGTTCCGGTTTCGGTCAAAGGCAAAAAAGTAATCGTTGCCACATGTGATCCCACAGACCTCCACCCAATGGATGATATGCGATCCTTTTTAAAAGGATACGAAATTCAATTCGTTCTCGCAACGGAAAACGAAATCATGAGGATCGTTCACTCTCAGTTCGACAAAACAACTGCCGAAGCAAAAGAGATGATGGACGAGATGGATGGGAGTTTTGGCGATCTCTCGGATGCCTTTGAATCAGATGCCTTAGACCTTTCGAATGAAGCTCCCATCATTAAGATGGTGAACGTAATTTTATCACAGGCTGTTTCCGAAAGGGCTTCAGATATTCACGTGGAACCATTCGAAAAATCAGTAGTGGTTCGTTATCGTGTGGATGGTGTTTTGCAAAAAGTTTTAAATCCACCTAAATCTTATTTGGCGGGAATTTCCACACGTATCAAAATCATGTCCAATTTGAACATTGCTGAGAACCGTTTGCCACAAGATGGTAGGATCAAACTGCGGTTAGCGGGAAAGGATGTGGACGTACGGGTTTCAATCATCCCTTGCCAATTTGGTGAACGCATTGTAATGCGGATTCTCAATAAAACAGATCAAAAGTATTCCATTGATACTATGGGTTTTAACAAGGAAATCCTTAAAGACTTTAAAGAACTCATTTATAAACCATATGGAATTATCTTAGTAACTGGCCCAACGGGATCTGGTAAATCTACAACCTTGTATTCCGCACTTTCTGAAATCAATACAGAAGAAAGAAATATCATCACTTGCGAAGATCCAGTGGAATACCAAATGGATGGGATCTCCCAAATGCAAATGAATGATAAAATTGGTCTTACCTTTGCTGCGGGACTTCGGTCTATCCTTCGTCAGGATCCGGATGTGGTGATGGTGGGAGAGATCCGGGATGAAGAAACGGCAAGAATTGCCATCCAAGCCTCTCTTACAGGACACTTGGTTTTTTCTACTCTGCATACAAACGATGCGTCCGCTGCCGTCACAAGGCTTGTCGATATGGGAATAGAGCCCTATCTGATTACCAGTTCCGTACTTGGATTTATGGCCCAAAGGCTTGTTCGGGTCATTTGTAAGGATTGTAAAACTTCTTACAAACCAACAGACAAAGATTTGGCTGGCCTTGGAATCCAGAGAAAAGAATTAAAAAATGGGGTCTTGTATCGCGGGAAAGGTTGCGCTTCTTGTCTAAACTCAGGATACAAAGGAAGAACTGGATTGTATGAACTTCTCATAATGAATGATGAAATCAAACGTGCGATTTTGCAAGGTGCTGATTCAAACCGAATCAAAGAACTTGCTATAAAAAATGGCCTTTCTACGCTCCAAGAATACGGCAAATTCAAAGTGATTGAAGGTGTAACCACTCCCGAAGAAGTCCTTCGAGTATCATAAATTTTATGCCACTCTTTACTTACGTAGCTTTCAACCGAAAAGGCAAAGAAGAAAAAAATATCATTGATGCTCCCAATCTTCAGGCGGCACGTAACAAGCTTAAGGCGAAAGGACTCTACGTTCGTTCCATACAGGAAGACCGTGAAAAAGAAGAAAGGGAACTCTTTCCTTTTTTATCCAAGTTATTATACCGAATTCCCCGAAAAGATGTAGGTTTGTTTTGTAAACAATTGGGAACACTGATTGGTGCAGGAATACCTCTCGATAAATGTTTACTTTCTATCATTGACCAAGTCGAAAACATATACTTCAAAAAAGTTTTGATTGAGATGAGAGCTGACATCACAGAAGGGATGAGCCTTTCTGAGTCCATGAAAAAACACAAAACGGTTTTCCCTGACCAATACCCTAGTTTGATTTCTGTCGGTGAATCCACAGGAAACTACGAAAACACATTACATAGGTTAGCAGAACTAGAGGAAAAATCTTCGGAGTTAAAATCAAAAGTCCAAGTGGCAATGATTTATCCAATGATTATGGGGTTACTGTCACTTGGTGTATCAATATTTCTACTCGTAGTGGTTATTCCTCAAATTGAACAGTTGTTCGCATCTTTTGATGCAAAACTTCCGCTCTTAACTCGCGGAGTGATATTTTTATCCTATGTACTGACAAACTATTGGTTTTTTATTTTAGGTGCGATTGCTGCCGGTTTACTTAGTTTTTTAAAGTGGAAAAGTTCAGGGGAAGGGAAAAAGGTTTGGGACCGGTTTTTACTTGGTTTACCGGTGATTGGAACCTTACTTCGTAAAATCTTAGTTTCCAATTTTGCAAGGAACCTTTCCATTCTTCTCATGAACCGGGTTCCACTCATTGTGTCTTTGAACATCGTTTCAGATGTGGTGGGACATACCGTTTTTAAAGAAGAAATTGAAAGTGCAATTATCAAAATCAAAGAAGGGGGGAAATTATCTGATTCCTTACAAGGTTCGCAAGTCCTTCCCCAGATGGTACTTGGGATGCTCAGTGCCGGAGAAGCATCCGATAAAGTTCCCGAAATGATGAATAAACTCTCGGAAATCTATGAATCCGAGGTCGACACGGCAATAAAATCTTTGACACAATCATTAGAACCAATGATGATCATTGTAATGGGTGGAATTATTTTTACCATTATGGCGGCAATTATGACGCCAATGTACAAACTAACTCAAGAAATCCAGGGGATGTAGAGTTTATGAAAACTAAAGGGAAACACAGAAAGATTCGTGAGGGACTCACCTTAATCGAGATTACAGTGGTAATGCTCATTTTAGGATCACTCATGGCCATTCTTTACTCCAGTATCGGAAACCGGGGTGAAGGCGAAAAAAAATTGAAGCTGAAAAACGATAGTGCCGTGTTAAAAACTGCGTTGGAAAGATATTTAGAAGTATATGATAAATATCCTTCAGAAGAACAAGGTTTACAAGCGTTAATCGAGAAACCAGACGACGATAAAATTGGTGACGATTACGAACCTATCATTCGTGAGAAAGCTGTTTTGAAAGATCCGTGGAAAACACCTTACGTGCTAAAGTTTGAAGGAGCTGTCCCTCAAATTGTTACTCTAGGTGATGATAAAAAAGAAGGTGGCGAAGGAAAAGGTAAAGACTTTAATATCCTTTCACCGGATGATTACCCGGCAGCTTTCCGATAAAATACCGGTTCTGAAAACCAAACGGAAATTACGCGATGGTCTCACTTTGATTGAGATCGTCGTAGTGATCTCCATACTTGGGCTTATCATGGTGATTGTTGGAGGAACCCTCCGTAACCTCATCATTCCCTCCACGGAAGATATCGCTGTAAAATTACAGGAATCCTTTAAATTCGGTTATAACAAAGCACAATTAACCAACCAAGCAGTCCTATTTCAATATGATTTTGAAAAAAGGGAATACCAGTTTTTTCTTTTAAAAAGAGAAGAAGGGGGATTGGAAGAAGAAGCAATTTTAAAAAAAGTGACTCTCCCGTTTTATTCAAAAATTGTCAGCGTACGGGATTTAGGTGGAAAACCAAGATCGGAAGGTAAAATCCGAATTGTATTTACTCCACAAGGAACCACTACTGATTTATTTTTATATGTAGGTTCAGATACAGAAATCAAAAGAACCATTCAAATCTACTGTTATGGTGGAAAAATAAAAATTCATAAAACGGAATATTTCCCAGAACCTGAAACTAAGGCTATTGAAAAGGTTTCTTATGGACTTGACGAAAGAGATGAACAGGTGGACTCCAATGCAAAAACCCAACCTAAATAAATATTTTCGTCAAGCCTTTACACTTTTCGAAGTCACCATAGCGATGGCAATGGCTGCTATGGTCATGACTTACACATATTCCCTAATTGCCGAAGGAATTTCGTATCAGAAAAAGGCGGTCTTACTTGCCAATGCAGTCCATTTAGCAAAAATTAAAATGGCACAGGTAGACTCATCCACCACAATGCAGACGGATACATCCCGTGGTTCAATCGATGCCTTTCCAGGTTACACCTTTGAAACAGAAATCAAAGAAGAAGAAATGGATTTATTGAAACTTGCTGGTGGGCCCAATGCGGAAGCACTTCGAAAAAAAGCACCAAAAGATATGTTAGGTGATAAAGACGTTGGCTTTAGTGACTTAATGAAAAAACGTGGTCAGAAAAAAAGTTTTGAAACAGGTGGGGTTCTTAAAGTTTTCCGTGTGAAAGTTTCCATTTTTTATTCGGATGGAAATAAAAAGGAAACCTATAGCGTAGAAACTTTCCGGAGTACTAAATACTAGTGTTTGTTATGTCGCGACATAGACGTGGGTTTACCTTGGTGGAGATTTCTATCGTCGTTATGATTATGGCGGTCATTTTCACAGGTATATTCTCCGTATTTTATACTGCGAATAAAATTTCCAAAAAAGGCGCCTCTAATAAAGGAGCCAATAGAAAAGATATTCTTTATGCTATGGAGAATATTAGAGGAACCCTTGCCCGTACCTACTTTATAGATAACCAGAAACGAATTTTGTTTGTGGGTAAACAAGATGGAGTCACAGGAGGAAGGAACGATCGTGTTGTTTTTGCAACAGCCAACCCAAATTCGGAAGAAGAAGGGCAGGCTTCTGTTCGGGAAGTTTCCTTTTATTTGCGAAAGATGCCTAATCCAAAGATGAGTGGGTTGTCTTATTTAATTCGTAGGGAGGATGAGATGATTGATACCTTCCCGACACAAGGTGGCGTAGAACACGTATTACTCGAAAATGTAAAGAGTTTTCAAATGAAATTTTCTGAACGTGGAGATAAATGGGTTGATGATTGGAATTCCCGAACAACGAAAAAAATTCCAAGACTGATTCGATTTGAAATTATATCATTAGTGGGGAATGCCTTTGTTAAATATGAATCTCTTGCGCATCCGGTTATCCTCTACAAATAAAAAAACAAAACAGGGGTTTATGGTCTATCTCCTTGTGATGGCCATTGGTACCGCTTCTATGTTCACTGCTTCAAAATTCTTTGAGGATGCAGCTACAGAATACCGAGTGGCTCGTTCACAGGCTGATGGTTTTCGAGCTCATATGCTAGCGAAAGCAGGGTTTATGGGAGCAGTGGGTGCTTTGAAAAAAATTCCTGAAGAGGTTTTATATCAGTCGGGCCTTGCTATGGATCCGCCACCGATACCACTAGGTGGGGGGGTTATTTATTACACTATGAGTCCAGAAGATGGGAAGATCAACATTAACTCTTTAGTGAAAATTTACGATGACCAACCGAACCAAAGAACAATCGAGATGGTCACTCGCCTTTTCTATCAATTTGGTTTAAAACGAGAGATGATTTTTCCCATTTTGGATTGGATCGATGAAAATCACCAGGAAACCGGTGGGGGGGCCGAACAGTACTACTATAACCGGCTTTCGCCACCGAGAAAAATTAAAAATGCTCCCCTCTATTCACTTTCGGAACTGTTAAGTGTCAAAGGATTTGATCGATCCGTAGTCTATGAAAGTTTGAAACCTAAGGACTATGACAAAAATAATTCCAAGGACTTTATGACAGAGGAGGAAAGGGCCCTTCGTTCCGATAAAGATTATGTGCTCTCAAATAATATCACTGCCTACTTGCCTGCGGGTGATTCCTATGACGATCGGATCAATATCAATACAGCCCCTTATTTTGTCCTCATTTCCCTTTCTGACTTTATGACCAAACAAGCCGCTATGAAAATTTTGAAACTCAAGTTGCAGAAAGGAGGCTATATTAAAGAATTGAAAGATCTGGAGACCGAACCAGAATTCCAAGTGAAAACAACAGGGGACCTCACTCTGTATAAGGAACTGGCGGGAGAGGGTACAGATGTCTCTGGTGGTCGTATCAAAACCAAGGGCGAAGTTTATAAAATCACAGGGGTTGGGATTATAAAGGATAAAGTGGTTCGAAAGGTATCAGGTCTTTTTGACCTCACCAACAACCAAATGTTATACTATACTGAAGATTAATTATGTTATCATTTGACCAATACCTAGCTATCGATTATGGTTCAACGTTTCTAAAAGGAGTCCTTTTTAAAAAGGTACTCGGAAAAGTAGTGATCCTTCGAACAGAAAGTCTTCCGGTTGTTGAACTGGACGAATCTGAAGGAGATCCTTTTGAATACAATATCATTCGTTTCATTCAAAGTTTTTTCCCTGAAGAAAACCGTTTCCTTATTAATTTAGGAATTCACAATCTATTTGTAAGGGACCTCACCGTACCATTGGTTTCTGAAAAAGCCATCCAAGAAGTATTACCATTTGAGGTGGAAAATT
Organism: Leptospira terpstrae serovar Hualin str. LT 11-33 = ATCC 700639; assembly: GCF_000332495.1. Classification (NCBI taxonomy): domain Bacteria; kingdom Pseudomonadati; phylum Spirochaetota; class Leptospiria; order Leptospirales; family Leptospiraceae; genus Leptospira; species Leptospira terpstrae. The sequence continues at coordinate 516,949 of NZ_AOGW02000010.1, read as the reverse complement.
TAGTTCCCTATCCGATGGAGGAACTGGAAGTCATCGGCAAAACATGGAGATCGAATAAAGAAAACTCAGAAGTTATTTCTTTCAATGTCCACCATTCAGAACTTCTCCGAGCATTAAAACCTTTTGCTAAAGGTGATCTTTCTCTATCTTGTTTGTCATTAGATTCTTTTGCACTCTCCTCTTTAGTGACAAAAAACTTTCCTCTAATACTTGCAGAACAATCCATTCTTCAATTGGATCTTGGAGGAAAGTATAGCATTCTGAATGTTCTTTTTGAAGGAAAACTTCGCCACACCCGCCAAATTTATATTGGTGGAGAAGACGTGAGTTTAGAAATTGCGAACCTCCTTAAAATTGAATTGGAAGATGCGCGAGCACTTAAGGAATCCTTACCTATAGGTTTTCTTTTTGAAACGGTAGAAAAATCGGAAGAAATAAGTTTTTTTTCCAAATTCCACATAACTTCCACTCAGTGGAAATCAATTCGAAAGTTTATTTTAGCAAAAATTGAACAACTGATTCACGAAGTTGAAAATAGTATTTTTTCACTTCCAGAAACGGAACGGCCAAGTCTGATTCTTTTGTCTGGTGGAGCGAGTTTGTATCCAGGACTCACCGCTTATTTAGAAGAAAAGTTAGGAATCAAAACTGGACGTTATGAATTTTTAGGAATTAATGATCCGAGTTTTGTTACTGCAGTGGCAACTGGTACTCATTTTGAATCTCGCAATAGGGTTAATTTTCTAGAAACAGGATTTGCTAAAAAGATTCATACCAATAGGTTTAAATTATCTGCTTTCAAACCTCACCTAATTCTCGTAAGCATTTCCCTTATGCTTTTGTTTGGAGTGTTTCTCATCGGAATCATTTTAGATAAACGGAAAATAACTGCGAATAAACAGGTGTTATTAGAAAAATACAAAAATGGAATTGGTGGAGAACTCGGTGAAGAGGAAGATCCACTTACCGAAGCAAACAAAAAACTAAAAGCCGAAAGAAAGAAAACGGAAATCTATCGATTGTTTCTTTCCCAAGAAAGTGTTTTGGATGTTTTGAATGAAGCCACTGAACAATTTCCTTCGCCCGATGTTTTGCCTTTTATTTTGGATCAGTTCAATTTTGAAGAAAAGGAAATTCAAATTTATGGTCGAGTTAATGAATTTGGGGAAATTGGAACCATCCAATCGGCTTTAGAAAAATCAGAAAAATTCACTAATATACAAATTCAAAATAAGAGACTCATCACTGGAGTAAACAAATTCAAAGTCAGTTTTAAAATCAAAATGGATGTTGTGACTCCTAAGGATGAACCATAATGTTTGACCGGCTGAATGATAGAGAACGTGTTTTAGTCACTGGTTTAATCAGTTTCGTGGCTCTTCTTGGAATTTATACCATTATCACTTTGTTTTCAGATTTGCGAAACAGTCTGACGGAAGAAATTTTCGAAACTAGGTCGCAGGCTACCGAACTTGATCGAGTGATTCGTGAATATAATTATTTGCGTGGATTACAGTCAGGTGGAAGCGAAGAAGATGTAAGTGTTATGTATTCGAAACTAGATCAAATTCTAGTTAGATATAATTTAAAAGACAAAGTCCAAACGATGAAGGATACAAGTAATGTCATCCAAAAGGACTATAATAAAATTACGATTGATGTGTCTTTTCGTTCCGTTCTTTTGCAAGATATCATTAAACTTGTCTATGATATAGAAAAGAACAAACAAATCCAAGCAAAGGTTGATTTACTCAGTTTCAGAAAACCATTTGCAGAAAAAGAAATATACGATGTGAATTTAAAAATCTCATCGTATAGTCGTTTATCCAAAGGGAAATAAAATGCCAAAAGAAAGTGAATTGGAAGACGATTTTCAAAATGAAGAAGACCAAGAAGTCCAGGAAAGTCTTCTGGAAGACGATGGTGATTTGTTTGATGAAGATGGTGACGAAGAACATACTAAAGTAAATCGGAAGGAAATTTTTACTCTTGTTGGTATTGCTTTTGTTTCTTTTCTAATATTTACACTTTTTATTTTTCCCCTGAATGAAATTGTCCGTTCTATTCTTATCAAAACAGGTAAAGAAACTGGGATCTTTATGGATGCAAAAGAAATTCAGTTCCCAATGATTGGAAGAAAATCTTTTGATAGTTTCGTGGCTAGTTTTCCATCAGGTACTTCGATTAAAGCAGAAGAAATTAGTTTAGGTGTCTCTCTTTTGGGATTGCTTCAGTCCCGTTTGGATGGCGACGCAAATATTGGATACTTTAGTTTCGAAGGCAGCGAGTGGGCCGCTAGTGTCCAAACTCTTGATATTCCGTTACGACTTTCGCCATTAGATGATAAAATTACAAAATGGAATGGAGAAGGGGAGATTGATTTATCTGGCGGAAAAATTAAAGAATCACCAGAAATTCCTTTTTTAGGAAGTTTGAAAGGAACTGACATCCGTAAGGCAAATATTGTTTTTAAAATTCGCTCTGGAAAGTTACTTTTGGAACGAGGAATTTTGGAATCTTCCCTTGCCAAATTCCAATTCCAGGGAGTGGTTCGTCTTTCTGATACTTTTGCTTACTCGCAATTAGATTTAAAGGTTTGTTTTTCTCTTACGGATAAGTTTGCGCAGGAACGCCAGGACTTAGTGGGGATGGTGGCTCTCCTCCCACAAGAAGGGGGAAAAACATGTATTCCGATCCGAGGTACGTTTTCTTCACCAAAGGTTGACCTTCCTAATTTAAATCAGTTAGGTGGTGCTACGCCAAAAGCAGAAGAAACATCTATAGAACCTGCTCCGGTTCCCTAATCGATTCTAATTTTCTATTTAGCTTTCGCTTCAGTCGAAGATTCTTTTTAGCTTAATTTTTTTGAATGCTTTAGATAAAAAAAGAGATCTCAATTCGAGATCTCTTTTTAATTTTCAAGAGCCAAACCCTAATTAGAAATTAGAATTTGGCGATGGACTAGTTTTGGTTTTAGGAACAACCCGTTGTGGATCCGCATGAGATACATTTGAGGCAAGCTCCGTTACGTACCATTTGAAAGGAACCACATTCTGTACAGGAATCTCCCGTATAACCTTTGGTTCTTGCTTCGGCAATGATTTTGAGTGTTGCCGCTGCAGACTGCGCAGCTGTTGGCTGTGTTGTCCCACTAGCTACTGCCACAGGTTCCGGTTTTTCTTCCAATACAGACTTCATAGAAATAGGGGAAACTTGTAACGGAGCACGAAGTCCGCTACTTTCCTGCTTTCCCACCAGATCCTTTGCAGGTTCTGCTTTTCTTCCTACTTCATCGGTTCTTAGATCTTCTGGAGATACTTGTGCCAAGTCGTATCTACCAAGATAAGTAATGGCAAGTTCTCTAAAGATGTAATCGATCACAGAGGTTGACATCTTAATATGAGGGTTGCCAGAAACCATTCCGTTAGGTTCAAATTTGAAGAATGTAAATGCTTCTACAAATTCTTCTAAAGGAACTCCATGTTGAAGGCCAAGAGAAACCGCAATCGCAAATGCATTCATTAAAGAACGGAAGGCCGCTCCTTCTTTGTGCATATCGATAAAGATTTCGCCAAGTTGGCCATCTTCATATTCTCCAGTGCGAAGGTAAACTTTGTGTCCACCGACCATTGCTTTCTGTGTATATCCTGCACGACGGTGAGGGAGTTTTCTCCTTTCCGAAATGTATTTATAAACTAGTTTTTCTGCAACTTCTGTTACTGTTTTTGGAGCTGAGGAAGCTTGAAGTTCTTCCTCTTCTTCACCCACAGCACTTAACAACTGGAATACAGAGTTAAGTGGTTGTGAAAGTTTAGAACCATCACGGTAAAGCGCATTAGCTTTGATCATCACTTTCCAGGACATGAGGTATGCGTTTTTCACATCCTCGATGGTTGCCTCCTCGGGAAGGTTGATCGTTTTGGAGATAGCACCCGAAATGAATGGTTGAGCCGCAGCCATAATTCGGATATGTGATTGATAAGATAAAAATCTTTTTCCGTATTTTCCACATTTGTTTGCACAATCAAAAACAGGGAGATCTTTCTCTTTAATAAAAGGTGCGTTTTCGATTGTCATTGTTCCACAAACATAATCGTTTGCTTGAGCAATTTCATCTGCAGAAAATCCCAATGTTTCCAAAAGGTTAAAACTCATGGAGTTGTAAACGTTTGCATCAATTCCCAATGTTTTGGAAAGGAAATCTTCACCTAACGTAAACTTGTTGAAAGCGAATTGAATATCAAATACAAATGGAAGTTGTTTTTCGAGTTTTTCCAATACATCTTCTGTGAATCCTTTTTCTTTCAAACGAGCCGTGTTCACACCCGGAGCTCCATTGAAAGTAGCATGACCTTTACAGTAGTTTACAATGGCATCTTGTTCTGCTTGGCTATAACCAAGCTTTTTAAGAGCAGCTGGTACTGATTGGTTTATGATTTTGAAATAACCACCACCAGCCAATTTTTTGTATTTCACAAGTGCAAAGTCAGGTTCAATTCCTGTTGTATCACAGTCCATGACTAGACCAATGGTTCCAGTTGGAGCAATTACAGTCACTTGCGCGTTGCGATATCCATACAATTCCCCAAGCTCTAATGCTCTGTCAGAATCTTCTTTTGCTGCTTCGAGTAAGTAAGATGGAAGAAACGATGGGTTGATTCCCACCGGAGTGATGGTCAGACCTTCGTATTCCTCTTTTGGTGCATTGTAAGCGGCACGTCTATGGTTACGAATCACTCGGAGCATATGGTCTCTGTTTTTTTCGTATCCAGCGAAAGGTCCGAGTTCTTTTGCCATTTCTGCAGAAGTTGCATAGGAGGACATATGCATGATAGAGGAAATCGCACCAGTGACAGCCATTGCTTCTTGTGAATCATAAGGAATTCCCATGATCATTAAAAGAGAACCAAGGTTGGCATAACCTAAACCTAAAGTTCTGAACTTGTAAGATAGTTCCGCAATTTCTTTGGAAGGGAACTGCGCCATAAGCACAGATACTTCTAAGATAATGGTCCAAACTTTGTTTAAGTAACGGTATCCTTCGACATCAAAGGTTCCGTCTTCTTTTAAGAATTTAACAAGGTTCGCGGAAGCCAAGTTACATGCTGTATTGTCAAGGAACATATACTCTGAACATGGGTTCGAAGCATTGATCGTACCGTCTTCTGGACAAGTATGCCATTCATTGATTGTACTATGGTATTGTGTTCCTGGATCCGCGGAGTTCCAAGCGGCATTCGCAATTTTTTCCCAAAGGTCACGAGCACGTAGAGTTTTAGAAGGTTTTGCTTCACGTCCCGCGGCACGAGCTCTCTCTTTTTCTGTTCGAAAATAGAGATTAAAAGGGATGTCTTTTTCGACGGCTTCCATAAACTCATTCGTGATTCTTACTGAGTTATTGGAGTTTTGTCCAGAAACTGTATTGTATGCTTCAGACTGCCAGTCTGTAGTTAACTCTTCAAAGAGTAGGTCCTTGTATCCTTGTCTGGATAAATCGATCACTCGTTTGATGTAGTTGTCAGGAACAAATGCTTTTCTAGCTTTTTGGATCGCTTTTTTGAGATCTAAATTGGCAGTTGGGTCATATGCATCTTCGCCAAGTGTTTGTTTGGCGGAAGAACAAGCATTCATTATATCGTTTAAGAGGCGGTTGTTAAGGATCGATCCCGTAACAAGAGACGCCACTTTTTTCTCTTCTTGAACTTTCCAATCAATGAACTCTTCGATGTCTGGATGGTCCATATCAAGACAAACCATCTTCGCTGCACGACGAGTAGTTCCACCGGATTTAATCGCACCAGCAGCTCTGTCCCCAATTTTAAGGAAAGACATAAGACCAGAACTTTTACCACCGCCAGAAAGCGATTCATTGGCAGCTCGCAAGTTTGAGAAATTGGTTCCTGTTCCTGATCCGTATTTGAAAAGGCGAGCTTCACGAACCCAAAGGTCCATGATTCCCCCTTCATTGACTAAGTCATCATCCACAGATTGGATAAAACATGCATGGGGTTGTGGGTGTTCGTAAGAAGAGGCAGATCTTACCAATTTTCCCGATTTTGGATCCACATAATAATGTCCTTGTGATTTCCCATCAATTCCATAAGCCCAGTGGAGTCCTGTATTGAACCACTGTGGGGAATTTGGTGCAGCCATTTGGCTTGCGAGCATAAAAATAACTTCTTCATAGAAGACTCGAGCGCTATCTTCATCTGTAAAATAACCGTATTTATAACCCCAATAAGTCCAACATCCCGCAAGGCGGTGGAAAACTTGTTTGGAATCAGATTCTCCGACAAATCGGTCTTCTGGATTGAGTGCGGAAAGTTTTTCATCGTCCGGAACCGAACGTTGTAACCATTCAGGAATTCCTTTTTCTGCAACTTTCTTCAGATATTTGGGAACACCTTTCCTACGAAAGTATTTCTGCGCGAGGATATCTGTTGCTACTTGCGACCAAAAATCTGGAACTTCTACTCCGTTAGCCTCAAATACAACGGACCCGTCAGTATTCGTAATTTTAGAATCCTTACGGACCCAAGTTAAATTCGGGTATAGACCCTTATTCCCTTTGGTAAAATGCCTCTCAATTTTCATGCAGACCCCATCTACAACAACATATACAATTTCTATTTTTTCCCCTACCAGGAGCGGAGAGGATTATGTCACAATGAGGGAATCTTTAGTTGGAAACATCTATTTTTTAAGCCACGCTTCCCTGATTTTTTAGAATTTTTTCAATATTTCTGTTGGCTCTGAATATTTTTTTTCATTGACCTAGCGACCTTCCTACGTAGCATGGTCACAGATTCGAGATTCCCCTTTAGCTCAGTCGGTAGAGCAAATGACTGTTAATCATTGGGTCGCTGGTTCGAGCCCAGCAGGGGGAGCAGGTCGTGTCTCCACGAGTTTTGAAGCACCTAAACTCTAAAAATTTCTCTGCAGTTTCTTCCATTTTCCTAGGATTCTCCCTTAAATTCAAGTTGTTTTCCCCATTCTCCTACCGTTTTCCTGCGGTCATCGTCTATTTTTTCTTCCTTTTGCCCTTTTTTTCCCTCCGAACGGAGGAAATAAAAGGGCCACAAAACCTACATTGGAATTCAGAACAAATTCTCTTCATCACAGCCTCTTCCAAAGATAATTTTGGTTATTTGGATTTTTATACAATGCGCCAAGGCGAATGGGTCGCGATTCTTGAAAAAATCCCCGTGCGTTTGGGTCGAAATGGTCTTATTTCTGGAAACGATAAACGAGAAGGGGATGGATTCAGTCCGGCAGGAATTTTTCCGCTCAAAAGGATCGTTGGCAAACAAAAAAAAGAGATTCGAAATTTAGAATACACTCAAATTCGAAAAAATCACCATTGGAGTGATTCTCCTTCTTCCAAAAATTACAATCAATTGATTAGTCGTTCCGAAAAAGGAGCAGTTCCTCTTTGGGAATCTTACATATATGACTTATTTATTGTGATCGAACACAATACAAAGCCAGCAAACCCAGGATTCGGAAGTATGATTTTCATCCATCCTTGGACTGAAGATAAACCAACCTCTGGTTGTGTGGGTGTTTCTAAAGGTGTATTGGAAACAATCCTTCCTTTGTTAGATGGAGATAAAAAGCCATATATTATTTTGGATTTTGTCAATTGATTCAGTTTTTATAGAACTGCAAGGAAAACAAAGAAAATTGAAACTACTAACACCTTTGACATAAATTAAAAATTGAAAGACATCGAATCCAAATTACAGAATTCACAGAAATAGTATCAGGTAAAAAAAACGGTCTCTATAGTTAGAGACCGAAGTGATGTTGTATAGGGTTGTAAACTTGAATCAAAAAGTTTTTATTGCAAAGTCCTTGTAATCGGGTGTTTTCATTTCCTTTTCCCAACGACTCCAAGTATAAGGCCACATCGCAGGATCGCCATCGGGATCCAAATACCAACTTTGACAACCACCAAGCCATACCGTGTGACTCATACCGGCTTTGAGGTAAGCTGCAAATTGTCTTAATGCCTCTTCTGTGGTTTCAATTTCGTCAAATTTCTTTTTTCTCCAATCGTTTATCACTTTCATTACGTATTTAGTTTGCACTTCACTCATGGCAATGACAGAGAAATTTCCAATGGGAGTGTTGGGACCGAGCATTAGAATAAAATTTGGAAAGTGTGGAATGAATAGCGATCGGTAGGCTTGGACTTTCTTTTTCCAAACGGTATCAATAGAAACTCCATTTTTTCCTGTTAGGTTCATTGGTCTCATGAAATTAAATGGATGAAATCCAGTCGCAAGGATTAAAACATCCAATTCATGAAGGGTTCCATCCTTCGTAAGAACTCCCTTTTCCGTAATTTTTTCAATACCATCGGTAACTAAATCTGCATTAGGCTTTTGGATGGCCTCATAGAATGTTGAATTTACAATCACACGTTTGCAACCCACCCGGTAGTTCGGTGTTAGTTTTGCCCGTAACACTGGATCCTTTATCGAATTTCGTAGATTCCGTTTGCAAAGAAAACTCATAAGCAAATGCGGAATTTTTTTACCGATCACTGCTTTAGAAAAAGTTTGTTCTACCGCAAAGGTATACCATTTGTGAAATCGTTTTAAGATATTTGCATCCTTTCTCCAACGTTCTTTTTCCTTTTCGGTGTAATTGGTGTCGGGGATGCGAACGATCCACTGGGGAGTTCTTTGGAATACGGAAACTTTTTCCCCTAATTTTATCATTTCCGGAATGACCTGTGCTGCCGTTGATCCTGTGCCTATGATACCAATTCGTTTTCCTTTTAATTCTACAGTATGATCCCATTCCGCTGTATGAAAGCATTTGCCTTGGAAGGAATCAAGCCCCGGTATATTGGGCCTTGCAGGGTGGTGCAAAATTCCTGTAGCAGAAATTAGAAAATCAGAAATGTATGTTTTACCTAAGTTGGTTTTAGTCGTCCACTTTCCATTCTGATACGATGCTTCGCTCACTGCCTCATTGAAGTGAATTTTTGGAGTCACTTTGTATTTATCGCTAACCATTTTGAAGTAAGTTTGGATTTCATCTCCATGAGCAAAACGGTGGCTCCATTCGGGATTTGGCTCAAAACTATAAGTGTACATATGGGCAGGAATGTCGCAAGCAACACCGGGATAGGTATTTTCTCTCCAAGTTCCGCCTAAGTCACTTTTTTTCTCTAAAATGGTAATGTCTGTGATTCCCGCTTTTTCTAATTCAATCGCAAGTAGGATGCCAGTCATCCCAGCGCCTATGACCACAACAGAAGGATTTCTAAGAAGTGATGTTGTCATCTGTTTCCTCATTTAGTATTTTGTCCGAACCTTGTTATGAGAACATTGTTCCGTAATTCGCAACTGACAGAGAATGACATCGCTTTGGGATTTGTTTGCAATAAAAAAAACATATGTGTGATAAAAAAGGAAATTTGATTTTTAAAATTAGAATCATAGTGATTCTAAAAAATATATTTTGAACAAGGAGAACCTCTGTTCAGAGAGAATCCAACCAACCTGGATAAGTTATGTTTTGTTTTCTTTGGGTGAATGTTTTCCACCTAAGTTGGTTTGGAAAAACAAACAACCTTTGTATTTGTATAAAACATTAGAAAACTGTTAATTAAGTATTGACTTAATTAAGTGGTATCTTTATAAGTATTTCATGAATGCTTTTGCTGCCATCGCAGATGAAACGAGAAGAGATATTGTAAAGCTCGTGGCAAAAAATGGGGAACTAACCTCCACGGAAATTAGCCAAAATTTTCAAATGAGTCCACCGGCGATATCGCAACACCTGAAAGTTCTAAAAGAAGCCAAGGTACTTCATATGAAAAAAGAGGCTCAGAAACGTATCTACAGTTTGGACCAAACTGGAATGAAGGAATTGGAAGATTGGATGATTGAAATCAGAAGTCTATGGATCAAACGTTTAGATAAATTAGATCGATATGTTCTTAAATTAAAAATGGAGAGAACCAATGTTAAAAAATAATACAGAAACAGTAATCGAAAATAACAAGGTTACTTATAAACGTTATTTTGATGTACCAGCGGATTTACTTTTTGAGGTTTGGTCGAGAGGTGAACACCTTACGGAATGGTGGGGACCAGATGGTTTTACATTAACCATCAATAGTTTGGATTTTTCAAACGGTGGTATCTGGGATTTTGTAATGCATGGTCCTGATGGACATAATTACAAAAATAAAATCCAATTTTTAGATATCAATCAACCATATTCTATTACTTACAAACATATCGGCGATGGAGAAGGTGATGCGGATGTGGACTTTCACTCAAAAATCGTTTTTGAAAGTGCAGGGGAAGGAACTAATCTTATCATGGAACAATTATTTTCAAGTAAAGCTGAACTAGAACGAGTGAACGAAAAGTACGGAGCAATCGAAGGTGGAAAACAACATGTGGGAAATCTTGCTAGGTATTTGGATAAAATTTCAAAATCAAACTGAATCTGAAAAAAGTAGAAATCGATTCCTATTTCTTTGAAATAAGAGGAGGAATTTCTGAAATTTCTTAATCCAGTTATGTTTCATCAAATGCGAATGACCCGACCCCGACCTGGAGAAAATGGAAAGGACTATGCCTCCTTCTTGTAATTTCTGAACCTTATTTATTGGTCGACATTCGTTGGCCAAAATTCTAAATTGCCTGAAATGTCTAAAAAACAGGGAAAACCCTAGGAATTGAAATTACGTTTTCCGGGAAACTACTAAGAAGATCCGCCGTTTTGGTAAAAAAGATTGAGCAAAGATTGAAATCAAAATGAATTTCGCCAAACCAAAGTTTCTGCCTCTTTTCCTTTTTCTCAGTTTGATCGATTGTTCTTCTATTGAATGGGGGAATCCTTGTGACCCTGCTAGTTCAAAATATCTGGAATTATTATTTTTAAAGGAATTACTTGGTGACAGTGCTCCGTATTGCGTTGGCCCAACGACAAAAAATATAGCTAGATTCTCTAATTTCCAGCGCGCTGACATAGTAATTGGTCAGCCTGATTTTGAGACTAATTCTTCTACCCCTTTGTCAAGTGCAAGTTTGAACCAACCGGGACCGGTTACTGTCAGTGGTAATCAATTATATATTTCCGATTCCAGAAATCATCGAATTTTGGGTTATCATCAGATTCCTACATTGAATGGGGCCACTGCCGATTTTGTGATCGGACAAACGGATTTTGTTTCTTCCTTAGTGGCAATTCCTCCAACGGCTACCTCCTTTAGATACCAATGGAATGTTGCTTCCTCGAATGATCGGTTATTTGTTGCTGATACCTCTAACAACAGGCATTTGATCTACAATTCTTTACCTACTGTAAACGTAGCGGCTGATCTTGTATTAGGTGTTTCCAATTTTACAACGGTCGGCGCTGGTACCTGCTCCAGTACTGATTTGTCCGGGAGTGAGGGGGTTTCCACTGCTAATGGTAAATTGTTTGTCGCTGATGAAGGCCATCATCGTGTTTTGATTTGGAATACAATTCCAACTTCAAATAATACTCCTGCAGATATTGTTCTGGGCCAGGCTGATTTCACTACATGCAGTCCCAACCGGGGAGGACCCACGCCAACTGCGAATTCTCTATCAACTCCCGGAGGGGTTTGGAGCGATGGGACAAGATTATTTGTTGCGGATTCATATAACGGAAGAGTATTGATTTGGAATTCGATTCCTACGACCAACGGGCAACCAGCGGATCTAGTTTTGGGGCAGTCTTCTATGGAAAGTGCGGTCTCTACTGCAACTGAAGGAGGCTTTTTTGTAGGTGGTGTTTATAATGTATTTTCTAATGGAGCACAGTTGGTTATAGGTGATGGTTATAACCATCGGGTATTAATCTGGAATACGATTCCTACGACTAACGGGCAACCGGCGGACACAGTTTTGGGTCAAAGTAATTTTACAAACAATACTCCCAATGACGATGGACAGACCGGAGTTGCTGGAGTGACCCCAACTGCCAGAACACTTTTTTATCCATATGGCGTCTATATGGTCGGTAAACTATTGTTCGTAAGCGATTTTGATAATAACCGTATTCTCATCTTCAAGGGAAAATAAGTTCGGACTTCAAAGTTCTATTTTTTCGGATACCTCCTATTATGAAGCAACATGTTACTTCCCATAATTAGTATTATGTCACATTACAGGTGATTGAGTGTTGAGTGTACTCGTACATCCTTTACAGTTTTGTCTCAATACATACTTTACATAAAGATGCATTAAAATCCTGATTCAGACGGTAATGAGGATTGCATTGGATTTTTAAAATGCAACAACTTTCCCGTATACAAATCGATCACACCAAGGCTAACTCCATAAAAATGAATCTTTACATGCCTGTCCGAGATTTCCTCTAAACCAACTTCTTCATCTGCTAACGCGGAAGATAGAAAGATCCGATGGCCTTCAATATGAAGATTCCCTATGCATACATTATACCCCGTCACTCTACTGATATTGAATTCATGACAAAGGTCAGTGAGAGACCACCCACCACGTTTCCAAGCGACAACAAATTTCATTCTTTCTTCAAACACGTTTGTCTCCTTCCAAGCCATGACACACTCCTGGTGTGTACATCGTGTTCTGAATCGAAGAATTAAATTCTTGTTTGTAAAGGATGTTGTGAGATCAATTTGTAAGGGATGAAACTAGTACAGACCGTGTTGTATAGAAAGGCACATCGGTAACACTTTAGATCACTCACATGGTTTAAAAACAAATCGGCATTTGGTGGATTACCTCTGAAACATATTCTGACTTTTATAGATAGAGGGAAAATCTTTCAGAGAAACAATCTGTTGTAAACCTTCCTCCACTGCGGATTGGATGCTATTGGCAATTTTTTCTTTTGACTCTGTATCTTCTAAACTGAAAGGAATGGTTCTCGAGGTGATTTGTTCCGAATGTCCCAAAATGCGTTGCGGTTCCCCAGAGGAGCTTATCACCAGAAATTCTACGATGGAAGCAAAAGTGGCATGGTGGAATTTTGTGGTTCCTTCTTCAAATTCTAATGATCTGTCTACTTGTACCTTACGCAAAACAATGGCGCCCGGTTCGAGAGGCTCATTTGATTTGAGAGGAGATAAAGTACTCACTGTGAAAAAACGAGAACTGGTGTTGGAGAAGGATTGGAGTGCAAATTGTCCTATAGAAATTTCTTGGGCTGGACCCACTTTCAATACTTTTGTTTCGAGTTCTTGAGCATATTGAAGTCGTAGTGATTTTCCTGATCTTCCCTGCTCGGGAGATTCCGTTTGGGAGGAAGTGACACAATGGACCAGTAAAAAAATCAAAATAAATACAAATGGAATTCCAAATTTCATAAGTGAGACCTAATCATTAATTCCACCAAACAACGAGTTTATTGCATCGCGAATTGTAAAAATCCCTAATATTTAAGAAAGTGTCCACGCTTTGTTAAATTTAGAATCCTTTGAAAACTAGATGACTTTTTAATGTTTCCGTTCATGATTCATAAAACTAGGGTGATCCTTGGAAAGTCTTAGTATAGAAATAAACTCATCTAAAGGAAAATGGTATGAAAATTGCGTATACAATTGTTAGGATATTGCTTGGAGCATTGTTCTTGTTTTCTTCCGTCGTAATCCTCTTCAATTTGGTTGAACAACCAGAAACGACTGGAAATTTAAAGATATTTAACGATGGAATCAAGGCTTCAGGTTATTTGATGACTTTAATTAAAGTGACAGAGCTTGTAGTTGCAATTGCCTTCCTTACTGGTAGATTTGTTCCTTTGGCTTCCATCGTTATCGCACCAATCGCTATAAATATTTTTCTGGTCCACCTAACGATTGCACCAGAAGGAATCCCTGTGGGTATTTTTGTGGTTGTAGCGAATGCATTTCTTGCTTACGTCAATTGGAACGTATACAAACCATTGTTTGTTCCTGTAAATAAATAAACATGGAAGGGGAGTCCGATTTTTTTATCAAAACTCCCCTCTTTTTTCCTCAAACTTGTTTCAAACCGATTCGAAAAACTGAACCTCTCCAGACGAAGTATCATAGAAACCAGAGACAATTTTAATTTCTTCTGAGCCTACTTTTTCTGAAAGAAAGGGACTGTGCGATAGTATCTCTTGGATAGAATTTTTCACATTTGCTTTTACAACATGATTGAAAATATGTTCATTTTCTTTTTGGATGGGATGGATGATTTTTTCAGATTCATCGATTGCTTTTTGAATTTTGTTAGTAATGCTAGCAATATTTCCTTCCCGAAGTGCATACAGTGCACTCGATACTGCACCACAATTGGAATGTCCTAAAACAACGATTAGTTTTGTTCCAATTTTTGCACAAGACAACTCCAAACTACCAAGGATTTCTTCATTCACAATATTTCCCGCAATACGTATTGAGATGATATCTCCAAGACCTGCATCAAAAATGATTTCAGGACTTGTCCTTGAATCAATACAAGATAGAACTACCGCAATGGGATTTTGACCAAAAGCCGTTGCATTGACTTGGTGTTTGAAATATTTTTCCGACCATTTCCCTTTGACAAACCGTTCATTTCCTCGTTTTAGGAAATCCAAGATTTCGTCTGGAGTCAGTTTTTGTTGAGCTTCCTTATCTAAAATATTTACAAACTGAACCTGATCACTGAGTTCATATGAGTCTTTCAGTCCGATCAAATTCAATTGGATTTTTTTTTCAACAGAAATTACTGTTTTGAATTCTTCCAAGACTTCCAAGATATCATGGTCAATGAAATTACAATTGGATGCATCCACGATGAGTTTTGAATTTTCAGGAATTGCCCATAGTGTGTCCTTGATAGAAGCTTTGTTTAAAAAAGAAACCTGATTTGGCAATTCGATTCGGACAGTTTCTCCAATATTTAAGGTTTCCGTTTCAACGGAGAATGGATTTTTGTAATTATTTTTTAGGATAAAAATAAAACTGATCGAAAGACCAATTAATACACCTGTTAAAAGGTCGGTAAATATAATGGCGAAGATAGTTGCGATGAAAGGTAGGAATTGGTAAATCCCTTTTTTATAAATGGTTAGGTAGAGGTTTAAGTTTGTGAGTTTAAAACCAGTGACAATCAAAATCACAGCTAAAGAAGATAAGGGAATTAAATTTAAGAAGGATCCAAAAAAAAGAACACTAAGGGAAAGTAAAATTCCGTGAAAGATTGTGGAAAATTTAGATTCTGCACCTGCATATATATTTACAGAACTTCGAACAATGACAGAGGTAATGGGAAGACCTCCAATCAAACCAGAAAGAGAGTTTCCTATCCCTTGGGCCACTAGTTCCCTGTTAGGGGAAGCAAGTCGTTTGTGCGGATCAATCCTTTCTACGGCATCCAGATTTAGGAGGGTTTCCAAGGTAGCAAAGGCAGCAATCGTGATGGCAAAATACCAAACCTTAGTTTCTGTGATCGCCGAAAAATTGGGAAAGAAAAACACCGATTCCCAATTTTTGATATTGGGGATGGAAACTAAATGTTTTTGAGAAAGATACCACTCAGGTATATAGTTTTGAAATAGGCCATTCAGAAAGATTCCCAAAAGAATCACAAGGACTGGAGAAGGTAAAAATTTCAAAAGTTTCCATTTGGTTTTGTCATAACCAACTAGCAAAGCTAAAGACGAGACTGCAATCCACACTGCTCCCCAAGAGAAGTATTTGAATAGATTCAATAGTTCAGAAAATGTATTTTCACCATCTTTTTGGAAGAAAATAAAATCTTCTTCTGGATCCACATCAAACCCAACAGCATGCGGAATTTGTTTTAAGATGAGGATGATTCCTATGGATGCGAGTAATCCTTGGATCACGTTAGATGGGATATAGTTTGCAATAAACCCACCGCGTAAAAGTCCAATCAAAATTTGAATACAACCTGCTAATAAAACAGCAAGAAGAAAGGTGCGATAATCACCAAGACCTGCAATGGCAGCTAACACCAAAGTGACAAGGCCTGCTGCGGGTCCACTGACACTAGTATTGGAATGACTAAGGATTCCAACAACAATGCCTCCAATCACTCCAGAGATCACACCGGATAATAATGGAGCACCACTGGCCAACGCCACTCCCAAACATAAAGGAAGAGCGACTAAGAATACGACAAGGCCTGAAGGAATGTCTTGTTTTAATTTAGAAAACATAAATGTCTGGAGATTTTAAAATGTAAGCAAAAGATGTCAACCCGAATGGAATGATTCTAAATTGTTTTCTTTGATTGTCTCAGAAAATAATAGTCTGAAAAAGATTGCCTAAATTCATAACCAAACAGTCACGTCGTCTAAGTCTGATTCACTGATCACGTGTCGAATTTGGTCTTCAGTAGTAAAGGAAATGGATTGGATTTGAATGGAGGACCAAAGATTCGCATACACAAAAGGACCTACATGGCATTTGATGATGACATTTGGTTGGATCGTTTTGTCGATCGAACAAATTAGTTCTGGAGTCTTTTTCTCTTCAGGAATTAAAATTTGTTTTTGTTGGTCTACGGCAAAAAACAGAATTTGAAATTTCGATATGCTAATATTCGTTAGGTTTTCTGTTTTTATGTAAAGTTGCAATTCCTTCGCATTGATTTTATGGCGGGGACGGATTGTAACCAGAATGGGCAATCCCACTTCCTTTAAATAGGCCTTACGACTTTCCGGAAAATTTTCACTTGGTTTTGAACAGAGAAGGAAGGGAATCCAAAAAAGAACCAAAACCGGAACCCTACTCCATCCCCATAGACCTCGGATATTCCTTTTGCGAATTCTTTGCAAGATTTAGCAACTATGGAGGGCTTCAGACTCGGACTCAACTCCTTTTCGTGGCTTCTATCCTTTCCTGTTTCTATTGAGAAACAAACTCAATTTCGTAAGTTTATCTATGGTCAGATTTATGAATTTACGGGAAGTGGAATCCGTCTAAAACTGGACGTAAGAGAAAAAATTTACACCTATACTCTACAGGAGCTTTTCAATGACGTTGAGTCTAGACTTCTTTCGGTCCTCAATTGGAAAGAAGATCATAATGGCCATAACTGGATTTATCTGGTTTGGATTCGTGATCGTTCATATGGTCGGAAACTTACAAGTTTTCCAAGGACCAGAAAAATTAAACACCTACGCAAAGTTTCTTAAGGATTTAGGTCCCCTATTATGGGTGGCAAGAATTGGTTTGATCGTGGCCTTTTTTGGACATGTCTTCACAGCCATTCGCCTAAAATTTGAGAATACAACGGCAAGACCTGTTTCCTATGCAAAAGGATCAACCATCCAAGCCTCTGTTGCTTCGCGCACCATGGCTTATAGTGGACTCCTTCTTCTTACGTTTCTTGTGTACCACCTTGCACATTTTACTTTAGGATTCACTAACCCAGACCATTACTCACACGAATACATTCTCAAAAATGGCGATGTGGTTCATGATGTGTATGCAATGGTCATCCTTGGATTTCAAAATCCAATCATTGCAGGATCCTATATCGTTTTTATGGTTTTCCTTGCTCTTCATTTTTCTCATGCTTTAGGATCAATGTTTCAGACATTGGGAATCCTTGCACCAAAACACAACCCCACCATTCAGAAACTATCCACAGGACTTGGTCTTATCATTTTCTTGGGAAATTGTTCCATGCCGATCTCGATTTTACTCGGGTATGTCCGTTAAGGGTTTTTAGGAGAAGTTATGAAATTAGATGCAAAAATTCCGTCGGGTCCTTTAGAACAGAAATGGGACAAACATAAACAAGACATCAAACTTGTAAACCCGGCAAACAAACGTAAGTATAAAGTCATCATTGTGGGAACTGGTCTTGCCGGTGCTTCTGCTGCTGCAACACTATCAGAACTTGGTTACCAAGTATCTGTTTTTTGTTTCCAAGACAGTCCTAGGCGTGCTCACTCCATTGCTGCCCAAGGTGGTATCAATGCAGCAAAGAATTACCAAAATGACGGTGACTCTGTTTACCGATTGTTCTACGACACTGTAAAAGGTGGTGATTTTCGTGCAAGAGAAGCAAACGTCTATCGTTTGGCTCATGAATCCACGAACATCATCGACCAGTGTGTTGCGCAAGGTGTTCCTTTTGCTCGTGAGTATGGTGGAACTCTTTCTAACCGCTCTTTCGGTGGAGCTCAAGTTTCTCGTACTTTTTATGCCAAAGGTCAAACTGGGCAACAGTTGTTACTCGGTGCCTATTCTGCACTAGAAAAACAAATTTCTCGTGGTGCGGTAAAAATGTACCCAAGAACAGAGATGTTGGAACTAGTTCTCATTGATGGTCATGCCAAAGGAATCGTGGTTCGCGATTTAGTTACCGGTGAGATTTCTTCTCATGCGGGCGACGCAGTGATCCTTGCCTCTGGTGGATACGGAAACGTATTTTACCTATCGACCAACGCAAAAGGTTCTAACGTAACGGCAACTTACAGAGCTTACAAAAAAGGTGCTGGATTTGCAAACCCTTGTTATACGCAAATCCACCCGACTTGTATTCCCCAAGCAGGCGATTACCAATCAAAATTAACTCTTATGTCAGAATCTCTCCGTAACGACGGACGGGTTTGGGTTCCAAAGAAAAAGGATGACCTTCGTGCACCACACGAAATTCCAGAAGAGGAAAGAGACTATTATCTTGAGAGAAAATATCCTTCTTACGGGAACTTAGCACCTCGAGACATCTCTTCTCGTTCTGCAAAAGAAGCTTGTGATAATGGTCTTGGTGTGGGTCCCAAAGTTGGAGACAAACGTCTTGGTGTGTATTTGGATTTTTCTGATTCCATCAAAAGATTAGGGGAACCAGTCGTAGCTGACCGTTACGACAACCTCTTCCAGATGTATGAACGCATTACTGGGGAAAACCCATACAAAGTTCCAATGCGTATTTACCCTGCGGTTCACTATACAATGGGTGGGCTTTGGGTGGATTACAACCTTATGTCAAATGTTCCGGGTCTACATGTTCTTGGGGAAGCAAACTTCTCCGACCATGGTGCCAACCGACTTGGAGCATCTGCCCTTATGCAAGGACTTGCGGATGGTTACTTTGTAATTCCTTATACCATTGGTGATTATTTTGCAAGAGAAGGTCATAAAAATATCTCTACTGACAGACCGGAATTCAAAGAAGCAGAAGCCCGTGTTCGTGAGATGACAAATAAACTCCTAGCAATCAACGGTAAAAAAACACCTGACGATTTCCACAGAGCACTCGGTAAAATCATGTGGGATCAGTGCGGAATGGCTCGTAACGAAAAAGGCCTAAAAGACGCTCTCCAAAGAATTCCTGAACTTCGGGATGAATTCTGGAAAAACGTAAAAGTTGCCGGATCTGGATCTGAACTCAACCAAGAATTGGAAAAAGCGGGTCGCGTTGCCGACTATTTAGAGTTTGGTGAGCTACTTTGTTTAGATGCACTCAAACGAGAAGAATCTTGTGGAGGTCACTTCCGTGAGGAACACCAAACAGAAGATGGAGAAGCAAAACGTAACGATGAAAAATTCTGCCACGTAACAGCTTGGGAATATAAGGGAGAAGGAAAGGCTCCTGAAGAACACCGCGAAAAACTCGAGTATGAAAACATCCACCTGGCCGTAAGGAGCTACAAATAATGGATTCTATGAAGTTACACCTTAAAGTTTGGCGACAAAAAGATAAAAACGATAAAGGTCGTATGGTTAGTTATGAAGCAAACAACATCAGCGAACACATGTCTTTCCTTGAGATGTTGGATGTTGTCAACGACGACTTAATCAAAAAAGGCGATGACCCGATCGCTTTTGACCATGACTGTCGCGAGGGGATTTGTGGGGCTTGTTCTATGGTAATCAACGGGGTTCCTCATGGTCCAGAAAAAGGAACAACCACTTGCCAATTGCATATGCGTAAGTTCAAAGACGGTGACACTGTTTATATCGAACCATGGAGAGCGAAAGCTTTCCCTGTCGCAAAAGACCTAATTGTTGACCGTTCGGCTTTTGATCGTATTATCCAAGCGGGTGGATACGTATCCATCAACACTGGTGGAGCACCAGACGGAAACGCACTGCCCATTCCCAAAGTGGATGCTGACCTTGCAATGGATGCGGCTACTTGTATCGGATGCGGTGCTTGCGTAGCAGCATGTAAAAATGCTTCTGCGATGTTATTTGTATCCGCAAAAGTTTCTCACTTGGCACTCCTTCCGCAAGGGGTTGTCGAGAAAAAAGAGCGAGTACGTAAGATGGTAAAAGCTATGGATAAAGAAGGATTCGGAAATTGTACAAACCAATACGAATGTGAAGCCGCATGTCCGAAAGAAATTTCGGTAAACTTCATTACTCGTTTGAACAGAGAGTATATTTCTAGTTAATTCTTTCTCTAATGTAATGAATGTCACTGAACAAATGTTTTGTGGTGTTTTCGGGAACCCGGTTGGAAATTACCGGGTTTTGTTATTTTTTATGTGATTCTCGAAGGTTTTTTTTAAAAAGATAAATCATCTAACAAAAAAAGTAGGTCTGTTTTTGCTATGGTCTTTTCTGATTGGAAATCTTCCATTAGGTTCTCGATCCATTTCGTTTCTTTTCCTCTTTTGGTTCTCCCCAGTATAATGGTTTCTCCCCGAGATAAAATCGCTTTTTGAACCAGAGTTTTGGATTCAGCAGGTAACTCTTCCCATTTTCCCTTCTGAACGAATTCTTCCCTAGTTAGTAAAAGTGAATACAAACGAAATCTTTCTAACGCCTGATACTGGTTTGAAAGTTGGTCGTCGTGTCCACCATAGCGAACCATTAAATTTTCAGAAAGGAGTCCTATCGAGTGGCCTGTGAGTAGAATTCGATTCCATAAATCATAATCTTCGCATACCGGAAGTTCTGTGCGAAACTGTCCCATTTGATCCAAAGCCTGTTTATTAGAAAAAAAACTAGAACAGGTTACCATACAAAGATCCAATGATTCTTTTAAAAAATTCCCTGAGATTTTTTGATACTTTCCTTTGGGTTCTAATAGATTTCCTTTTTTATTCCAAACTTCTTTGGTTTGGGAGAAAAGAAACTCAGGATAATTCTTATGGAATTCCATTTGTTTGTTTAGTTTTTCTGGAGACCAAGTGTCATCCGAATCTAAAAATGCGATCCATTCCCCTTCTGCTTTTTTGATTCCAAAGTTTCTTGCCTCACTCACTCCCCTATGTTCTGTTTGGTGGACTTGGATGGATTTTTGGTTTCTTCCAAAAGAGGTAAGTTTCCCTTTCCAACCAGGCAATTTTGACAATAGATGCATCCAAGTTCCGTCTCTGGATCCATCATCGATGATATGGAGTTCCCAGTGCGGATAGGTTTGGTTTATAACCGATTCGATAGCACGTTCTACCACCAAACGGCGGTTGAATGTGGGTAGAATGATGGAAATGAGCGGTCGATCCATTTTAATTCCGATTGAATACCAAATCTAAATGTTGGATTTGGCCCCCTTGGTGGAGGTAGAAAATCGGAATCATTTCGCCCGAGGGGGATCGTTTTAGAAATTGGTTATCATTAAGATTAAATTCTGGATTTTCTCCTGTCGGAAATTTCTTTCCTAAATCTTCTTTCCCCTCTACAGGAAGATTGATTCCCTGCCCGTTTTTTCTATCTAAATATCCTAATGGCAATTCGTATATTTCTCGTAGCATAGAATTCACTGTGATACCACTATAGACCGGTTCCAGTAGGATATCCGTGTTGCGGAAAAACCAGCCAATCCAATCTTTCCGCTCTTGGTTTTTCTTTCCAAATTTAGCTGGTTTTTTGTTTGGAATGGGGAAAGCATTTTCTGTTGGAAGTTCCAAAATCTGTTCCTTGGGAATGGGAATGTTTTTAAGCCCCAACTGGATTTGTAAATCTTTCACTTTTTCTAGCCACTTTTGTTTCGATTCTCCCACCATCACACCCAGAACCAAAATAGAACTTCCATCGAAATAATCAAAGGCAGAAAGAAAACTTGCACCGGAACCAATCTCTAAAACTAGGATTGCCTTTTTATAGTTTAGAGATTGGATCGCATCTTCGGATTTTTTCCAAAAGGATTGGAGTCCAAGGATCTGGCCTGGATGGATTCCAAATTCAGGAAGTACAAGTCCTGGATAGTTGTTTTGTCTTTCGAGCCAAACTTGATAAGCGATTTTTCTATTCGCATAACAATCGATAGATTGCGAATGACTTCTAACGAGTCTTTCATTGTAGGTTCTTAAATTTGGGTCTCTTGTATAAGCGATTGTGTCTACTTTGATTCCATGACACCGAAGGATAAAAGTGAAACTGGCCAAATAATTTCCATGAATCGAACCCCAAAGTAGAACTTTGGAAGTATTGACCGTTTTCAGAATTTCTAGAATGCCCTGCAGCTTTCGCCACTTAGTTCCAAATCCCAAAGGAAGTTTGTCATCACGAAAGAAATAGAGATGGGGAATGGAACCGAGTCCGGATCCAAAAGACAATTCCTTCGAAGATGGGAATTTTAAACCTTCGAAGGTGGAAAGTGCCGCAAGAGGCACTTCTGAAATATGGAGGGGGAAATCTAACGAAAGTTCGACTTTAGTCCCCGGTTTTCAAAATGGAAAGGAAGGCTTCCTGAGGAATCTCCACGTTTCCAATTTGTTTCATTCGTTTTTTACCTTCTTTCTGTTTTTCGAGAAGTTTCTTTTTACGAGAAATATCGCCACCGTAACATTTTGCTGTCACGTTTTTACGAAGGGCAGATATACTTTCCCGTGCTACCACTTTTGCTCCAATCGCTGCTTGCAAAGGAATCATAAACTGGTGACGAGGAATTAGGTCTTTTAATTTTTCTATGATCACACGTCCCCTGTCTTCGGCTTTCGATTTATGGACAATGGAGGAAAGAGCATCGACTGGTTCCCCATTCACAAGAATATCCATACGAACGAGTTTCGAGTCCCGGTATCCTATTTCTTCGTAATCCAAAGAAGCATATCCTTTTGTATAGGATTTGAGTTTGTCATAGAATTCAAAAATAAGTTCTGCCAGGGGAAGTTCATACGTGAGTTGGAGTTTGTCTTTGGAAAGATAAACTGTATCCATATGGATTCCGCGTTTATCAATCACAAGGGACATGATATTCCCAACATAAGACTCTGGTGCAATGATGGTTGCTTTCACAAAGGGTTCTTCTGACTTTCCAATAAGAATTGGTTCAGGCCATTTACTCGGGTTATCGACTTCAATGACCTCATCTTTCGTTGTGGTGATTCGAAATTTCACCGAAGGAGCTGTCGTAATGAGAGCTAAGTTAAATTCCCTCTCTAATCTTTCCTGGACAATTTCCATATGCAAAAGGCCCAAATATCCTACACGGAAACCAAAACCAAGGGCAGCTGAATTTTCTCTTTCGAAAGTGAGAGCTGAGTCGTTTAACTTTAGTTTTTCGATTGCATCAACGAGAGCATCAAAGTCTTCCCCGTTAATCGGGAAAAGACCAGCAAAAACCATAGGTTTTGCATCTTTAAATCCTTTGACATCTTCTGCGGTTTGACGATTCGCATGAGTGATGGTATCTCCCGTTTTGGCATCCCCCATCTTTTTCATACCCGCTACTACATAACCTACATCCCCAGCTTGGAGTTCTTCGCAAGATACCATGGAGAGACGGTTGATTCCGACTTCAGTGACTGTAAACTGACGGCCAATGTTCATCATATGGATCATTTCCCCTTTGCGAAGTTTGCCGTCATACAATCGAACTTTGGCAACTACACCCATATAGGTATCAAAGAAGGAATCATAAATGAGAGCCTTAAGAGGAGCCTCTACATCGCCCACTGGTGGAGGTAGTAAATAACAAATTGCTTCCAGTACTTCCTGAACGTTCAGACCTGTTTTTGCAGAAATGGGAATGGCTTCTTCGGGATTGAGTCCCAAAGACTCTTCAATCATCAATTTACATTTGTCTACGTCCGCAGAAGGAAGATCTATTTTATTAATAACGGGGATTATGCGAAGGTTGAGATCCATCGCTAAGTATAAATTTGCTAGAGTTTGTGCTTCTACACCTTGACTTGCATCCACAATGAGTAAAACCCCTTCGCAGGCTGCAAGGGAGCGGGACACTTCATACGTAAAATCCACGTGGCCAGGAGTATCAATTAAATTCAGGTGATACACATTCCCATCTTTGGCATGATAATCAAAAGAAGCATTATTGGCTTTGATTGTGATCCCACGTTCTCTTTCGATGTCCATGGAATCGAGAATTTGGTCTTTTTTTGTCCTTTGGTCCGTGACAAGACCAATCTCAAGCAAACGATCCGCCAGAGTGGATTTTCCATGGTCGACATGGGCGATAATGGAAAAATTGCGGGTGAATTTTTGGCGTTCGTTCACGGTTCCCTCTTCTTTTTAAGTCATTTTCCTGGAACTCGGCTCTTTGTCGAAAAAGTTTATTGTCAGAGGCTTAAATTTCCTAAGACTGGGAGGAAATTATCCCTTAGGAGAAACAATTCCCGATGTCCCAAAAAGATAGCATTCGTACCGTCCAAGCCCGTGAAATCATGGATTCCAGAGGAAATCCAACCGTTGAAGTGGATGTCACTTTGGAAGACGGTTCCTTTGGTCGAGCGGCGGTTCCCTCCGGTGCGTCTACAGGCGAACACGAAGCAGTAGAACTTCGTGACGGTGATAAAAAAAGATACTCCGGAAAAGGTGTACTAAAAGCCGTAGAAAATGTAAATTCTAAAATTTCTAAATCCATCTTAGGCCTTTCGGCAACTAACCAGCTTTTAATTGATGGAACTATGATCTCACTCGATGGAACTGCCAATAAATCGAAGTTAGGTGCCAATGCCCTTTTGGGAGTTTCAATGGCAGTAGCGAAAGCTGCAGCAGTTCATGCGGGACTTCCCCTCTATCGTTATATTGGTGGAACCTTTGCTCGTGAACTTCCGGTTCCCATGATGAATATCATCAATGGCGGTGCTCACGCAGATAACAATATTGACTTTCAAGAATTTATGATCCTTCCTGTTTCTGCTCCTAACTTTCGTGAAGCTCTTCGTATGGGTGCTGAAGTTTTCCATAGCCTAAAGACAGTTTTGAAAGGAAAAGGACTAAATACTGCTGTGGGTGACGAAGGTGGATTTGCTCCTAACCTAACTAGCAACAGTGAAGCCATTGAAGTGATCCTCACTGCGATTGAAAAGGCAGGTTATAAACCAGACCTCGACATCAAAATTGGATTGGATTGTGCAGCATCTGAGTTCTATGATGAGAAGAAAAAGAAATATGTTCTAAAAGCAGAGAAAAAACCAGAGAAGACTGCCGAAGAACTAGTAGAATACTACTCAAATTTAGTGTCCAAGTATCCGATCATTACTATGGAAGACGGCCTGGATGAAAACGATTGGACTGGCTGGAAAAAACTTTCCGAAAAACTGGGAAAAAAGATCCAACTTGTGGGGGATGATTTGTTCGTAACCAACATCAAAAAACTCTCTCAAGGGATAAGTAAAGGGATTGGTAACTCCATTCTCATCAAAGTGAACCAAATCGGGACTCTGACAGAAACTCTCAGTGCCATCGAAATGGCCAAAAAAGCCCAGTATACGGCTGTTGTATCCCATAGATCGGGAGAAACAGAAGATGCCACCATTTCTCATATTGCCGTGGCTACGAACTGTGGCCAGATCAAAACAGGATCTCTCAGCCGAACAGACAGGATCGCAAAATACAACGAACTCCTTCGGATCGAAGAAGAACTTGGTAAAAATGCAAGCTTTAGCGGAGTAAACACTTTTTATAACTTAAGGTAATATGACACCAACGAAAGCCTCCCTACTCGTAACTTATATTTGTGCTGGTCTCTACCTCGGTCTTTTGTCCGAGTCTGGGATCGCCGAACGTATGCGCCTTGAGAAGGAATTACAAAGTCTCAATGCCGAAGTGGAGAGGCTTGTGGTGGAAAACCAAGGGTTGGAAGAAAAAGAACGCCGACTAAAAAATGATGCTTATGCCTTAGAACAGGAAGCTAGGAAGTACTATTTACTTTCTGAAACTGCTCATGTATTGAAATTCGAAGAAATGCCATCGTTATCTACACAAAAATCAAAGGCTTTACCTTCCCCCATTCGCACCGCAGGGCTTGGTGGAGAATGGAAAGAACCACCCCTCTTTTTGTTACGTTTCTTTTTTATTTCTTTCAGTGTTTTCCTGATTCTAGGCGTTTACTTCAAGCTGAAACGCTTGCCTCATACGTCTAAACAGGAAAGACTGAATTAATATGCCAGAAGAAGAAACACCAGATAAAGAAATCTCAGAAACCATTCAAGATCTCATCAGTGACAAAAACATGGGAAAGAAGTTCCTCGAAAAAAGGAAAATCTTTCTCTGGGGACCAGTCACTGACGAATCCTCTAAGGAACTGACTGCCAAATTGATGTATTTGGAAATGGCAGATCCTGGAAAACCAATTACGTTTTATATCAATAGCCCCGGTGGTGTTGTCACCTCAGGACTTGTTGTCTATGATACCATGCAAATGATTTCCTCTCCAGTGCATACTGTGTGTATGGGAATGGCGGCTTCTATGGGCTCGATTCTACTCATTGGTGGGAAAAAAGGAAATCGTTACATTTGGCCTAATGGTCGAGTGATGATCCACCAACCTTCCATTGGAGGACAAATCCAGGCTCCGGCAACGGATTTACTTATCCATGCGCAGGACATAGTTAAAACTAAAGAAAAACTCAATCAAATGTTAGCGGATGCTTGTGGCAAATCCTACGAACAATTGGTGGAAGACACCGATCGCGATTATTACATGGATGCCGAACAAGCTCTTGCTTACGGAATTGTGGATAAAATCGTAAACACAATTGACGTCGTCTAACAGAGAGTTTAAACCAAGAAGATTTTTAGAAGGTAGGCATTTACAAACTGTCTACAATGTACTTTTTCCTCCAGATAATTCGCTGGAGGATGAGTATTATTCAGAGAGTATCCTCATTCCTACCAATGACCGGTCTGGGGACATTCTTTGGTTAGAACACAATCCCCCTTTATCACAAGTCCGTAAAAAAGCATCCAAATGGAATGGATATTACTTACTTCTCATTCACGGAATGGAAGGAAGTTCTGAATCTCATTATATGGTGAGTGCTGGCAAAGAAGCATTAAACCGTGGTTATGGTGTCATACGGATGAATTTACGTAACTGTGGACGAGGACTTGGACTTGCCAAAAAACCATATAATGCGGGCCAGTCCGAAGATATAGAAGCTGTATTAGAATATATATATAAACATTTTACCAAATCCATTTTTGTTTCTGGGTTTTCCTTATCTGCCAATATGGTAGTGAAGTTTTTTGGGGAAAAAAGACAACATTATGCAAAAGCATTTTCTGCTACTTCTCCCCCTTTGGATTTAAAACGAAGTTGTGACTTTATTGATTCCCGTGCTGGGAATTTTTATCGGGATCATTTTTTAGATACCATGAAAGAAAAAGTAACTTCAGGTGTTTACGATATCCCTGATAAAATCAAAGAAAGAGTTCTTCGTAGTAAGTCCTTTTTTGATTTTGATGATTTTTTTACGGCACCAATTGCTGGTTATGCGAATGTTTTAGAATATTACAACATTTGTTCTGGGGTGAAATATTTAGGTGGGATTAAAATCCCGGGCCTACTCGTTCATGCAGACGATGATCCTGTGGTTCCTTCGGAAGTTTGGCATGAAATTCGTTGGAAGTCTTTCCCTTTGTTGCAGACAGTGCTTACGGAAAAAGGGGGACATGTTGGATTTATCAGTGACCCATCTCCTGACAATCCTGAGGGAAGATGGCTTCCTCGCATTTTACTCGATTTTTTTGATTCTCAAATCAAATAGTATAACAATAATTAGAATAGAAGGTAAGGGCTAATGCGCAACTTATTAAAAGAATGTTTGGCGGAAGAGTCTGGATTTGTAGAATTACGATACCATCATAAAGAAAGTCGTTCCTTTCATGCGGAAAGAGGACGAGTTGAGTCCACTGCCCTTCGGAAACGGACGGGGATTGGAGTTCGTGTATTAGAAGCAGGAACCTGGGGTTTTGCTTCGACCAGCGAAATTACAAAATCATCCATTCAGAATGCCATCCAAGTAGCCAAAAAAGCTGCTCGCCTATCCTCTGCTCTCAGAAAAGACAAAATCCCTAACCTCCCCAAAGCAAACTTTGCCATCGGAGATTTTATTGGGAAAGGAATTGAAGACTTTCGCACTCGAACTGTAGAAGAAAAATTGAAACTGGTCCTCGACATCCAAAATGCAGCGGCCAAACAATCGGCAAAACTCCAATCCGTTGGTTGTGGGTATTCTGAAATTTATGAAGAAAAAGCCATTGTGACAACCGATGGTGCAGATAGTTTTTTTAGTATGGTACGACCTGAATTTCGAGTCTCAGCTGTTGCCAAAGAAGATGGAAAGATGGAATCGGGATCGCATTCTATTGGTGTGACTGGGGGTTGGGACTGTTTGTTTCGCTCACAGTCAGCCACAGAGATTTCCGAAGAAGCTTGTAAAACCGCAGTGGATTTACTCTCCAGCGTATTGCCTGATGGTGGACTTTCCACTGTCATCCTTTCTCCTTCGATTGTAGGCCTACTTGTGCATGAAGCCATCGGTCACACTGTGGAGGCCGATTTTGTTCTCTCTGGTTCCGTTGCCCAAGGTAAAATTGGACAACGAGTTGGATCTGACCTCGTCACGTTATGTGACTCCGGATTTTCTGAATACTATGAAGGTGCTGGTGGATCCATACCTGTGGATGATGAGGGCCTCCTTCCTACAAACACCGTGATCATAAAAAACGGAATTTTAACTTCCTATTTACACAATAGAGAAACAGCAGAACGGTTTGGTGTGGCACCCACTGGCTCGGCAAGGGCTTGGGAATATGGAGATGTACCCCTCATCCGCATGCGAAATACCTTTCTTGTTCCTGGCGATTCTAGTTTAGAAGAAATGATCGCAAACACAAAGGATGGATACTATTTGGATGGAGCTAAAAACGGACAGGCAGATGCTACTGGTGAATTTATGTTTGCCGTTCAAAAAGCTTACCGCATCCAAAATGGAAAGATCACAGATCTTTTAAAGGGAGTCACTGTTTCTGGACTGGCTTTTGATGTATTACAAAATGTAGATATGGTTTCAAAAGAATTCAAATGGGATTTGGGTTCTGGGCACTGTGGCAAAGGACAACCTGCGAAAGTAGATGCCGGTGGGCCTTACGTGAGAACCAAAGTATTATTAGGTGGTAAATAATGGATCGTTTATCGATTGAAAAACGGTTAGACGGCCAAAAGGAACTACTTTCCGGACTTGTAAAAAAGGCAAAATCCAATGGAATCGACCAAGTGGAAATTTATTCCAGTTATGGTTATTCGGAAGATGTCAGTTTAGAAAAAAATGACTTAAACAACTGTACGGCGACAGAAGAAAATATGTTTGGAATCCGTGTAATTGCGGAGGGTAACCAAGGTTTTATCATATCCAACCATATTCCAAGCCTATACCAGTCCATTGAAGAAGCGTATAGTTTAGCCAAAAGCCAATCCACTCCTGATTTTGATTTGGGCCTTCCTGAACCCGAATCCATTCCCAATCATTTCAATCAGTATGATCTATCTTTGGATACGATGGGAATTGAAGACTTAGTGGCGACTGCAAAGGAAGCGCTTGGTTGGCGTAACGACTTATATTCAAAGGTCAATATTGATTCGGGAGATTTTTCGCTTAGCAAAGGTTATAAACTCATTGTATCTTCAAAGGGTGTCATGGCACATGAGCTAGGAGCGGAACTTTCTGCTTCGGTGATGGGAATGGGTGTGGATGGGGATTTAGTCGGAAGTTTTGATTATGATTCTGCCAGTGGTTTTAACAAAGACCAATTCCATACCCTTTGGAAAAAGGCTTTTACAAACTTTGGTGATAAGTGTATGGGTGCCCTTTATGCAAAACCAATCTCTGGATTTCAGGGTAAAGTTTTACTTCCGCCAGAAGCCGTGTATTCTTTTTTTCTGGGACTTTTTATTGGTTCTTTAAATGGAACAAGCCTTAGAAAAGGAAAATCGAAAATGGCAGGGAAACTGGAAGAAAAGGTAGCCTCTTCCTTACTTTCGATTTGGGACGACCCAACAAACGAACGTTTTATGGGATCTACTGGATTTGATAGAGAAGGTCTCCCTACTTCTAAAAAACCAATCCTCACAGAGGGAGTTTTGCATACTTATTTTTACAATACTTATGAAGCCAAAAAAGCTGGCCTAATCAAATCCAATGGTTGTGCTACTGGTGGAGCCCAAAGCCTACCAGGTTGCGGACCCAAACAATTGCAGATTGCCCCTGGATCTTCTTCCAAGGAGGAGTTTTTTAAACTACCCGGTAAAACTTTATTTGTGAACCGAATTTCTGGAACCAAAGACGGTGCTTCTGGAGATTTCTCTGGAGTGATTAAAGGTGGTTATGTTCTTGAGAATGGGGAAAAAATTCCAGTGCGAGAAGTGCAAATCGTAGGAAATGCATTTGATACCCTAAACCAAATCGAAGCCATCTCTAAGGAAGGGGAACTTTTGGGTGAGTCTTCTTTTGTTCCTTATATGTTATTAGATGGTTTTACAATCACAGGGGTTACGGAAAACTAAGGTATGCCACAAGAGTTTTTAGAAAGACCTCCCGGTGCTGCTTTTTTTCTCATCCTCTCCTACGAACAAGAGGACATTCTTTTTGAGTTAAAGGCAATGGGCGAAAAACGTTTTTCTAAAATTCTTTATGAGTCTGTCCTTCTCCCCAAATGGACTCCTGATGAAACGGAAAGGGAATTTGCTTATCCGGGACGATGGACCAAAGTTCTTTCCTTCAAACAAAGGATCCATAGAGAAGAACTTGTTGAGAAAAAAAGAGAATGTTTGGAATTTCAAACTCTTTTACAAAAAAAAGATCAAAGTGTGCTTTTAATTCCTGGATATGTTACTTCGCATAATATAGTGATTGCGAAATCTAAGGATGATTTTCATAGGATGTATTTGTTCCAAGGGGTTTTTGGGGAAACTGTGTATCATTTTTCCAGAGGCCAACTAGTTGTACCAAACACGGCACAAAATTACTTTCGGGAAAAAGAGGTTAGCTATTTTTTTAATACATTAAGAGAATCCTATGAATTCAATAAGTTCAAATCCTAACATCTTAAAAAATTCGAAACGAATCATAAATAGTCAAAATTGCTTTCATGGAATGGAATTTGTCATCATCAGAAACCATCGTATTTTTTCTTTTCGCAATCTAAATCATACGATTTCAATATTTGTTTTATTCTTGTTTAGTATAACTTCTCTTTTGATAGGATGTGAATCCAAACCTGCGCAAATCTTTCAGTTCTGTGATAATTTTAATGAACCTTTAGATTGTACGGAACCCAAAACTGAAAAAGATATTGTATTTTTAGACCAAAAGTTGTTTAAAAAAGAAAATCCTAACTATGAAGATTTTGGAAATTTTCTTTATTTTACAGCCAGAGAAACTCCAGGTTTTCGTTTAGTGCTTTCAAAGCCATACAATGGTTTAGATAAACAAACATTTCGTTCTGAATATGTTGCCTATTTGAAATATGGAAGTACTTCCGAAAGAATGGAAGGGAATTTATTTCAAAACAATCTTGTAGTATCGTTTCATTATTTAGGAGCACTTCTGAAAGAAGAGTTTCGTCATAAAGGAATCGATAAGTCTAGTTTTGTGCTTTCGGCACTGGGACCCATTCTTTTGGAATATAAGGTGATTGTTCCGGGGATGGAACCAATCACCAAACAAAGAACTGTCGAACTACGCTGGAAATAACCAGATTAGGTTTTACCGTTAGTTACTTTTGAATGTAGAGTGCCTGCGGATCGAAGAAAAAATCCATGGGTGTGTAATCCAAATACAATAAAGAAAGCACAGAAAGGACAATAGCTCCTACGACGGGAATGAGAAGGTTGTCGTCAATCAGTCCTTTCGCAGTTGTGCTGGCAAAAAACTCAGTTACGCAAGCTGCCACTACAGAAAAGAAAACTAAGTAAATTGGTGTCCATAAAAGCTCTGTTTGTGGGTCGAAGATCGCAAGAAAACTACCTGGTTGGGACTTTGTAATAAGAAATAATGCGAGAACAGAAAATAAAAATGCCGGAATTAAAAATCCAACAATCCCTTCTAGAGATTTCCCATTATAGAATCTATGTTTGCCATACCGACTCCCTACGTAAGCGGCAAAAGGATCTCCTATTACTAAAAATAAAATCGCAAGTATCGCAATCTCTGCGGGAAAGAACAATACAACGAGAAAATTAGCAAAAAAATAAGGAACAGTTCCGTTGAATCTTTGCCTTTCGGATTCTTTCATTAGAAATCCAAAGTATTTGTAAAAGAAGTTTTCAAAACCGGAATGGTTAAGGCGAATCAGTTCTAATACAAAGAGTGCAAGAAGGAGTACTGCAAGTAAAGTGACAAGAATGGCACGCGTAGCATATACTAGACCGAACGCATCGCGGAAGGGATCAAAAAAAAGAGTCACGGGAATGATGAGCCCGAGCACATGCCAAATTTTACGGAAAAAATTAAATCCTGAATTCACGGTTTACCTACTGGGTCTTGAGGCCATTTTGAAAGCTGCCTCTTCATTATTAGCGATGGGAAATAAATTACGAACTCCTGCCATTAAAAATGCTTGTCTAACGCTTAACGGCAGATTGATTAAGATGATTTTGTGTTTGTGAAGAAAAGCTTCTTCGCTTAGGGTTTTGAAAGCGATGATTCCTTGGGTTGTCACCATATTCAATTCTTCTAGATCCAAAATGACAGATCCATGTTTTAGGGAATTGATTACCGATTTGATGCATTTCTCGGCAGTGAAGTTATTTAGATTTCCCTGCAATTTAGTAACATAAACAGTATCAATTTTTTCAGTGGAAACTACTAAATCATCTAGGCTCATAAAATTTGCTATTTTTCTTATTTCATTCTTGCACTCTATTGCAAGTAAATAAAACTTTTGGAAGGAGTGGTCTTTGAAGGTAACTGTTGCCCATTTATACAAAAAGCTGGAAGAACTGGACAGAGACGTCATTGAATTGAAAAAATTGACGGATCGGCTAGCTTCTGATCGGGAATATTCCCCCATTCTCAAAGAAACGTTTTTATCTGAGATGCATAAATTAGAGGATCAAAAATCGGAGATTCTCAAATTGAATGTGGCGAGTGCACTGCCTTTGGCTAAAAAACAAGCAGTGGCACCAGAAAAAACCATTCCAACCCCCACACAAGTTTCGGAACCAAAAAAGCCGGAAAAACCAGTTCGCAAATATTAAAGAATACTTAAGAAAATAGACAAGGAAATCCAATGAATCTAAACAAATTTTTCACTCTGGGTGTTATGCTCGGTTTGACGTTCGTATCACTTCTCAATTGCTCCAAGGATTCTGAAATCCTAGCGACCTTTGATGGTGGAACTGTAACTCGCAAAGAAATGAACTTTGTGATTGAGGCTTCGAAACGAGGAAATACAGAACCACAACCTATCAGTGCTGATATCCAAGCAAAAATTTTAGAAAGTATCGCTTTGGAAAAAATTCTATTAAAAGATGCAATCTCTTCCAAAAAAGTTTCGGAAGCGGATGTTCAAAAAATTGAGACTCTTGTAAATCAATTTTTGAAACTTAACGTTTATATGCGTGAGTATGTAAAAAATGGTTTAAAAGAAAAACCGTTAGAATTTGTAAATCTTCAACTAGCACTCGTTCGTGGTGAAGACGAAGCTGCGAATTTAAAAAAAGCAGAAGAATTGGCAAACAAATTGAATTCTTTGTCTAACAAAGAAATTGCAGAAGAAATTTCGAAAGTAACAGAAGATATCACAAGAAGACCTATTGCTGGAAAATTGGAACCTTTTTGTACGAACTGCGCTGAAACACCATTGGAAGATATTCTTACCGAAGTAAAGAAAGCAAAAAGAGGAACTTTTATTTCTTATGCGAAAGCAGGAGAAGGAAGAATTGCATATGTAGTTCGATCTACTGGAACGGAAAAGGTTCATCCAGAAAGACTTAAAAAATACTTCACATCCATTTTTGACGATTTTAAAAAAGAGGCTACTGAATATGCAAAAACTCATGATGATGCAGATTCAAAAGCATCCGTTGCTTACTTCACTGATGGAGAATCCGCAGACAAAGCAAACCAATTTGCTTCTCATACAATGAAAGAGTATGAACAAGGACTCTACCAAAAAGAACTGAAAAAAATTACAGAAGAAAGTGGAATCACTGTCGCAAATCTACCGCGTTTTTCTGGCCCAACAGATATTGATCCAAAAATCTTTACTCCTGATTACGCATTGTATTCCACTCGGGATGGAAAGAACTACACTTGGAAGGAATTGACTGCTGAATTTGAAGCCATTCCGACGGTTCTAAAACAAGAATATAAAGATGAAAAATCCAAAACTTGGGATATGCTCAATCTGTTTCAATCCACCATTCTCCAAGGAAAAATTGCAGAGACTTCAGACCGTGTCCAAGATGTAGGATCGGAAATTGGATATTTAATGCAAATGGATAAAATGAAAGTTTCTTTGGCATTAAAATCGCTACAAGATGAGATCAAAGCAATTCCCGTCACTGTGACTGAAACACAAATGAGAGATGCCTACGAAGCAGGAAAATTGTACGCTTATGCTGATCCAGATCCAAAAAACCCACAGAATCGCATTCCTAAGCCTTATTCTGCAGTTCGTGAACGAATCAAATCGGAAATGGAAGGTGCACAAAGGAATTCATTTATTGAACAGAAAGTATCAGGACTAAAAACTACTTACAACTTAGTCGTTGCGGCTGATCGTCTAAAAGAAGTTACATTATAACTTTCTCTTTCAAGTTTTAGAGTATGGCAAAATTTTTTTATTGAATTTTGCCATATTTGACATATTCTGACTGTTAGGGGGGATAAATGAACAATCACATTTACATGCTTCGAAAGAAGAGAGGTATCAAACAGTACGATATGGCAAGGGCACTGGGAGTTTCTCCGAGTTACCTATCCAAAATTGAGACTGGAGCCCAAGATCCGACTGAAAAATTCAAGTCATCTTGTGCAAAGTATCTCAAAACCTCTGTTGATAAACTTTTCAACGAAAGCGCTGTGGAAGACATCTACCCTGAGTTTTCCAATGGATTGAAAAACAAACTTTGGGCAGTCAGACGCGAATTAGGAATCAAACAATACGATTTCGCAAAGAAATTGAAGGTTTCTACTCCATTTCTGTCAAAAGTGGAACTTGGACTTTTGGAACCACCGGAAGATTTTAAGAATCTGGTCTCCAAAGTTCTAAAAATGGAAAAAAACGAGCTATTTCTCGGCTAATTTGAAAAATACCAAAGCAAGGCTACCAAGCCTTGCTTTTTCTTATCTCTAGACAAAAAGATTTTGTCACATAATTCCTACTGCATTCAATAGTCCCTGATGAAAGAGAGACAAGTGGAACACCACGATGGCTGGGCCAGTCGTATAGGTTTGATATTAGCCGTTGCGAGTGGTGCGATTGGGCTTGGGAATTTTTTACGATTTCCAGGACAAGCGGCACAAAATGGTGGTGGTGCCTTTATGGTACCCTACATCATTAGCTTCCTGATTCTCGGAATTCCTGTCTGTTTAGCAGAATGGACCATGGGTCGTATGGGTGGCAAACACGGGCACAGTACTCCTTTTATTTTTCGAGAGTATTTGAAAGGGTTTCCACTGAAACTTTCAGGTACGATCGGTGTGATGATTCCTGTGATGATCTATGTGTACTATGTATTTATAGAATCTTGGTGTTTGGCTTATGCGTATTACTTTCTTACAGGACAAATGTCTCTGAATGGCTCTACCCAAGACGAGATGACAAAACAGTCCTCTACATTTTTTTTACAACTTACTGGAGCCGATGCCAACGGATCCAGTTTTCAATCTCCCATTATCGTTTTCTTTCTCCTTTGTGTTTTGTTTAATTTTTTTCTTGTATACCGTGGTCTTTCCAAAGGACTCGAAGCTTTCGCAAAAATTGCAATGCCACTTATGGGCATTTGCGCAACCATCATCCTCATTCGAGTACTTACGATTCCAGGAATTGAGTCTGGTCTTGCGGTTATGTGGAACCCAGACTGGTCAAAACTTACCCAACCTAAAGTATGGATCAGTGCCGCAGGTCAAATTTTCTTTTCTTTATCAACGGGATTTGGGATCGCTCTTGTGTTCTCTAGTTTTTTGAAGAAAAAAGACGACGTGGTACTCTCTAGTCTATCCTCTGCTTCCTTGAACGAATTCGCAGAAGTGGTGTTTGGTGGTATGATTACCATCCCTGTTGCCTTTTTGTTTTTAGGAATGCAAGCTACTTCTTTTGGCACTTTTGGGATGGGTTTTATTGCACTTCCGTCTGTTTTTGGAATGATGCCTGGAGGGAGTTTTTTTGGTGGATTGTGGTTTCTTGTTCTATTCCTTGCTGCG
This sequence comes from Leptospira terpstrae serovar Hualin str. LT 11-33 = ATCC 700639, assembly GCF_000332495.1. Taxonomy (NCBI): domain Bacteria; kingdom Pseudomonadati; phylum Spirochaetota; class Leptospiria; order Leptospirales; family Leptospiraceae; genus Leptospira; species Leptospira terpstrae. The sequence goes on along the minus strand of NZ_AOGW02000010.1, from coordinate 480,409 downwards.
ATTACCTCTTCCGTAACTATGTTACAGCCTGGGATTTTATTTTTAGAGGAAGGATTCCATGTGAGTCGCCGCAAGTCTTCATTACTTTTGTTTCTGTTTACCTTCTTTTTGTGTCTTCCTATTATTTATTTTAACAAAGACTTTGCTGCCTTGGACATTGCTGACTTCTATATTGGAACCATTATGATTTATATTTTGGCTTCCATCCAAATCTTTATTTTTGTTTTTAAAATTGGAGTGGATAAGGGTGTGGAAGATGCAAATCAAGGAAGTCTAATCCCTTTTCCCAAATCGATTCGTTTTGTATTAAAATACATTACTCCATGGTTTTTGCTGTTTATCTTCGTTTCTTTTTGTTATATGAACCTACCTGAATATTTGGATAAAATGAATCCTGAGGTGATGGGACTTCTTGCTGAAAATAAAGGCGAAAATGTAGAAGATGCCAAAACAAAAGCAGTAGTGGCAAGATCAGTGGTAATAGGACTATTTTTGATCTACGGATTTATTTATCTTTTAGTTTCGAAAGCACTAGAAGTGAAAAAGGAAAAAGTGATTCTATGATTCCATCCGGAGAACTCAATTGGCAAGGGATCCTCATCATGACTGTGTCACTTGTTTCTGTGATCAGTCTGACATTAGTTTGTGTTGTTCTTCTGTTTCGTAATAGGCATTAACGTTTGGACGTACAATCCGTTTTTACAAACAAACTTCCAAAACTTTGGAAGGATTATGAAGTTAGAAAAGAACAAATGGAAATGGCAACTTCCATTGAGTCTGCTTTTAATACCGGCTCTAATTGGGTGATTGAAGCTGGGACAGGAGTCGGGAAGTCTTTAGCTTATTTGATCCCGAGTGCCCTATTCTCAATAGAAAATGATTGTACGGTGGTTGTATCCACTGAGACTAAATCATTACAAGACCAACTACTCTATAAAGATATCCCTCTTGTTTCAGAAGCCTTAGGTGTCTCTGTGAATGCGATGGTTGCTCTTGGTGCTAGTAACTATCTTTGTAAACGTAAATACAATCGAGTGATGGAACGGGGAGATTTTGGACCCGAAATGGAATCTACTCTCCAATACTTTGTGAACTGGGAGAAACAAACCACTGCGGGAATTCGCGCGGAATATGATGGTTTTTTATCCAATTCCTTTTGGAACTCGGTATCTAGAGAGTCTGACAACTGTTTGGGGAGAAATTGCCCCAACTTTAGTTCTTCGTATTATTTTTTAGAAAAAGAAAAATGGAAAAAAGCGAATATCCTGATTGTGAATCACCATTTACTGGCAAGCCACCTTGCTGGTGATTTTAAAATCCTTCCTCCATTTTCCCAACTTGTGATCGATGAAGCTCATGCTTTTCCTGAGATTGTGGGTCGGGCTTTTGGTTCAGAAATTCGTTATGAACTTCTAATGAACCTACTCCACTATCTCTATTTTCCAGAAAAAAGAACAGGCCTTGTATTAAAGCTGAAAAACAGTGAAAAAATTATGAAGTCTGTAGAGGCTTCTATTGGTTATGCGAATGATCTTTTTCGGATGTTACTTTCCGCCATTCCCTTACAATTCAATCAGTTTTCGACTCGCCATACCGAAAGACTTAAATTAGATAATGGAGCCTTAGAAGATACTTTAGCCGACCTAGCTTCTCAATTAGAAAGCCTGCTTACTAAATATAAAAAAGATAGTGAGGATATGGAAGAGAAGGAAATGGCTTTGGGTCTTGAGATGGTTTCTGGGAACTTAAAGAAAGCCTCTTCTTTTTTAAATGACTTCCGATTGAAAACCAATCCCAATTTGGTATTTTGGATTGAACCTCCTCCCCAGTCTTCAAAAGATCCCTTTTATTATTTATTCTCCCAACCAAAAAATACAGACGAGATACTTGCGAACACTCTATTTCCGAATATGGACTCTGTGGTAATGACTTCGGCTACCCTTTCCCCAACAGCTGGAAATTTTCAGTATTTTTTAAAAGAAGTTGGAACAACCGAAGTGAAAACCAAAACCTTGGCTTCTCCTTTTTCGTATAACACTCATTCGCTTTTATTTGTTCCCAAACAAGTAGCAGACCCAGTTCAGGATCCCAAACGAAATAAAACGGATTTGTCTTATTGGATCACAAGGTTACTGAAACTATCGGAAGGGGATGCATTTGTTCTATTTACTTCCAATAAACTTCTTTCTGAGTTATATGAAGAACTCAAAAATCAAGTTCCCTTTCCTATTTTTTCGCAAACAGAAATGGGGCCAATCGCCGCCAAACGAGAGTTTCTTGCCAATGAAAAAAGTGTCCTATTTGGAGTTTCAAGTTTTTGGCAGGGTGTAGACATTAAAGGTGACAAACTGAGAAATGTGATTGTCACCAAACTTCCCTTCCAAGTTCCTACTGAGCCTGTATTGCAAGCTAAGATGGAAGATATGGAAAGAAAGGGGAAAAGTCCCTTTTGGGAAATGCAGGTTCCTAAAACATGTTTGTTACTGAGACAAGGGTTTGGGCGTCTTATCCGATCGCAATCCGATACAGGGATGGTGAGTATCTTGGATCCAAGGGTACACACAAAGTCTTATGGAAAAAACGTCTTGCAAAGTCTTCCAAAAGGAGTTCCCCTCATAACGGAATTTAACGAATTGGAAAGAAAATTCAATCTTTTGCCGAAATCTTAAATATGAAACGAATTTACCTTCTCCTTATTTTGTTACTCTCCGTTTCTCTTGGGTCAAAACCCATTGAAGATAAGGATATTTATGCATCCGTTGTCAACTGGACAGACCTATTCATTTCTTCTTCTGTAAAAGAGACCATACCCAAAATTGTTTTTGATGAAGAAGATCCCGAGTTTTCGGGAAAAAATACTGCCACAAGCCAGGGCAAAGCTCATTCCATGGCACGGAAAAAAGCCCGTGAAAAACTACGAGTGCGTCTTAGCCAAAGGTTAGAATCCATACTATTTAACGCAGATTATACTGTGTATGAATACACCCAAGTGAACCAACAAGCAAGGTTACGTTTAAATTCTTACATTGGATCAGAAAAAGAAGAGTATGATTTTCAATTTGTGAAAAATGTTTTGGAAGCAAAGGCAAGTTTACATATCAAAGGAAAAGAAGGAATTTTGGCTCACCTTCCAGTAGAATATGGTATTGAGTCTGTCCCTGAGTTTAGTGAAGAAGTGGTGCCGGTGGAGTTTTCGGGCCTAGTTGTGGATGCCCGCCATCTCAATGTAAAACGAGCCTTATTTCCAAAAATACAAACCGATCGTGGACTTGATATTTATTCTCCCCTCTATGTAAAAGAAGCGTATGCGATGGAAACAGGTTATATCGTATACAGAGAAGACCAAACAGGAAAGGGAACGGAAGCTAAAGTTGGAAAAAATCCTTACTTTGTTTTGGCATTAGGAACTGCGGGGAAAAACCAAACCGATCTTGTCATTCCTACAGACGAGGCAGCTAAACTTCTTAGCCACCCCGAAACTAGAAAGAATCTTACACGCTGCAGAGTTTTGATTTTAGTTTCTCGGTAAGAGATAAAAACATCTTTTCTGCTTTAGAATAATCACCATGAAATAGATAAGCAAAACCCATATCCTCTAAATCTTTGTGGTTTAGAGAGTTTGATTTAGCTTCTAGTTCAGAAATCTTTTTGTAAACTGAATCATACATCTTTCTTTTTTCTTCAAAACTTGGAAGATTCAATTTGTTCGGAATATTTTCGAAAATCAAATTGGCCTCTTTATGACGATCCAAAAAGAGAAGTGCCATACCCACAAGTTTATGAATATCGGAATCATTTAACAATTTCATATTGTCACGGAATACTTTGATCACTTCATCATAACGTTTTAGGTAATAGATACAAATCAGTTCTTCTTTGACAAAAGAGTTATCATTCCATTGTTTTTTAAAACGTGTGATAATGGATTTTGCATCTTCGTAGGCTTCTGCGCGAAAATAGATTTTGATCGCAGTTTGAATGATGGAAAAACAGAGAGGATTGGTTTGGGTCTTAAAATATAGGTTTAGGCTATTGCAAGCATCCGATGTTTTTCCAATCTCATAGTTTTGAATTGCATCTACTAATGGTGCAAGGCTTGAAATGCCTTTTGGTGCCGAGATCGTCGCTCTTCCCGTAAGTTCATACAATGCTAAATAACCAAGATGTTGGATATAAAAGTTCTCGGGATGGCGTTTGGCAAGGACCACGACGTCTTCGTTTGATCCTACCTCATATAGATCCCAAGCTTCTTGTTCGACGGATGTGTTTAAAACTTGGGTTGCTTGTTGTGCCATAAGGTACCTCTCTTTCCCTAAAAAGATCGGCCTTAGAGCAAAATTTCCCCTAAGAAAAATTAAGGACTGAGCCTGTAAATCATCCGAGGAAAAGGAATGCACTCCCGAATATGGGACAAACCACAAATCCAAGCAATCACTCGTTCGAGACCCATACCAAACCCAGCATGCGGAACCGAACCATATTTACGAAGGTCCAAATACCAAGAATAGTCCTCTGGAGGAAGGCCTTCTTCTTTCAATCGTTCGACAATTTTTTCATAGGATTCTTCCCTTTCCGAGCCGCCAATAATTTCCCCAATTCCATCCGGAGCAATTAGGTCTGCTGAAAGAACGGTATTGGCATTCTCTGGATTTTGTTTCATATAGAAGGCTTTGATGGCCCTAGGAAAATTTTGAATGAAAATGGCTGTTCCAAAATGTGTGGTGAGGATTTGTTCTCTGTCGGAATTGATGTCTTCTCCCCAAGTGATTTCTTCTCCTGCAGTTTGTAGGATTTGAATCGCTTCTCCGTAATCGACTCGTGGGAAAGGTTTAGATAGTTGTTCTAATAGTGGTGCTGGATCCCTGTCCAAAGCCTTTAGGTCATCTAGGGTACGTTCGATGGTGGTGCGAAGGACTGTCTTTACAAATCGTTCTTGTAAGTCTAAATTTCCTTCTTGGCCAAGAAAGGCGGTTTCTGCTTCCAACATCCAAAATTCGGTTAAGTGCCTTCTCGTTTTACTTTTTTCCGCACGAAATGTAGGACCAAAACAATAGACCTTGGAATGAGCGAAGGCAGCTGTTTCCAAATACAGTTGTCCCGTTTGGGCTAGATAGGCTTGCCCTAAGTCAAAGTATTCTGTGGAAAATAAGGTGCCTGCTGATTCCCCGATTGAGCCTGTCAGAATGGGAGTATCGATAAGGGTGTATCCATCATTTCGAAAGAATTCACGGATGGCAAAGGACAATTCGGAGCGAACTCTCTGGATGGCGAGTTGGCGTTTGGATCGTAACCATAAATGTCTATGGTTGTGCAAAAAATCAGGTCCATGTTCTTTCGGAGTGATGGGATACTGATTCGATTCCCCTACGATGGAGAGTGAATGGAGAAATAATTCCTGTCCACCTGGCGCCTTTGCATTTTCTTGTAAAACTCCCGAAACGATTAGGGAAGTTTCCTGCGGTAAGGTTTTGACCTGTTTAAAGATCTCCTCCCCTAAAAATTCTTTTTCTGCTACGACTTGGTAAATTTGTCCATCGGTACGAAGTTGCAGGAACTGGACATGGTTGTTTCCTCGGAGGCCTTGGACCCAACCTTGAAAACTATGTGTAGAAGTGGGATGAGGAGAATTGGATTGTGATGGATCTAAACTTGGAGTCATGGATGGTTTTTTCTGTTTGCCAGTTCAATTTTCTCTGAAATTTTGAACTTACAGAATGAAATCTAGCATCCTATTAGACGGTAAAGCGATTTCCGAAAAAATTCGAAATCGAATCGCAGAAACATTAGCGAAAGCTAAATCCGAGGGTAAGGGAATTCCTACTCTTGCCACTATCCTTGTCGGTAATAATCCCGCTTCCGAAACCTATGTAAATATGAAGGTAAAGGCATGTGAAAAAGTGGGAATGGGTTCACGTTACGTGCGCCTGAAAGAAGAGACAACCACCGAAGAGTTATTAGCCGAAATTAGAAAATTGAATTCCGACAGTTCCGTAAACGGAATTCTTTTGCAACATCCAGTTCCCCACCAAATTGATGAACGGTTGTGTTTTGATGAAATTGCCTTGGAAAAGGATGTGGATGGTGTCACAACCATCTCCTTTGGGAAGTTATCAATGAATAGCGAAGCATACTATCCGTGCACTCCGTACGGTATGGTTCTCCTTCTTCAGGAATATGGAATCGATGTTTCAGGAAAACATGCAGTAGTAGTTGGAAGGTCTCCTATCCTTGGTAAACCAATGGCAATTATGCTCACAAACCTAAATGCCACTGTGACTCTTTGCCATTCAAAAACCAAAAACCTCCCAGAGCTTATAAAACAAGCCGACATTGTGGTTGGGGCTGTGGGAAAACCTGAATTCATTCAAGCCGATTGGATCAAAGAAGGAGCGGTCCTTTTAGATGCTGGTTATAACGTTGGTAATGTGGGAGATATTGAAATTTCGAAAGCAAAAGACAAATCATCCTACTACACTCCCGTTCCTGGAGGTGTTGGCCCTATGACAATTTCTGTACTTTTACTGCAAACAATGTATAGTTTTTTAAATCAATTTTCTCCTAAGTTGGATTCCCATGCCTCAAACCGTTAGTTTTGATGAATGTTTCCAAACCGTACCAAAACTAGATCCTCCTACGGATTTGGATAGTTTTTGGAAGGATGGGATCGCAGAGTTAAAAAAAATTCCAATCAAGGCAACTTATAAAACCGTTTTGAAAGGATCCTTTATTTGGGAATCTCTCAATGATGTGAGTTTTCAAAGCATCGACAATCATGTGTTACATGGAAAATTGGCGATTCCTAGAAAAAGAGGAAACAGGCCAGTGGTTGTTTATTTCCATGACTATTTGGCCATTCCAGAAGAAATTCAAAAAGGATATTCTGATTTAGGAGTCGCCCAACTTCATATCACCTTAAGGGGACATGGGGAAGAAATGATCCATGCACCGATAGATCCTACGACAGGAAAAGCTCCTATCGGTTGGACTCCGAATTATTTTGCACATGGACTTGACCAAAAGGAAGAGTTCTATATGCGTAAACTTTATTTGGATGTGATTCGAACCATTGAGTTTTTACGATTAACCGATGGAATTGATGGAGACCAAATTATTTTACATGGAAAGTCAATTGGTTCAGCACTTTCCGTGTTTGGCGCGGCTTACTCTGATCGGATCAAAGGATTGATTTTAGAAACTCCATCTTTTTGTTATATAGATAAAGATCAAATTTCTTTAAAAGGAAATCCTTGGGTTCGAGAACTGACACCCTTTTTAGAAAAGAGAGCTACTAAGAAAATTGATTATAAAAAAGAATTATCTTATTTTGATGCATTGAACTTTGCAAAAAAAATTAAAATTCCAGCCCTTGTTTCCTGTGGAATGGAAGATGTAATCTCTCATCCTAAATCCACCTTTGCCTTGTTTAATCATATGAATTGTGACAAACGAATGCAGTTATATCCAACCGAAGGAAATGAAGCGGGAAAAGACAAACAACCCCAAGCAAATTTAGAATTTGTAAAAGAAATCTTTGCCCTATGACTCCTATTCCTTTCGTTTTTCAAAATTCTAAGTCTGGGAAAAAAGAAACTTTTTTACCAAAGGATAATTCCAACGTTACGATCTATTCTTGTGGACCCACCGTTTATAATTTTGCACACATTGGGAACATCCGATCATTTTTATTTGTGGATGTCCTTCGCCGTGCTCTATTGTTAGGTGGCTACAAGCTAAACCAATCGATGAATATCACTGATATTGATGATAAAATTATCAATGAATCGATCAAACAAAAAGTGAGTATTGAAGAATTTACGAAACCTTGGACCGAAGCTTTTTTTAAAGATTTGGAATCATTACATGTTCAAAAGTTAGAACATTATCCGAAGGCAACGGAATCGATTGAGGATATGGTAGGTCTTGTGGAAAAACTAAAGACCAATGGCCTCGTGTATGAAAAAGATGGAAATTTATACTTTTCGATTCAAAAATTTAGTCGGTATGGGGAACTTTCGAAAATTGATGTTTCGGGAATGAAATCCGGTGCGAGATATGATGCCGATGAATATACAAAAGATGATGTAAGAGACTTTGTCCTTTGGAAAAATCAAAAGACAGAACAGGAAAAATGTTGGCATACTAGAATTGGAACAGGACGGCCAGGTTGGCATTTAGAATGTTCTGCTATGATTCGAAAAGTATACGGATCTGGAGTGGATATCCATACCGGTGGGATTGACCTTTTATTTCCCCATCATGAAAATGAAGCAGCGCAAAGTATGGGAGCCTATCCCAATGAAGAGTTTGTAGGAACCTGGCTTCATTGTGAACATCTGTTAGTTGATGGGGAAAAGATGTCGAAAAGTAAGGGAAATTTTTATACCTTACGAGATATTTTAGAAAAGGGTTATGATCCGAATTCCATTCGTTATCATTTAATTTCTTCACATTACAGAAGTAAGTTGAATTTTTCTTTAAATAAACTGGAAGAATCAAAAGTTGCAATGGATCGGATTCAAAATACAATTTATCGTGTTTTAGAAGCTGGTCAATTGTGGGACAAGGTTCCGAAAGGTGTTGAAATGGGGAATTTTACAATTCCTGAATTACAGAATTTGGACTTGGATTTTATTTATTCACTTGCGGATGATTTGAATGTTCCGAAAGCTCTTGCAACTGTTTTTGAACTAGTTCGTATTGTGAACCAGTATCTAGACACAAAGGGAAATGAAGCAGAAGATAGTTTTTTGTTAGAGTCCATTCAGCTTTTTTATAAAATCAATGAACTCTTTGCTGTGTTTCAATTTAAAAAACAAATTCAATCTTTAGTTGGAATTTCAGAAGATTGGATTTTGGAACAAATCGAAAAAAGAAAAACCGCCAAACAAAACAAAGATTTCTTAAGCGCCGACAAAATTCGTAAAGAGTTGGAAGAAAAAGGAATCCTTCTCGCTGATACAAAAGAAGGAATAACCACATGGAAAAAAGCCCAGTAGAAATACTTTTTGGGAAACGCAATTTTTTTGAATTTTTAGAGTCTTTGGACCAAGTCGCTCCCGAACGTGGTATCAAAACCATCCGGGAAGTGATTATAAAGGATTCCCTTGGAAATGAAGAAAAACAAAGGATACGTCAGTACATCCCAAACTCTATCAAATTTACAACTGTTTCCACTCGGGAACTAGACCGAATCGCTTCTGATAAAAATCACCAAGGTTATGTGATCATACGCACCAAACAAAAATCGTTTTTGTCACTCGGATTTGAACAGTTCAAACAGAATGTCAAGGTGGGTGAAGGACCAATTTTGATATTAGACCGGATTCAAGATCCAGGAAATCTTGGAAATATACTAAGAACGGCTGAATGTATGGGCGTAAAACACGTATTAATGTCTGATCGTGATACGTCACCAATCACTCCTGTTGTGGAAAAAGTATCTGCAGGAGCGGTACATCATTTGCAAATTTACCGAGTGGCAAACCTGATGCATGGGATGGAATACCTCAAAAAAAATGAATACTGGATTCTAGCAACTGACGAAGAAGGAGAAGAAAACATTTGGGAAACTTTACCAGAGGCAACGCAGATGGCTGTGATTATGGGGAATGAAGGGGAAGGAGTGAAACGTCTACTGTTAGAAGAAGCAGATTATGTGGCTCGGATCCCGCTTTTTGGTTCAGTGACTTCACTTAATGTGGTTGTTGCTTGTGGAATCACGTTGGATCGGATTCAAAATGTTTCGCGTTAGGCGAAAGTTCGTATCTTTTATTTTCTCTATTTTGATTGGAATTGTTGCATTCCAATCTTGTATTTACGATTTTTATAGAAAAGAATTTGTATCCGAAGACAAAAAAAACGATGAGGCGTTGTTACTTTCGTTATTTGGATTACTTCCAAATCCTAACCAAAAACTATATGGTTTTTATCCCGGTTTTTCTAGAAGCCTATCTGATTCTCAATTTGTTACATCTGAGTTTTTTCCAAAATCATCTAAAAAGAAAATAGTTTTTATTCATGGATGGAACCCAGCAGAGAGAGATTCCGATCCGATCACAAATGATGAGAAAAAAATTCAAAACATAAAAAATACTTTTTCTAATGGAATGGTTCATTTTCAAGAAGGAAGAGCTTCGGCAAATGCTGAGTTTGATCTCTATTTATATACTTACCGCACATCCAATAGTATTTTAGTGAATGGTAGACAATTTTACGGAACACTTCGTTCTAATTTTACCGATTCTGACCAAGTGTATATTGTTGCACATTCTATGGGTGGGCTTGTCACTAGAGTGGCCCTGGCTTCAGAAACAGGATCTCTTCCTTTTGTAAAGTTGGTAGTGACTTTGGCAAGTCCACAATTTGGATCTCCTTTTGCTACTCCTAGTTTTATCGGAAGTAATCCATTTTTAAATGATTTAGGTAGTTATCTTGTTGGAACCCAAGGGGGATCTGAGTTGGGTTATACCAATCAGGGTTCTGGACAAACTGTAATTTCTGGGGCAGAAAACTTAGTTTTAGATGTATTGAATCAATCTTATCTAAACTTTAACTTAAATGGAAAATTTATTAGTTTTGCAGGCGTTATGTCAAATTGTACAGTCGGTGAGACATTTTACTATAACACCGGTTGTAATATTTTAACTAATGCTGGATTTACTCAGTCAGATGGCATTGTTCCTCGCAATAGCGCAAGGCTTGGAAATTTATCATATAAACAAATTGATATAGCGGATTGTGATCATTCCATGATGGCTTTCCAAACTACAAATCCAGACAACGCCAAAAGTTTGAATCTATTTACGCAAGTGATTACGGAAATTCGCAATTCACCTTATTAAAATTTTTTGGTTTAATGGTTGGATCGTTCTTGTAAGGACTTGATCGATAAATACAATCCAACGAGCCCTAATAGAAAAACGGGAATTCCTATAAATAAAAACCCTTCCTTCCAAAGAATACATTGGACTGTATACAAACCACCAAATACAAAACAAAGACCGGATAGAGTTCCTAGTAAAGAAATACCTAATCGATTATGGTAAATAGTTTGGGTTCGGTTTGGCTCCTCTTGAAAAAGACCCTTCCAAAAGAAAAAAGGCGGCTTGGTAGTCTCATAGAACTGGATTAAAACTTTTCGATCCGTAATCGGTACTATATATGTAGATAAAATCAATAATACACTTGCAGTGATTGATGTGTATAGAATGGAATAAGGGAATTCTACCTTCAGGTAAACCGAAAATAGTAAATACAAAATTGGAGATAGGATCAATGCTAAAATTTCTGTCCAAGCCGAGATCCGCCAAAAAAACCATCGAGCAATTAAGATAAAACCTATACCAGAAGATGCCTCAAGTAAAAATACCCATGCCCCTTTGATGGTCTCCATCCCATAGACTGCTAGAAAGTAAGAGCTAATAGCTGTTAGAATTTGAATTCCATAAGATACTTTTAAATAGTAAGAATCGGTCCTTCCCTTTTCAATCATAGGTTTCCAAAGGTCATTGACTAAATAAGAGGCTCCCCAGTTTAAATGTGTAGCTAATGTAGAAAGGTAAGCAGCAAGGAAAGCACTAAGCATAAGCCCCAACATTCCGTTCGGCATTCCTTCTTGTAGTACCATAAGAAAGCCCTTTCCACTTTCTACTTCCGAAAGGTTTGGATAAAGGAAAAGAGATACCAGTGCCACAAGAATCCATGGCCATGGACGAACAAAATAATGGGCAATGACAAACCATAGGGAGCCTTTCAGCGCAGCATCTTCGTTTTTGGTCGCAAGAATGCGTTGGGCAATGTATCCACCTCCCCCAGGTTCGGAACCAGGATACCAACTGGACCACCAAAGGACAGTTAGAAGAATTATAAAATGATCCCAAGGAAGGGTACCAGAAGTTCCATTGGGAAAAAATAAAATTTTACTGCCATCTAGTTTGGATTTGAGACCTTCGAGACCACCAATTGCTGGTAAGTTGATTGCAAAATAGGCAAACAGAATACAACCCATCCAAGCTAAAAAGAATTGGAAAACATCAATATAGGATATACCTTTAAGACCAGCAATGGATGTATAGAAAACACCAAATAACAGTAAATAAATGAGAATATGAGATGAGGTCCATAGTGGAAAAAAAACAGGAATGATTTTTAACATTGCTAGATTGACCCAACCAAGGATGACTAGGTTCAGTAAAAAGCCAATGACAACGGCTTTAAATCCTCTTAAAAAATTTGCTTCCTTGCCACTATAACGTAGTTGGATTAACTCCAAATCGGTCGTGGCACCAGATCTTTTCCAAAGTTTTGAAAAGAAAAATACGGTAACAAATCCACCGACAGACATATACCACCAAATCCAATTCCCAGCTATTCCTTGTCCTCGGATGATCTCTGTTACAGCAAGAGGAGTATCCGCAGCGAACGTGGTTGCCACCATAGCGGTTCCTGCCACAAACCAAGACAAACTACCTTCTGCTTGGAAGTATTCTTTTGTGGATTTTTGTTTGGAACGAAAGCGATGTAGGATGAGGATAATGACAATAAATGGAAAAATAAAAAATAAAAAATCTAGAAAATGAAAAGCAATCATAGTCTCACTTTGATTCCCATCTCTTTCATTGTTTGTTTAGTTTCTTGAATAGAAAATTCTCCAAAGTGAAAAATTGAGGCAGCAAGAACTGCATCAGCACCACCGCGTAGAATCACTTCAGCCATATGTTCAGGATTACCTGCACCACCAGAAGCAATGATAGGAATGGAAAGATTGGACGTGAAAGATTTCATTAGTGTTATATCAAATCCATCTTTGGTTCCATCTTTGTCCATTGAAGTGAGAAGGATTTCACCTGCTCCCATTTCAAAAGCTTCCCTTCCCCAATCAAGTGCCTCTCTTCCTGTTTCTAATCGTCCACCATTTAAGTAAACTTCGTATCGTTTTCGTTCTGGATGAAATTTGACATCGATTGCGCAAACGATGCACTGGGAACCGTAAATTTCACTAGAATCTTTGAGTAGTTTGGGATTTTGGAAAGCACTGGTATTGATTGAAACTTTATCAGCTCCTTTATTTAATACTGCCTTTACGTCCTCAATGGTGCGAATTCCTCCACCCACTGTGAAAGGAATGAAGAGTCGATTGGCCACTTGTTCTACTAAATGCAAAAGGATATCTCGTTTATCAGAAGAAGCTGTGATATCTAAAAAGCAGAGTTCATCTGCTTTGTTTTCTTCATAGGCAACCGCACAAGATACGGGATCACCGGCATCAATTAAGTTTACAAACTGTACTCCTTTGACTACCCTTCCCCCTTTGATATCTAAACAAGGGATCACTCTTTTGGTTAGTTCATCCATGTTAGGTGATCTCAGTGGGAAGTGCCAATTTGCAGATTTCTAATTCTGAAACTGATTTTGCATAACTTAGTAGTTTTGTTTCATCAAAATGAGATGATGTGATTTGTAGACCAATCGGAAGACCAGAAGAATCAAGTCCTGCCGGACAACTGATGGCAGGAACTCCGCTTAAGTTTACAGATGTTGTCAAAATATCTGCTTGGTACATCTGAATTGGATCTTTTGTTTTTTCACCAACTTTGAATGCTGTTGTAGGAGATGTTGGTTGGAAAATGATATCTACCGATTTAAAAAATTCTGCATATTGTTTTCGGATGAGAACTCTTGCTTTTTGTGCTTTGCCATAATAAGCATCATAATAACCAGAACTAAGGGAAAATGTTCCCAATAGAATTCGACGTTTGACTTCAGGTCCAAACCCTGCGGTTCTAGATTCAGAATACAAATCTTCCAATTTTCCAGCCCCTTCTTTTCGTAGTCCGTAACGGATTCCGTCAAAGCGGCTTAAGTTAGAAGAACATTCTGCAGTGGCAATCAAATAGTAAACGGGAATCGCATACTTTAACAATGAAAAATCGAGTGGAACTAGTGTTGCTCCTTTGGATTTTAATTCATTTAATATATCCGCATAACGTTTGTTTACATCGGGTGAAAAATTAAATTCCTCTGCTTTCATGACTCCAATTCGTTTGCCTTTCCAATCGATGGAAGATATAGAATTGGCTTCAAATGGATTTACTTTCGCAGTAGTTTGGTCTTTATGATCGAGCCCAGAGATAATCTCTAAAAGGTCGGAGATCCCTTGTAAGTCATTGGAAAATGGACCAATTTGATCAAGACTGGAAGCATAAGCTACAAGTCCGTAACGAGAGACTCGTCCGTAGGTTGGTTTTAATCCCCAAATTCCACAGAGTGCTGCCGGTTGGCGGATGGAACCACCTGTGTCGGAACCAAGAGAAACAGGTAACATGGAGGCGGCAACTGCTGCCGCCGAACCACCGCTAGACCCACCTGGAATTCTGTTTGTATCAAAAGGATTTCTTGTGGTTTGGTAGGCGCTATTTTCTGTAGAGGAACCCATTGCAAACTCATCCATATTCAAACGAGGGAAAAAAACAAATCCTTTGTCTTTTAGTCTTTGGATGACAGTGGCGTCATAAGGAGAACGAAAGTTTTCTAGAATTTTCGAAGAACAGGATGTGATCTCACCTGTAATACAAATATTGTCTTTGATTCCAATAGGAATTCCATCAAATTCAGAAAGTAATTTTCCTGACTTTCTTCTTCCGTCACTTTCCTCTGCTTGTTTTAAAATTCGATCCTTGTTCAATTCAAGAAAAGCTTTTACTTTGGAATCGGTTCCTTCAATTCGATTGATATAGGCAGAAACTAAGTCTGTTGATTTTAAAGACCCATCATTTAATTTGGTTTTGATTTCGGAATAGGTGAGAAAAATTAAATCTTTCATGTTTCAATTACCTTAGGTACTACAACGTATCCATTTTCGTAGGAGGGAGCAATTTTTGCTAAATCATCTCTCTTTAAGCCGTTTTCAGCCAAGTCCTTTCTCAGTTCATAAAATATCTGTTCATAAATTTCATCATCACCTACACTGGTTGTGTCTAGGTTTTTGATTTCGTCAACATATTGTACAATCCGAGAAAAGTCATTTAACATAGACGATACTTCCGAATCCTCAATGTTCAATTTTGCCAAGTTGGCAATGTTCTTTAATTCTTTTTCATCCATAATGTTTCCTCAGTATGCATTCCTATCTATAATTGCTTTCAAGGGAGTGAGTAAAATGATTTTGATATCGAGGAGGACTGACCAATTCTCAATATAAAAGATATCTGCCTCGATTCGTTTTTCGATCGAAGTGTCACCACGAAACCCTTGCACTTGTGCCCAACCAGTAATCCCTGCTTTTGCCGCATGGCGTCTCATATATTGTTGGTGTTCGTTTCTAAATTTCTCTACATAAAAGGGACGTTCTGGTCTTGGCCCGACAACTGACATATCACCGAGCAATACATTAAAAAATTGGGGAGTTTCATCTAAAGATAACTTTCGAAGAACTGCACCTACTGCAGTCACTCGCGGGTCATCTTTCACTGTCCATAATGTATCAGACTTTTCCTTTGCTTGGACTACCATAGATCGAAATTTGATCATTCCAAAAACTTTATTGTCTAATCCTACTCTTTCTTGTTTGTAAAATATTGGACCTTTACTTGTTAATTTAATCAGAAATGCAATGAGTAAGTAAAATGGACTAAATAACAAAATAAAAAACAAGGAAAACAAAATATCAAAAGTTCGCTTTAAAACTAAATTATAACCGAGTCTTAGAGGAATATTGCGAATCGAAATAATAGGAATTCCATCTAGAACTTCAACTCTTCCTTTTGCGGTGACAATTTCTTCATAACTGGGAATAACTTTTAAATCAATCCCATGAAAATCTGCAATATCAATGACTTCTTTAAGTGAATCACCTTCTTCATGAGACAAGGCATATACAATTAAATCAATATTGTTGTTTTCCACATAAGATTCTAACTTTTGTGTCGTCGTGACAGTTTGTATTTTTTTAGTAGAAAGATTCTTTTTTCCTGCAACAAATCCCTGAACCATATAACCATAGATAGAATGTTTTTTGATGGTTTCGGAAAAGTTAATCGCTGATTTTCCTGTTCCAATGATGAGAACTGACTTTAAATTAAACCCTTTGCTACGTAAGTACTGCATAAAGGAACGTAAGATAAAATGGGAAAACGAAGTGAGGATAACCGTACAAATAGCAAAATAGCCAATTACCAATCGGGAAAAACTTTCTCCTCGAAAGAAAAATAAAAGAGAAAGAACCACAAGTAAATTGAGGATTACTCCCGTTATGATGGCAAATAATTCATCAGAAAAAGACAATCCTCTTCTTGGATGGTACAAGTCGATGGAAAGGAATGATAAGACTTGTGAAAAACCGAGCACAACACCCAAAATCAAATAATTTACTGGATCAATGGTTTGGATTTGAAAAGCGGAATCAGGTAAAAGATAATAACGGATGACGTAAGCAAATATAAAACTCGTTAGAGCTATAAAGAAATCTGTTACGAGGAATAGGAGTTTGAAGGATTGGCTTCTTTCTTTTAACATTTTTAACTCAAGTTTAGTCCGTTAAGTCTGTTGAGGTTCCGTCAAGGGGACGTTTTCGAAATCTATACAATCGCACTCTTGTTGCTTGCGCAGATGCAGAATCTCCAAAACTGAAATTGGTTAAGTTTACAGAGAAATAGACGGATTGGTCATAAAAAGTCAATTGGTTGTTCATAGTCAATCCTCCAGGAAGTGCTCGTAAATTCATACTATATCCTAAACGGTATTCCCAATTGTGTAAATCGAGTTTTAAAGTCATCATAAACCGATTGATGTTGAAAACGGTTTTCTGTCTTTCTGTTTGGCCTTGTGCGCCAGTTCCCGCAGCCAAGTCTTCCCATATGGTAGTTTGGTCATAATTGGTTCCTGTTTGGGAAGTATACAATTCGGGGCTTGTATTCATTGCATAAAATTGACCTTGGGCGAGTGCTGTGAGCCGCCAAGGTTCAGTGACACGTGAATCAAGTTCTAATTCTACACCAGAATATCTTGTAACTTTCACATCTGTTTTAAAGAAAAATCTGTAACTATCTAGGTAACTATCTTTATATACATGATACCAAGTTGATCCAACTTCCAAACTTCGAAAAGCTCGGATGATGGGCCATGAGAACCCACCCATTTTATAGGAGACTGTTAAGTTATTTGATAATGATCGATTTTGAGGTGTATGATGTACATAATCATTGTTAATAAAAACACCTGAATAAAAATTACGTTTTCTTTCGAGTAAACTTGGTCTCCGAGTTGTAAATCCATCCACAAAGTCAAAGAAACCACCTACTCTCACTACTGTATAATACCATCTTTGCATATTGGTAAGGCCAGGATTGTAAGCTGAGGAAAATTGTCGTAGGTCTCGGACGGTTCTAACAGAAATATCCCAATCGTTCAGTGCATAACTTTCTAATGCAAACTCTGCTTCATGTTGTCTTAAATTTCCTAGAATTGGATCTTTTGCTTCCGCTTTGTCCGCATCCAAACGTCGATAGGTTGAGGATAAAAATAATTCAGGAATTCCCAATCTGACTGTATGAGATTGTCTTACATACTGATAGGATTGTTGTTTCAAAAGTGTAGCGTATGCTTTGTTTACATCTCGATCTGGACTGTTTAAGTCATTCCCTGATCCAGGAAATTCTACTGTTTGTTTTGTTGCGCCCATATAAACAGATGGAGTAAAAGACATATAAGCACCCATTGCAATGGGTGAACGTATTCCCGTTTCTCCTATGACATTGGTTTGTGATCTTAAAACAAAATCTTGATACTGACTTCTTGGATCCACAACTCCAGTTGTTGGGTTTGTTCTTTGTTGAGGAACACCATAGATACGGTTGATATTTGTTTGGAAAAGTAAGTCCCAGTAAATGGGACTTGTTGTTCCAGGAATCGTTCCTATGTTACTTGAATTCCTTATCGTTACGGCGGGTAAAGTATCTTGAGCTGCAAAGTATTGGTTTGCTTGGATTTGGTAAACAAGGGTTCGACTCATCGAAATCCCAACGCTGAGATCACCGCGGTTCTCTGTATAATTTAAGTTCCAGTTAAGTAAGTTACGAATTAGACCAAACCGAACATCTCTATATGTATATAAAGATTGTAATGAATTTGATGGTTGGTATCTGTTCCCAAATTCATAATCAAATTGTCGGTTACTATAATTTTCGTATTGAATTTGTACGTTTCTTGTGTAGTCACGAGAAAAATCATTAAATTTTGCATTTAAACGGAGATCAGTTTTCCACCATGGATCGTAATTAACACCTGTATTGCGATAAGGTAACCCAGTGTTTGGAAACAACTCTCCGCGATCAACATTATTCGTTACAGCTACGTTTCCAACCCCTAAATTTCGAAACCGATCTTCATAAACAGGAGTAATGGCATTGTTTTTATAATTTGCATAACCCAGATTGATATTGTAATTCAAAAATGGAGAAACTTTCCACATCTCTAATTGGGCGGCTTGACCCGTTTTTTCATAAGCATCAAATCTGAATTTATATCCATTGGCAAGGAAGATACTATTTGGATAAGAATCGGACCATTGATAAGAGTTTTGCCAAAACCAACCTTGGGTATTGTTTTTACCGAATTGTGTTGTGACTCCGTTTCCTGATTCGGAATTATATAGAACAGGAATCCAAAACAAGGAAGTCCCACCTACTTTATAGGAAACGCTATAAGCAACTACCGACCTATCATCGTGTATAAATATTTTTCGAGCTTGAAACGATTCGTGAGGTAGTTCCGCATTACAAGCGGTAAAGTATCCCATTTCCAAAAGATAACGTTTTTCATCTAAACGTTTGAGTTTTTGGCCAATAAAGTGCGAGGGAAACATACTGAGTTTGGAATTATAAACAACACCTTGATTGATCTTTAAATCATAGATCATCCGGTCGCCATTTACTTTTGCATTTCCATCTTTGTATTCCACTCCACCTTCTGCATAAATTTCTTGGCGATTGGCATCTATGGAAACAGAATCAGCGACTAATTCTCCAGACCGTATTTTGAGTCGAACTTTTCCACGAAGAACAAGAACTCCACCTTTTGTTTTATCAATATTCAAAAGTTGACCTTCGGCAGCATTTTGGATTTGGATGGGGGGTCCTTTTTTGGATTGCGAACTCAGTAAGGACTCAGGAGTTAACGTCTGTTCTTCTTCGGGAACGAGAGCTTCTCTGAGTCTTTCTCTTTTCGAATAGATGGTTCCTGCTGGACTTAGTCCTAAATTACGAAGGTTGTCTTCCACTTCTCTATCAGTCATGGAGTCTACTGACTTTCGGACGAGACCTCGTTGGACTTGGGCTGTGGTTAGTTTTCTTTCTTCATCTTGAGCATTTTTAGTTGCTCCCGCTTGGTCCGGAAATAGGAGTTTTAACCCGTTGATATCCTGCGCCAGAATTTCCATTCCGAAGAGAAAACCATAAAATAATATGAGAAAACGAATGGATTTTTGCACAGCGGGCTTTGAAAGTATAGAACGAGAGTTTTACACCGGTCGAAAAAATCAATGGAAAACCAGGCAGAATTTCGGACTCGAATCCCGTATTTTATCGGAAAAAGAGGTTGCGAAACTATTCGTGTAATGGACATAATCAAATGGCTCAATCCTTGGGCATCCGGGAGTTTTGAATGGCAAAAACCTACTCTGGAGAGCGTATTCCTGGTACTTTACGGTACAATCTCAAAGTCAGAGAAGGAAGTACGGAACATTGTTTTATGGTTCCAGAGCCATCCATCCAAATTCCCATGGAAGGTTTTGGCCCGGATGAAAGTGCCAATCGCTTAGCTTTAGCCATCCTGCTTGATTTCACAAAAAACCCTCAAACCTCGTTTTTATATTATAAGGACTTTAATTTCTTCTTGAGTGGTTTATTTTTGGAAGACAATTGGATGTTACATTCCAGTCGTATCGAACTGTTTATGAAGTTGTTAGAAGAAAGACCTCGAATGGCAAAACCTTTAGTCTCCGGAAAACGTTAAACGACTGTTATAAGGGCTTAATGATAGGTAAGGTAAAAAACCAAGAGGATGAATTTTCATCCCGGTACATTTTTCCTTTATGTTCGGTGATGATCGTTTTAGTCACTTCAAGAGAGTTCATTTGTGAGATTCCCTTCACCAGGTCTTCTGCTCCATTGTCTTTAATTTGAATGAGGATATGACTGGATCCACCTTCTTCTACTTGTTTCAATGCAACCGTCATTTTTCTACCAATTGTATCTTCTCTTGTATTGACTCGAACTCTAGCATCCTGCATAAGATTAAGAAGTACTTGTTTTATCTTTTGTGGTTGGCAATAAACAAGAGGAACATCCCCCAGTTCAACTTCACATTGGATTCCTTCTTTTAAAAAATATTGGTGAAGAAAGGAACGAGTATCATTTATGATGCTTCCCAAATTGGAATAGTTCCATTGAGAAGATGTGGACTGAGAATAGGAGACAAGGTTTTTAATGATTTTCGCAATTCTTTCTGATTCTTCGGCGATTTTTGCAGCCTTTTCTCCCAAAGAAGGATTGCTTGTTTTTTTGGCTTCTAATGTTATAAGGTCAGCCAAATTTAAAATCGAAGTGAGCGGGTTATTGACTTCGTGTGAAATACCCGAGGCAACGAGAGCGATGGTTTCCCATTTTTGATTTTCAGCAAGCCTACTTTCTACATTGCGAATGTGTTTTTGAACTTGTGACTTATAAATCGCCATTTCAACTGAAATGTACAAATCACGACTGTTAAATGGTTTGATTAAGTAACCAAAAGGTTCTGTAGCTTTTGCTCGGTTGATGGTTGCTTCATCAGAATATGCAGTCAGATAGATCACTGGAATTTCTTTGGTTTTTTTTATGATCGTTGCAATTTCAATCCCGTCCATTGGACCGTTCAGCATAATATCCATTAACACTAAATCAAAATGTTCGTTTTCAATATGTTCAATGGCATCATTTGCATCGGAAACGTAAGTAGCATTGTACCCGTATTGTTTCAAAGTGGAACAAATATTGATAGCAATGATCCTTTCGTCCTCTACAACGAGGATTCTCTTAACGTCTGTTTCTTTATCTGTTCCCACAACTGCTGTCATATTCTTTAAAGCCGGTTTCATCTATCAAATACAATAATTAGAGTTTGTCAACAGAATCCATACAACAAATCTCTGTATTGTGAATGAGGATTTAAACGAGGCCCAAAATTCAGTCATTTTATCCCCTCCAGGACCCATCCTAGTGGTTGCAGGAGCCGGTACAGGGAAAACGAACACTCTTGTCAATAAATTGGCTTCTTTAGTCCAGAATGGATTGGATCCAAGTTCTCTTCTGCTTTTAACCTTTACCAGAAGAGCAGCCAAAGAGATGTTAAATCGTGCAACCACCAAACTTGATTCACGAATGATGTCTGTACATGGTGGTACATTTCATTCATTTTGCCACCACTTCCTTCGTAAGTATTCATTAGCTGTTTCCCTCAATGCAAATTTTACTATTTTGGATGAAGACGATGCCACAAGCCTTGTGGGAATGGCTCGCGACCAAGTAGTTTCCCAACAATCCAAAGTTAGATTTCCTAAAAAAGAAACTTTGTCAGAAATTTTTTCTTCCTGTTTTAACTTACAGATTTCATTGGAAAAGGTTCTGCAAAAGGATTATCCTATTTTTCTTGGCCTCACCAAAGAAATTCAAGAAGTGAAATCTAAGTTTGCGGAACTCAAACTAAAACATAATTCCCTCGATTTTGATGATTTATTAGATTTTACACGAAAGATTTTAATGGAAGAAGAATCAATTCGAGAAAGGATTGCATTACAATACAAATATATTTTGGTAGATGAATACCAAGATACTAACCGCATCCAGGCACATATCGCTTGTTTACTCGCCAGTAAACACCAAAATATACTAGTCGTTGGTGATGATGCTCAGTGTATTTATGGATTTCGCGGAGCCAATGTGAATAACATGTTGGATTTTCCCAAAATATTTCCTAGTACGAAAATAATCCATCTAACAGAGAATTACCGAAGCACCCAATCAGTATTAGATTTAGCAAATGCTGTTTTAGACCAGAGCAAAGAAAATTATAAAAAGAATTTAACCGCTCATAATCAAGTTTCTTCTCATAAACCGCAGCATACAAAGTTTGAATCATCAGAAGAGGAAGCCGAGTGGATTTCTGACAAAATCTTGGAATTATATGAAGAAAACACGCCATTGTCAGAAATCGCTGTTCTCTTTCGTGCAGGTTATATATCCAATTTATTGGAAGTAAAACTCAGTGCTAAACAAATTCCATTTCGTAAGTACGGTGGAAAACGATTTTTGGATTTAGCGCACGTTAAAGATTTTCTTGCCTACCTTCGCATCATTGACAATCCTAAAGATTTACTTTCATGGAATCGAATATTATTATTAGAAAAAAACATCGGGAAAAAATATGCCCAGGTTTTGTATAGAAATTTAGAAAATCATAATTTTCAATGGATAGAAATCAAAGAGTCACCTACATTTTTTTTGGGAATTCCCGAGGGTGCAAAATTATCGTTTCAACAATTGATGAGTATTTTTCAATCACAATCTTCTCATTTAACAAACAGTATGTCAATTGTGGAATCGGTTCTCACCCACTACTTACCAATTTTAGAACAGGAATATGATGATTTTGAAAAAAGAAAACTGGATTTTGATTCTTTAAAAATTCTCACTAAATCCTCTCCTAATCTTTCTGATTATTTAGCCAATTTAACTCTTGATCCCACAGAGAAATTAGAGAGCAGTTCGGTAAACAAAGAAGATGAATTTTTAACTCTTTCTACCATTCATTCTGCAAAAGGTTTGGAGTGGAAGTATGTGTTTACTATGCAAGTAGTAGAAGGAAGTTTGCCTAGTTCTAGAATCAAAACAACCCAAGATTTGGAAGAAGAAAGGCGATTGTTTTATGTGGCAATCACTCGTGCAAAACAGGGGTTGTATTTAACCTCTCCTGTTTTTTCTGAAAAAAATCGATTAACAACCATCAGTCGTTTCTTGGTGGATTTGCCCAATTTAGGTGATTTAGTTGAAGAAGTGAAACCAAAAAAAATCGAAAGTCCTAAGGAGAGTGTGGATTCTAAGTCAGAAACTGACCGATTCCAGGACATCCAAAAATACTTTTTGAATTGATTTCTGAAAAATCATCCTCTACGATGGGTTCAGATTTGGGGGATGTATGAAATTATCTTTTCGCAGTTTGGTTTGTGGAGTTTTACTTTTGCCTATGTTGCTTGCTTGCGCTTCGCAAGATACAAAAGATGCTTCTGACCCATCGAACCAAGATTCAAAATCCAATTCACGAAATGTTAGTTTAGACGACCCTGAAAAAGGCGGAAAAAAATTCGGATGTATTGAAGGAAACTGTGTCAATGGAATTGGCAAGTATGTATATGATAATGGCGATGTGTATACAGGATCATTTAAAAATGACCTTCGAGAAGGGAGTGGAAGTTTTGTTTATTCTGATGGCGAGAAGTTTAGCGGCACTTATTTAGAAGATAAAAAACAAGGACCTGGCGAATATAACTTTAAAAACGGGGATAAATATGTCGGTGAATTTCAAAACGGACAAATCAACGGAAAAGGAACTTATAGTTTCAAAGATGGAAAATCGGTTTCAGGAGATTTTACTTCCGATGGTCAGGAAGGGATAGGAGTCCTTACCGATGAAGGTAAGGCCAGGAATTGTAAAATCGCAGGAAGAAAACTTCTCTGCGAATGACCACCTTACAATTGGCAGTTGGGACGTTTTCCTTCTGCCTTTGCTTTCTCCCATAAAGCCAAAGCATTTGGCATCGCAGCATTTAAATGTTTCATTCTAGTGGCATCCGAAGGGTGAGTTGATAATAACTCATTGGGTTTATTACCACCAAGTGCGCTCATATTTTTCCAAAGTTCAACACTTTGTCTCGGATCAAATCCTGACTTCGCCATTAGTTCTAAACCAATCAAATCAGCTTCCGATTCATGTTCTCTTGAAAATGGTAGTAAAATTCCAAATTTAGCACCCATTCCCAGTGCACCGGCAACCATGGGTTTTCCTAGGTTTTCTAATAATTTCACAGACCCACCCGCAAGTTGGTTTTGTGATACACGTTCATTACCATGACGAGCAATTACATGCCCTATTTCGTGGCCAATGACGGCTGCTAGTTGGTCTTTGTTTTTTGCGATTGGAAACATTCCAGTATGGACACCAATTTTTCCACCAGGAAGTGCAAATGCATTGGGAGTATTGTCTTTAAATACTACTACTTCCCAAGATTCTACTCCTGTAGTATCTGAGGTTACAGCTAGTTCAGCTGATACAATACAGTTAACATAAGAGTTTGCAACTGCGCTAGTATCGATTGGGGTTTTTGTTTTCATTTCTGAAAATGCTAATGTTCCCATTTCATTCATTTCTGCATCTTTTACAATTAAGATTTGTCTTCTACCCGTAGGTGAAGTACTGCAATGAATGAGAAGTGGGACAAGTAAAACTAAAGTAAAAATTCGAATCATTGTTTTTCCTGTTTTGAATAGAATTGGTGTATGAATGGTATAACTTCTTCGCTTGCAATTGGTTTTGACAACCAATACCCTTGGATTTTATCACATTCGTAAGATTTGAGTAGTTCCAGTTGTTCTACTTCCTCTACTCCTTCTGCCACTACCGAATAACCAAGATCATGTGCCATATTGATGATAGAAATTAATAGAAAACTTTCTTTGGATCCTTCTTCTACGTTACTTAAGAATGATTTATCAATTTTTACAATCGAAAGTGGCAATTTTTCTAAGTAAGAAAGGGAAGAAAACCCTGTACCAAAATCATCAAGAGCCACCTTTACACCAATATCAATTAGATTCGAAAGAATCGGTACCGTTTCTGTGAGGTTTTTCATCGCCAAACTTTCTGTAATTTCCACTTGCAAGGAGGTATAGGGAATCCCTCTGCGATTATGAAGGTCTACAATCCAATGAAAGATATTTTGGTCAAAGAAAACTTGAGGACTTAAATTAACTGCGATGGAAATGGGAAGACCTTGTTTGATTTGTACTTCCTCAATCACATTGGCTGCTTGTTCCAAAACAAACCGTGTGATTGGCACAATCAAACCTGAATCTTCAGCTAGAGGAATGAATTCAGCAGGAGAAACCATTCCTCGTTGCGGATGGCGCCACCGAACCAGTGCTTCCCAATGTCCAATTTTGTTTTCTTTGATATCTAATATGGGTTGGTAATAAACAAAAATTTCGTTATGATTTAATGCTTTTTTTAAATCATTTTGAATTTCCAATTGGAAATGGATTTTTTCCTGCATGGCTTGGTTGAATACAGATACTGTTCCTACCTTTTGTGATTTTGCATGAAACATAGCAATTTCTGCATTCCGCAAAAGTACGTCAGCATCCTTACCACCAAGTCCAAAGGCTGAAATCCCACAGGAAGCTGTTAAGTAAATTTCGTATCCACCTAGAGGAATAGGATCCCCTAATCGTTCCAAAAGACGTAATGCATAATTTACACCTTCATCAATTGCAAGTAGATGAGTGAGTAAAATAGAAAAATTATCAGCACCAAGTCTTGTGATGATGGCATCAGAATCAGAAAACTGTTTTAATCTTTCTGCAAAGATAACCAATATTTGGTCCCCAGCTTCATTACCTAAGGAATGATTGATCCGTTTGAAGTTATCGATATTTATACAAAATAAAATAGGATATCCTGTATTTTTTGAGTTATAAGCAAAGATTTTTTGTTCTATTCTTGCAAGAAATAAAGCACGGTTTGGAAGTCCTGTGAGATTATCATAGAAAGCATCATGGGTTAATTGTTGTTCTGCTAGTTTTCTGTCGGTGATATCATGGTGGATGGCAATGTATTGAAATACAGATCCATCTTGTCCTGTAAAGGGAACTATAGTTGTGTCAGCCCAGTAATCACTTCCGTCTTTTTTAATATTTCTAATTTCACCGCGCCATACTTTTCCTTTCTGAATGGATTCCCAAATTTTTGTCCAGTCCTCTTTGGTTTTGTCTGCGGACTTAAGGATTCTATGATTTTGACCTATGAGTTCAGAAACAGTATAACCTGTTGCTTTAGAAAATGCTTCATTGACATAGGTGATGATTCCGTTGGCATCTGTGATGGAAACAATATTTGCTTGGTCTAAAGCAAACTTTTGGAGCTGGATTTCTTTTAAAGATTGGTATAAAAACGTTTCTGTAGTGTTTTTTTCTTTTCTATAGACAAGTTCCCTTCTTTCTCTTTCTAAAACTTCTGTTAATCGAAGGAGGTTTTTCCGATCAATGAGATCATTTACCCCAGATTTCATATAACTTAGGTTTTTCGAAAAATCTTCCGGGTCACTCAGTAATATGACTGGAATATCAATCTTTTTGTCATTTAGGTATTGTAAGTATACGGGAATTTCTGAATGAAAAGGTTCCCTTGTGCTACAGATAATAGCATCCCAATCCTCTTCGTGGACTGTAGCCTCCCATGATTGGAATGTTTCGACCACTTTGTAAAGAGGACTGAGACCATTGGCCTTCATCTCTCGCACAAGATCAAATACACTATTAGAATCGTTTTCGAGTATTAGAACGCTGATTGGAATGCCCATTGTATTTGCCGAAGCCGGCTATCTCTCCCACTAAGAATTCGTATTTTTCCTAAAATCTCAACCTAAAAATGATTCGAAAAAACTAGTAAATCTCGTCTGATAGAGTCTAGTGCATCCGAAAACATTTGAAACTAATTATATCAAAAAAGAATATTTAGAGCATGAACTTCGGAAATTACTCTTGGACATGAGTGATTTGGATTACAAAGGACTCAACGATTATGACAAGGGTGGTTTCGATGGTTTCAACCAAGCGATCACTTTGGTTTTAAAAAGGCTTCAAACCTAGGGTTTTTTCTAATCAAAATGGCTAGAAGACAAAGGAAACATGTTTCCACAAAAATTCTTTACAAATTTGGCAAGTAAACAGATAGTATACGTGCCAGTAGGAAGTTCAATGAATTTCACAACAAAACAAGTTAAAAATCATACAGTTGTTACTCTAGAGGGTTCCCTCGATATTTATTCTGCACCCGCACTTAAAAAAGAACTCCATAAAATCATAGATGACGGGGCTGAGTCAGTAGCAATTGATATGGTGAATATCAAACTATTGGATTCTTCCGGAATTGCTTTACTTGCGAACCTTCAAAAGAAGCTCAAGTCAGAAGAAGGACAGTTTTTCCTTCTCAATGTTAGCCAAGACGTTATGGTGATATTGAAACTTTCCAGTTTGGATAAATTTTTTACCATTCTTGGTGGGGAATCAGAACTTCCCTAAGACTTACTCTTTACTTCACTCTCTTAGAGCCGGAAAGACTTTACTTCTCCCCTAACCACCGGCTCTTCTTTGGATTTCGGCTTAGTCCAATCTCCAGAACTATTTTGGATCCATCGATTCGATTCCGATTTTTCTCCAGAACTTGTCAGAAGTTTTACTGCTGTCCCACGTTCGGCTGATACTTGAACTGAAACCACTAAATCATACGGGAGGTTGAGTCCAAAGGAACCCAATTGTAATGTTGCTAAATTTCCTTCAATTTTAACCTCATCACAGACCACTTCCCTTCCATCTCTTAACTTTACTTTTAGTTTTAAAGGATCTTGCGGTATTGTTTTTTTCACAACCAAGGGATTAGATTTCTCTAGAACCGGGGAAGTGACTTCTTTCGATTCTATCACCAGGGGAATTTTTTCTTCTGAGACTACGGCAGCAAGTTTGGTCGTTTCTAGTTTGGAATCTTCAAGAGATTCGCGAATGTTTTCTTTGATTTGGTTGAGTTCTTTTGTATCTTCTTCGGAAAGATTGGAAGTAGTTTCAGCTTTCAGAACTTTTTCGATGATGACTGGTTTTAAAACCAGGCTTTTTCCTTCTTCGATGTTTTCTGCGGCTTTGGAATCACCGAGTTTGTTTGCTTCTTCTTTGGAGAATGCGACAAGAGATTTGTTTTCTTGATAAAAATTTCCAATGAGAAGTAAACGTCTGTTGGCACGTATCGCGACTTCTTTGTTTTGTTTTTGTTTAACAAGTTGAATATATTCTTTTACTGCATTGGAAGTTTTACCCAACTCTTCCATGGCACGTGCTTTGATATAAGATTGATCTTTGGTTAAATTGGGTAAACTTTCCAAAGTTTTTAATGTTTCTTCATAATCGCCACTTTGAAATAAAGAATAAGCCAATTCTTCCGGTGACTTTTTTTTGCTTTTTAATTCTTCCTTCTTTTTTTCACCGTCTTCTAAAAAGCTAATGAGAAGGCTTGCGTTCTCAGCATAATGAGTTCCTGGAAATAAATCGATTGCTTTAGTGAGTTTTAGAAAAGCCTTTTCTCTTTCTCCCATCATCACCAAACAATACCCATGGTGGAGGAGAGTGAATGCCATTTCATCTGAAAGCGAGGAAGTGATCGAATCTTCCAATTCTTGGTATTTTTTGGAAGCGATTGGATACTTTCTTGTCCTTTCCATATAAAAGGCAAATTGCAACCGAATGATTGTTTTTTGTTGTTCTTCTAATTCCAAGGCAGGTTTAAAATTGAGGAACCGAACTGAGTTTATGACATAAAGACCAAAACGGTCTTGCCAACTCATTTTTAAATCCAATCCTTCTGTTTCAGAGTTCATGATTCCTGATTCCAGAATGTTTACTTTTACTTCCGACATATAATCATCTTTCGAAAGAAACATTTGTTTCAATCTTTCACGTAATGTTTGGGAAGAGAGTTCATAATTCATCAGTTGGTCTCTTAAAATTCCAAATCGTAGTTCTTGTAATTTTACACTTACGATTGACTGAGAGGCCAAAGCAAAAAAGAAAAATAGAATAAAGAAAAGAGAGAAAAAGAAAAACTTTTTCATTCCGGTACATCAAGGACAATCATTGTGACATCGTCCTTATATTCCTCATGTTTTTCTTCGAGTAATGCCATAGCCTTTTCTACTATCTCTGCATTAGATAAGTGGATGTTTTCTAAAACTACTTCAGTGAATCGTTCTAAACCAAACAGTCCCCCTTCTTTGATTGGAGTTTCGACAACACCATCTGTATAAAGAATGATTTTGTCTCCGGGAAGAACTGGAAATGATTCTAAATTGTATTGAATATCATCACCCATTCCAAGTGGTGGACCAGAACTATCTACATAAGTGATTTCTTTAGTGGAAGGTCGAATGATAAATGGTGCATTGTGACCTGCATTTACAAATTTAACAACTCCGGGTTCTTCAAATACAACAAAGACTCCAGTTGCAAAAAACGATGCCTGGAGTCTGTTTGCAATTACTTCACCCAATTGGTTGATTGCCTGAATGGCTGAGTGGTTTTCTTTCATAATCGCCTGTAAAGACATAGCCATAACTACTGTTACAAGTGCTGCAGATACACCATGTCCAGAAGCATCTGCCAGAAAGAATCCATAATAATTTTTTTCGGGAAATTGGAAGTATTGGTATAAATCTCCTGATACTTCGCGCATAGGACGGTACAATTTTCCAATATTGAATTTTTTATATTTTTTTACAGAAGGCAAAAATAATTCTTGTACTTCTTTCCCAATTTGTAGTTCTTGATTGATCTCTTCATTCAATCGAGTAATGGTTGTTACCTTGTTTTGGATTTCTTCAGCCATTAAATTAAATGACTTACCCAAACTATCCAACTCATCATTACTTTTAAATCCCCAATCTACTCTAGATTGCAAATTGCCCGTTGCCATTTCTTTTGATGCCACTTCCAAGGATCCCACTCGTTTGAATATAGCACGATACACTAAAATTGCGAAAATAATATGAAAAACAACTCCCCAAAGAACTGCATAACCCACTTGGATGTAGAGTTGTTTCAATCTGTCTTGGATAGAAGAGATATTGAAATGAGTGAATAAAAATACTTCGCGGTTATCAGAAAGACGAATGGGTAACAAAAAATCGACAGTAAAATCTGATTCGTTTAAATCCAAACTGTATCTTGCTTTGAATAAATTTCCTTCCTTATCGGAAGAGACTTCTTTGGTCTTTTTTAAAACAGCCTCTGTAATTTCTTTTACACCAGGCCCCGATTCTGGTTCCGAAAGTATGGTTTTGCCATCAGGATCAAAGATCGAGAATTTGTTGATTTCATAAAGTTTTAACGTTTTTCGAAAAACTTCAAAACTATCATCTCGCGACCCAGAGAGCCCAATGGACTGAATATCGGCTAAAATTGTATTGGCAAGGTTTTCTGACTGGAATTGAAAGTTCTTAAGTAGCAAATCCGATTGATTTTCGAAGATCATCACCGTAAAAAAGATGATATTTAGTAAGGCAAGAAGGGAATAAAAGAGTCCAATCTTAAAGCGTAAGGAATTCGTCGTTTTGATTTTGCTTTTGTTCACGGCAATTACTAGTATTGTCGATAATTAAGTGATAGAAATCTATCACAAAATTGAGATTTTCCCATTGGTTTTAGGCATCCACATATCCTTCCTTCGCTCTCTGAGAGCTATTGTACTTCTCTTGCTAATGGTGTTTGCTTTCTTTTCCCTTTCTGCGGACAAGATTCGGTTGAAATCAGGGGAAGTACTGAACGGTAAAGTGGTCAGCGTAACGGCGTCCCATGTGGAATGGCAGGACCAAGGAAAACGATATAAATTTTTAAATTCCGAGGTTTTAGGAATCGATGTAGGATATGATGGACTTCCAGCCTGCGCCGATTATAAAACTTTTGGTGTAGAAGATTGTGATCTAATTCTCACCAAACTGACGAAAACAAATGCTAGTTTTTCTAAAAAAAGTAGCCCTCTCGAACTTGAGACCATCCCTTTAAAAAAAATAGCGTCTCTTCGAGTCAATTCTGAATCGGGATTTCCCATGGAACGGTACATTGATCCTGGGGTAAAAGGCAAATGGGTCTTTGCTGGAAAAGAGATTTTTGGAAATTTCAAAACTCTAGAACGAGGTAAAATCACCATTGAGACAGAAACTAAAGCTTTGGAATCGGTCGATATTTTGGAATTTGAATCTTTTGAGATTCAAAACAAATCTGTGATTGTAAAAGTAATAAAAGAAGAAACTCCAAAAGTAATTCCAGGTTATACACCGATTACAGAAAAAAGGTACGGAAAAGCTGCATTTATTTTTGGCGGAGCATTGCTTTCCGGCTTAGGTATGTTATATGAATATAATGCCTCAGTAAATGCTATCAACAACGACATTGAATACATTCCTACTTCTGATGGAAGAGTATTTATATTTGCAAATACCTTCAGTACAGAAAATTACGATTTTCATAGGCAGCGTTTTTTAATTTATTCTGCGGTGTTTACTTCCATCATTACTTATAGTTTGATTGATAGTTTTTATTTGGGTAAAATGGAAAGCCAAAAGGAAAACGCAAATGGGGTTTATTTGAAACCTATTTTGGATATGAAACCAAATTCCTATGCCTTAGGATCTGTGAACCAATTTCAAAAACCAAATGATAGTCTTTTTTATGGATTTAGTTTCGAATCTAGGTTTTAATCTTTTTGGATTAAACCATTGCCTTTCGTAAAAATAAATTTTTAAAGTTTTGTTTGAACCGTAAAAAGTGCCACTTGATAAGGAAAGGATATGGAATTGTATCCAATTGGCACATAGCTCCGCAATTGCCTTCTTCATTTTCTCTGCACCAAAGTATGGTTCCAGCTAGTCCTACAAAACAATCGAGTCCAATCCAAAGATCAAATTTGACTTGGGTATTGTCAGGAAACATTTGAGAAGTCGGAAGATAAAACATATTGGCTTGGATATGAAAGATAGCAGAATTTTCTTCAATACTATCTACATGTAAATCAACAGAACTGAAGAGTGGAACCGCAAGCATTCGATCTCGAAAGAAATATGGATTTAATATTCCAGCAAAGAAAAACATAAGAGAAAGAACAATTGGATACATCACAAACAATGCAAAATAGTCTTGGAGTGCTAAATCAGGAAATTTCTGGCTAATCCACTCGGGAGAATCAAATAATAAATAAATAGATAAAATACCAGGAATTAAAAAGAAAACTGTCAGGAACAAATGGCGCAGATTTGGATATTGTAAAAGTTTAATTCCCGATGTGGAAATATGTTTTTGGATATTTTGAATCCAACCTTCGTGCCGGTTGTGACGACTCAAAATTTCATACTCTTCCATACTCATATTCATTAGTTTAAGGATATGACCGGGTAAGAGGATCCTCGACTTAGCAATTGTTAGTTCTAGTAAAAAGAATAGAGAAAGGATGCACGCTGGTAAAACAATCAGTAAATCAATTTCCTGAAAAATGGATAAATTATAAAAACCGTGAATTCCAACACAGATAATAAAACCATAAGCCAA
Source organism: Leptospira terpstrae serovar Hualin str. LT 11-33 = ATCC 700639 (assembly GCF_000332495.1). NCBI lineage: Bacteria > Pseudomonadati > Spirochaetota > Leptospiria > Leptospirales > Leptospiraceae > Leptospira > Leptospira terpstrae. The sequence goes on along the minus strand of NZ_AOGW02000010.1, from coordinate 447,968 downwards.
TTTGCCCCATTTGAATATTGGATTTTTATGAAATAGGAACATCATAAGATAAGCACCCACAAGTCCCCCATTCATCATGTGTATAGGGAGAGCTGTAATGGAACGAAGTACTTGCGACCAAAGGCCAGTATTGATAAAGTATAGAATATTTTCGACTAAGCCAAATCCTCCACCTAATACCAGACCATAAAAGATCCCGTCGGTAACTGTAAATTCATCCTGATTTTTTCGAAAAAACATGTAAATGCCAACTAACTTTGCAAATTCTTCCACAAAGGCTGAAAGTATAAAAGCATTCCAGTAAGGCCCACCGTTCGGAAGCCAATTCAAAAGCAAAGATTGTAATCCGATAGCAATCCCGGCACTGGATATTGAAAAAGCAAGAGCTGTATATTGTAAAAACGATTCCGTAAAACGGTAAAAATGAAAACGATAGAAGGAATAATAAAATGCGAGTGTGAGGAGATTGATAAAAAATATGACCAAACTAGGAATAGAAATTTGTGTGATCATATGGTTTATTAACGGCAAAAAAACACTAAAAATAAATGAGAATTGTTTGGATCTTAGTGTTAAACCAATCTTTTTACTGCCTTTCTTAATCCTTCAATGGTTAGGGGAAACATAGGAACAACCTCTTCGATGGCTTCGATTGTCGGTGCCCCCCAAAATCGTTTGGGTTCGGGATTTAGCCAAACTGATTCTGGAAAATATCCTACGAGTTCCTTTAAAGATTCTAGTCCACTTTTGGCCTTTCGTTGTTTTTCTTCAGAACTTGAGCCATGATACGCATAAGGATTGTAAGGTGTTCCCATCAGTTCATAAGGGGCCATATAAGCATCTCCCACAAAAATGAGTTTTGTATTTTTGCGAAATTTTTCCTCAAATTGTTTAAGAGAAATTCTCGTTTGGAACTCGTGGTTAGCATAAAGGTACTCATGAAAGATATTATGAAAAAAATAATTATGAACTTCTTTGAAATGATACAATCCACGACTTGCACTAAATAGTTTGCTCACCCTATCGGAATGGGGAGTCATACTTCCTCCGATGTCCATGATGAGTACAAGCCTTAGTGAGTTTTTACGTTCCCTTTCTTCAACTAGTTCGATTTCCCCCCCATTTTCACAGGTTCTATCGATGGTTTTGTCTACATGGAGTTCTCTTCTTCCTTCTTTTTTTAAAAACCTAAGTTCCTTTAAGGCGAGTTGGATGGACCTAGTGTCTAGAATTTCATCTTCCCTGTATGCTTTGTATTTTCTTTCGTTCCACAAACTCACACCAGAACGGTTTCCTTCCCCTTCCGTGTTACCACCGATGGAGATACCGTTGGGATTAAATCCAGAATTTCCGAAGGGTGAGGTACCCGAAGTTCCTACCCACTTGTTTCCACCGTCATGACGTTCCTTTTGTTCTGCTAAACGTTTTTTTAATTCTTCGATGACTTCTTCCATACTCAAATTAGGAGCATTTAATTTCTCAGAATCACTTAAGTGTTTGGGTATGTTTTCTTCCAACCATTCGAAGAGTGTATCTCTAAATTGTATTCTTTGTTCCTTCCAACTTCCAAAGGTTTTTGAAAAGGCAAGGTCATAACTATCATAGTATTTTAGATCTTTTGCAAAGTTAAGCCTACCCACCCGGTAGAGTTGATCCAAATTCATATAACCAGATGGATCGGTGAGTTTTTGGAGACTTGCGAGAAAGGCAATCAGTTCGCCCGTAGAACAAGGAACAGACTCTCCCCGCAGATTGTAAAAAAAATCCAAAAACATATTAGTTCAAATAAACTCGGTAGTCGTCTTCGGACTTGAAAAGAGTTCCTGCAAAAGGAATTTTACTAGATTCTAAAGTTTCTCCTGAAACCAGAAGTACCTGAATCCAATCTAATAGTTCGCTGGTAGAGGGTTTTTTTCTTAGACTTTCTATCTTACGAATGGAATAAAACATCGCCAATGCCTTTTCCATAAACTCTGTTTGGATGGAGGGGTAATGGGCTTTTATGATTTCTTTCATTGCTTCTCGTTTTGGAAATTCAATGTAATGAAAGATACAACGTCTGAGGAAAGCATCAGGAAGTTCTTTTTCATTGTTCGAGGTGATAATGACAATGGGTCTTTCTTTGGCGATGATATGTTCTTTGGTTTCTGGAATGAAAAATTCCATTTTGTCTAATTCTAAAAGTAAATCATTTGGGAATTCAATGTCTGCTTTGTCAATTTCGTCAATAAGGACAACAGCTTTATTGGATTGGGAAAATGCTTCCCCAAGTGCACCCAGGCGGATGTAGTTTTTCACATCGCGCACCCGAAGCATGGCTTCTTCTTCTGGAAACCGAGAGTCATTCAAACGGGAAACAGCGTCGTAAAAGTACAGTCCTTCTTTGGCTAAGCTTGTGGATTTAATATGCCATCTGTAGAATGGAAGGTTCTTTGTCTCCGCAAGGAAACTGGCCAGGAGAGTTTTCCCTGTCCCCGGTTCTCCTTTCAACAGGAGAGGTCTTTTTGTAATTTCCGCCACTTGGACCGCTTCTTTCAGATCTTCGGACAGGATGTAATCAGCCATGGTGTATCTACCTTTTGGACTCCAATCTTTTCAGAAAAACGGGGGAATCCACTAAAAATTGCTTTTTGTAAGAAATTGAATTCCCATATTAAGGATTTGGAACGATAGTAAATTATGGGCGATTTTGATAATACGAAACGGGCAATTGGCGTTGGGAAACTGGATGATTCTGCAAGAAAGGATATGTTCAATAAGTTTGTCAGTGCTGGCGGGGAGATAGTAAAAGAAAAACAACCGCAAAAAGAAGACGACACAAAGAAGGGTCGCCCGGAGCCAAAGGTTCGACAAAGCACAGTTTCTCGTGGTGGTGAAGATAGCCGATCAGGGAGCCGGGGGGGAAACCAAAATAAATCAGATTCTGGAAGTGCAAGATCCCAAGCAGATTCAAAAGCCCAATATGAAAAAGAAATCAGTAGTTTTTCCGCAAGATTTGGAATCAAACTCAAATGTTGGCTCGCACGTGTCACTCCCTTTGGATCGAGTGACCTCACTCCGAAGTTTATGCACGATTTTAGTATTCGCGCCAAACAAGCATTAATTGAGCTTCAATACAGTGGGAATGAACTTTTAGCAAATCAACAATATTCCCCACAACTCAGTAAAGCTTTAGATAAAATCAACCCTCTTCTCGTGGAATTATTAGCCATGGGACAAAAACTTTACAATGGACCTGAACTGACAGACATTACCGATCCAATTATGGTAGCGCCGGAATCCCCAGTTGCTATTGAAAGGGTAAAAAATCCAATTTACGCACTCTTTAAAAGGATGTACATTTTATATCCTTACCAAGAAACATTAAAAAAATCTTTTGTCCAAGCATATGATGAATTACAAAAATTAGAAGGGAAACCTTCGCTAATTTATGCGAACAAAAAAAGGAAAGTAACTCAAGAAATTGATACTTTGTTTGAAGGATTTTTTGATCGACTTTATCTAGTCATTTTACGAGCGGAAAACAAAAACATTCCACTAATCTCTCGTTATATGGAAAATCTTTTGGGAATTCTGCCAGAAGATAGACCAGGGCAAAGAAAATCTGGTGAAAACGTACCTGGAGGAAAACAGCTAGAAACAAAGGATGACCAGAAGGGAGAAGATTCTAAGGAAGAGGATAAAAAAGAAGAAGAAATACCTTTATCCAAAGAACAGGCGTATGGAATGCGTCTCATGCAGATGTACTCTCTGCCAAAACTTCGAAAAAAGTTCGATCCTAAAAATGAATACTCTAACATACCTGATTCAGATAAAGCACTACTTTCTCTATTTTATTTTTATGAATTTGATGATGAATATTCCTTTGTAATGACTACAAAGAAAATCGATATTAAACCTGGCTCGGTTAATGGAGTGAAGGTAGATTATCGTCAAAAAATGTTGGATATTTATGAAGGAACAAGGACCATCATTGATCAATTCCGAATCTACAGCGATATCATTCGGGAATTAGAAAAACACAAAGCCAATCCGGGAGCTAACTACATTGAAGCTTCCAAAAAACTCACTGGAATCGAACAAAAACGTACGGGCCAATCCAGAACTGTCAGAATGGCGATCAAGGAATTTAGTTTAAAATCTAGAGACTCGCTACTTGTTCTCATTAAGGACATGAAAAGTAAAAAGGAAATCGTCGCTAACATGAATGACGTTTTGACTTTGGATTCGATGGAATCTCGGAAACGACTGAATAAAAAACCAGTGAAACAATGCATAATGGAAGCGTATTGTTACTTAATGGCTTTGTATGATCGCTTGGAAACAGGAGATTTATTCGGTGGGCTTGTGGAACTCACACCAGAACAAATGAAATCTTCTTTTGGTGTCGAATTGGGAAATGCCAGTGGAGAATCCACGGATACAGAGTTTGCTGATTTAGATAAAGATACAACAGACCAACCCAATCCAACAGCAAAAACAAATAATGATTCAGAAACTAAGGGTTCGGCAGATGATTCTTCTGATGAAGAAAATGACAGTTTGGATGATCTTTCTGATGATGACATATTACCATCGGGGAATCCATTTTAATGGCAGTCATCAAAATCGCAATTTACCAAAAGAACTTACACAAACGCATTAGCCCTGAGGAAATTTCAAAAATCCAACAAAGTAAGGCACATTTTTTAATTTTACCAGAAGGTTTCCCACATTTCTTTCAAAGTGAATCACCAGAAAACGCCGCCAAACACGAAAAAGAATACCAAGACCATTTATTAGAAATTTCAGAAACATTTCCTGGTGTCATACTGGGAGGAAGCCACTATAGAAAAAATGAGGAAGGACATTTGGTTTCGGCTCTTCCCATTGTTCAATCTTTGGTTTTAGTTGATTTTTATGAGAAAAAATCACCCTCAGCCTCTAAAGAACCTGGTGTGGTTCCTGGAAAAACAGAATCTATCTTTATTATGGGTGGACTTCGGTTTGGACTTCTTGTCGGTGAAGACTTAGAAAATGAAGCCATTTGGAAAGAATTCAAAAAAGAAGACATAGAAATTATATTTTATTTATCCTATGCTGATGAAAAACGTTCTTATGAAGAAGATCTTACCTACTTTGAATCTCTTGCTAAAGAAAAATCCATCCATTTAATCCGTGTTTGCGGACCATCTGAAGGAAAACCTGCTCGCAGTCTCTATGCCTCGCCTTCTGGGATCAATTGGAAAGTGGGAAAAGTGGAAGAAGATAAAGATGTGTTTAAAACTTTGTCTGTAAATGTAATGAGAAGTTATTTATTGTAAATACAAACAATCGGAATCTTTCCTTTAGAATGATTCCGATTGTATTTTTTCTAAGTAAAAATAATAATATTTAAGTTTTCTATTTTTTATCTAATTCTTTCCAATCCATAGTGAGAAGGAGAATTACGATTCCAATTGACACACAAGAATCTGCAACGTTGAATGCAGGCCATCGATCAAAAAGTAAAAAATCAGGCCATTCAAAGTCTAAAAAATCCACCACACCGATGTATTCGATTCCTGGTTTTTCGGGAGTGAACCCAAATCGAAAACCAACACCAGGAATTTTTACAAAAAACTTATCTAAAAAGTTACCAAAAGCTCCTGCCATAACAAAATTCCAGCCCCAAGCATTTCCTAAATCAGCATTTTGCCAGCGGTAGAAGATAAGAAATACAATTGCAAATCCAGTGGCAAATAGTGACGGTAAGGCATTGTCTTGAAAAAGTCCAAACACAAACCCTGTATTGAAAGTTAATGACAATCGGAAAAAATCACCTAACACGGGAATACTTTCGTGAGCCAACATTTTAGTAATGATGATATATTTAGATGTTAAATCTAAGAATAGTCCCAATGCAACAAAAGCAAGATAACCTGGTTTAAAGACCGAAAAAAATGGGGTTTTAGGTAGATTCATAAATTAAAAATGGTCCGTTTATTTTTGTTTCCAATAACTGAGACTTGACTTGGCTAAAGACCAAAAACAAAGTCCTGATAGTATATAAAATAATATGCTTGGTTCTTTCCATAATTTTTCCGAATAATACATTCCGAAAAAGAAAAATATCGAACCAAGTGCCCCAAAGGTAAAAATCTCTTTTAGTCGTAACTCCTCTTTTCTTGTGGAATCAGGGGTTTGGAACTCTCCTCGGTTCCATTTGTATAAAAATTCATTTAGTTCTTTCGGTAATGAAAACAGGCTTGTAATGAATTCTTCCCCTTCATCCTTCCAAAGTTTTTTTAAGGAACTTCCTTTCAAAACAATTTGTGAAAACGGTTTTTCAGCATAATCGATCATAGAGCGTGTTGGGTCTAAATAAGATGAGTTTCCGAGTAACAGGGCAAGTACGCGGTGAAGACTAAGAAAATTTGGTGGAAGTTTTAGGCTAGAAAGGAGGCGTTTCAGACTTACCTGGATTTCCTTTAGAAACCGAAGGTCTTCTGCGGGACGAAGTGTATCAAATCCAATATTGCGAAAGTGGTCAGTCGAATCCAAAATTCGATTCAGTTTTTCCAGGGAATACTTTACAATTTGAATGAGTTCTTCTTTCGATAATGACTCTGTCACAGCTCCGAGTTCAAATAAGGACTCTGTGATTAGGTGGTAGTCTTTTCGCATAGCACCAATGAGAATTCTTTCTAAAATGCGGGTTTCTTCTTCTGAGATGGATTGAACGGCACCAAAATCGATAAAACATAGTTCCCCTGTTTCCATAAAAATCAAATTTCCAGGATGAGGATCGGCATGAAAGAATCTGTATTCAAAAATCATTAGGATATAAGCCCTAACCAATTTTTCTAAATTGGGATTTTTTTTTGTGTGAGATTCTAAAACTCCCAATTCATAAATTTTCTTTCCTTCCACAAACTCGGTCACTAAAGTATGTTTGTTACAAAGTTCATCGATAGGATTTGGAAAATAAAAATCTTTTTCTAGAGCAAATAGTTGTTTGGTGTATTTTAAGTTTTTTAATTCGCTACGAAGGTCAAGTTCTGCTCGAATCATGGATTGTAATTGTTCAGTTACTTCTTTAGCAGAAATTTTAAATACAAATCTATCAATGATCCAGAGAACTCTTGCAATGGTTTTTAAATCCCGGATGGCATCTTCTTCGATTCCAGGGTACAAAGTTTTTATCGCTACTTTTTTATCATTGTAGTAACCGATATGAACTTGGGCGGTCGAGGCACTGGCATAGGATGTTTTGTCCAGGTCAGTGAAAATTTCGTTCATTGATTTTCCGTAATCACTGATCCAACGTTTGTCTATATCTTCAAATTTTCTTGGTGGGATTTTATCTTGTAAGTCTTGGAGTTCCCATAAAAATTCTTCAGGTAAAACATGGAATAAATTACTGACAAATTGGCCAATTTTGATATAAACTCCACCTAACTGAAAGAAAAGGATTTTTGTTTCTTTCCCTTTTCGTTTCAAAAACCGAATCCGAAGTGATTCATATTTGGACTTACTTCTTAATTTTCGTCTGATTTTTGTTAAGACAAGATATTCCACCCATGTTTTGATTACAAAAATATATATAGAAGCAGACCTGTTTTGTTTTGAATTCATTATTTTCGCCTATAAATTGATTCTATCATATTTAGAATTTCAATATTGTCAGAGAGAGTCCCTTCCATCGTTTGTTTTTTTCCCCGAATCACTTCGTAAATTTCATTGTAAATTCCAAGAAATGCGTTGGCAGATTCTGGTTTAGGAAACTGGGGAGGAAGAAAGGGAACTAAACTCCGAAATCCTTTATACAACTTGGATGTTTCGGACTGGAAAAACTGAAACCCATCATTGGAACAAATGATTCTGTGTGAGTCAGTATGGATGTCGAGTTCAAATTGAAAATATTCTCTTTCGCCTGATACATCGATAAAAACATCCACACCCGCTTTTGTTTGAAACCAGGCTACGGCTCTTGATTCTATGGAATTTTTTTTAGGTCTTTCTAATTTAGAACCCATTAACTGGGGTTTTCCAAGTAGCCAATGGATAAGATCCACTGCATGAGTGCCGTCATGGAGTAAAGGACCTCCTCCGAGTTTTGAAAAAGCAAGGCCAGGATTTTTGGCAGAGGTAAAAACCGAAGCCCGAATGGATTTTAAAATTCCAAATTTTCCCTTTGTTAGTTGGTCTTTTACAAATTGGTAACTTGGGTGGTATCTTCTTTCGTGGTTAATCCAAATTCGGGTATTGTTTTTCTTCGCAAGTTTTTGAATTCGTTTGGCGCCTGTCTCTGTGAGGGCTACTGGCTTTTCGATGAGAAGGTTGGGAATCCCTTGGCGGATGCAGTGTATGGCCCAGTCTTCATGGGAAGCACTAGGTGTAGAAATGATTGCTAATTGGAGGGATTTGGGTAAGGCAACTTGGGAAGGATTGGCATTTACGTTTTCTGCCTTTGCATTCCAATACAATTGAAAGGATTCACATTTTTCAACATTTGAATCCAACCCTAAAACAAACTCAAACCGCTCTTTTCCCCATTCGGAGGAAACCACCCCCATATGCGTGCAAGGTTTTTTTCGCAATGGATCCGTTTCCAATTGGGATCCAATCCGTCCTAGGCCAATCAGAATGGTCTTGATTTTGGATCGTTTCATTTATCTTTTTCTTCCAAATCTTTCTTTCTGAAAGAAACTGGCATAGAAGCTATGATCGCACCATTTGAATATTCCCTGTCAACTATTCTAAGTTTGTTTTCCAAAGACCAAGATTGGAAACGAACAGACAACCCTACTTTTCGATGGATCACAACCTCTTCTTCCGAAACCAAAGCTCGCTCTTTGTTTGTTCCTTTGCGAGGAACAAGAGATGGTCATGAGTTTATCCCTGATGCCTTATCCAAAGGGGCCACTGCCTTTCTTTGTGAAAAAAACCACCCGATCTTGAAAACCCTATCGAATGCGGATCAATCAAAAGCCATAGTAGTTTCCGATTGTTTGTTAGCCCTGGGAGTTATTGCCTCTTATCACAGAATGAGATTTAAACCAATGATCCTTGCCGTAACCGGATCCTCTGGAAAAACCACCACCAAAGATTTATTAGGTGGTTTATTTGGTTTTCTTAAGCAAAAGTCCCTAGTTGTAACGGAAAAAAATTATAACAATGAAATTGGTCTTCCCTTTACTTTATTTCGAATCACGGAAGAAACACGTGTGGTCATTTGTGAATTGGGAATGAATCACAGAGGAGAAATCGCTAGACTCTCCCGGATAACAAAGCCCACCCATGCCCTTATCACAAATATTGGTTCCGCCCATATTGAAAATCTAAAATCAAGAGAGGCCATTGCTGAGGAAAAAATAGATATCATTTCCGGAATGGCAGAAAGCTCAGTTCTCTTTGTCCCTGACGATCTTGATTTTTTATATCGGGCAAAACTGAGAACTAAAAAACAAAAGATCAAACTTATCGTTTGGAACCACAAAGAAAAACCAAATTTAAAAGTAAAAAAAATAGAAAGCACTGGATTTCTGTTGGAGTGGAAAGGAAAAGAAATCCAGTGGAGACTTCCTGGCACAAAACTTCTCAGTAATGTTAGGGGAATGTTGGCTGTTGGATCTTATTTCCAAATCGATCCAGATCAAATGGTAAATACAATTCAAAATTACAAAAGTCCTGACAAACGATTGAATATCAACAAAGGTTATTTTACCATCATCGATGATTGTTATAATGCCAATCCTGAATCCATGTTGTCTAGTATAGGTGCTGCCGAACAGTTTGCCGGGAATCGAAATATTGTTTGGATTTTAGGATCGATGAAAGAACTCGGCAAATTTTCTAAATACTACCATGAAGAGGTCGGAAAAGAAATCCAACGAATTGGGAAAGGTATCTTACTTGGATTTGGCGAAGAAACGAAGCCAATGGTAAAAAAAGTTCCTGGGGCCAAATGTTTTACAGAAGTGGAAGACCTAATCCAATTTGTAAAAACAACGGTACCCAAAAATTCAGTTTTACTCGTTAAGGGATCTCGGTCTATGAAAATGGAAAGAATTGTAATCGCCTTAGAAACATTTAAGGGTTGATGAAGATTTGACCTTTCCTAGATTACACGTATGCCCACAAATCAACCAAAAGTAGCTGTCATTATGGGTTCCCATTCCGATTGGGAAACTATGAAGGAAGCCTGCGAAATTTTGACAGAGTTTGGAATTCCTTTTGAAAAGGAAATTGTATCAGCACATCGTTCTCCAGAACGGATGGTTGAGTTTGCAAAACAGGCAAAACAAAATGGATTTGCTGTGATCATTGCTGGTGCTGGTGGAGCTGCTCATTTGCCTGGTATGACTGCATCACTTACCACTTTACCAGTCTTAGGTGTTCCGGTGCAATCTAAAGCACTCAATGGAATGGATAGTTTATTATCGATTGTCCAGATGCCAAAAGGAGTACCTGTTGCTACTTTGGCCATTGGAACCAGTGGTGCCGCCAACGCAGGATTACTTGCTGTTCGGATTCTTTCTTTACTTGATTTTGATCTTCATAAAAAATTAGAATCTTATGCAGATAATAACCGCAAGTTAGCACTTTCTAAAAATGACCAACTCCTCTAAAGAAAATCGGAATTTTAAAATTGGTGTTTTGGGCTCGGGTCAACTGGGTCAGATGATGTGTTTAGAGGCCCTTCCCTTGGGTTATGAGTCTTACTGTTACTCCCCAGACATCGACTCTCCTTCTGAAAAGGCTGGTGCAAAAGCAACAATAGGTGCCTACGAAGATTTAACTAATCTAAATACATTTCTTTCAAAATTAGATGTATTGAGTTTCGAATTTGAAAATATTCCCAAATCCACTTTAGAGTTTTTAGAATCGCAAACGAAACAAATTAAAATATTTCCACCTCCCAAGGCCCTTGTCATTGCCCAAGACCGGTATTTAGAAAAAACTCACTTTCGTAAGTTAGGTTTTCGTACAGCAGAGTTTTTCCACCTAACAAAAGAAACAACTAAATTTGAAATTGCCATTCCCTACCCTTGGATCATCAAAACTTTACGGTTTGGTTATGATGGTAAAGGACAGGTTAAAGTTCAGGAAAAAAGTCAATATGAAGATTTTTTAGAGAAAGCATTTCCTGTAGGTGATGAAGAATATTTAATAGAAGAAGTAATTCCGTTTCAAAAGGAAATCAGTATCATCCTCACTCGTTTTCAAAGTGGGGATATCGTCTGTTATGGGGCAGTTGAAAATGAACACAAAAATCATATTTTAGATCTTTCTATTTATCCTGCCCGAATTCCAGCAGGCCTAAATCTGGAGGCCATTGAGATGGCTTCTAAACTTGCAGAATCCTTGGATTATGTGGGAACCTTGGGTGTGGAATTCTTTTTAAAAGAAAATCATCTCTACTTAAATGAATTTGCTCCAAGACCTCATAACACTGGACATTTCACTCAAGATTGCCAAAGTTTTTCGCAGTTTCATTTGCATGTAGCTTCGATTACTGGAAATCTTCCCCCAACGGATGTTAGGCCAAAGCCGACACTGATGAAAAATATTTTAGGGAATGAATATCAGGAAAGTTTGCTGAGAGCTCGTTCTCTGTTGAAAGATGACAGATACCAATTGCATCTTTATGGAAAAGCAGAAGCAAAAAAAGGAAGAAAGATGGGCCATATGAACTTTAAAGGAAATTTAGATGAGGTAAATCCCCTCTTTCATGATTTATAACTGCGATTTGTCTTCCAATAACTGAAGACCCCAATCTCTCACATTCCCTGCACCTAAACAAAGTAACATGTCCCTTGGTTTCAATTTGGATTTAATTGAAATTAAATCCAAATCCATTTCTCCTATTAAAAATTCTGCATTTTTCGTAGTCAGGAATGGTAAAAATGATTTATGAGTAATTCCAGGAATGGGTGATTCACCTGCAGAATAAATGGGAAGAATCATGAGAGTTTCCGCAAGGGATAGAGATTCAGCTAATTCCTTGACTAACAGCTGTGTGCGGGTGTAACGATGCGGTTGGAATAGAACCACAAGTTTTCCATCTGATTTGAGTTTATTTTTTAAGGACCGAATGACCATCGCAATTTCTGTGGGGTGGTGACCGTAATCATCCATTACCGTCACTTCATTCCAATTTCCTAGGATTTCTTGCCTCCGTTTGACTCCAATATAACGTGATAGGATTTCAACAGATAACTCTGGGGAAACACCTGCCACAAAGGCTCCGACTAGAGCAACCAGGCCATTCGTAAGATAATGAACCCCAGGATAAGGAAGTTGTAATGAAAGCGTTACGAATCCAGGAAAATCAAATTCCAGAATATCTTCTTTAATTTCATAAATTACCGGAATGAGTTGGTTCCTAAGTATTGTTTCTAACGAAAGAAACCAATCCGACTTTATCTCTTGTTTTTCGATACAAAGATAAAGTCGAAAGTCTTGCGAAACTTGTAGGTTCTTAGTTTTATGAAGAAGGACATCCCGTATCCCTGGATCATTGGCATACAATACAGAATCCCCTGCCGTACCAAAAGCGATATATTCAAAAAAGGCAGCTTCTAAACGTTCTCTGGTTTTGTAATAATCCAAGTGGTCATTATCAATATTGGTCAAAAGACGGATGGAGGCTTTGTGACCAAGAAAGGTTCCGTCTGATTCGTCTGATTCGTAAACAGCATACTTTCCTGTTCCTATTTTCCCACCTCGTTTTTCCAAAAGACTAGTATCACCACCAATCATAATGGTTGGATCCATTCCCAATTCTGTAAGAATTTGAGAAACCATAGTTGTTGTTGAAGTTTTACCATGACTACCAGCAACGGAAATGGATTTTTGGTTGGAAACCAAAAGATGCATAAATTCAGATCTATGTTTTAAGGGAATCTTTTTGTTTTTTATTTCATCAAACACTTGTTTGTGTTTATCATTGATGGCTGAACTAAAAACTACCATCTCAATTCCCTCTAATGGAATCTTTGTGATATCATTTTTGATAATGGCTCCGCGTTTTTCTAAGTATTCAGTTGTTTCTGATTTTTTTTTGTCATAACCGAGGACGGGAAGTTTTAAGTCGAGTGCCATATGGGCAAGGCTTGACATCCCACTCCCCCCAATTCCCAAAAATAATATAGGACCTTTCATTGTTAAAACTTCAATTTTGTTTAGTGAAAAAAATAGGAAACTGTTTGGTAGGCCGCATTAACATTAGAAAGTGCGAGAGAGGTATGTCCCATTTCTCGGAGAATTTCTGAATGATCCTTCCATCCGAGTAAAATCTGCACAAGCCTTGTCGGATCTTCCGAAGTAGAATGAATGGTAACTGCTGCACCTTGTGATTCAATATAGTTTGCATTTTCTTTTTGGTGGTTGTCGGCAGCATAAGGGTAAGGAATCAGAATCATCGGAAGACCAAAAACCAAACATTCCGCAAGAACTCCGGCACCAGACCTTGCAACCACAATGTTTGCCCATTCATAATTGGGTTTCATATCGTTTGCATAAGAAATGATTTCTGCATCTCCCACGGATTTACGTTTGGTTTCTTCATACAAAGAAGTACCCGTTAACAAACGAAATTTATATTTGTTTGCAATCTCCGGATTCTCCATTGCTTTTAAAATCATTTGGTTGAGTTGTCTTGCCCCTTGGGATCCGCCAAGAACGAGGACATTGACCGTATTCTTTCTTCCTTCATGTAAGTTTTCGTTTTGTCTGATGTTTAATTGTTCTGGGATCACCCGCTTACGAATGGGATTACCTATCGTTTTTCCAGAAATAGAATATCCTTCGGCTAAGGGAAAACTGAATGCGAGTTTTTCGGAAAACCGAGCAAAGATACGTGTAATTTTTCCTGGAACACAGTTTTGTTCACAAAGATATAATTTTTTTCGAAAAAGTATCGCGTAAAGAATGGCGGGGTAAACTAGAATACCCACCCATTCCGACCACAGCCCTTACTTTTAGTTTATGAAACAGTAAGATTGTCTTAAGGAAGGGGTATAAAAATAAAAATGGATATAAGATGGTTCTGAATCCACCTAACTGAGGCACATTATGCCAGAGAACGGTACAAGGTGGATTTAAAAGATCTGGATTGTCTTTGTTACGCACAAGAGAATGCAGATAAACCGCATCAAATCCAAATGTGGTAATCTTTTCAGCCAAAACTTCGGCAAGTGCCACACCGGGAGATATATGTCCACCGGTTCCTCCGGCTGCAATCAATACGGATCCATTCATAATACCAAATTCTCTTTACTGGTGATGTTGGCAAGAATTCCGAATAGGATAAAAATTGTAATGAGGGAAGATCCTCCATAACTTAAAAAAGGTAAGGAAATTCCAGTGACTGGTACAATCCCAGTGACAACAAAAAGATTCAAAATTGTTTGGAATCCAAAGAGAAAAAGAATCCCCGAACCCAAAAAAAATCCCAATTTGTCTTTGGTACGCTGCAGTAAAAAATAAATTCTTACAAAAAGAAAAATCACCACTGATAAAAATAACAAAAATCCGAAAAAACCAAAATCCTCTACAAAGGAGGCCATCACAAAGTCAGTGTGGCTATATGCCAAATACCTGTGCGCATAACCAGAACCTACGGGACGACCAAAACTTCCTCCATCAAAGAAAGCGCGAAAACTTGTCACCAATTGATGACCCTCATCAAATCGAAATTTATAAGGATCGAGCCAAATCTCTAAACGTTTTTTTCTGTATCCCACTTGGGTCACAAGAACCACGAGAAGAGGAAGAATGGATGCTCCTAGAATCAACAGCCGTTTCATAGGAAACCCAGCCAGTAAAACAAAGAAAAATAAAACAAGGAGAAGTTCAATCGTAGTTCCAAAGGCGGGTTCAATTACAATCAGAACCAAAGTAGCAAAAATGAGTAAAACCGAAACAATCTTCTTTCGATCCCATTTTACTTTTTTGAAATCAAAATTGTAAAAGAAATAAGAGGAAAAAAGTAAAATACTGATTTTGGAAAATTCAGAAGGTTGGATTTGGACTCCCCCAATTTGGATCCAACGATTGAAACTCCGTCCATAACTTGTCCCTACCGATTTACCAAGGCCTGGAATAAAAACTGAAATGAGTAATAACAAACTAAAAACAGAAAATAGAAAAGACCAACGTACTAAAAATTGATAAGGAATTTGG
Source organism: Leptospira terpstrae serovar Hualin str. LT 11-33 = ATCC 700639 (assembly GCF_000332495.1). Taxonomy (NCBI): domain Bacteria; kingdom Pseudomonadati; phylum Spirochaetota; class Leptospiria; order Leptospirales; family Leptospiraceae; genus Leptospira; species Leptospira terpstrae. Next base: position 432,818 of record NZ_AOGW02000010.1, on the reverse strand, counting down.
CTAAAAATTAAAAAACTAAGAATGCCTAGCGTTCCCCACACTAATTGTTTGTTTAAATAATAATTGGGATCAGAAAACTCTCGTTCGGCGGGAATGACGGAGGCACTGTACATAATAACAATACCCATTCCAAATAAAAAGAAAATTCCATACAGTACAGGCCCGTCAAACCTCGAGTATCCAAATCGAAAGAGGTTTTTTATTGACCTGTAGATTTCCATAACTGGTGTAAAACTTTTCCGATTCGCTATTGGATCTTTAGGGTAGACAAAGTAATGATGGCAAGAATGATTCCTATGATCCAAAAACGAATCACAACTTTCTCTTCTGACCAACCGGACAATTCAAAATGGTGGTGCAGTGGTGCCATTTTAAAAATTCTTTTTCCAGTAAGTTTGAAGGAACCAACCTGTAAAATGACGCTAACAGCTTCTGCTACAAAAATTCCTCCAAGGATCACAAGAAGGATTTCTTTTTTTAACATAATGGCCACAAGCCCCAATGTGGATCCGAGAAATAAGGAACCTGTATCTCCCATAAATACTTGTGCTGGATGGCAATTGAACCATAAAAATCCGAGTAAGGCCCCCGATAGTCCTGCAAGAAAAACCGCATATTCATGAGATCCAGGCAGGTAGGGAATGTGTAGGTAGTTTGCTGCAGAAGGAGTTCCTGATACATAAGAAATTAAGGCGAAAGTTGCTGTCGCAATCACTACGGTTCCCGAAGCTAGGCCATCTAAACCATCGGTCAAATTGACAGCATGAGAACTACCAATTAACACGATGATGGCGAAGGGAACAGCGAGGTATCCTAAATTCCAAACTGGACCTTTCACAAAAGGCAAAAACAAATCTGTGATTGTAAATACAATCCCTTTGGTTACCACTACGTTTGATTTTCCCGTAAAGTAAAAGTAAAGGGTAGTAATCGATACTGCAAAGAATATGGTCACAAGGAATTTGGTTCTTGCTCTCATTCCTCCTTTGATTTTTTTCACAGACTTCATATAGTCGTCTGTAAATCCAAGGCCTGCAAAAAGAATGGCTGATACAAGTAGTAACAAAACATTTAAGTTGGAAAGGTTTCCCCATAACAGAGTGGAGACGGTAAGTGATAGAATCATTATTAGTCCTCCCATTGTAGGAGTTCCTGATTTTGCAGCGTGCGACTGTGGCCCATCGTTACGGACAGACTCTCGAAACTTCAAGGAAAGAAGAAAGGAAATCAACGCTTTCCCAAAAAGAAAGGTAATAAACATAGAAGTAAGCCCCGCCATCATTGCACGGAGAGTCACATAACTAAAAACTCTAAGGAAACCATAATCGTTTCCAAACGATTCATATATCCACTGAAACATTCTTCTTCCCCTATCGACCCATTCCTAAAATTTGAAAAGCATTCTCGATTTCCTCGAAATCTACAAAATTAGTTTTTTCTTTTCCTATAATTTGGTAGGTTTCGTGGCCTTTTCCGGCAACCACCAAAATCCCATCTCGGTCAAGAAGTCCAACCGCTCTTTGAATCGCAACTTTTCGGTCTGTGATTTTTTCATACCGTTGGAATCCGCGTGAAAATCCTGATTCAATTTCATCCAAAATAGTTTCGGGGGATTCGGTTCTTGGATTGTCAGAAGTGAGAATGACAAAATCTGCAAAAGTTTCGGCAATGCGAGCCATTTGCGGGCGTTTGGTGCGGTCTCTGTCCCCACCACAACCGAAAAGGCAAATGATTTGTTTGGGAGCAATTTCCACACAACTCTTTAAGATATTTTCTAAGGCATCGGGTGTGTGAGCATAATCTACAACTGCAATCCTTGATCTGTCAGGAAAAGGAACCACATGAAAACGTCCGGGAACTGTAGGAATTTTTTCCAAACAAGAAATCACTTCTTCCCATGGAAATCCTAACTCATAGGCAATGGCTAAGGCAAAAGAAGTATTGAATACATTGAAATTCCCAAGTAAGTTTGTTTTGATGCTACGTACTTCCACAAAGGGAAGGTTTTTTGCTTTTTTGTGAAAACGGTATTCACTTCCTAAAAGGGAAAGTTTTGTATTTGTATAATTGAATTCCCCAGATTTTCCCAAAATATAAATGGGAGATTTTAGTTTAGCTTCGGTGATACGTTTGACCATAACATTCCCATAGGATACGTCACCGGCAACCAGGCCAAATTTATTCTTTACCGACGATTGTTCTAAAAGTTGGAAAATTTTAAACTTACTTTCAAAATAATCATCCATTGATGGATGAAAGTCCAAATGGTCTTGTGTGAGGTTTGTAAATCCTGCACAAGTGAGTTCAAGGCCTGCCACTCGTCCCAGTTTCAAACCATGGCTACTCATTTCCATAAATACATATTCGATTCCTTCTTCTAACATCTGTTTGAGAAGAAGGTTAAGAGAAGAGGCATCGGGAGTGGTATAACCAGATTCTAAGATGCGATCCATAATTTGAATTTGGACAGTACCAATCAGTGCTGCATTTTTACCAACTCTTCGTGCTAGGTGGAAAAGAATAAAAGTTAAGGAAGTTTTCCCGTTGGTCCCTGTGATTGCCACAAGTTTCATTTTTTTGGCTGGGTTTCCCGCAAGAAAACATGCAATCTTACCGTGAGCTTCTCCTGCTGCCTCTTCAGTTTCTAAGATCCCATCAAAAGCTTCTAAACCTTTTAATTTCAGATGACGTTTAGAAACAAGAACTACCTTGGAACCTAGTTCCAAAGCCATTTTAAGAAATGATTCTTGTTTTTCATTTGTATCTTCCGGGAGAACAAAGATATCGTTTGGTTTTAGTTTACGACTATCTCCCCAAATGTAATCTACTTCGAGATTACTTTCTCCTTTGATGAGTTTTACTTCGGGAATCCGTTTGATGATTTCTGATAATTTCATTTTTTATCTGTTAGCCCTTCTTCAGGGATGGGCGGGAGCTCTATGGTCACTGTGCGATTTCCTAAACTTATGGGAAGGAATTGGTACGTTCTGCGGTAGAGAGTTTCTATCCTTTCTGCAGAAGTATAAGCAACGATTCCTATTTTTAACTCATCATTTTTTCGTTTGAGTTCTTCTTTGGCTGAGGTTCTTTCATGGATTTGGCGTGTGAGTCTTGCTTTGGTAAGACCCTGCCAAACTATAGAGTAAAAAAATATAAGAAAGGGAAAGAGAACCACTAATGGTTTCAGCGGAGAAAAAAAATCGAGAACGAGTTCTGGTATGTTTTTTATTTTTCCTTTCATCGTTCCCATCTTGGTTTTAATATCGGATCAATCTTTTGGATCCCCCTCAATTTTGCCGAACGAGAAGCTCGGTTTTCCCGAATTTCGGTGTCTGTGGGAAGGATGGGTTTTTTGGTTAAGATATCGAAATGTTCTGTGGTTTTAAGATCTCGAAAAGTCCATTTCACGATACGGTCTTCTAAGGAATGAAAGGAGATACAGGCAAGAACTCCACCTACTCTCAGCAAATTGCTGAGTGCTCGTATTCCTTTTTCAGCATGTAACAGCTCTTCGTTGACTTCAATCCGGAGTGCTTGGAAAATTTTTGTCGCAGGGTGGGATTCTTTAGGCCAAAACTTCCTAGGTATGGATGCTTCCACAAGTTTCACAAGATCGGTATTGGTTTCAAATTTTTTCTTATGCCTCACCTGTACGATGTTATTGGCCACTTTTAAAGCCCAACGTTCTTCTCCGTATTCCCAAAACACTTTTTTTAAATGCAACACTGAACTATAATTGACGACGTCCGCAGCCGTTTTTTGGCCCACTTGGGGTTCGAGACGCATGTCCAAAGGTTCTTCGTTTTTAAAAGTAAACCCTCTTCCCGAATGGAGAAAATGGAATAAAGACACTCCCAAATCCACAAGGGCACCATCAAGTCCTGGACAATCCACTGAATCTAAAAGTTCTTTATCTACTTCAGAAAAGTTCATTTGGAAAGGATGAACTCGGTCAAGAGATCCAATCACAGAAAGAATTTCTTTTTTGGCTCGCTCTAACATGACTGCATCACGATCAATGAGAATTAGATTTGCATTGGGAAAGGTTTGTAAAATGAGTTTGGAATGCCCACCTTCCCCAGCTGTCCCATCTAGAAACCATAGAGGTTCGGGACTTTCCGTTTTTTGGAGCAAATCGATGACTTCTCTTGGAAGTACGGGAATATGAGGAGATTCTGACACTGTTACTTTCTTACTGTATACTTGTCAAAATCCTTGCAATCCTTTAATCCTTTAGGGAGATTGAAAGTACCAATGAGTTCCTATGAAGAACATTCTTTTAGAAAAAACCTGTTCAGCATAGGGAAATTGGGTTATGCCAAAGGGGATAGACCCAATGTGGACTGCATCCTTTGTGGGGTTCGTGATAAAAACGAAATCGTACCCAATTTGACGATTGCGGAAACGGAACTTTCTATTGTCTCTGTCAATCTATTCCCCTACAACCCGGGCCATATCATTATCTTCCCCAAACGTCATATCATCCACTACTTAGAACTTACCGAAGAAGAAGCACTGGATATCCATCGGCTCACCCAAAAAACTATGAGGATTCTAGAGAAACAATGGAAGGTGCAAGGTTTTAATCTAGGTTACAATTTAGGAAAGAATAGTGGAGGTTCCATCCCCCACATCCATGAACATATTGTGCCAAGATTTCCAAACGAGGCAGGTTTTTTAGATGTAATTTCCAATACAAGGATTGTGATCTATGAACCCTACCAAATGTGGGATGACTTAAAAAAACTTTGGGCTATAGAAGATTAAGATCATTATTCTTTCTTTTGGTAGATGGTATGTCCTAAAAACTTAAAACTATCGGAAATTCCAAACATGGTTTCCGAGTGACCAAGAATCAGATACCCTTTTGGTTTTAAACTGACTTCAAAATTCTGGAATAGAGTTTTTTGTGTTTGTTTGTCAAAGTAAATCACCACATTCCGACAAAAGATTAAATCCAATTTATCAGTAATCGGAAAAGGAAAGTGCAAAAGGTTGATTTGTCTAAAATCGATCAATGCTTTCAAATGTGGCTTTGCTTCATAGAAAACATGGTCTTTTTCCATAGTTTTAATAAAGTGTTTGGTTTTGATAGCTTCAGATACGGGCTCAAGTCGATCATCCCGGTAAATCCCTTTTTTTGCGGTAGCAATGACTTGGGTATCAATGTCTGAAGCATAAATTTTACAATTCCAACCTGGTTTTGCATTGAAGTAGTCATAAACTGTAATGGCAATTGAGTAAGGTTCCTCTCCTGTGGAGGAAGCGGAACACCAAATGCGAAGGTTTTTTGACCCGCCACTGGCGGCAGCTTGTTCTAAGGCAGGAAAGTATTGGTTTTTTAAAAATTCAAAGTGGTGGTTCTCTCGAAAAAAATCCGTTTTGTTTGTTGTTATGCGGTTGATAAGTTCCTGCATTTCGTCAGTAGCAAACTTAGGGTCGAGTTTTAATTTAGCTACATAGTTTTCGAAACTAGTGATTCCCAAAGTACGTAGCCGAGCATTGAGTCTTGACTGGACCATGATTTTTTTATGTGGTGCTAAAAAAATACCAGCTTGTTTATACACTAAATTTTTAATGAATTCAAATTCGGCATCACCGATTGTGTTTAAAGATGTTCGAAAGTCCAATTTGCCCTCGTAAGTGATTCGACACTCTTTTCCAGTTCTGACAAGTTGTTTTTTAGAAGGGAAATTAGATAATGAAAATAGGCATCGTAAAACACCTGAATGCCCGCCCCCTAACCCTCTATTTTGAGAGAACTTCCGGGTATTTACCCGTATATGAAAATCCCAGCGTCCTCATTGAACTCCTAAAACAAGGCGAATTGGACTGCGCCCTTGTCTCATCTATTGAATGCGAAAGAAACAAGATGAGTTTAGATTTTACAAAAATTGTTGGAGTCTGTGCAAGAGACGTTGTCCGGTCCGTTCTTTTCTTTCGTCACGACTCAGAGCCTGGTCTACCTAAAGCAGTTTATACAGACAAAGGGTCTAGGTCCAGTGTGGCACTTTTGCAATGTTTACTCTTTCGTGAGTTTGGGACTTTAGTAGATGTGATTCCCACGCAAGCTTCCGAAATTTCACAAATGATGAAAGAGGGAAAAGGATCCCATCTTTTGTTTGGTGATCATGCCTTATTACAAACACCAGTTCCAGGATACCAAGTGGTGGACCTTGCTGAATGGTGGAACCAATCAACGGGTCTTTATTTCTGTTTTGCCTTTTGGGCCTTTCCAAAGGGAAAAGTCTGGGATGACAGAATTTTTCTAACCGCTTTGGAATATGGACTGAAGGAATTAGATTCCATCATTAAAGATGAAAAAAGACTTCCGATAGCAGTCACTGACCGCTATCTCAAACAAGAGTTACACTATATTCCGGAACAAAAAAATTTAGATGGATTTGATTTGTTTATCAAAACTGCCAAAGAACTAAAACTTGTTTAGAAAAATCGAATTTTATATTCCCAAGTTTTTGAATCTGGATTTTCTAAAGTTTCCTGCAATGGAATTTGGTAGGTTAAATTTCCAAGGCCGATAAAACCTCGGTTGGAACTACATTCAGAATCTTTGGGAAATAAAACCTTAAATTGAATCCGTCCTTCCCGTAGAAGCCTGGAAGTTTCTGATATGATTTTCTTTTCTCCTGCACTAGTATCTAAAATGGCATTATCCGTTAAATTAGGGAAGTCGCGTTTTACAGTTAACAACCTTGGTTTGGATTTGATAGAAAAGGTTCCAATCAAAACTCCTTCCAAGTGCAAAGGATCTTCAAAGTCAAGTTTGTAAGATACCTTTCCTTTCCGTTTGAAATACATATCTGTAGTTTCAGATTTTTCTAATTCACGAAAGGTAAAGTCTCTTACCTGTAAGTTGTTGTTTGATTTTTTTTTGACAGAAGAAATGATTTCTTCTTTGGAAGTCGGTAAAAATTTAATCAGTGAGTCGTTGGAATCTTTTTTTAATGGAACTGTGTAAGCAATTTCCACTGTACCAGAACTTAACTTTCGGAAGAGGATGGTCTCCTCGTATTCAAAACAACCAACAAAAAAAAGGACGAGTAATAAAGGAAAACGAAACACATCCTAGGCTTCCCATAAAGAAAGCCTAGGGTCAAGGACTATTTGGAAACGGGATAAGCCTCGTTTCCATGTTCTAAAATATCCAAACCTAACAATTCTTCATCTTCCGATACCCTAAGTCCAATTGTCTTTTTGATGATATAGAAGACCGCAAAGCTAGTGGGAAAAGCCCATAAAAAGGCTGTAACCACACCAATGGCCTGTGCTGCAAATTGTCCAAATCCAGCTCCTGAAAATAGCCCTGTATCCAAACTGAAGAGACCAACCGATAGTGTCCCCCAAGCCCCGCAAACTCCGTGAACAGAAACGGCACCTACCGGGTCGTCAATTTTGATTTTGTCTAAAAAGAGAACGGAGATAATGACGAGTACTCCGGCAATGGCTCCAATACAAACTGCTCCAGTAATACTCACCACATCGCAAGGAGCTGTAATGGCCACAAGTCCTGCCAGTCCCCCATTTAAGGTAAGACCAATTTCCGGTTTTTTAAAAAGTAACCAAGTGAGTACCATTGCCGATATCGCTCCAGCACATGCTGCCATATGAGTGACTACAGCAATCCGCGCAAAACCACCTCCTTCAATCGAGGTCGTAGAACCAGGGTTAAATCCAAACCATCCGAACCAAAGGATAAATACACCTAGAGCTGCCATAGACATGTTATGGCCTAAAATTGGATAAACTCTTCCATCGGTTTGGAATTTTCCCATCCGTGGGCCTACCACAATGGCACCTGCAAGACCTGCCCAAGCACCTACACTATGAACCACTGTAGAACCGGCAAAGTCATGGAAACCAACTCCCTCTCCACCCCCAAGTCCTAGAGACTCTAAAAATCCAGTGGAGATTCCAAGAAGACTTCCCCAGGCAAAAGATCCAAAGATCGGATAAATAAAGGCAGTGATCACAATGGAAAAAATTAAATACGCAGAAAACTTTGTTCTCTCCGCCATGGCTCCTGAAACGATCGTAGCCGCCGTGGCAGCAAAAACAATTTGGAAGATGAAGAAAGTGTATTTGGCAGGATCCATATTTCCATCTTCCGTATTGATAAGGCTTTCTGCAAAAGAAGGAACTCCCACTCCAAATCCAGTGAGGACTTGCGGACCAAACATAATGGAGAAACCAACCACCCAATAAGCAATGGCTCCCACAGTTAAGTCGGAGAAGTTTTTCATAAGGATATTCACCGCATTTTTGGCTCTCGTGAATCCTGCTTCTACATAAGCAAATCCTGCTTGCATAAAAAATACAAGAAAGGCCGCAATACAAGTCCAAACCCAATTGGCTTCTTGTTTTGTAGTTTCCAGAGCAAGTTTTGTTTCCGCAAGGGAAGTTTTGATACTTGCCATTTCTTTTGCCAATGTTTCTAGACTCTCTGTGTTGTTAGTCGCTTCTTCGGCACCGAGTGCCGAACCTATAAGAAGGACCGATAAACTAAATAAAATTCCAAATCGTTTCATAAACTTTCCTTAACTAACTTTCTGCGAATGTGATTCTAACCTTAAAAGTGAGGTTTTTAATTCCAAACTTTGTGGTGTGTTCTTTACGCCTTGTTGCAACACTTTGATTGCTTTTGGTTTCGCATTTTCTTTCAAATAACATTGTGCAAGTAAGATACTTGCTTTCGCAAAACTATGGTCACTGGAAAGTGCCATCTTTAACGCACGTTTTGCTTCCGAAATCATTCCTGCTTTGTAATAAGCACGTCCCATCATAAAATGCGAAGCAGCTGTATTGTCGCCGGAAGTTCGTAAATACTCTTCTAAATATCGAATGGCTTCTTTATATTTCCCATCTCGGTAATACATTTTACCTAAGAAAACAAGGATTTCTTTGAGAGAAGAATCGATACTGAAAGCTTTAAGAGCTTGAGCGTAAGCTTCTTCCATTTTCATTTTGGAATTAGATTGTTTCGCCATTTGTATGTAATGCGAAGCTTCTGGTATTGAATCTCCACAATAGAGGAAAAGAAAACTCAAATCATCTCCATTGGGAACATCCCCTTGGTAAGCTCTAAATCTTTCTACAAAGGCATTGGATAATTTTTTAAGATCAACTTTTCCGCGACCTTCCATCACAAGGCGTTCTCTTTCATCCTGTAACCAAGTGAGGATTCGATCCACTCCGACTTCATCTTTGAGATGGTTTCTTTGTTCACTAAATCCATCAGAGATAAGAAGTAAAAAATCCCCCGGCTCCAACTTTCCTTGTTTTTCTTCATAGTCGATTTTTCTTACTGGAAGGATTCCTAGAGGAACCCCTTTTGTATCATACTGGATGAATGTATCATCAGCAGCCTTATAGTGTAACATTCGTTGGTGGCCTGCATTCACATATCCGAAAGTATAATCACTAAAGATACGAACCATAAAAGCAGTGAAATAAGTTGATTCTGGAAGTTGTTCTCTCAGTTTTTCACCAAGTTCTTCCATAATTTCCGTGAGGCCAAGTCCAGCCATCACTGACCTTCGAAACTGGTGGTGAATTGCCATAGTGACAAGGGCTGCGGGTATTCCATGTCCCGACACATCAATGTTAATGGCTGTGAGAGAGTGACCTTGTCTCACAATATCGACTAAGTCTCCACTGACTTCTGCCATCGGTTCATAATGGCTGGCAAAGTAGATTCCATTCCATGCACTTAGGTCTTGGGGAAGAATTTGGCTTTGGACATTTCGTCCCATTTTCAAATCCCACTCTAATTGATTTAGAACCGCAGCCTCTCTTGCTCTTGCAGTTACTAGACCTTCGATTAGTCTTACCCCATAAAGAGCAAGTGCTAGCTGAGAAGTTAAGGCTTCTAAAATTTCTAAGTCATCGATGATGTAAAAGTTTTCTCTTTCACTTTCTACCGCGAGAGTTCCAAGGATTTCTTCCTTTTGCATGATGGGAACACACATTACCGATTTTGTTTTTTCTCCCTCATCAAAGAAATGAGCGGATCGTGTTAAGTCATTGACGAGGACTGGTTCTTTGGTTTCGAAGACGGCTCCAGAATATCCTTCGCCTATTACCAAATTACGACGAGGAGGTTCTGTCTCTTTGACAAACTTCACAGGGACGAGATACTCTCCATCCCAAAGTCGGAGGGTTGTATTGTCCGACTCGAAAATTTCCTGACAAATCAGGATGACCTTGGAAAAGAGTTGGTCCTCTCTATCTAAATTGGCAAATTCTTTGGAAATGTAGAGAAGGATCGCAATTTTATCTTTGTCTGTTAATCCTCCCACGACTTTGTTTTGTCCGCGGAAGTTGACGAGCATTCGTTTGGAAACTTTGAAATCAACCATATAGGATACCTTTCTGATTTAGATGCAAGTATCGTACCGACAGTGCATCTCGCCTAAAGAAGTCAGAATATCCTATATTTCTCTACAATCTGTTCCCAACTTCAGCGAATTCGACAAAAAGCAATTATGGAAACCATCCAATTTGCTTAATTTTTAGACAAATGGTGTTCTTCATTGGAACTGGATTTGGATTTGTAAAGCGGCTCTCGTTTCGGCTCCGTCACGTTCGGGGACACTTAAGCCAGATCTTTGCAAAGAGAATGCATACAAATACCCTTCCCCCAGTTCTTTAGGAAAAATGGAACCGGCAATTCCTAGCGATGCCGTATAAAAACCTTTTAAAGCCGAGTCTGCACGGAACTCTCTCCCGAAACCAGTAATCAATTGGAATGATTCTATTTTACCAATCGCTAAACCAATGTTACCTGCATACATTGTGCGAACAGGATATTCGAATGATTGGTTCCCGCCATTAAGAGAAGTATGTGATCTTTCAAAAAAAGTTCGATTCCCTTCCAATTGTAAATCGATAGATTCAGTAATTTTATACCCAAGACCAACTAATATACGTTCGGGGAGTCGCTCTTTTAATTTTTCTGAACCCAGGTATTTATCAAAGCGGTAAGTTCCGGGAGATTCTAAAATCATACCCAGTCGAAAATTTCCATATTGGAGAGCAGTGGAAGCAGATAGATTCCAAGAATAAGAACTATACCCACCAATTCTTCCTGAAACACCAGGACCAAGATGTAAGGCAAAGGAAAGATGTTCATTCCACTTCCAATTCACAAATCCCTGGAAGGCGTAGTTCGAAAAACGTTCATCTGTGGGAAAGGACCTTAAAAAAACAGGTTTTCCTCGAAAACCAAAACCTAAGGATTCCGAATATGAAAAATACATGGCTCCCGATAGATACAAAGGAGAGGTTTTCGGATTCGCATAACTTCCGTTTACTCCCGCATCCAAAATATGTTTGGGTTGGTTCGATAAAAAAGCGGTGTTTCCGTAAATACTTCCCATAGGATTTGTTGTGACCACACCTGTAGACGAAAGTCCGAGTAAATATGCCGACGGATAAGCAGATTCATAACCTGCGACTTGAGCGAAAAGACTTCCCGAAGAACTGGCGGAAACGATAAGAACCAATAGGGAGAAATACCATTTTCTTTTGAAAATCATTTACTGCCATTACTGCAAAGATTTATTGGAAAGAAAAGGGATTTCTTATGACAAGGCCAATGTACAAACAATTTCGATCCCCACAAGGTTGGTATTCCTTTCTTTTTCCTGCCGATTGGGAACATATGGTAGTCGAGGAAATTCCTGCCTTTTTCCATCCAGATGGCGGTGGCGCATTACAAGTCTATGCCTTTGAATCTAAATTAGAAGATTTTGATGTGGACCAGGAATTAGAAAACTACTTAAAAATCCATGAAATTGATTATGACGCAGATAATGTAGCTGTCTTCGAAAACAATGAAGGTTCATCGATCAGAGCCTGTGAATTTTTAAAAGAAGATAGGGTTTGGATGGTTTATATGGTAGCCAACCAAAAGAGGATGATTCTTGTCACTTATAACGCAGATGAAGAAGTGGGTGATGATCTTTTCCAACAATTAACCAACATTATCAGTTCGGTACGGTTTCTGAATTAATTTCTTTCCCTTTTTTACTTTACAGAAACTAAATTTCTCCTAATCTCAATTCCACTCTTTAGTGCTGAAATTAGGAGATCATATGAAAAAAATAGGTTACGGAATTGGCGCAGTCATTGCCTCCATTCTACTCATCGTAATCATCGCGTTAGTTTTTGCCGGGAGTTTCATCACTCCCAGTTTTCTTGTAAAACAAATCGAATCTGCCATAAATGTCAGAGCCCATGTAGAATCTGTCAATATCAACCTTTTCAACGTTCTCTCTGGAATTGAAATTGAAGGAATCATCCTTGCTCCAAGAGATGAAGTTGCAAATAAAGGAACTCCTCTTGACGAAAGAAAATCGAAACCGAAAGGTCTTATCCAACTCGGCAAAGCCGATGTCAAAATTTCGTTTTTAGCCCTTCTCACCAAAACCTTAAAAGTAAACAAAATTGTTCTAAAACAACCTGTCATATCTCTTACCATGAATGAAGATGGGGGAAACAATCTAACTTCTCTTTTTAAAACACCTAAGATTGTGGATGGCGAAAAAAATCCTGCTCTTTCTGCAGAAGCCATTGCTGAAAAGAAAAAGGAAGCTGAGGAAGAGGCTAAAGAAAAAGCAAGCTCCCCTCCTTCAGGACCATTTTCTATCAAAGACATTCCTATCGCCTTAAAGATGGGACTCGTGGGAATCCAAGAGGGAAACATTCAAGTCAATATGCGGAAAACTGGCCAACAAATCCAAATCCAAAAATTAGATTTAGAATTAAAGGACATCGATATTGATGGAAGTGATTTGGAGTCGCATAACAGTATTGATGTGAATTTCGATGCTGATGTAACTATCATTGGAAGAAACAAAAAAGAAGCTGCCAAGTTTATTCTGGAAACGGATGGCAACGTGGTTCCGTTTGTTGTAAAAACGGGTTTAGTCAATCCAAAAGTCATGTATGAAGTTACTATGAAGGAAGATTCCTTCGTTTCTGGATTTGCAGCCTTTGACGCCATCGCAGGTGAACTTCCAATGATGAACCAAGCCGGTCTCAAACTCGATAAACTGAAAGAAAAAGCTGAACTAAAAAAAGATGTTTCCTTTAAAGTAGAATACAGTAACGGAAAAGTTACTTTTTTGGATGAACCCACCTTTCCTACAAAAAACTATGACTTACAAATTAGAAAAGGTTCTTATATTGTGGCCACAACAAACTACCATGAAATGAAAATGGGAATGTTATATGATGAAGACGAATCAAAAAAGTCTCTCGCTTCTTTGGATGAAAAAATCAAACAAGCCACTAAAGGACAGGGAGATACAAAAGCTCTCCGCAATAAAATTGTGGGAAACCTCATCAAAGACGAAAGGCTTTTTATTCCATTTCGGACCTATGGAGACATTCGTAATCCCAATGTGGAACTCGGCGTGGGACTTGGAACACTTACCGATTTAATTGGTGGAGCTGTGAAAGAAGTGATCAAAGGAAAAGCCGCTGATGCATTGAAAAAAATCCCAGGTGCAGGTGACGCACTCAAAGGACTCGGTTTTTAACCCAGGTTTGTACATAAAAAAGGGACTAAAGATTTAGTCCCTTTTCTCATTCAAAAAAATACTAATAGTAAAGTCTAACGACCACCACCAGATCTTTTTCTCATACTTGCATCCAAAACTTTTTTGCGTAGACGCAAACTTTGTGGAGTTACTTCCAAAAGTTCATCATCATCTAAAAATTCAATGGATTGTTCCAAAGTCAGTTTCTTTGGGGGAATGAGGCGGATCGCTTCATCAGAACCAGAGGCTCGAACGTTTGTTAATTTCTTTTCACGCACTGGGTTTACTTCTAAGTCAGTGTCGCGGCTATTCATTCCAAGAATCATTCCAGGATAAACTGCGACCTGTGGTTCAATAAAGAGGTCCCCACGTTCCTGCACTTTCCAAAGAGCATAGGCAGTCGAATCCCCAGAGTCCATAGAAATAAGAGCTCCGTTTTTACGACCAGGAATTTCCCCTTTGTATTTATCAAACTTGAGGAATCGGCTAGACATAACACCTTCCCCGCGAGTTTCCGAAATAAAGTGACCTCTAAATCCGATGAGTCCTCTTGTAGGAATGATGTATTCCACTCGAGTGATTCCAGAAGTATGAGCATCCATTCCTTGTAACTCACCTTTACGGCGGTTCAGTTCTTGGATACATGCTCCAGAGAATTGGTCAGGTAAATCCATCACGAGGGTTTCGTAAGGTTCAATCTTTTCCCCTGCTTCATTGTATTTGATAATTACTTCAGGTCGTGATACTTGGAGTTCGTATCCTTCCCGGCGCATGTTTTCAATGAGGATGGATAAGTGGAGTTCCCCACGTCCTAAAATTTTAAAACGATCTTTATCTTCTGTTTCTTCTAAACGAAGTGCTACGTTTGTTTCTAACTCCCTGTCTAGGCGTTCACGAAGGTTTCGTGTGGTTACGAACTTTCCTTCTTTTCCCGCAAACGGAGAGTTGTTTACCATAAAGAACATCGATACCGTTGGTTCTTCCACCTGGATTGCAGGAAGAGGAAGTGGATTGCCTAAGTCACAAACCGTATCCCCAATGAATACATCAGGAATTCCTGCCATAGCTACGATATCTCCGGATCCTGCTTCATCAATTTCGTAACGAGTGAGTCCTTCGTATCCGTAGAGTTTGGTGATTTTATAATTAGCTGTAGTTCCGTTGGTTTTTGCAAGAGTCACATCAGCACCCTTTTTCATCGTACCTTGGTAGATTTTTCCAATGGCGATACGACCCACATATTCGTTATAGTCAAGAGCGGTTACTTGGAATTGAAGTGCCTTGTCGCTGTCTCTTTTTACTGGAGGAACATGTTCTAAAACTTTATCCAAAAGTGGCTCAATGTTAGAACCTGGAACTTCGGATAGATGGTTTACTGCCCAACCTTGTTTTGCAGAAGCATAAATGATAGGGAAGTCTAATTGTTCTTCTGTGGCACCAAGATCACTAAATAGATCAAATACCTTATCCACTGAAAAACCAGGTCTTGCCCCTTCTCTATCCACCTTATTCACCACTACGATCGGTTTGTGGCCTAGTTGGAGTGACTTACCAAGTACGAACCGTGTTTGTGGCATTGGCCCGTCAAAAGCGTCCACAAGTAGAAGGGTACAGTCTGTCATGGACAGAACTCGTTCCACCTCTCCTCCGAAGTCAGCGTGGCCTGGAGTGTCTACGATATTAATGCGGGTTCCTTTATACTTAACCGATGTGTTCTTGGCAAGGATCGTAATCCCTTTTTCTTGCTCCAATGCATTGGAGTCCATGATTCTCTCTCGGTCTTCTTTCGCGGTTACGGCGCCCGTATGGCGAAGGATACAATCTGTGAGTGTCGTCTTACCGTGGTCGACGTGTGCGATGATGGCGATGTTGCGAATTTCCATTGTTTTTACCAGAAATTCCAATCCACTTAGGCTGTAAATGGGGATTTGCGTTTGACAAGAGGTGCCTATCAGAAATCCTGGTAAGAACTACATTCGAGAAAGAGATTAGGATAGTTATATGTTCGCCATCATTGAACTTGGAGCCAAACAATTTAAAGTGTCTCCTGACCAGGTATTCGTCGCAGAAAAAACAGGAAACTCGGTCGGAAGTACAGTAGAAACTAAAGTCCTACTCCTTTCCGATAACAATAAAGTTAACATTGGATCGCCAGCGCTTTCCGGTGCTAAAGTGACTTTAAAGGTATTAGAAGACTGTAAGGGTGAAAAAATCCACGGTTTCAAATACAAAAAGAGAAAGAATTACAAGAAGTCTTGGGGTCACAGACAACAACTCCAAAAACTCCAAGTAGTTTCCATCAACGGATAATTGATTTATAGTAAGATTTTTAAAGTAACAGGAGGGATAATCGCAGGAATCCAACTGGAAGGACATTCTCCCACGAACTTAGGTTCAAAAGGCGAAAATCTTTTGTGTGCTGGAGTCTCCACTCTCGTTCAGAGTGCGCACTCGTATTTGGCATCACAAAACAGTTTGGAATCGGAAACAAAACGAGACGGATATTTAGAGTTTTTAGTCAAAGAAAACCAAAGGGTCGGCTACCAAAGCCTACTTTCCATGGTGGAATTCGGATTAAAAAATTTAGCTTCCTCTCATTCCCAAGCGATTTTCATCCAAGAAGTATTCATAAAGGGGTAAACAATGGCTACAAAGAAAGGTGGTGGATCCACAAAGAACGGTCGTGATTCGGTATCAAAGAGACTTGGTGTAAAAGTTTACGGTGGTCAACTTGCCATTGCAGGGAACATCATCGTTCGCCAAAGAGGAACTGAATACAAACCCGGAAAGAACGTAGGGATTGGGCGTGACCATACCCTTTATGCACTTGTTGACGGGGTTGTGACTTTCGAACACGTAACGAAAGAAAGACAGCAAATCTCCGTTTACCCGAAAGCATAGTTCCTCTCCTACAAATGAGAGGACAAAACCCGTTTTAGGATCTCCTTAAACGGGTTTTTTTTTGACTAAAGGATATTATGAGCGGATTTATCGACGAAGTACCCATTCGAATTCGAGCCGGACACGGAGGGGCAGGTTCTGTCCATTTCCATAAAGAGAAGTTTGTAGAATTTGGTGGCCCGGATGGGGGTGACGGCGGCAAAGGGGGTGATGTGATCCTACTTGCTGAAGGGCGGATGATGACTTTGGAAAACTACCTTCCCGATCGTTTGTATGCAGCCCAAGACGGCGAACCTGGACTTGGACAAAACCGTCATGGAAAAAACGGGGAAGACTTAATCTTAAAAGTCCCTGTAGGAACACAAATCCTTGATTCAGTGACTATGGAACTTCTTTATGATTTTAATCATGACGGAGAAAGTTTCACCATTGCCACCGGTGGACGTGGGGGAAAAGGAAATACTTTTTTTAAAACCTCCATCCAACAAGCTCCGAGGTACAGCCAACCGGGAGAGGAAGGCGGCGAACTATCGTTAATCCTTGAATTAAAGTTACTCGCAGATATTGGGATTGTGGGACTACCTAACGCAGGTAAATCTACCCTTCTCGCAAAAATCACCCATGCTCACCCTAAAATTGCCGGGTATGCTTTTACTACCCTTTCCCCTAACCTCGGTGTGGTGCATAGGCACGAAGATTTATTTCGTTATACTGTGGCTGACATTCCAGGGATCATCGAAGGGGCATCTCGAGGTGTGGGCCTTGGCATTAGTTTTCTTAAACACATTGAAAGGGTCCAAGGAATTTTGTTTTTATTTGATGGTGGCAATCTACAATTAGAAGAGGAATTGGAAATGTTAAGAAGTGAACTTGGTAATTACAACCAAACTCTTCTTGGTAAAAAATTCCTAATTGTCATAAACAAAATGGATATATGGGATAATGATCCTGAATTCACAGTGGAGATTCAAAAGAACTATTCCCATTTAGGAGAAATCATTTGTATTTCCGCTGACAAAGAGTCAAACCTGGATTATTTATTAGAGCGAATTGATAAAGTGTTTTTCACCGAAAAATCAAAGTTAGTTTATGAAAACACGTAAGGAATTTTTAAACTCCATTCAAAACTCCAAACTCATTGTTATCAAAATTGGAAGTGCACGCGTTTCCGGCGAAGAATCCAAAATCAATGACTTTTTATATGACCTAGTTGGTGACATTCGCAATTTGCGAGACCAAGGAAAAGAAGTCATTCTTGTCTCTTCTGGAGCCATCGCCCAAGGGAAAAAACTTTTGGAAGAAAAAAGAGGAAATGTTCCTAACGGAAAGACCACTCTAGCCGAAAAACAGGCGTTTGCTGCCATGGGTCAAAACAAACTCCTAAATCTATACGAAAGTTTTTTTAGTCGTGTCAATATTCCCATTGCTCAAATTCTTTTTGGAAGAAAAGATTTAAACGAAGAAAAAAGTTTCACCAACCTAAAACAAACATTTCGTCAACTTTTGGATTGGGGAATTCTTCCCATTGTGAATGAAAACGATTCTGTATCTACAGAAGAAATCAATCTGGGTGATAATGATATTCTCTCTGCGATTGTCGCATCCATCGTAGGTGCTGATCTTCTTCTCATTCTAACTGGAGTCGATGGATTCCTTAAAGAAAATTCAAAAATTGATTTATTCACAGAAATCACCAAAGAAACCGAAAATCTAGCAACCGGTCCTTCAGGCCCTGGAACGGGTGGAATGTTTACCAAAATCAATGCAGCAAAACTTTTGTTACCCTATGGAATCAAAACGGGTATAGTCAATGGAGAAAAAAAACAAGCCATCTCGCAGTTTTTTAAAACAGAAAGTATTGGGACTTTAGTAGCCAATCCTAACTTTCCTCATCGAATTCCGAATGCTTCGGAAATTCAGACGCATTTCTTTTCATTCCCATCGGAGTAAACAATGGCAGACGAATCTACAAATTATGCAAAATCATTGGCCACTAAAGCGAAAGAAGCAAGTAGAGCTTTAAAAGGACTTACCACTATTCAAAAAAATGATGTGCTCGGTCGCGTGGGAAAACTCCTGCTAGCCAATGAATCGGTAATCATTGAAAAAAACCAATTGGATATGAATAGCGGGAAGGAAAAGGGACTCTCTTCTGCTATGATGGACCGCCTTCTATTGGATTCCAAACGGATCAAGGGAATGGCAAAAAGTATCGAAGAAATTCGTAACCTTCCAGATCCAGTTGGCGAAGTTGTTCGAGGTACCATCCTCCCTAATGGACTAGAACTACTCACCAAACGAGTGCCAATCGGTGTGGTGATGACTATCTTTGAATCAAGGCCCAATGTGATTATAGATATTGCATCGCTTTCCTTTAAATCAGGCAATGCTTGTATATTGAGAGGGGGATCAGAAGCATTTCACTCCAATTTAATTCTCTCTTCTTTATTTCACCAAGCCATTGAGGAAGCAAAAATCCCTGGAGTGACAAAGGAAGTTGTTACCTTTGTAGAAAATACAAAAAGAGAAGCTATGCTTCCTTTTTTCCAATTGGAAGATTTGATCGATGTCATTGTACCGCGCGGTGGAGAAACCCTCATTCGTTTTGTTTCAGAAAATAGCAAAATTCCTGTCATCAAACATGACAAAGGTGTTACCAATCTTTATCTTTCAAACCATGCCAACCCAGAGATTGTTCTTCCGATTCTTATCAATTCTAAAGTACAACGCCCTGGGGTTTGTAATGCCTTAGAAAATCTATTCATTCATAAAGACTATCCCAATCTCACAGGATTACTTGCGGGGTTAGAGGCTTCTGGAATCCAAATTCTAGGAGATGAATCCATTCAAAAACTAAACTCATCCACCAAACCAGTATCGGAAGATGATTTTTATACTGAATTTTTAGATACTAGGCTT
This sequence comes from Leptospira terpstrae serovar Hualin str. LT 11-33 = ATCC 700639, assembly GCF_000332495.1. Taxonomy (NCBI): domain Bacteria; kingdom Pseudomonadati; phylum Spirochaetota; class Leptospiria; order Leptospirales; family Leptospiraceae; genus Leptospira; species Leptospira terpstrae. The sequence continues at coordinate 413,436 of NZ_AOGW02000010.1, read as the reverse complement.
AGCATTCGACTTGTCAGTTCCGTAAGTGAAGCCATGGAAAACATTCGAAAGTACAGTTCTGGTCATACAGAATGTATTTTATCAGAAGACGTTTCCGAAATTCATAGGTTCCAACAAGAACTAGATAGTGCTGCTATCTTTGTCAATTGTTCCACAAGATTTCATGATGGCGGAGAATATGGTCTTGGAGCAGAAGTAGGAATTTCCACTGGAAAACTCCATGTCCGAGGTCCTATGGGGCTCATCCACCTAACTACGACAACTACCTATGTCACTGGTGGTGGGCAAGTGCGCGCCTAAAATGGATGTTTTTTTGTTTGGAGGAAGTTTCAATCCCCCGCACCGGGGACATCGCCATGTGATTGAAACCATTTCTCAAACATACCCGAATGCCCTTCTCTATATTTGTCCTAATTACGTTTCTCCCTTCAAACTGGGAGAAAGATCATTGACTGCAGAGGAGATTTGGGAACTTTGTTTGGCAGAATTTGAAGGATTTTTTTCCGAAAAAATTATACTCTGGGACAGAGAAATCAAAGAACCAAAGATAAGTTATACCATCGATAGCCTAAAAGTGCTTCGTTCCCTCCATCCGCAAGCGGAACTTTCTTTGGTGATCGGAGAAGACAATTTAAATTCTTTTGATAAGTGGAAATCTTATCTAGAGATTCTGGATGCCACCAAACATCTAATTGTCGTTCGCAGGGAAAGTAATTATCCAAAGGATATTTCGATCCCAAGTTTTCTTCCCAGTGCAAAAGTCATCATACTAAATAATCCGATCCTACCTGTGAGTAGTACAGAAATTCGAATCCTCAAAAACGGAGACTGGGACGAAACATTAGTTTTGCCAAAAACTAGAAAACTTGCCATGCAGTTTTTAAAGGAAAAAAATGAGGATGTCTCATTTTGAAACCTAATCATTTAGCCACGCAAGAAGAATGGATTCAGTTCTTTACCAAGGAAGTTCCGAAACAAGTGACAGATACTCGTTTCCAACATATCCTTCGGGTGGCAAAGTATGCGGAAAAACTATCAAATTCTCATAGTTATCCAAATCCAAAGAAGGCATACCTAGCTGGACTTTGTCACGACATCACAAAACAAAAAAAAATGGAAATTCACCTCGAATTATTACAAGGTTCGTCACTAAAGGTAGAAGAGATCCCTTCGCAAGCACTTCATGCCTTTTCTGCACCGTTTTGGCTTTTTCGGGAATACGGATTTGAAGATTCCGAAATTGCAAAAGCAATCTCTACCCATACTTTAGGAAATCCAGAGCCAAACTTATTGGATAAAATTCTTTATGCTGCTGATTTTTTGGGTTCCGACTATGCCTTTAAGCAACCGGATCTTCTCCAATGGGTAGAGAAAACAGAGGAAAATCTGGACTATGGTGTTTTTATGAAAGCCTTCCAAACCATTTCCTTTCTTATGGAAAAAAAAGAAATCATTCATCCTTATACAATTAACATGTACAACCAATCTGCAAAAAATCTAAAAGGAAACCAAATCGATGTTACGTGAAGCTCCCAAAAAACAAACTATCCCTGCAAAAACTCTTTTGATCGCTGCAGGTTCTTTCTTTTTGATTGCACTCCTCTTTTTGGTCTTCCGTTCTAAAGCTGGATTTTCACTAGACCAAAAGTTTTCCCAAAGCAAACGATTGCCCATTCTCTTCTCCGTGTTAGGGGAAAAAGATGAATATTTATTTTCTCTTTATGCAGAATTTTATCCCAACGAAAAGAAAGCTGCCCTCTTTTTTGTGAATCCCAAAACTAGTTTTGATGACGGGGATAAATCTTTAAAAGAAAAAGGAAGTTCTGCTCCTTCGTACGTGGAATCTGTATTAGAAGATACTTTGGATTCTAGCATTCCTTTTAAAATTGTTTGGACCAAACAACAATTTCAAAATTGGATTAATTTACTTGGTGGACTCAACCTCTTTTTTGAACCTAAGTCTCTCCACATAACAAAGAATTACGCAAGAAACAAACAAACTTATATTTTAGATGGGGAAGATACTTTTGATTGGATGAGTTCCCTTGCAGACGAATCAATGATATCCCATATCCGTCGTTTGGAAATCCAGGAAACAGTATTTTTGACAATTCTTGAAGCAATTCACGAAAAAAAGGACCTACTCGGAAAACAACGGGTAAGCTACCTCCATTCGCAAATGTCCACCAATCTCTCCCAAAAAGAATGGGAAACTTTTGTCGACTTTCTAAAAAAAGAAAAGATCCACTTTGGAGTTTCTGAAGTTCCAGGGGAACCAATGGGACGACCCAAATACAAAGATGAAGTTTTAAAAGCCAATGAAGAAACGGTCAAAGTTGCTTTTCACAAATTTGCAAGCGAACTTCGCTCTCTTTCCTTCAGCGAAGGAGAAAGGGCGCGGATCGAAGTCCTGAATGGAACCCCAAAAAATGGGCTTGCCAGATACGGGAAGGTGCTTCTGAATGATAAGGGTCTGAAAGTTCTCTCCGTTGACAATGCCTGGGATTCTAGTTTTAAATCCAGTATCATCTTAAACCGCTCCGGAAACACACAGTACACGGATATTATCTCCGATACCTTCCAAGGACGAAGGGTTTACTTCGCTCTTAGGAAAGATCTGGGACTTGATGCCACCGTCATACTCGGGGAAGATTTTCAAAATTCCAAGGACTAAAATGCCGAATATCAGTGCTGAGACATTAGAACACCTCAAAAAAATTAAACAGACATTAATTGATAAAAAATGTGAAAATATCCAATTTTTGGATCTAAAAGATGTACATAGTTATTTATCCTTATTTGTTCTGGCGACTGTGAAAACAGAAACCCAAGGAAGGTCATGCGCCAAAGACATTGATAAGTACATGAAACCTTTAAAACTTGCGGTAAAACGCCAGAACCTAGCGGACCTTCCCAAAGATGCCACAGGTTGGATCCTTCTCGATTACGGCGAAATTTGTGTACATATTATGACTGACGAAATGAGAACCTATTATTCGTTAGATCGCCTTTGGGGTGATGCGGCTCCTATTGCTGTATAAGAGCGAGAGCATCTTTCCAATTGTCTTTTGGCAATTCGCAAGTAAAATTTCGACAGACATAAAATGCCATACCGGAACCTGCACTCCTTTCCATAAGAAGATCTAATTCCGGTGCTAAAACTTTTGACTTAGTTTCTTCTAAAACCAACCAGACGAGATTCGGATCTTTTAGTTTTCCTAATTGATTTCGGATCGATTCTACTTCTTTCACATCTTTGTCTTTGTATACCACAAGCACTTCTTTCGAAGGGTATTGAAATTTTTGAAACGCGGAAATCATAGAAGGATAACTCAAAGAGTTTTGAGTGAGTTCTGGCAGAAAGTACGCAAAAATCGAATTGGCCTTGGATAACAAATCCTTTTCTTTATATCCGAGTGAATGTAAAAGATGGAACAGATGTAAGATGGTAGAATTTCCAGAAGGTTCCACTCCATCATAACCTTCTATCGTTCTGACAATTAAATCTTCATTTCCATGATAGGATTCGTAAAAGGGACCAGCTTCCGATGCAAAATGAGAAAACAAATATTCCAATGATTTTTTCCCTTTTTGGTAAGCCTCCAGATTTTCATCCAATTGAAAAAGTTTGAAAGAAACCCAAAGAAATTCTGCATAATCAGAAAGGGTTCCAAAGTATTTGGCCTCTCCTTCTCGGTAACGTCTGAGGATTGCTCCGTCTTCTGCAACTAAATACTTAGTTAGGAATTCATATACTTTTTTGGCATCTGCCAAATATTCCTTTTCTCCAGAAACCTCATACGCAGAAAGAAGAGCTCGGATCCAAAGGCAATTCCAGGAAGTTAATACTTTATCATCACGTAAAGGTCGAATCCTTTGACTGCGTTCTGCGAGTAATTTTACCTTGGCTCTTTGCAATTTTTCTATAAACTCTGGTTTGAATAGAATTCCTTCAACAAAAGGATTTTTTCCCTTCCAATAGAGATTTAGGATGTTTTGGTGTTCAAAATTACCTTCTTCCGTAACATTCCAGAATCCTTGTATTTCTTCGTCTGGAACTAAAGAGATAAATTCCGCATGTTTCCATAGATAAAATTTCCCTTCTTCTCCTTCCGAATCAGCATCTTCGGCACTAGCGATGCCCCCAAATTCTAGAGTCATATCTCTTCGAATATAGGTCACAATTTCTCGGATACTATCTAAAAAGAAAGAATCCCCAGTCGCTTTATACAATGAAGAAAGTGCTTCCACAAATAAGGAATTATCATACAACATTTTTTCAAAATGCGGTACAAGCCATTCATGGTCTGTCGCATAACGGCAAATTCCACCCCCCACTTGGTCGTAGATTCCTCCGAACTTCATGGCATAAGCCGTGTTAAAGGCCATCTCTAAGGCTCGAGGTTCATTTTTTCTTAAATTGTATTCCACAAGAAAACTTAAAGCCATACTCGGTGGAAATTTATTCACAGTATTGGTTTTGAATCCAAAAAACTCTTTATCGTACACTTGGAGGTATCGTTCAAAATTATGTTCAATGATTTCGGTTCCAGGAACCTTGCCTTCATTAGTTCTTGTTTCGTTATCCCGTAAATAATTTGTCAAATCTTCAGCAGCGGAGATAAGTTCTCCCCTTTGGTTTTTCCATGCATCCGAAACCAAACGGAGAACTTCCTTGAAACTACGTTTTCCGTAGCGATTTTCAGGAGGAAAATAGGTACCTCCGAGGATGGGTTCTTTCTTTGGAGTAAGAAACATATTGAGTGGCCAACCACCTTGGGTTCCCATCGCATGTAAGGCATCCATATAAATTTTATCGATGTCTGGGCGTTCTTCTCTGTCTAACTTGATGCATACGAAATCACGGTTTAAAACTTCCGCTGTGGAATCATCTTCAAATGATTCCCGTTCCATCACATGGCACCAGTGACAAGTGGAATATCCAATGGACAAAAGGATGATTTTATCTTCTTTTTGGGCTTTTTCGAAGGCCTCCGTTCCCCAAGGAAACCAATCTACGGGATTGTGTGCATGTTGTAACAGATAAGGACTTTTTTCATGAACCAGACGATTCGGTTTTTTCGACATATTTGCCACATTGCTCTCCCAGAAACGATCGTTTCTCCACGTAGCTTTTTACATTTTAGGTTGATTGACAACATTGATTTTTTCATCTTGTCTGAGTAAGGGGTTTAAGAAGTTTCCATTGAATCATAACATTTTAACAACCCCAGGTTTTTTCATAAATTCTCGAAAGTTGACCAGTTGGTTAATATCTTTTAGTCTCCTTGGTTTCCCCGTTTTTGCGGAGTCAGACTTTGAAGACGATGTGAAAAGGATGCAACTTTCCCAGTGGGAAAACGGCAATACAATCCCAGATTCTCTCCAGTCAGCTGGGAATGGTCCTAAAAAACTTCGCCTAAGCATTACACAAGCAATCGAACAAGTTATAGAAAACAATACCATTGTTCAAAATGCAAAATTAGAAATTGTGAAAGCGGACAGTCCCGAATGGAAAAACGAGTCCAAATATAGTTGGAAGGCTTTGGCAAGTATCCAATCCTCCAAACAGTTGTTTCCCGATAACCGAAATAACATCTTTGCGGGAACAATTCGATCCCAAGACCGAATCTCGGCAGGAATCGAAAAACAATTTAAAACCGGAACTTATTTCAAAACAGAAATCAGTACGATTCGTTATGACGTAAATGCTTTTGAAAATCCAAATTCACAAACAGCTGGGTTTGGAAGTTTACTGGCAGCTCCACCAATGTATACGGGAGCTCTCTCAGCCATCCTTTCGCAAGAACTACTCAAATATGGATTTGGGAAAAACGAAGCCGACAAGGAAAAACTTCTCAAAAACCAAACCTTACTTGTACGAGAAAACTATATCAATATCTTAACACAACTGGTAGTGAAGATTCTCGTTGATTACTGGTCACTCAGCATTGTGGATTCGCGAATTGCGACTTACGAAAAAGTTTCAAAAAATACGGAAGAAATCCGACGTTTGACTTTACGTAAAACGGGTCTTGGACTTTCCGAAGGATTTGAAGTCAACCAATGGAACCAGGCATATTTACGCACTCAGTCCCTACTTGAAAAAGCAAAAGTGGACCGAATTGAAGCGGAAAGAAATTTAGTTCGCATTCTCAATGTGGATACAGGTTCTTCCATTGAAGGAGTCACAGACTTAAGCGAAACTCTACCGACAGAAATCAATTTGAAAGCTGACAAAGAGTATGCACTTTCTCGTAGAACGGATTACCTTATCCTAAAGAGAGAAAGAGAAATTGCGAAACTTGCACTAAACACTGCACTAGCAGAAGATGATCCTTCCCTGCTTGCCACGTTTTCTTATAGCTCCATTGGACAAAATTTCAATTCTCCTCAAGACAATTTCATTGCTCGCCAAAGGGGAATCACATCTTTCAATCATCCACAAATTCTGGCTGAGTTAAAGATGTCTTATCCTCTTTGGGATTTAGGAATCAAAGCGGGAATCCGAGATGCAGAAACCAATCTCAAGATAAATGAGATGAAAATCCAAAACTTGGAACAAGAAATTACCCAAGAAATTGACAATCGTCATGAAGCCCTCATTGCAAGTCATGCCCTACTCAAAGACTTAATGAAAACTCGGAAAGAAACTGAAATTTTTTATAATGGGCTTATGGAAAGGTTTCGCCAAGGTCGTTATACCGCTGTTAACGTAAAAAATGCTCTAGATAGTTTGGCAAATGTGGAACTAGCTGTGACACAAGCTAAGATCAATTTTAATATCAATTTAGTTCGTTATGAGTTGGCAAAAAATTCTCTTTTTGAGAAATATGGACTCGATCTCTATTCCATTTTGGAAGAAGTCGAAAAGAGAGCCAAACAAGAAACTGACAAATTATGAAAGCCTATCCTAGTGTGCGAAAAGAGGAAATGGTTCGTTACAGACGGACCTTCCACCAATTCCCTGAGCTAAAATATGAAGAAAGGGAAACTGCCTCTTTTGTGAAGAGCCATTTGGAATCTCTTGGTTTTCAAGTGGAATCAGGAATAGCTGAAACTGGGCTTGTGGCACTTTTTGATTCAGGCATTCCAGGTAAAACTGTCCTTGTCCGTGCGGATATGGATGCCCTTCCTATCCATGAAGAAAACACTCACGAATATAAAAGTAAAACCCCCGGAAAGATGCATGCCTGTGGCCACGATGGACATACGAGCATTCTTATGGCGCTTTCTTCTGAACTAAAAACCGCATTTTCTGAATTTGTTCCGAAAGGGCGAGTCCTCCTCTGCTTTCAACCTGCAGAAGAAGGAGGGTCTGGAGCCGACCGAATGATTGCTTCGGGAATTTTAGATCGATACAAAGTGGATTCGGTTTTTGCTCTACATGTTTGGAACCATATTGATTTAGGAAAAGTCGGAGTTGTGAACGGAACCATGATGGCTTCTGTGGACGAATTCAAAATCACTTTGAAAGGAACTTCTGGGCACGGGGCTATGCCACAACATACAGTAGATCCTATTGTTGTGGGTTCTCACTTAGTCACTGCCTTACAAACACTGGTTCCGCGTAATGTAGACCCCCTAGAGCCCTGTGTGGTGACTGTGGGATCCTTCCATGCAGGCAATGCATTCAATGTGATTCCAGAAACTGCCACCCTCCATGGAACCGTCAGAACTTATTCGAAATCAGTGTATGAAATGATTCCCAAACGGATGGAAGCTCTTGTTTCTCAAGTAGCCGCAGGATTTGGTGCTAAAATTGAGTTTGAATACAACCGGATCGACAAACCCACAATCAACGACCCTACTATGGCTGATATTGTCCGGACAGCGGCAAAGAATGTTTTAGGAGAGGATTCTCTCACAGAAGAAAACACCAGAACTATGGGTGGGGAAGATTTTTCCGCCTTTCTTATGGAGCGTCCCGGTTGTTATTTTTTTATCGGTTCCAGAAACGAATCCAAGGGACTTGTGCACCCGCACCACAGTTCATTTTTTGATTTTGATGAAGATGCTCTTCCCATTGGACTTTGTGTCATGAAAGAAGTCATTAAAACTTACCTCTTAAATTCCAAATAAAGAAAATTACTCTTGTCCTTTTAAATACCCGTTTTATTAGTTAGACATCTAACCATATTTTGAGGAAACAAATGATTTCATTCGAAGAAGTAGACGGAACCGGTTTTATCCAATTAGGCATCAATGACAAGAACAGTTTTTCTAACGAATCGTTTTTGGCATTGAAACAGACAATCCAAAAAGCAAAAGATTCTAATTCCAAAGTCATTGTTTTAAAAAGTAATTCTCCTGGTAGTTTTTCTCTAGGACTAGACCTAACTACTGTCAGCACCATGGATATGTCAAAAGATCTTGCGCCATTCCTAAATTTGTTTTATGAAAACTTAAAAGCTCTATACACCCTTCCTGTTCCAACGATTGCCGAAGTATCGGGCCATGCTTTGGGTTACGGGGCGATGTTGGCCCTTGTATGTGACTACAGATTTTCTACAGAAGACATTCGTTTTGGATTACCAGAAGTGAAAATTGGAATCCAAGTTCCTTCCTTTATTTATGCTTTGATGGGAGAAGCGGTTGGATACGATGCTGCCAAAAGGCATGTTTTATTAGGTGATGCTTTCAAAGCGAAAGAGATGCCCACTTTGTTTGAAGAAATTGTTTCAAACGAAGAAGACTTAAAGAAAAAATCTAAGTCATTGCAAACTAAACTCAAAAAAAACTCTCTTTCTGCAATGAAAGATACGAAATCTGGAATTTTGAATGTACAAAAAAATCTATTAGCACTGATTGAAACAGACATCAAATCCACAATCCAAAGTATCCAATCCAAAGATGCACAGGAAGGAATTTCCGCTTCCGTACAAGTGAGAAGGCCTGTCTTTACTTCTTAAATAATTTAAAGAAAAGGAGATTTTAATTTTCTTTTTTATTTCGGATGTGTTTGTAAATCTCTTCGAGGATAGGATATAAAATATCCTCGTTTTCTTTTGAAATACCCCAAGTTTGTAAGGAAAGAAGTTTGGCAGAAATCGTAACAATCTTCTGCCTAATTTTTTTCCCCTCTTTTGATAACAAAAGAGCCCATTCTCTTCCATCACTCGGCGAAGGATTTCGTTCCACGAGACCTTCCTTCACCAAACGATTTACAAGTACAGTGCAAGTAGGTTTCGTTTTTTCAATGGTTTTGGCTACTTGTGTCATATTGATGGGAACAGAACTTCGCAAAAGAAAAGTTAGAATTTCAAAATGCGATGTTGTAAGACCTGGGTATCCCAACTTTTCCATTTCTAAACGGACAATTTCGGCAATTTCAGAACTGATCCGGTCAAAGTAACGAACTGATCGAAAACGTTTTGGTAATTCTCTCGTCATAAAATGAAGTTTTGGTTTTTTCTATTCATTTTTAATTAAGCCTTAAGAGCTTCAATATCAGAAATTTCTTTCGGTATTGATTCGGTTAAGTTGATGGGTGATTTTCCATGAATTAAAATATCATCTTCGATACGAATTCCAATTCCTCGAAATTCTTTCGGGATAGAATCATCTGCGGGATCAAAATACAAACCTGGTTCCACCGTTACCACCTGACCGTCTTTAAGTGGTCTAGATTTCCCTTCTAAAAAATACCTACCCACATCGTGAACATCCATTCCCAGGTAATGACCTGTTCTATGCATATAGAACTTTCGATAACTTCCCTTTTGAATAATTTCGTCTAAACTTCCTTTTAAAAAACCCATTTCTCTTAAACAATCCGCGAGGAATCGAACTGTTTTTTCATGCACTTCATTAAAAGGAATTCCAACAAAGGAATTATGAATCGCATTTTTTTGTGCATAAAGGACAATTTCGTACACTGTCTTTTGGGCTTCGGTAAATTTTTTTCCCACAGGGAAAACTCGAGTTACATCAGCAGTATAATAATTCCATTCAGCTCCGGAATCCACTAGAACCAAATCCCCGTCTTTTAAGATATCATCGTTACTTACATAGTGGAGGATGCAGGCATTTTTTCCTGCGGCCACAATATGCCCATAGCCACCTCCAATGGATCCATACTTTAAATATTCCTGATCGAGAAGTGCTTCCAGTTCATATTCATACATTCCCGGTTTGCTTTCTCGCATAATGCGCATATGACCAAGTTTTGTAATTTCGGCTGCATTTTTTAAAAGGGATATTTCTTCTTTAGATTTAGTTAACCTTTCTTCATGTAAAAAATTTGGATGTTCGATACGGTGAGGACCAAACTTTCCTTCTCTTGCCCTTTCGGATAGATTACGACATTCTGTGATTAGTTCCCGGTCACGATCTGGGTTTTCACCAAAAAAATAATAGAGTGTGTGATTTCCTATTAGAATTGCTGGTCTTTCTTTTTCCCAGTCCGATAGGTCATAAGTAAAATCTAAACCTAACATAGATTTAACTTTTTCTTTCCCAAGTCGAATCCCAGTCCAGATCTCTTTTTCTTTGTCCTTTGGCAAACAAAACATTCCTACCACTTCACTTGTGATGACTAGGATGGAGTCTTCTTCTGTAATTCCTGTTAAATAATAGAAGTCAGAGTTTTGACGGAATTTATATTCTACATCTCTGTTTCGTATCTTATGGCTTGCAGCAAAGAGTAAAAATATCTCACCTTTTTTTAATTTCTTTTGGATGTTTGTGATCCGACTGCGATACAACTTTGCATTATATTCTTTTGTTTTTTTATCAGGTAATTTCATGATTTGATGACTTCCTCTAGGGCTTCAAAGATACGGACGGGGTTTTGGTCCATCATACAACGAAAATGTCCTTCCGGACAAATCCGACCTCCATGGATTCCGCAGGGCCTACAATTTAGACCCTGTACTTCCATAATTTTATGTCGATCCGAAAGACTTCCGTAACCAAAAGCAGGTATGGTCGCTCCATACAACATCACAGTGGGTGTATTAAATGCAGAAGCAAAATGTATCGGACTGGAATCATTAGAAATGATCGCTTTGGAATTTTCTATCCAAACCATTAATTCTTTTAGATTTGTTTTACCGACAAGGGATAACAAACGACTGCGTTCCCTAAGTTGTAATGGTTCGGTTTTCATTAGCCTAAAGATTGTATTTTCGATTTCTAAGTCTGCTTTGCTTCCAATGAGAATGACTGTTTCTTTTCTTTTGCGAAGGATCTGGGTAATGACACTCACAAATTTTTCTTCTGGCATTCTTTTGGTTTCCCAAAGAGAAGATGGTGCAATTAAAATAAAACCTTCTTCATTGGATAGGATCTCTTTCTTTTTTGTTAAAAAGGACTCTTCTTCGATTGGGCCAGGAAACAAATAAGGCCTTCTTTCTCTTCCACTTGGAAAATCATAGGATTCAAATAATAAGGAAAAAAGTTTTTCAACTTCGTGAGGTCCTTGTTTTGGTCTTTGTACTGTCTTTGTATGTAAAAAAGAAAATCCAGATTCTTTGTACCCAATGCGGATTGGTGCTTTGGTAAGGTAAGAAAGTAAACTGGACCTAAAGGAAAAGTGAGCCGAATAAACCTTATTAAAATTTTCTTTTTTTAACAAACCAGCAAAATGCAAAAAGGCAAAAGGATTTTTTTTGATCCGTTTTTTATCCAAAGACCAAACTCTTGTTAAATCTGGATTATTGTCCAATACAGACTCTGTACCTGCATTCACGAGTACATGGACTTCTGCTCCTGGATGTTCTGTTTTTACCGCATGGAAAAACGAAGTAGATAGGATCAGGTCTCCGAGGAAGGCTGTTTGGATGATCAGTATTTTTTCGGGCATCACGCTCTTTCTAGTATCGACACAAAGTTGTTAGTAGCAAGTCCACCTATACTTTGTGCAATTGCCAACCGCTTTTCCGGCCATTCCTCAAAGAACCGGCAAAGTTCGACAATTTGTGCAAGTCCCGAAGCACCTACAGGATGGCCCCTGGATTTGAGTCCCCCAGAAGAATTGATGGGGATTTTTCCTTTTGGATGGGTGAGCCCTGCTTTCACCTGAAAAAGTGCCTCACCTCGTTTGAAAAAACCTGCATCTTCTGCCCCGACCAGCTCAAAAGGAGTGAATGCATCATGTAATTCGGCAAAATCGATGTCTTCCGGCGAAACACCTGCTTCGTCATAGGCCTTGGCAAAAGCAATACGATTCGAAAGAAAACTTGGTTCTGCAGAAGAAAGAAAAGGAGCCGTTCCTGAACCCATCCCTTTGATAGAGATTGCACTTGGATCTTTGGAAAGAACTAAGGCTGCGGAACCATCGGAAAGTGGTGAGATATCATACAATCCTAAGGGACTTGTAATCATAGGTTGGGATTTATAATCTTCCCAGGTTAGGTTCTTTTTGATATGTGCCTTGGGATTGAGTAAACCGTTGTCATGGAGCTTTTTTGAAATCGCAAACAGATCATCTTCTTTATATCCATAGTCAGTTAAATACTTTCGGGTGATCATTGCACCACCCTGTGCCATGGACATTCCCAGTGCTCTTTGTGCATCAGAAAGAACAGAACCTAACAAAAGATTACTTTCATCGCGACTGAGTTGGGACATGAGCTCTGTTGCCACGACCAGACCATGATCGAATCTTCCACTGAGAATCAAATTCACTCCCAATTGAAAGGCAGCAGCACCAGAGGATGAAGCTGTTTCCATTCGAACTGAATACAAATCACGCAGTCCAAGTCGACTGGGAAGTTTTGCAGATAAGTGGTATTCTTTGTTATAAGAATCTGGAGAAAAACTAGCATAAATGATAAACTGAATTTTGTGAGATTGAAACTCATGTACAGATTGTTTTGCGGTCGCAAAGGATAAATCCAATTGGGATCCTTTGTGTTTTCCGAATACACTCAATGAGGGATTGTGAATGTAAACTTTCTTCATACGAATAGAGTTTACGCTTGCCTATTCTATGAAAACCAATTATCTTTCCATTTGAACAGAGAAAATGAGGCCACCCATATGAAGGGAAAGAAAGAAGTAATCGACATTTTAGCGGAAGTTCTTACCGCAGAACTAACAGCCATCAATCAGTATTTTATTCATGCAAAACTCTGTAAAAACTGGGGATATTTGGAACTTGCGGACTACCTCAGAAAAGAATCCATCGAAGAAATGAAACATGCAGACGAAATCATAGAAAGGATTTTGTACTTTGATGGAATTCCAGACTTGCAAAAATACTCAAAAATCAACGTAGGTCAATCTGTTCCAGAAATGTTGGATCACGATTTACAGTTGGAATATGGAGCTGTAGAAAGACTCAACCGAGGCATCGATATTTGTGTCGCTGCAAAAGACAATGGAACCAGAGAACTGCTAGAAAAAATCTTAGTTTCTGAAGAAGAACACATTGATTGGATCGAAACTCAAAAATCCATTATTGAGTCCATCAGCATCCAAAATTACTTGGCTCAAAAATTAGGAGACTCGGAATAAAACCTACACACCCTACCTACCACGCCATTTGCGGAGAGGGTCTTTCTCCGCTTTTGGAATCCGAGTTAAAATCGCATCGCCTTAAAATTGACAGTTCCAACCGCGGTGGAGTTTTCTTTTCCGGAAAAAAAGAAGATGTCATTGATTTTGCCATTCATACAAAGTTTGCCTCAAGAATTAACTTACAACTTTTACATGACAATGCAGATGATTATGATGAATTTTATGCCAAAGCAAGTGAACTTCCTTGGGAAAAATACATTGGACCTGAAGTTAGTTTCCGCATTGATGCAGAAACCAAAGATAAATTAAGAAACTCTGAATTTACAATGCATCGAATGAAAGATGCAGTTCTCGATAGACTTCGTAGTAAAAAAATCCCACTTCCAGAAATTGAAAAACGTATGGCTGATATCACCATCGTTGTTCGTTCCCACACCGACAGGTTTAGTATTGAACTTTCCTTTTCGGGAGATCCTGTGGGTCGGCGCGGCTATCGGTTGTTTGCCGGCAATGCACCAGTACGGGAACCCATTGCACAAGCGATGTTGGAGATCTCTGGTTGGAAAGAAGGAAATACTCTAGTGGATCCAATGTGTGGATCAGGGACCATTCTCATTGAAGCAGCTCTTAGAGAGCGCCTGTATGGCGAAATCAATCGGTTTTTATTTGCTGAATCACCCGTATTCCAAATTTTATTTCCTACTTATGTTTTTTCCGAGAAAAAAAAAGAAAAACCAGAATCACCTCACCTATTTGGATTTGATGTAGATCCAGAAGCCATACGCATCGCAAAAGAAAATGCTTATGAGGCGGGTGTCGAAGACTTTGTAACATTTGAAGTAGGCAATTGTTTAGAACTAAAAAACAGTTTTGGAAACAAAGGTCATGTTATAACAAACCCTCCTTATGGGGACCGAATTGGAAAACCCATGGAAGATTTACGAGAGATGTACTTTCAATTCGGTAAGGTCATCAAAAACGAGTTTGGTGGTTGGAAGTTTACCGTTCTTTCGGCTGATTTTTCTCTACTTGGAAAATTTGGTCTCAAAGAAAATTCTCACCTAAGTTTGAAACATGCAAATTTGAAAGCAAAAATTGTGGATTACGAAATCCGTGGAGGGAAATGAATTCAAAAGACGTACTGAGTCGAGTCTTTGAAATCACAAGGGATCCAAGAGATGGACTTCTTTTCTTAAAGGAATTTCAATCTCTTTCCCCTGAATCCTTTGCTATTTTATATGCAGACTCAGAAACTATATTTGAAAGTTCGGAAGCACTTTTCTCCGACTTAAAGTTACTCTACCAACTTGATTTATTTCCTTTTGTTGTTTTAGAAGTGGATAGTTTCCAATATCTAAAAGTTTTTTTTCCTTTAGAACAAATGAATGCAGAAGGAGAAAGAAGTTTAGGTTTTACCTACCAAGTGGTGGACCGAAACCAACCGTTAAAAGAAGCAGTAACCGAAAGCATACGTCAAAAAAAAATTCCCATTCTTCTCTGGGATGATGATTCGGAAAAACTTTCTGCACTTTTGGATCGATGCAGGTCCATTCTACATTCCTCTAAAGTGATTTATGTTTCTATCGATGGTCCACTCAAAGACCCCATTACTGGAAAAGTAAAATCCATTTTACAAAGAGAATCTAGTTTTCCTTTACCAGAAGGAATGACTCTCTCTAGATCACAAGAAGAGTTCGTAAACCTTTCGGAAGATTTATTATCAAAAATCGAAGATCCCAAATTTAGTATTGTACTTACTTCCCCTTTCACACTTCTTACAGAACTTTTTACTGTTAAGGGAAGTGGAACTCTCGTGAAACGAAAAAACAAAATCAAAGTATGTCATACCACAGAAGAGGTGGATATGAATCGGGTGTTCCAACTGATCGAAGAGTCCTTTGGCAAACCCTTAAAACCAGAATTTTACAAAACAAAATTTGATGTTTTATTTTTAGAAGAATCTTATAGAGCCTGCGCTTGGATGCAAAAAACAGAACATGGATATTTACTTTCTAAGTTTGCTGTGAATGGTGTGGCAAGAGGTGCAGGAGTGGGAAGAGATATTTGGGATCAAATTCTTACCCATTGCCGTCCTCTATTTTGGCGAAGTAAACCAGACAACAATATCAATAAATGGTATATGTCTGTAGCCCAAGGAATTGAAAAAGACGAAAGTTGGTATTACTATTGGCTTGGGCTCGATAGATCCCTGATTCCTGCCACCATACAAACGTTAAAAAAACAGCCGGAAGATTTTTTTTCTAAATAACCATCTGATGCAAACAAAAAAATCTATTCTAGTTTATGATGGAAACTGCAGATTTTGTACGCGCCTTGCAAAATCAATCCGGGAAAAAACAAAGGATCAAATTGCCATTGTCTCCTACCATAAAATAACAGAGGTGGAACTAACTTCGATCCACAAACAACTGACAACCAAACTCTGTGCAGGCGAAGTTCAGTTTATAGAAGAAGGAAATCGGTATCCAGGTTTTTTTGCTGTCAGACAAATCCTTTGGAAGATGGAAAAATACAAATACTTAGCCTTTCTTTTGTATTTGCCTTTAATTCCTTTTCTTGGAATGGCAATGATGTTTATTTTAAAAAGATTTCGAACTAAACTTTAGTAAGTTTTTCTTTGTCCAAACGAGACAGTCCTTTATAAAAATCTTCTCTTGCAACAAGAGCGAGTAAATTTCCGGTAAGCACCTGGTTTTTAGATTCCTCTGATGTTGCCGTTTCTGCAATGAGTTCAAACATTCTTTGGCTATGACCCTCATCCGCATCTAGATTTACCTGAAAGAACTTTCCTTCTGGTAGAGACATTTCAGATTTTAATTTCTGATATGCATTTGAAATTTGCGAATATTCCAATTTCAATAGGTATTCATTCGCAGGTCCCAATGCTCCGAGTCCATAAAAAAATCCTTTTCCAATGATAGTTTCCATTTTGTCTAGATAAGTTTTGGTTTCAGGAAGTATGATATGGTTTGAAAAATCAAAATTGAGTTTCTTTAAAAAATCTATAAGAATCGAGACATGAGTGTCTGCAATCTTTCCTTCTCCAAGTTCCCCCCAAATATTTTCGACTAGAACAATCTTCGCATTTTGGTCTCTTGTTTTTGCCGCTACTTGTAAAAACCAATCCACAAAACCAATGGATACGAAGTATTCTTGGCTAAGCCATAAAATTAAGTCATCAAAACTCATAGCAATATTACGTTCTAATAACCACTGTGACCTAAGTACAGGATGAGTTTCCACATCCTTTTTTAAAGTTTCTATTACGTTCATAAGTTTCGATCCTTTGCATATTGATAACGAAAATGATGATTGAATTCTTCAAACCCTAATTCCAAACAAAAGTTCAACAGTTCAGAATAACTTTTCCCTGTTTTTTCCCATAACAAGGGCAAGGTGGAATATATCGAGGAAAATCCTGGAGTGGCATTGACTTCGAGAAGATAAACTTCTTCCTTTTCTAATTTAAAATCCAAACGAATGTAACCTGCACTTCCTAATAGCTCTGCCACTTTTAAAGAATAAGAATGAAGTAAATTTGACAAAGCATGTGGAACCTGAAAATCCAAAGATTCTACAAAACTTTCTTTGGATTTGACTAGGTTACTATAAACAGAACCAGGATAGTCCACAAAAGCGGGGGGAGTGGTTTGGTAATTTCCTTGGTTACCAAGGACCGCAATTGTTAATTCCCTTCCCGATAAAAAAGGTTCTACCAGTAAACTGGGGAAGGTTTCTGAGAGAGGTATTGCCACACTCGACCAATCTTCGATTCGATCAATGCGGTTATTTTCTCCAATTCCAAGGCTTGAACCTTCTCCATTGGGTTTGATAAAGATAGGAAAATTGATCTTTGGAAGATCCATTGGGTTTAGGATGAGCTGTGAATCTGCTGTAGGAATTCCCAAGGATTTCAGAAATAATTTTGTTTTGTATTTATCAAGAGTGAATGTTTGTACTGCGGCAGAACTTCCCGTATGAGGAATTGCCAAATATTCGCATAACGCCGGTATATAGGCTTCCCTACTGGGAGAATGGTATCCTTCCACTAGATTCCACACTATCCAATCTTTTCTTGTTTGCGGTGGAATGTTAGAAAGGACTGATGTAATTTCTGTTGGATGCGATAAAATTGTGACATCATATCCAAGTTTTTGAATGGTCTCTTCCATATGCCGAATGGTTTCTTCCGATTCCCATTCT
Organism: Leptospira terpstrae serovar Hualin str. LT 11-33 = ATCC 700639; assembly: GCF_000332495.1. Lineage (NCBI taxonomy): Bacteria > Pseudomonadati > Spirochaetota > Leptospiria > Leptospirales > Leptospiraceae > Leptospira > Leptospira terpstrae. The sequence continues at coordinate 395,748 of NZ_AOGW02000010.1, read as the reverse complement.
TGGCAAAGCTCCGGTGTTTTGTTATCATAAAGATCACATGCCAAAATAACGGTACGTTTCATAATCCAAATTTCTCCCATTCAGAATCACTAATGGTGGGATAATAAGATTCTTTATTGGAACCAACGGGTTCAAAGGAAAGGTGAATTTTTTTTGTCACTGCAGAACGAAAGGCATGTTGGCGCGTTTTAGGATAGTAACCCAAATACCAATTGGGAGCAATAGTGATCTTTCCCCCACCACCAGGTAAATCATTTACAAATTGGGGAATCCCCATCCCTCCAATTTTCCCTCGCATGTATTCAACAATTTCAATTCCTCGTGCGAGTGGAGTGCGAAAACCTCTGGATCCGGGGATAAGTTCTGGATCATAAAGATAATAAGCGCGAACTCTCATTTCTAATAATTTTTTATGAAGAGTTAGCATCACTTCTTCTTCGTCATTAATTCCCTTTAAGAGAACCGATTGGTTTCCGACAGAAACACCGACCTTTAATAAACGTAGAATCGCTTCCTTTGATTCTTTGGTACATTCTTTTGGATGGTTGAACTGTGTATTACAAAAAATGGACAACTTGTCATCATTGTATGTTTCAATGATCTTACAAAGTGCTTCTGTTATGCGAAAAGGTAAAGTAACAGGATTTCTTGTCCCAAGCCTACATATTTTTACATGGGGGATAGAATGGAGTTCGGATAAAATCCACTCCAATCGGGAATCTGATAAATTGAGCGGATCTCCCCCGCTAATCACAACATCCTCTATTTCTTCGTGGGTTCGAATGTATGCAAATGCATTTTCTAAATCACTTTTTTCCATTCTTTCGTCACTGGAAGATACCTTACGTCCTCGCATACAATGCCGACAATACACACTACAAGAGTGATTGGAAAATAGAAGAACCCGATTCGGATACATATGAGTAAGCCCACGAACAGGACTTAGTCGTTCTTCATCCAATGGATCAGGACTTTCTTCTGACGAAAAGACAGCTTCTTCCGACCGAGGAACGATCATCCTTCGAATGGGGCAATTTGGGTCAATGGGGTCTGAAAGAGACAAGTAGTATGGTGTTGTCGAAACATGCAGGCGAATTGTTTCGCGGATGCCAATTTCCTCTGACTCAGTTAGTACAAAGTATTTAGATAAGTCTTCACCTTTGACTCTGTTTTGCAACTGCGAGGTTGGATCCGTCCAATTTGTCCGGGAAAACAACTCACTGCGTGCCTTAAGAACTTCTGATAAACTGCTTTGCACGAGCATAACTTCCAATTCCTTACTTGCCAATACACCGCCAAATTCTTTTCTGGTGGTAATGCAAGAAAACCGCCTGGGGGAAATCCGCATGGTCGCCTTCGATGTCGACGGGACCTTATTTTCCTCAGAATCCATAATCTTTAAGACGTATGTGCAGGCAATCGAAGAGTTTGCAAGCAAGACGGGAAAAATCACATCCTTACCTAGTCATGACCAGATTATGAATGAAATTGGTAAGCCGGTGCGAACTATTTTTGCCAACCTCTTGCCTAACCTTCCCGAATCAGAACGCGATATAATTTCCGGAAGAGTTCTAGACCTTCTCTGTGATGCCATCCGAAGCGGTGGTGGGGATTTTTATGCAGGTGTCGGTTCTACCATCCATTATCTAAAAGAAAAGGGATACACTATCACCTGTGCTTCGAATGGAAGAAAGGCCTATATTGAAACGGTTTTAGACACGGCAGGTGTTTTACAATACTTCGAGCCAATTGTTGTCATCAACCAAGACACAATCCATACAAAAGGCGAAATCTTAGCAGAATATGTGCGTAAATACAATTTAGAACCAAACTCCATTGCCATGATTGGCGATAGGCATAGCGATTGGGAAGCCGCAAGACAAACGGGTTGCCCTTTTGGATTTTGTACTTATGGTCACGGTCTTCCCGGCGAAATTCCCGATTTTGAATGGAAATTCGACGATTTACCAACTCTAAAAGAGTTTTTTTAAACCCTCTTTTTGTTCTTCCTCCGACATTTATAGTGTGGCGGTACTTCCCCAAATCCAAGAAGACAAATGGAAATCTTTACGCTATTTGCTTGGCGGGATATTTCTTGTACTGGTTCTTATTGAAAAGTCTATGGGTTTTGATCCAAAGACTGGCGGAAATTTTTTCCCCAAACAGGGATTTCGAAACATCGGTAAGGTCCAAGAAAAATCTAAATTTGCTGAACCAGCAGATCCCTTTACCAAAGAGAACTGGGAAGACGACCTAAATTGGGAAGAAGAAGTCCTTACGCAAACCTTTCCTGATTCCGAAGCTAAGTCAAAACCACACCAAAAATTGGTTGATGATACAATTCCTGAGATCACACTTCCGGAAGATAGATTTCCTGGTGCCGGCAAACGGCTGCAAGTGGATGCAGGTTACCTTCCCATATATTTTTTGAAATTTTATGGAACAGGAAAAAACAGCCAATCACAGCTCGTAAAACTTACTCGTGAATTTCCAGGCGGAGATCCAATTGCCTTTTTATTCCAAGAACTCACAAAAGGCCCTAACCCAGAAGAAAAGGGGAAAGGTGTTCTTTCTGCCTTATCCAAAAAAATGCGAATGGAACCCAATTACCGATTAGAAAATGGAATTTTACATCTCTCTGTTTCTGAAGACATCAGTTACGGTGGGAGTATGGAAATCTTAAAAGATCGATTGGATCAGATCATTTTTACAATGGTAGACAATTTTGGGATTAAAGCTGTGGTTCTCTATTCCAATGGAGAAAGAATTCGCACTTTGGGTAGCGATGGTTTGACCATTCCCGAAGTCCTTGCTAAATCCCAACGAAAGGTGATTATTTTTTAATCCAGTAAATGGTTTACAGATAGTAGATTTACTGTATTCTGATTTTTGGTTCAAACATGCGTAGGCATACATCCAAAAGATATTTTTTTGTATTTCGTAAAATGTTTTTGCGAACCTACCATCCAAGTTTCACCTCCACGAATATTTCTGATATAGGTTCCTCTTTACAAATTTTTAGTGTGATGACTGCTTTTACTTCAATCATCTCTCTACTTTTTGTAGATTCCCTTGTGAGAACCAAAGAAGCAAGTTTTTGGATCGCATTCTTTAGGATCTCCTCACTTGCGATCTGTTTCTTCGTGTATCTCTTTGGAAAAAAAAGGGTCAAGTTATACCAAAAGCATATTTATGGAATGACTAGTCTTGTTCTCATTGGGCTTATCCTTCTTTATATTCCGATGATGGTTTATGACAAACCAAACCATGCATATTATCTATTTGGTTCTGCCATAGTCATCGCCAGTGCTTCCATTCTATTATGGATTGAGCCGTTTCGGATTCTGTTACTGTCAATTTTATACATTTCCGTTTTTATCCCTTTGCATTTGAACTTTTCTCGGATCCAAGGATTTGATCGGTTTGTTTTTTACCAAGATGTGCTAATCGTTTCGTTTTTACTTGCATTTGGATTTGTAGCCAACCTTCTCATCAACTATTGGCGATTTGAAGAATATCGTGTCAAAGCAAGACTTCGCATCACGGTCGGAAAGTTACTCCGTATCAACCAAAAAATAGAAGATTTGTCCCGCGTGGACTCGATGACAGAACTATTTAACAGGCGTCATTTATTAGAACAGTTTGATCTCTATAAAAAAAGATCCAATCGCGAAGGATTTATCATTGGGCTTGTCATTTTGGATTTGGACCGCCTAAAGGCGATTAATGATAAGTATGGTCACAAACAAGGAGACCTTGCCATCCAAGCCTTTGCCAAAACGGTCAAGTCGAGAACAAGGATAACGGACATTGCCGCTCGGATTGGTGGGGATGAATTTTGTCTTCTGGTCTCTCCGATTGATAAAGAAGGATTGCAGGTGCTTGCCGAATCCATCCGGGAGAAATTGGAGCGATTGCAAATTCCAATCCACAACCAACCAGGGGAATCTCTTACTTTAACAGTATCCATTGGGGCTACACTCTTTCGTGCTGAAGACGATCCCAGTTTTGACGAACTGTACCACAAAATTGATACCGCTCTCTATACTTCTAAAAACGAAGGAAGAAACCGAATTACCCTCATCGAATCTTAAAAAAAGATCGACAGGTTTCAGGAAGTTTTCTAGTGTTGATATTGAGACTGATTCTCAGTTTATGTCCATTACGGATAAGGTGTAAAATTTCAAAAGATGGGGGGAACACCCCGTCTTTTTTTTTGTCTATGGAATGGATGGCTTTGAAAAATCAATCCACTCCTACTTGGTTGCAATCGTAGTCTTCCTCATAGAGTAAATTCCTTCGGATAGGTTGGAATCCACCTTCTGCGAGAAATTTTCTAGCTTCCTTTTCTGTTTTAAGTCCAAAGGAACGAAGTACATTCTCTTCGATCACAACAGAGGAAATATCATCGGCACCAGAATAGAGAGCAAGTTGCCCCACTCCTTTGCCAAGCACCATCACGGATGTTTCTATATGTTTGATATTATCTAGAAAGATCCGAGAGATTCCAAGAACCTTTAGGTATTCATGAGTGGGAACAGGCCTTACTTTAAAGCGTTTAGTTTGTGGTTGGAAGGTCCAAGGAATAAAAGATAAAAATCCACCGGTGCGGTCTTGGAGGTCACGCACCACACTTAAGTGTTCTATGACTTCTTCTTCCGTTTCTTCAGAACCAAACACAACATTGGCGGATCCGAGAAGTCCCACTTCGTGGCAAGTTTCCATGGCCCGTACCCATTCGGAAACAGTGGCTTTTTTAGGAGAGATGATTTGGCGCATCCTTTCCGTAAGAATTTCTGCACCGGCTCCTGGAACGGAATCAAGACCCGCTTCCTTTAAAATCAAAAGCACTTCTCGAAGTGGTTTTCCAGTGATGGTTTCTAAGTTGATGACTTCCACGGGCGAAAAGGCACGGATGTGCATCTTCGGGTATTTGGCCTTCACTGTACGAATTACATCTAAATAATAATCAAACGGAAGTTCAGGATACACTCCTCCTTGGAGGAACATTTGGTCTGCTCCTTCTTCTACAGCGTAATCCATTTTTTGTAAGATATCTTCTTTAGTGAGAACATATCCTTTTCCATTCCCAATCTCATCCATAAAGGAACAAAAACTACATTCCACATTGCAATAGTTCGTATAATTCACGACCCGGAACATGGTATAACTGGCTTGTGTATGGGGCCTTACCTTTTCCCGTAAGTATCTGGCGACCATTTGGATTTTTAAAAAGTCACCATCTTTGTAGAGGACAAGAGCATCCGCTGGGGAAATTCGTTTGCCTTGGATCACTTCCAACAGGATGGAATCGGCAGGGTCGGACGGGCTGAGGGAAAAAGAGGATAAATTCATGGTCTCTACCTACTTGGACAGGAAATCTTCTTACAGATCCCTGTAAAAACCGAATTTTCCTGGACATTCATTTTTCTATACAAATCCTAGGAAATACCAAACACCTTAAGGGCATAAACATAAATGGATATCGGAAGAATCATCTTTCACCTATTATTCACAGCTTTTTTCGTCGTGGCAAACGTAGTGTTTGTCCGCGCCATCCTTTACAGGCTCGGATTGATCTTTAATGGTCGTCCTGCATTCTTCAACGAGGATGCAAAAAAGAACCTAAACATCGGATTCCGCTTAAAGAGCTTTCTTGTAAACGTCGTCCTCCAAAAGAAAAACTTCCGGGAACCAGTGCGCGGGATCATGCACGCATTTGTTTTCTACGGATTCCTAGTCTATACCATCCATACAACAAGCCAAATGGTGGCTGGTATTTTTGGTTATGTAATGGACGACCCTTATCAATTTGCCCTTCCCAATTTCCTTTTTGGGGAAGCCGCAAACCATATTTACGAACAAGCCGTTAACTATGTATCGATTCTCGTTTTAACTGGTCTCGGGTTTTTCGCATGGAGACGATGGATCAAAAAAGCAAAAGGTTTGGATGTTCATTCACCAGCCTCAGCAATCGTAATCAGTATGATTGCAACGCTTATGGTTACCACCTTACTTGGAAATGGTGCAAAGACAGTTGCCGCTACATATTTCACTCATGCGGGTCTGATTGATGGAGCCATTGGAAAAATATGGGAATCCATCGGTGTTGCCAACTCCAGTGCGGACACTGTCTTCCAAATCATGTGGTGGGGCCATATCCTTACTGTGTTCTCGTTTATGTTGTATGTTCCTACATCAAAACACGCTCACTTAATTTTTGCTCCTTTTAACTACTTCCTCGCAACAGACACACCAAAAGGCCAACTTTCAAAACTCAACTTAGATGATGAAAATGCTGTTTGGGGATCGAACCGAGTGGAAGATTTCCCATGGCCAAACCTACTGGATGGTATGTCTTGTATTGAATGTGGACGTTGCCAAGTGGAATGCCCAGCAAACAGAACAGGAAAAGTGTTAAACCCTAAAGCCATCATTGTAGAACTCAAACACCAAATGTTAGAGAAGATGCCGGAAGTGGCAGCTGCCCGTGCAGGAAAAACTCCTGAAGAAGGTGCAGAAGCTGTTGCTGCATTAGAAACTGGTGTGATCAATTCCCATGAAGGTTTAAGCGAAGAAGCACTTTGGGGATGTACTACTTGTTATGCATGCGTAGAAGCATGTCCAGTTGGAAACAACCAAGTCAATGCCATCATTGAAATGCGCCGTCACTTAGTTCTTGCTGAATCCAAAATGAGCCCAGAACTTCAAAAAGCCTTCACTAACATGGAAAACAATTCCAATCCATGGGGTGTGGGAGCTCATACAAGAGCCGATTGGGCAGAGGGACTAAACGTAAAAGTTCTTTCAGAAGCAGAAGACAAAAACGTAGACGTACTCTATTGGGTAGGTTGTGCGGGAGCTTTTGATGAAAGAAACAAAAAGATTTCGCGTGACTTTGTCAAAATCATGCAAAAAGCAGATGTAAACTTTGGTATTCTTGGAACGGAAGAAGGATGTTCGGGAGACTCGGCACGCCGAGGTGGTAACGAATATCTCTACCAAACTTTAGCTCAAACAAACGTGGATACCATCAATGGTTACGGAATCAAAAAAATTGTAACTGCTTGTCCACACTGTTACAACACAATCAAAAACGAATATCCTCAGTTTGGCGGAAACTTCGAAGTCATCCACCACTCGGAATACATCAATCAACTTTCCAAAGATGGTAAAATTGATGTGAAAGTGGCAGATGATGCAAACACTGGAAAGTATACTTACCACGATTCGTGTTACATTGGTCGTTATAATAACAACTATGATAACCCACGTGATGTTGTGAAAAAAGTATCCGGTGGAAAAATCGAAGAAGCAGTCGACCATCACTCCAAAGGACTTTGTTGTGGTGCCGGTGGAGCACAGTATTGGATGGAAGAACATGTAGATGAATCCAATCCAGAAAGTATGCGTGTCAATAGCAAACGTACAGGCCAACTCCTAGATACGGGTGCTACTACCATCGCAACAGCCTGCCCATTCTGTATCACAATGATTACAGATGGTGTCAAAGCGGCAGAAAAAATCGATTCCGTAAAAGTAAAAGACATTGCGGAACTTGTAGCCGAGAATATCGACTAACAAGACAAAGTTTGAGGAAAAAATGAAGTTTCAGAATTTCCTCAAACTGAATTCGGTCTGTCCAACAAAAAGGTGGGAAGATACTTCCACCTTTTTTCTTTTAACTCCACATTTGATCTTTCAGAATATTCTATACGTATTTCTATTCTTTTTCTTTTATCTTTCTCCCATTTTATCCGAATCCAAACACCAGAAAATCCAACCACCCGAAGGGGATGGAATTACCATCCTTGTGGAAAAAGGACAAACTCTCAGTATCATCTCCAAAACTTATTTGGATGATCCTAGAAAATGGAAGGAACTCCTCAAATCGAACCAAATTGACAATCCGAATCTCATCATACCTGGTATGAAATTGTGGATTCCTAAAAGTTTAGGAAAAAAACCTTTGGCTGATATCCAAAGGTATACTGGCAAAACAGAAGTTCTAAAAATTTCTCAGAAACAAACAGACTGGTCCGGTGCTAGTGTAGGTGAAGGTCTTTATGCCAAGGATGAAGTGAGAACTTTCAAAGAATCAGAAGCTCAATTTCTTTTACTTTCCGGGTCACGATTTGAAATCACAGAAAACAGCCATATTATTATGGAAAAAGGGAAATCAGATACGGATCCAGATGAACTCTACTTACGACGAGGAAGAATTCGCTCGATCATCCAGAGAAAGCCATCATCTAACCAACGTATGTTTCTATTACGAACCGAAGCAGCTGTATCGGAAGTAAAAGGTACAGATTTCATTACAGAAGTAGACGGATCAGGGAACACAACGCTCAGTTGTTATGAAGGAATAGTAGCAGTCAGTGCCCAAAATGTTACAGTGAATGTGGGTTCCGGATTTGCTACTTTTGTTGAAAAGGGAAAACCTCCTCTGAAACCCTTTGCATTGCCAGACCCACCGAAACCGAAAGACGAATGAGATCTCCTTTCGAATATTACATTTTTCTTTTCCTTTTATTTGGCCTATCTTTACCTATCTATTCAGATACAAAAACCATTCGTTTTACTTTAGAACCAGAAAGAGAAGACATCATTCAATATGAATTTGAATTATGGAAAGGAAGATCTTTTGATTTAGAAATTCCTTTTCGAGTGCTCTCAAACCCTGGAAAAATCCAACTTTATATTCCCAATGGATATGAATACTTTCGGATTCGAGCCGTTGCCAAACGACAAGTCCGCGGATTCTGGACCGATTTATACGAAGTAAATTCCTTTGGAAAAACCAAACAAAAAGAAAGTGCTAAGTTTGTTGCGAAAAACCAAACAAAAACGGATGTAATTATTCCCATTGCAACAAAAGAAGGAAGAAATCATTTCTTTTTAACAGAAAGTAAAATCCAAGTAAAACCGATTACGAAGGAAACTTTGAGAACATCAGTGCGGTATCGTTTGAATGGTGGAGTCTGGAAAATTACCCAAGTTCCTGAATTTACATTTTCCAAAGATGGAGATTATAAATTGGAATACCAAGTGACCAATGAACTCGGAATCTCAGATTCGATGCAAGTTTCGGAATTCAGTGTAGACAATACTCCCCCAAACACAGAATTCCTTTGGGAACCACAAACTTATCAAAACAAAGGGCAAAAATATATCTCTGCCAATTCAAGTCTTAAACTCCAATCTATTGACTTAGGATCAGGACTGGATACCATTCGTTATCGCAGCAATTGTGAAGGTGGTCAAAAGACTGATTGGTTTCTTTGGGATCCGAAAAATTCTTGGCCTACGTTATTACAATCATGTTCAAAAAATAAAGATTGGGAATTGGAAATATCAGCCACCGATCGATTAGGAAATGAGGAAATTCCAAAAAAAATACAATTCACTCAAGCGCGTCAAGGAAACTAACACGTGCATAATGCTAACTGGCTTCGAGAATTGTATGGAAATTTTTTATTTGTAATCCAAACAAAATCATTTCTTAAGTTATTTCTTTCCATTGTTAGCTTTCTAATTATTCCCTATATCCTTTTAGTCGCTTCTATGATACATTCCCAATACAAGGAAGCATTGGATTGGAACCAAAGATTTCAGTTGATACGTATCCAGCTCCTTGCTATAGATTTAGAAAATCAAATTAGAGAACAAATTAACTCAGATATACTGGAAAAAAAATCAATTGGTACCCTTTCCTATTCTGAATTCAAAAAGATTAGTAAAAACTGCATCTCCTTAAATGTCGACTCGGAGGCCTTACAAGAACTTACGCTTGCAAGTTGCCAATTAGAGTCAGAAAAAACATCCTATCTTTTAGTTTTTGATGGTAAATTCGTCACAATTCATTCCGCAAAATTTCTAGAAGATGCTCTTTTGGACTCACCATTTAGTGATCCTAATGAAGGACTATTTATACTCAACCATGATGGGGAATTTGGCATTTCCGGATTTATTGAGGATGATTTTTTTGTCTCTGAATTTTGGAAAACGGATGTCCAATCTTCGCTGCAAATCCGTTCCAACTTACCGAATCTTCATGAAACCAAAAAAGAGGAAATGGACTATTTTGTTGTTAGTTTTCCCATGTATGGACTTCCCCTCCATCTATTCATTGTAAGTCCCAAAGACCTTGTCCTAGTCCCAATAAAGGATTCCTTAAAAAGAAATGTTCTTATCTTAATCTCTTTATTTATCATATCTTTTCTATTTTCATTAGCGATTGCTCTTAGAGAAATTGAATCAAAACAAAAACTAAGGCTCCTTTTACAAGAATTCCCCCATGCAGCGATCCTATTTGATCCAAAAGGAAAAATTTTATTAGAAAATACGGAAATTGAACCTAAACTTCACGTATCGGAACTCTTTCGTGACCAACTTTCGGTAAAGGAATGGATCGGAAAAGAAGTCAGTTTTTTCTTAAAGTCTGTAACAGAAAGCCAAAACAACCAAACTAAGCTTAGGCGAGAGGAATCGGAATTTTATTCGGAAGATGGTTCGGTATATTTAATTGAAATTACTTACCAACTTTGGTATTTAGAACAGAAATATAGATTTGCTAGTGGAGCCCTTGTCCTTGTTCAAAACGTAACTAAAAAACGTCAGGAATTTGAAAAGGAAATGGATTATGCAAAGGATTTACAAAAGAAATACCTTCCTAATCGAATCATCATTTTACCTCATTTAGACTATGAAGTTTTGTACAAACCACTCATCCAAGTCGGTGGGGACTATTATGACTACATTGATTTAGGAAACAATCGTTCCATTTTTGCTGTGGGTGATGTCATTGGTCATGGTGTGAAGGCTGCCATGATGATGACTGTCCTTCGTGTATTATTTCACCAGATTATAAAAACAGAGTTTGATCCTAAGAAAATTCTGCAAAAAATGAACGAAGGTGTCTCGACAAACTTTCCTGATCCCTATGCTTTTGTACCGTTTATATTTTTGTTATTTGATTTTAACCAAATGACTGTTCAATACGGAAATGCTGGCCATCCCGGAATGTTGTTTCAGGCTCCTGGAGGGATGGTTTGTTTGGAAAAATTCAATCCAATGTTCGGAATGATTCATAATAGAGATCCAAAGATTTTAGAATTTCCAATTGAAAAAGGAGACAGGTTTTATCTTTTTACCGATGGGTTAAAAGATGTTGAGAATTCAAAAAATGAAAAGTTATGGGAAAAGGAATTGATTCAGTTTTTTTCTTCCAGAAGCACAATCCATATGTCCCTCATCAAACAAGAATTAGAACTTAAAATTAGTTCCTATAGTGAAGGAACCCCAATCCTAGATGATATCACCTGGATTGGGATAGAAGTAATCTAAACTAATCTTCTAAAGGAGGATTGTCTAATAGTTCAATTCCTTCGTTGTTTTTATGGAAATAATTCATATCCCATTCAGTATCAAAAAGAAGCGCCATATTTCCGAATAAATCCTCCACCAAATTAGCGTTTGATGGAATTTTTGATCGATCTTCTTTTTTCACCCAACGAGAAATTCCATAAGGAAGAATATGAATGGAAGTTTCGGCTCCATATTCATCCTTTAGCCTACGTTGGAATACTTCAAACTGGAGTTTTCCCATAGCACCAATAATCGGCACACCTCCACCTATGGTTCTTGATGTAAAAAGATGCAAAATTCCTTCTTCTGCCAATTGGTCGAGACCCTTTTTAAAAGATTTTAATTGTAAAGTGTCCTTACAAGAAATTGTAGCAAAAAGTTCAGGAGCAAAACTAGGAAGAGGACGTAAAGGAGGTGTATTTCCCGTAGACAACACGTCTCCAATTTTGTATGTTCCTGGATTTACTAGACCAATGATATCTCCAGGATAAGCAGTATCTACAGTGTTTCTGTCCTGACCAAAAAAAGCAAAACTGGAAGAAAGTTTTACTGGTTTGTCTAAGCGGTTGTGGTTAACGTTTAAGCCCCTCTCAAACACACCCGAACAAATCCGAAGAAAGGCGATTCGGTCTCTATGCGCCTTGTTCATGTTCGCTTGGACTTTAAATACAAAAGCACTAAAAGGAGAATTGATTGGATCTAAATAATTACCATCACGGAGCGGAATGTGGTCAGGTCCAGGAGCCAATTCCAAAAATTTATTTAAAAAAAGTTCGATCCCGAAGTTATTGACCGCCGAACCAAAGTAAACTGGTGTTTCCTTTCCCAGTAAAAACATATTTTTATCTACTTTTCCAATTCCATTTTCTACGAGGTCAATTTGTTCCCGAAACGCAGTGACAATTTCTGCATCAAACTGTTCGTCAAGACTTGGGTCATTCGGACCTGCCATACGAAAGACTGCTTTTTGTTTTCCGCCAGGAGTTCGATCAAACAAATACAATTGTTGGTCCCGAAGGTCATACACCCCCTTAAAATCAAAACCAGTTCCGAGCGGCCATACGTCCGGTACTGCTTTGATCCCGAGAACTTTTTCAATTTCATCGAGAAGTGCATATAGATCCTTTGTGGGTCTATCCATTTTATTGATAAAGGTGATGATGGGAATCCCACGATCCCGACAAACACGGAATAATTTGATGGTTTGGGGTTCGACCCCTTTTCCGGCATCGAGAACCATTACAGCAGTATCTGCTGCCATAAGAGTACGATATGTGTCCTCAGAGAAGTCTTCGTGACCGGGAGTGTCCAAAAGGTTTAGGATACTATTCTTGTATTCGAATTGAAGGGCAGCCGATGTAATCGAAATCCCTCTCTCCTTTTCCATTGCCATCCAGTCAGAGGTTGCCGACTTCCCTTCCTTTTTGGCTTTTACCGCTCCCGCAAGTTGAATCGCACCACCGTAAAGGAGGAGCTTTTCTGTGAGTGTAGTTTTTCCCGCATCAGGGTGAGCAATGATGGCAAAGGTCTTTCGCCGGCGTACTTCTCGTTCTATAAGTTCAGGAGACATAACTTCATTTCCATGCTGTCTAAATTTAAGATTCTGTCGAGAATAAAGAGAAAACCACTTTCCGAATCCTAAGGAAGGGGTTGACTTACAGATTATGTCCCATTAGATTGGGGCTGGAGGGAGTGTCTTTGAGAAAGTTATTATCGTTTTTCTTTCTATTGGTGAGCACACAAATTTTCCCTCTGGACTTTCCCAACTTTTCCTTGGGGGAAGAGAATGCCAAGGAAGAATTCAAACGAGGACTCACCTATAAAAATTTAAGAGAATATTCGGCAGCGAAGGAACGTTTTCAAAAAGCCGTAAATTTAAAAAAAGACTTCCATTTGGCGAGGTTAGAACTTGCGAACAACTACTATTTGTTAGGTGAATGGGAAGAGGCATTAGATGAATTGGAAATTCTTGCCTCGAAAGCCAAAAATGACTTATTAATTATCAATAAAATTGAAACACTGAGGCTTGCTATTGCGGGCGGAGTGACAGATAAAGAAAAAATCTATTTCAAAACCATTGAGGGGGATTCCATTCGTGGTTACCGGTTCCGTAATCCTGTGGATATTACCTTTGATGAAGATGGCAATTTTTACGTTGCTGGTTTTGATACATCCAATATTATAAAATTCAATGCTGCAGGCACACCGCTTTCTAATTGGCGAGGTGGTATTACAAGAAAACTAGATCGTCCTGTATCTTTAGCCTATTATAATCAAAAAATCTATGTTGCAGATTTTGCCCGTGACGAAGTTTTACTTTTTGATTTATCCGGCAGCTTTTTATCCTCGTTTGGTGGTCCGGGAAAGGGACAAGGGCAATTCCGAGGACCCTCCTCGATTTTTATTGATCCCAGTGGAAATCTTTTTGTAGCTGATTCCGGAAATGCAAGGATTCAAAAATTCAATGCAAATGGAAAATTTGTATTAGAATTTCAAGGTTCGGGTAATTCCAAATTGGGCAATCCTTCTGGAATCACCATTCATGATGGCAAAATCTATGTGGTGGATAAAGAAAATCTTCGTGTGGTTATTTTTGATGGCGATGGAAATACTCTAAACACGATCGAAAAACCAGAATGGAAAAAACCAAGAAGCATTCGAATTCTGGAAAATCAAATTTTTCTCACCGATGAACTAACAGGAATTTGGACCTATTCTTTGTTACATGGCGAGTGGAGACAACTCAGTAAATTTCGAGATAAAAAGGGAGTGTATCGGGTTTTATTTCGACCCTTTGCAACGAATATGGACTCTACGGGAAGTTTGTATTTTGTTGATTTTGGAAAACATCGTATCGATATATTTTCTCAGAAAAACCACCTACTCTCTAACTTGGATTTAAAAATTGAATCGATTGATACTTCGGGTTTCCCTGACATACATATTTATACCCGCGTACGTAATCGTGCCGGTAAAGAAATTGTGGGAATCGATCGATTAAGCTTTCGCATTTTTGAAAATGATAATATGACACCTCTCTTTAGCTTAGCAAATAAAAACAAACTAAACGATAAGCTGAGTGTTGCCATGGTCTATGAAAATAGTGAAATGTTGAAAAAGGGAAAACTAGCACTGGAAGATGGTTTATTTCCATTCTTCCGTTCTCTTAGAGAAACAGATAAAATTGCATTGTATCGTGCAGGAAAAGATAGTAATTTAATTCTATCGGAAACGGTTTCTTTACGAGATATACTAGCAAAAATCAGAGATAGTGTACCAGAAGAAAAATACAATTTTGGCAAGGCAAGCATTGCCGCCTTACAAAAATTATCAATAGAAACAGGCCCAAAAGCACTTATTTATTTGGTTTCTGGAGAAAGCAAAGAAGATAGTTTTTTACAATACCAAAAATCGAGAATTGTTGCGTTTGCAAAAGCACATTCCATTCCAATCTATATTTTGACTGTGAATCCAAATCATACTTTAGAAGAATCCTGGTCCGATATCACTGGACCAACAAATGGTCATTATATTGTTCTTGATGGAGAAGGAGAAGAACGGGATTTATATAAAAAACTGAAATCTCATACAGATTATCGTTACATTCTCTCTTATAAAACTGATACCAATCCAGAACTAATCAATCGCTATATTAAATTGGCAATTGGAGTGGAACACAGAGGAGTGAAGGGTCGAGATGAAGGAGGATATTTTGTTCCAGAACCTCGTTAAACTTATATTTTTATCACTATTTACCGGTAGCCTTTTATTCTCAGTTGCCTTTTTAAATGCGCAAACCACTCTAGAAGACATTGCGGAAGCAAAAAAACTACAATCAGAAAACAATTGCAGAAAAGCGATACAACTGTTTCAGTCCGCACTTCAGAAAAATCGCAACTCAATCGACGCAAAATTAGGAGTAGCGGATTGTAGCTTTCGATTGGGTGCATTTCGAGAGAGTAAAAAATTCTATTTAGAAATTTTGGACCGAGAACCCAAACATATTTCTGCCGTTGCAGGTTTATCTGAAATTTATCTTTTGAATTCGGATTTTGCGGCTATAACAAAGTTAATTGATCCATTACTTGCAGAATTTCCGAACAATACTTCACTCCGAATCACGGAAGCAAAATCTCTACAAAAACAAGGTAAACTAGATTCAGCAATCTACAAAATCAAAACATTGGCTACTCGATTAGAAGAACCATCTGATCTTTTACGAATGTTAGCTGAACTATATTTCACAAAACAAAATTATACTGATTCCTATAACGCAATTGATTCTTATTCAAAAAAAGAGCCAAATGACCCTGAAGGATTTGCTTTTAAAGCAAAAGTCCTATTATACCAACATTATTTTCATCCAGACCAACTCCAAGCAGTCCTCACTTCAGTAGAAGATGCTCTCCAAAATTCTTTAAATCTAGATCCTAAAGGCGAACAAGCTCGATTTTTTTCCGTCTACCATGATATTATTTTAGCAAATATAAATTCGAATAAAGAAATTAAGAAAAAAGCTTTTCGAACCATTTACGAACTTGCCAGAGAATTTCCTGATAACCAACTTTACCATAGTTTGGAGGCTAACTTGGCTTGGGAGTTAGGGGAAACCAAGTTTGCAACATACCATTATAGAAGAGCGTTGCAATTAGATGATTTAGACGAAATTTTGCGTTTTGAAGCAGAACAGTATACAATTAGCCAAGAGAAGGAAGAGTCCAAATTAAGAAGAGAACTTGGAGATTACCGAAGAGATCGTTTTTATTCCGAAAAACATTCATTATACCATAAAAGCTCTGTTTTTCATTTAAAAAGAGCAAAAGACTTAAGCCCGCAAACGCCCGTAATACGAAAGGAATTATTGGAATTTTATAATCAAACGGGAGAAGCAGTTAAATATACCAATTTATTGCTGCGTCTGAGGGAAGAAGACCCGAATTCTTTCAAACTTCAAAACAAACTTGAGTTTTCGATTAAAAATATAAAAGATTCATTGGAGTTTCGAGAAGGATATATCCAAATTGATCCAAATGCCATTCAAGAAAATGTAGTCCGCTATAGTCCAGAAGTTTTTGTTTTTGATATGGAATCTAGTTTAGCTTTTCCTTATCATTTACAAGCAGGAAGATTGTTATCAGAAGCCTTACGTTATAATCTTAAACATATGCAATCAGTTCGGGTTGTGGAAGGTGATGAGTTTCAATACATCCGAGGATTACTAAAGGAAACAAGTTTTCATCCATTTTCTCAAACTCTTCCTTTTACTATCGACAACTTACATCTATTAGATGGAAAAAGAAATAATGCTTCTAAAATTCGTTACGTAGTACATGGAAAATATAAGATGAAAGATGGGGATATCCGTCTTGATGTATCTGTATATGACAGAAACAGCCTACGAGATATTGCCACTTGGTCTACCAACCAAAGAGGACGGGATAGTCTACCCACTATCATCCATCGAATTGCGGAACAAATCAAAGTTCTACTCCCTAAAGAAGGAAAAATTTTGAAAGTCAAAAAAGACGAAGTGATTGTTTCTCTAGGAAAAGATGATGGATTACAAAAGAGTTTAAAATTAGAATTCCAAAGAAAAGGGAAACCTTTGTTTCAAGGTGAAATTACAGAACTAGGGAAATCTATTTCCTCAGTAAAACCAAATGCGCGAGGTTGGGAAAAAGAACTTGCCACTGGCGATGATGTTATTTTACCAATGGACTCTCAAATAGAGAAGAAAGATAAGTAAGAATATTTTCTGAAATACTTTTTTCTTTTTCCGCTGTAAGATTTTGGATTTCTAATTGGCAAATATTATTTTCTAAATAAACAGAAGTTACACCTTCTCGTTGAAAACAATTTGATAAAATCGGACGTAATTGAAAGAATTCGTTTCGTTCTAGATATATTGGTTTTTTTGAAAATGGATAATTTGAAATGATTTTATGGATTTCTGGTTTTGGAGTTTTTTTCCATTCCAAATCTATATTGGGATAAAAATAGAAATGCCCTGAATCAAATTTTAATTCACCGAACGATAGAAGGATCGCATCACTTGGATTTGTCCAACGGATCATACCTGAATCGGACTCAATTCTATCACTAAATCCTACCAAAACCGAACCTACTCCAAAATCGTCGTGTTTCAAAGTAAGGATCAAAACTTGAGGTTTCCCTAATTTCTTTGATTCCTCTGCGATTCTATCTTTAGCATCTTCAGAAATTGTTAAGTATCTCTTTTTTTTAAATGGAAACCATATCATTTGGAATTCATTTCCTTCTAATCAGTATGCATACATTCATTTACAGATCCAGTTTTCCCATCAAAAAGGAAAGTTTGTTTCATTTTCATGAAGACCCAATCGGTTTTAAAACTCTAGTCGGTGGAACAAAAGGAGTAGAAATTATAAAAGCACCTAAGTCCTTACAAGTTGGAGAAGAAGTCATTTTGAAGGTCACCATCCTTCCTTTTTGGAAACAAACCTGGATTGCTAAACACATAGCTTATGAAAAAAATAACTTCTTCCAAGATAACCAAGAACAGGGTCCATTTCGGAAATTCCTACACACACATTGTTTTTTAGATAGTCCCGAGGGAGTTACTTCTAGTATTCTTTCCGATGAAATTCAAATAGACTACTTTTTATGGCCCATTTCTCGTTTCTTTCTATTTCCCATCCTTTATTTTATGTTTCGAAAACGCCATGCACTTACGGCAAAACATTTTGGCGTAAAACCAAAGTTAATTTTTTGCCGGTATTCTTGAACCGTAATCTATGAGTTGGCGGTTGTATTCAGTTTGCATTAAAGGGGAAGAGATTAAAAAATCAGCACTGGAGCGATTACAAGCCATTGGAATATTATACAATACGGCAATTCTGAGTAATGCCTTAACATCTGGATCGTGGGGTTGAGCTGAAAGTGGATCCCAAAAAAACACCATAAAATCAATTCCATCCTCAACAATTTTAGACCCTATCTGTTGGTCTCCTCCGAGTGGTCCAGAAATGAACCGGAACACGGGGAGTCCAATTTGTTCATGGATCAATTTTCCGGTGGTCCCTGTAGCAGATAGGTGGTGTTTACTTAGGGTTCCTTTATTGTATTTTACCCAATCTAATAAATCTTCTTTCCTATTATCATGTGCAATGAGAACGATCTTTTTAGTGATCTCCATTTTTCTTTGAATTAGTACCATAGAATGATAGTTCTTGCCAATATCTAGGATTCAAGGAAAGTTTCCCTGTAAATGAAATTTCCCATCCTATTTTTATGGATTTTTTTGATTTTCCTAGTTACCTTGCCTGTCAGTGCAAAGGATACGAATCAAGCATCATCTAAAGAAAATCGAGTAGAATCCATTCTTCCCTCCAGACCGGAATCCGGTTCACCCTGGGGAGATAGTTCAGAAAGATTGGATACAATCCAGGTTCTGAATTTAGTTGATGAAAAAAATTCTGAAAAACGTTGGCAGGATGCAAATAAAGAATACTCATTTGCCATTGATCACTTTGAATCCGGTAAAAAGAATATCGAAAAACGAAAAGAGGATTCTAAAAAAGAAATCTACTACGAAGATAGATACGAATGGCAAAAACAAATTAGAAAGGAAAACAAAGAGAAAGAATTTCAAAAACAACTTTTTGACTTACGAACTCAAACTGTAACTCGCCTTGTTAAGGGTATGACTCTTTTGGATAAAATTGAAAATCCCAAGGTAAAAGATAGTGCACCTTACTTAGATTTAAAATCAGGAATTTACAGAGAATACATCAAACACCAAGAGGCATTTAAAAACTATCTCCAAGTTATTGATTTTACTCATCGGTACATTGATCTTTCTTCAAAAAATGAAAAAGAAGCAGAGCCTCATCGACTCCTAGCTTTATCCTATGAAAAAATGGAACAAACAGCAATACGCTCTAAAAACCAGGAGCTTTATTACGAATTCAAAGAATTAAAGAAGAAACACCTGTTACGATTTGCTGAAATTCACTATGGGCGCGATTCCAAAGAATTCGCTACCATAGAGGAAAAGGTAGGAAAGGACTTTTAAATTAGCCCTAGTTTCTTCTTTAAGGACCTGTTTTCTTCTACGAGTTCCTTAATCTCTTGTTCGGTATATTCAAAAAGCCTATCTTGTGCTCTTAAAATTTTATCCAAATTCATTTCTTCGATTCGAGAATAGTTTAAGACCTGTTCAGTAGCCTTCTGTAATTCCAAAGCTTGTTTTAGTTCTTTTTCTCGGAGTTCATCCAATTGTTGGCTTGCTTTCACACGCTCGTGAAGTTCAATCAACTCCTGGTTTTTCATATCATTGACTTTGTCTAACGCGGTGTTGATTCCAGCCTGAGAACGTTTGACAAGTTCCTCATACTTTAAAATCGAACGGAGGGCTTCATTTTCTTTTTTAGATTCTTCATATTCTTGGTGAGCAAGAGTAAATACACCTTCAAAGAATCCAACATTTTCTAAACAAGAATTTCCAATGTCCAAAGCAGCTGCCTTATAAGATTCCGACTGGATAGTTCGATCCAAAATCATCCTAAGCTCTCGTACATGGAGTGGGTTCTCTAAAACTAAATATTTAGCATGACCTTGTACAACTTCTTGAATTTGGTCGACTCCATCTTCGGAGGAAATCAGAATTAAAGAAACAAAAGGGTTAGCTTCAAATGCAGAGGTAATGGTGGCTTGGATTTGTTTCCATTCTGCAAAGGTTACCTGTAGGAACAAAATATGAATATCGTTTGGACTGATTGTGATTCGATCCAATTCATCCAATTGCATTTGGTTGACTTGAACTTTGATCTTTGAATGTTTCCAAAGTTCAACCGGAAAGGGGCGTCCTTTAGATATATTCCAAATGTAAGAAGTTTTCAAATCAGGTCTCCTGTTCTACAAATACTAATTCTATAGGACTGCAGTCAGAGGAATTTTCTAGCAAATTTTGCTTCATTTACGTTTTCGGAAGCGATTTTTTATCAGTTCCATTTGCTCGTCCAACCGGTCTCGAAACCGAAAGTAAAATCCTAAGCGACTGCGAATGGACTCAGGTAACTTGGCATCCGTCCGTGAAATCATAATGTAGATCGAAAGAGTGGCAATCACAATATTTGCCGACCAAGGTCCAACCCAATCGGGAACATTTTCTTTGTATGAAATCCCAGATCCGAAGATAAAAAATGTATAATAAATCAGTAAAAAAATAACTGCAAGCGTGAAACTCATTCCTTTTCCAGATCTTTTTACCACAAGTCCAAGTGGAAAGGAGAGAAAGAAAAATATTTGGCAAGAGAGAGGAGTCGCAAACCTTTTGTGAATTTCTACATTAAAACCTGTTAGAGTTTTTTTAGATTCATTCAGTAATTCGGAAAGCTGGGTAAAGAGTGCAAATTTCTGAGCCATATCTTCTTGGTTTCCAGAACTCGCTCCCATAATCAGTTCATACTTAAACTGCTCTACCATTTGTTTTAAACCGCCTACCCCTTTAATGGATAAACCGTATTCTTTCAAAATTTCTAATCCTGGAATATTTTCTAAACCTTCCGACTCAATCGC
Source organism: Leptospira terpstrae serovar Hualin str. LT 11-33 = ATCC 700639 (assembly GCF_000332495.1). Classification (NCBI taxonomy): domain Bacteria; kingdom Pseudomonadati; phylum Spirochaetota; class Leptospiria; order Leptospirales; family Leptospiraceae; genus Leptospira; species Leptospira terpstrae. The sequence continues at coordinate 374,820 of NZ_AOGW02000010.1, read as the reverse complement.
ATTTCGAATTTCAATAAGCATAGGTAAAGAAAAAGTATCAGGTTTGACGTTGATACTCAATGTCTTGGTATCTTTTTTGGCTGGAGTGTTGTAATCCATCTCTCCATCCATAAAGTTAGTGATGCCTATGGCATTAGTTTCAGGATCCCATTCGATTACATATCCTTTTCTTAATCGAACTGATTTTTCATATTCGCCTGCTAAGTTTTTTTTCTCAACTAACAGGCCTTCCTTGGCATTGATGATTTGTAACATCTTGGATCCGCCCATAGGTACAGCCAAATTATTCACCATAATAAAGTCAGTCCCATCGGCTGAGATTGCCCATTCTCGGATTTGTACATTACTAAGATTACCATCCGCATCAATCCCACCCGAATACATGGTCCTTCCCTTTTCAGAGAAAAAATCCTGGGTTTTATCTCCCGAAAACTGACCAGGTTGGATGGCAAGTAAAGGATTGTAGGTGGCAATCCAATTATCAAAATCCTTCATCTTACGCGTATTCTCTGGCCCTAAATAAAAATTTAAATACCCGACGATGAGAGTCATTAAAAATCCAAATACAAGAAAATTGGAATAGATATAAGGGAATGAAACACCGGAAGCACGCATGGCAGTAATTTCTGAATCACCTGACAACCGACCTGCTGCCATAATTCCAGACATCAAACAAGCCATAGGAATTGTCATAGGTAGAGTATTTCCAAATACATAACCCATATAGTCCAATAAGCGAAAAAAATCAACACCCTTACCCACAAATAATCCAATCATTTTCTGGATAGCAACTGCCATATAGATCATAGTGAAAAAGGAAAGAGCCACTAAAAAAGGGCTTAGAATTTCTTTTAGAATATAAATTCTAAGGATGGAAGGTTTAAACCGTTTCCATTTGCCTAATCGATCCGTATCCACCATAAAACCTGGTGGTAAGTCATCTTTAGAGAAAACTCTTACGGTTCGTAAATCGACTGGTTTAGCCAACGAGGGTTCCTTTTAAAGTCGCACTTGTTGCCGATTCTACCTTTACTTTGACAGTTTTACCAATCCAATCTTTTGGATCCTTAGAAGCATCTTCAGGAATTGGGAACACAATCATCCTTCCACAATGCGAACGACCACATAACTCTAGTTTGGATTTTTTAGAAGTGTTTTCAATCAACACAGAAAATTCATTCCCAATTTTTGACTGGTTCTTTTCGTGAGAAATTTTAGTTTGTAACTCAACAAGTTCAATTAGACGTTTACTTTTTACTTCTTCTGGAACATCATCAACAAACTTTCGTTTCGCGATAGTGCCTTCTCTTTCAGAATATTTAAACATATAGGACATATCAAACTTAACTTTTTTGACAACCTCGAGAGTTTCCTGAAACTCTTCTTCTGTTTCTCCAGGAAAACCCACGATGATATCGGAAGTTATTCCAATATCCGGAATTCGACTCTGGATGCTTGCTACCAAATCAAGATATTCTTCTTTTGAATAACTTCGTTTCATATCCCTAAGGACTTTAGAACTTCCCGCTTGTAATGGCATATGTATTTGTGAAGAAAATCTTTCTTCCTTTGCCATAAGAGAAATTAGATGATCTGGAAAGTCTTTCGGGTGTGGACTTGTAAACCGAACACGTTCGATTGTGGTCTCTTTTAAAATCTTTTCTACTAGTGCACAAAAGTCTGTATTTTCAAATGAATAACTATTTACGTTTTGGCCAAGTAATGTAATTTGTTTTACACCCATCTCTTCTAATTGTAGAATTTCACTGACGATGGAACCTGGTTCCCGGCTTCGTTCTCTACCTCTCGTATAGGGCACTACACAGAAGGTACAAAAATTATTGCATCCTCGCATAATGGTAACAAAAGCTTGGATTCCATTTACAACTTTTGGTTCTAATTCATCATAAGTTTCTGTCCGAGAAAGTCGTGTTAGTTGAACATCTCTTTCTCCTTCCCTAATTTTTTGAATGAGTTCGGGTAATGTTCTGTAATTATCAGGTCCGACAATGAGATCCAAGGGAAGTTCTTGGTGGAATAAATCCTCTCCCAAGTTTTGAGCCATACAACCAAGAACCCCAATGACAAGATTGGGGTTCTTTTTCTTTAAATATCCCAGGGATTGTAATCTACCATAGATCTTAGCATGAGCATTTTCTCTGACAGCACAAGTATTGAGGAAGATAATATCGCTTTCCTCAACCGAATCCGTGGTTTCGTATTTCTCTTTGCGAAAGAGTTCCTTGACGATTCCCGTATCGTATTCGTTCATTTGGCACCCGTAGGTCTCCACATAGACCTTTCCGAGTTGGATGGGGCTCTCTGCAGTGGGAATTTCGGTCAAGGATAGGTTCATAATGATATGTTTTTCCAGAAAATCTCCTTGTAAAGCAAAGAAGAAGGGAACTAAAAGGAGTATATGGCTCGGACGAAACGGGAAACTTTTTACGAAATTTTAGGTGTAACCAAAGAATCTACGTCAGAAACAATCGAGGCCATTTATCTAAAGGAATTAGAATTTTGGGAACATTTACAAGAAGCTGGAATTGGGGAGGCAAAGGACAAAATTCTGGAATTGACTAGGGCTTATCTGACTCTTAGCGAACCCAAAAAAAGAAAGGAGTATGATTCCCAATTGGATTTCGAATTTGTTCTCTTGGATGGAAAAACAAAAGATCCAGATATGGAAGAAGCCTATGATCATTACAGGCTAAGCCACCAGAAAACCTACCAAGAAATCATCAGTGATTTTACTCGTTTCCGGGAGGAAATGGGAGACACCCTCTGGATTCTAAAAAAAACAACAATTTATATGGTGCTGAACTTACTCTTATATTCTGCACTAGTACTCATTCATTCTCTTTGGATCGAAAATACGGAAAATGAAAAAGTTTGGGGACAAAATGCCTCTGATTGGGGATCTGGAATTTTCCTTGGAATCAGTGCTTTAGGATATCTTTTCTTTCGTTTCCGGTTTCTAAATAAAGAATTAGAAAAACGGAAACAGAAAAGATCTTAACGAACTTCTTTTGGAAAAAGTATCGGTAATAGATTCGGAAAACAAGCTCCACTCAAATGTAAGGAATCTACAAAATCTTTACAAACCCAATGAGGATCCATATTGGGATCCACCACAGTAAACTTAGAATTAGGCACTTGTGAAGCAGATGCCACGGCGGCTTTAATTTCTTTATTAAACTTTTCTAAAAGTCCGTCGGTAGACATTCTTCTTCTCAGTGCATCCGATACAGCAGGAAAATAAACGATTACAGGAATTCCCGTTCCTTTGAGTTTGTCTAACATTCTCTTAAAGAAGTAAATCTGAGTCGGTGCTAAACTAGTTCCACGTAAATACTGGTTGTACATTGCCTCAGCATCTCTTTCTAAAAATACATCCATATTAGCAAATTTAATTTCATTGGGAAGTGCACCGAATTTTATTCGGTTAACCATTTTGATTTTATCAATATAATTTCGTTTGTGGTCTTTACCGGTAATACCGACAGACATACCAGGAAAAAAACCAACTTCAATGTCCTTATTATTAGCTTTAATTGCAGTTGGATCTAAAGGATATTTATACAATGCAAAGAGTTTTTTTAGGAAATAAATTTCCACTTCATCCATGGAAAAACCTTTTGCATTAGTTTTCCAAGGATCCTTTGTTTTTAATCGATAAATATCAATATTTTTTAATACGTATTCATTGTCATAGGATCCATTCAAAGAATAATCAATTGCAGCTTGGGAAAACAAAAGAGGATCTACTTCTATTAAAACATAACGAATGGGAAGATCGGCATCTAAACTTCGCTCCAACCAATAGGATTGGAAACTAGGAGGTCCAAAAGGAGCTGCAAAATTAAAAGTATTTGTATTCGGAAAAAAAGATTCTAACATTTGCGAATCAAATTCTCCGGACCGAGAACTTCCTAAAATTAGGCCAATTTGTTTAGAAGGATTTTTTTTCCTTTCCTCCAACATAACTTCAAAAAGGTCTTCCTTTAATTCATAAAACTTTCTTTCAATTTTTTTCCAACTGTATGTGTTTTCTACGATCACAGGTAAAAAGAAAATTTTATCCAATAAGAAGAGTGCAAATGCAAGTAAAATCGGATATAAAACTACAGGAAATTTCAGTTTAGAATTCATATTAAAATTGGAAATAGATAAATTCCGTTCCTCCCGGAGCAAGATAACCTAACAAAATAGTAACGATAAGCGAAAAAACCAAAAGAAATCCAAATGATTTTACTGTAGACCAACCTTCTCTTGGAAAACTTGGTTTGGTTTGTAGGTAGTTTAGTAAAAAAGTAATGAATAAACTATAAACGATTAATTCTAATTTATTTGTCCTTTCCCCACTGGCACCTGTAAAGGCTCTGAAATACATAGATATTGCATTGTGAACGGAAGGAGCATTAAAAAATGGAATTGTAAGAACAAAAAAACTAAATGCATACAATACACCGAGACATTTTTTCCAAAAAGGGATTATCGCATTTTTATTTGGTTTTCGAATGAGCTCAAGTTTACGCTCAAAACTTAACATAACCCCATGCCAAAAACCCCAAATGATAAAAGTAAAATTGGCGCCATGCCAGAAGCCTGCCAAAGTAAAGGTTACAATTAAATTTAAGTAACCTCTGTATTCGGAAACCCTAGATCCACCTAATGGAAAATAGATATAATCTTTGATCCATGTGGCAAGAGTCATATGCCACCTAGTCCATAATTCACGAACTGATTTGGAAAGGTAAGGAGCATGAAAGTTTTCAGGCAAATTGATACCAAGAAGTTTGCCAAGTCCACGTGCAAGATCTGTATACCCACTAAAGTCACAATAAACTCTAGCAGCATAGCCAAACCAAACAATGAAATTTGTGAATCCATCATATTGGTCTGGGTTTTGAAAAACAGGTTCAATGACAGGAGATAAGTTGTCCGCAATGACTACCTTTTTAAAAAGTCCAAGAAATACTAAGTAATAACCTTCGAAAAGTTGTTCTTTCTTTGCATTCCAAACTTCTAACTGATAAAAAAATTCTCCATGACGAACAATAGGCCCTGCCACTAGCTGCGGAAAGAAAAAGATAAAAAGAGCAAATTGCAAAAAATTGGGATTCTCTTCTGCATTTCCACGTTTGATATCAATCGTATATGCAACCATTTGGAAAGTATAGAAACTGATGGCAAGTGGAAGAGTAATTGAATCAGCACCGAATTGTGTGTTTAAAAAACTTTGAATTGATTCCGGTGCAAAAAAAATGCTTCCTGTGAATTGGAAAAGCAGTGCCCAAAGAAAATAAAAATACTTAAATAGGAACAGGTTACCAAAATTTACAAAAAGGGAAACCGGATACCAAAATGAGGATTTATTCTTAAGGATTTGTCTATTGAATAAATGGTTTAATCCTACTATAGTTAGGAAGTGAAAGGCAAAGGGAATCGACCAGGCGGCATAAAAAACAAAAGATGCCAGAAACAAAAAACCTAATCGGTATTTGCCGCGAAACACCCAGTGCAAACAATATACGACAAGAAAAAACAATAGAAAACTAAGGGATGTAAATTTCATTCTAAGATTTCACCAAAGTATAAGATCAGGTATCTCCATCAACCTGAATCACAAGTCCTTTTAGGTATTCTCCTTCTGGATGGAAGACTGAATATCCATGGTCAGGGCTCTGGGTTAGATGGTGCAAAATTCTAACTCTTTTTTTGGCATCTTTTGCTGCCCCGAAAACAATTTTTTTAAACAAATCAAAAGAAATATGTTGGGAACAAGAGAAGGTAAATATCACCCCCCCAGGTTTAATTTTAGACATAGACCTCATGTTAATGTCTTTGTATCCACGGCTTGCTTGATTGACAGTAGCAATGCTCTTAGTAAAAGCAGGTGGATCCAAAATAATCAGATCATAAAAACTAGATTCCATGTTTTTTAGATAATCAAAACTATCTAAAACTAAACTTTTATGTGTAATTGGTTCTTTTTCAAAAGAAAAACCATTCAAAACCAAGTTTCTTTCACATAGTTCTATCGCTTGTTTGGAAATATCCAAACTATGCACCATTTTTGCACCAGCTAATAATGCATATACGGAAAATGCACCTGAGTAGGCAAAAGTATTCAAAACCGTCCGTCCTTTCGCATACCGTGAAACAAGAGCCCTGTTGTCTCTTTGGTCTAAAAAAAATCCCGTCTTTTGCCCTTTGGTAATATCTGCAATAAACTGGATTCCATGTTCTGTAAAAATGGCTTCAGTATCCTTTCCTTTATGGAAGGTGGCGTCCCCTCCTTGTTTTTCATTTGGCTTTTCATTTTTTTCTAAAATGATTTCAAAACCCTTTGAGGATAAGAAAGAGATAAGCCAGTTCCGCAATCTCAAAGCTCCTGGAGTTTTGAGTTGCATTACAGCTGTTTTGTGATAACAGTCAACAATGATACCAGGAACTCCATCTCCTTCGGAATGAAAGAGTCGAAATCCCGTTGTGTCTTTAGGCAGTAGTTTAAGTTTGGATTCTAAAATACCAGTCCATTTTGAAATCCAATAGGACTCAGTGGATCCCTCTTCATTTTGATCAAAAGAGAACAATCGAATTCTAATTTGACTTTTTGGATCATAATGACCCCAAGCAAGAAATTCACCAGTAGAAGTTTCCACTCGCACGGTATCTCCTGAGGATAAATCCTTTTCTTCAGAAGCAACAGCTCCGGAGAAAATCCAAGGATGAAAATTTAATACAGCTTTTTCTTTATTCTTTTTTAATCGAATGACCATTTTGCATCCATTTGGAATAGTATCAGAGTTATGAACGTAAGGGTTCGTCTATTTATGATCAAACCGATACTCATCTTTCTTGTCTTTTCTTTTTCCCTTCTCCATTCCCAGACAGTCTCAGTTTCCACTACAAAAACCGATTCGGATCCATTGCTTACACTGGATTCAAATTCGAATGATCCAAATTCCTTTTGGTTTATGACTGAGGAAGATTTAAATGAATCTACAATCGAAACCCTTTCCGAATCTAACTTTTGGAATTGGACTTGGAAACGAGTTCCCATTCCAGGGAGTTTATACAAAAATAAGGCAGATTATGCGAAGAAAAAAACAGTTTTCCTTGCCAAATGGATTGAGTTTCCAGAAGAAAAGAACATTCAATTCAGCTTTCGACTCGGTGTGATCAATGACCGCGACCGGACCTATCTCAATGGAGAAAAAATCGGAAGTACTGGAGAATGGAACTCGTCTGATCCCCAAGCTTACGACAAACTAAGAATTTACCATATTCCCTCCCATCTGATTCATTTTGGAAAAAAAAATCTCTTACTCATCCAAGTGAAACCATACTTTGGGAACTCTGGCGGGATCGAACAAGATGAAACAATACTTGGTCCATCAGATAAAATATATTCCAGATTCTATAAAGATGAATTCATAAAACTACTGTTTTTAACAATATATTCTACCGTTGGAGGATATTTTCTTTTTTTGTTTATACGCAGAAGAAAAGATAGAGAAAATCTTTTTTTTGCCCTCTTTTCCTACTCATTCGTAATTTATAATTTTCTAAGAAACCAACTTAAATACGAATTTGGATTCCCTTTTTTAGAAATGAAAAAAATGGAATATATGGTCATTCTCCTCCTGATTCCATTCATGTATCACTTTCTCAGAACACTATTTGAAGAACGATATAATTTTTGGGGTAAAATTTTAGATGGGTTACAATTAAGTTTTTTCCTTTATTTTGCTTTCACTCATAATATTGAATCTTTTAGCTTTTTACTCACAAATTTTGTGCAACCAACATGGATTGCCTATGTAGTATTAATATTTATTATTTTATATAGAAACCTAAAGAAAAAAGAAAGAAGGGCCATTTATATTACCATCGGATTAACAATTGTTCTTATAGCGGCAATCATTGATACAGCTACCAATCGAAACTATTGGGTTTTTCCTAGAATTATGGGTTATACTTTTCTCGTATTTAATATTTCACTAGCTATCATACTCGCAAATTCCTTTGTAAAACTAAATGAAGAAGTAGAAGATTTAAACAAAAATTTAGAAAGAAAGGTAGAAGAAAGAACTGACGCCTTAAATGAGTCCTTACTCCAATTACAAATTTTAAAAGAAAAACAAGATGGTGATTACTTTTTAACATCTCTTCTGATTCAACCACTTGCACGAATAGAAAATCAAATTCCTGAAATCAAAATTGATACTTTTGTTGATCAGAAGAAAAAATTCCAATTTAGAGGAAAAGACGGAGAGATCGGTGGAGATATTTGTATTGTGGGAACCATTCATTTAGACTCCGGTTCTTATACAGTTTTTGCAAATGGCGATGCAATGGGAAAATCGATTCAAGGAGCCGGTGGTGCCCTTGTTCTTGGTGTAGTCTTCCAAGCAGTACTCTCAAGAGCAAAATCCAGTTACACAAAGTCAAGGCCGCCAGAACTTTGGTTAAAAGATCTCTATGTAGAACTTCAATCTGTATTTGTTAGTTTCGACGGCTATATGTTATCCAGCGTGGTATTAGGAATGGTTTCAAAAGATGGATTTGTTTATTATATCAATGCAGAACATCCTTGGAGCATTCTGTATCGCGATGGAGTGGCCTCATTCATTGAAACTGAACTTTCTATGCGGAAATTAGGTTTTCCAAAAAATGATCACTACTTTCAGATTAAAACATTTCCTTTAGAAGCAGGCGACAGTTTACTCATTGGATCTGATGGAAGGGATGATATTGGTCTTGTACAAGATGATAGTAATAATCGTTCCATCAATGAAGATGAAACATTAATTTTACGGTTTGTGGAACGTGCAGAAGCAAATCTAAAAAATATAGTCAAGGAAATTGAATTCAGTGGTGAAATTACCGATGACCTTTCTTTTCTAAAAATTGAATACATTCCCAAAGAACCTCGGATGTCACTTCCTGAATTTGTGAGAAAGGAATATATTGAAATTAAAACCAAGTCAAAACAAGGGAAATACACGGAAGCCTTAACCCAGTTAATTCCTCTTCTCAATCAATTTTCCCATCCGTCTTTTTTAGCTCTTGCAGGTAAGTTAAATTATCAATTAAAGAATTGGAATGAAGCGATTGAACATCTAAAACTTGCATCAAAAGAAAATCCAATGCAAGAAGACTATCTCTATATGACTGCTAGAGCTTTGTATAAAAATGGGCAAATTCAGGAAGCTGTGATTTGGTGTGAACGTTTATTTCTACGAAATAAACTCTACAAGCAGAACACAAAGTTACTCATGACTCTGCTTGATAAAACGAAAAATATAGACAAAAAGGAATTCTATTTAGAATTCTTTAACCACGAACAAAGTATAGGATAACTAAAATACCGAGTAGAATTCTATAGATTCCAAAAGATAGAAAACTCCTACGACGGATAAAAGCCATAAATAATCGAATGATAAAATAACAGATCACAAAAGATACAATACTTCCAAAAAGCAACAAACCGATGGTTTCTGAATTTAATATGGAGCGGTGTTTGTATAATTTATAAATTCCAGCCAAAGTCAAAACGGGAATTGCTAGAAAAAAAGAAAACTCAGCAGAATCTTTTTTGGAAACACCAAGAATCCTTGCCGTAATGATGGTAGCAGCGGAACGCGAAACACCGGGAATCAAAGCAAAACATTGGAAAAATCCAACAAAAATTGACTCTTTCATTCCAATCAACTTTCCTTCACTTTCATCATAGTGTTTCATCTCAACAAAAACCATAACAAGACCACCCACTAACCAGGAAGATCCAAGAATTAGAAGTAAGTCAGTTCGCATTTTGATTTGGTCTAAACTATTTTTAAATACAAATCCTAAAATTAGAATGGGTAGGATACCGACTAACAAATTGCGGTAAAATGAAAACCCAGATTGATCATCTGCTTTTTTGGTGATAAAGAGAACTGCCGACTTTGTATGTTTCCATAAAAGTTGAAAGTATAAAACGACTACGGATAGAATTGCACCTGTCTGAATAAAAATATCAAATAAATCCTCAAAGGATTCATGATCAACTTTTAGGTTTTCAAAAGGGAAAAAGTAACTAAAGAGGAAAAGATGTCCCGTTGAGGAAACTGGTAGGAATTCCGTGGCAGCTTCGATGATGCCACGGAGAAACGCATTTAAAGTATTGTCCATTCCGACTTATTTTTGTTGGTTGGCAGGTTCTTCCACTTTTTTCTTTGGAGCAAGGTATGCATCCAAGTCGAATTTATCGTTACGTTTGATCGTCACTTCTTCTTTAATTCTCTCAACAACTAAAGGAAGCTGTTCTCTGGTTTGCAATTGTTTGATTTGTGCCTTTGCGAAAGTAAGACATTTATCAATGGTTAGGTTTGCAATATTTCTGTCCATTCCACGAAGTCTTTCACATTCAGCTTTTGCTTGTTCATCAGTGATTTGAATTTTCTTTTCGACTTGTTCTGAAACGTACATCTGAGCGATCGTTTGCATTTCTACTTGTTTGATCACTTCAGCAACATCTGGACGAGAAATATAACCATTTTTCTCAGCTACAAGACGAGTCATAATCATCTGACGGTATGTTTGGTAGAAATTTTTCTTTTGGAGTTGGTAGTTCAAATCTTGGAAATTTTGTGGAACTTCGTTGATATCTTTTTCTATAAACTCAAGAAGGGTCTTTTTTTCGATATTTTGCAATCGGCTGATGGAATCAAGTGCCGTATCGTAAGCCGCTTCAAAGTCTTTTACGGTAATTTTATGGTTATCCAAAGTTTCGATGACCGGGGATGAGTCCGAACACTGAACGAGGAAAAGGGATGCCAAAAAAACAAATAAAGGAAGGATTTTAGTCATATTATTTTAGTGCCTGAAAGGATTTGTGATGATGGTTTCGTGAATTCCCGCAATGTCTATCTTTTTTTACGCACTAGGACTTGATTCTATTGCCTAATTATTAGGCGGCCAAAAATTCCAATAGAGAAAGCAATTTTTTGATTTTTTGCAGATCTTCTCGCTCCGGAATCGTATAACGTAATACAGATGGCTCTTGCGGGGAAATCATTAGGCCTTTAAATTTTGCCATTGCTTGGATCACTCGGTCTGGATTTCCGCGGAAATAAGTTCCACATTTGAAGAGGATTTCCTCTGGTTTTTCCGTAACAAATTCGAAACCTAAGTTGGAGGCAAGGGTTCGGATTTTTTCTAATTCCACAAATGTTTTCGCAATTTGTGGTAATTCTCCAAATCGGTCTTCCATTTCCAAAGATAGTTCCTCAATTTCGTCCAAGTTTGCCGAACCTTCAAACCGTTTGTAAAATTCAATTTTCTGTTTTGTATCGGGAATATAATCATCAGGTAGATAGAAGTTTGTTTTTAAATTGACTGCTGTCCTTACTTCGACACGCACTTCTTCCCCTTTAATCCGCGAAATTGCCTCTTCTAACATTTTTACATAAAGGTCAAAACCAACTTCCATAATATCGCCCGATTGTTCTTTTCCGAGAAGGTTCCCTGCTCCACGAATCTCTAAATCTCGCATGGCAACTTTAAAACCAGAACCTAACTCTTGGTATTCGAATATCGTATTTAACCTTTTTTCAGCAAGTTCAGTCATTAATTTTTTCGAAGGATAAAACATATAGGCATAAGCCTTTCTATCCGACCTACCCACACGACCTCGAATCTGGTACAATTGAGAAAGACCAAACATATCGGCTCGTTTGACAATGAGAGTATTGACATTAGGCATATCAATACCCGATTCAATGATGGTGGTTGTGACCAAAATATCATACTTTCGTTCGTAAAAATCCACAAGAGTTTCTTCAATTTCATCTTCCGTCAATTGCCCATGAAGGATTCCCACAGAAATTTCAGGAACCAAGGAACGGATGTAAGCCGCCTCTTCTTCAATAGATTCCACACGGTTGTAAAGATAAAAAACCTGTCCCCCTCTTTCAATTTCCTTTCGAATGGCTTCCTGGATGAGAGTATCGTCTTCCTCTAAAACATAAGTTTCGACACTTTGTCTATTTTTTGGTGCTGTGGAAATGATCGAAAGTTCTCGAATTCCCGTAAGTGCCATGTGCAAGGTTCGGGGAATCGGAGTTGCCGTGAGTGTTAATACATCTACCAAGGTTTTAAACTTTTTAATCGCTTCCTTATGAGTAACACCAAACTTCTGTTCTTCATCAATAATCAGTAGTCCCAAATTTTTTGGTTTTACCTTCGAGGACAAAATGGCATGTGTTCCGATGAGCATATCAATTTTTCCTTCGGAAAAATTCTTTAAATCTTCTCTAATTTCTGCTGGAGTTCGGAACCTAGATACAAAGGCGATTTTGATTGGGTAGTTTTCGTATCTCGATTTAAATGTATTAAAATGTTGTAACGATAAGATGGTGGTGGGAGTGAGAAGCATCACCTGTTTTCCCGCCATAATTACTTTAAATGCAGCACGAATGGCCACTTCCGTTTTTCCATAACCTACGTCACCGCAAACCAAACGGTCCATGGGTCTTATTGATTCCAAATCCTGTTTTACAGCTTCGATAGCAGAAATTTGGTCTGGGGTTTCTTCAAATTCAAAAGCTGCTTCAAATTCCTCCTGCCAGATAGTATCTGGTGGGAAAGCAAATCCATTTAATTTTAGGCGATTCGAATAGAGTAACACCAGTTCTTCGGCAAGTTTGTCTACTGATTCTTGAACTCTATCTTTTGCCTTTTTCCAAGAATTTTTTCCTAGCGTATCTAGTTTTGGAGAATCCGTTCCACCTATGTATTTTTGAACTAAAGAAATTTGGTCAAGAGGAACAAATAAACTGTCCCCACCCGCATATTCTAATTTTAAAAAATCCCTTTCTTTTCCATCGGCCTTGGTTCTTTCAATTTTGACAAACCGACCCACTCCATGATTGACATGAACCACATAATCGCCTTCTTTCAAATCAATGAAAGATTCAATCATTTGTGATGCTTGTTTTTTATACCGGGTTTTACGTTTGTATTGACGACCAAACAAATCATTATCAGTGAAAATATAAACATGGTCATCAAGTATATGAAATCCCTTTTTTAGATCTGAAATTACTAGATGAATTCCCGGCTTCACGTTGTTCAGTGGGAGTGGTGTTGGTTCTTCGGAATCAGAATGAACTGTTTCTAGCTCACCATCTGAAAACAAACCTTTCAGTCGCAGCATTTGGGCAGAGAATGACGAAGTGATAAAAATTTTATTTTTGGGATCTTCGCTAAGTAATTCTAAAAAATGTTCCTTAGCTTCCCTGATTTTTCCCCGAAACCCCCTAACCTCTGTAATTGGTTCGTAAGAGAAATTTCTTTGGTTGTCGGGCAAAAGAGAAAAGCGTATTCCCGGTGTTTCTTCGGAAGTGAGGGTATTCCATTCTTCCCCAAAGGAAAGTAATTCCTCTGGCTTTAAACACAAAGATTCTTCCTTTTTTTTCTCATAGAGCGTATTGTATTCTCTCTCCATTCCATAGGAACGTTCCTTCGTATCATAAAATCGGGGAAAGATAAGAATTGGTTTTTTAGTAAAAAATTTCAAAAAACCTTCGTGTATTCGGACTAGTGGTAAATGTTCTTCGATGATTTCCAGTTCAGAGTCAATGGGTAGACGTTTTTCGTTATGAATTTCTAATGTTTCTTGATACTTTTCTTTTTCCTCTCGGCTAACTATAGTTTCATTAGCTGCAGTAATGATAATTTCGCCAATTTTAGCAATGGATTTTTGAGTGTTGGGATCAAAGGTTCGGATTTCATCCACAGTATCACCAAAAAAATCGATCCTGACTGGATTTGACAAATAGGGAGTGTAAATATCTAAAATTCCACCCTTTAAACTAAAGTGGCCAAACTGTTCACAAACCTCTTCTCTATGGTATCCTAAATTCACTAGTTCAGAAAGTAATTGGTCCAGAGGAAAATCTTTACCTAATTTTAAGGTAATTGATTTTCCTTTTAAACTTTCTTTAACAGGGAGTTTACGTAAAAGTGCAGATACGGATGTAACCACTAAAGATCGATTTCCTGAAAGGATTCGATTGATTGTAAGAATTCGGTCCCTCTTCCATTCCATCTGCCACTTGGTATATTCATAAGGAATATTCTCAGGCCCGGGAAAATAGAAAATTTCATCTTGGGGAAGAAAACTTAAAAGTTCACGAGAAAAACTTTCTGCGTCTTGGTTTGTAGGAAGGACAACAAGAAAAGTCGAATCACTTTGGAGTGTTTCATAGAGAGAACTTGTAACAAACGAATGTGCCGACTCCGGAATTCCACTTAAATTGATTAATGAATTTTTCGATTCTGCGAATACTTGTTTAGGATTAAATTTACGATCTTCGATTTCTTTTGACATGAATGATTAATTCGGAATTTGTATGATTTGATTGTCAATGAGGCGGACATCCCCAACAAATACAGCAATTGCTAGCAATACCTCGCCCTCTAATTTATCTTTGGGTTCTAATCCTATTGGGTCTACAACTTCTAAGTAGTCAATACGAAGAGAATCTCCAGTTAGTAGAAAATCTCTCAAAATTTCTTTCCAAAGATTTATATCTCTTTCTCCTGAATGAATTGTTTTTTTGGCAAGGGCAAACATCCGAGGAATTAAACTTGCAGTTTCCCTTTCCTTGTTAGACAAACGGACGTTACGTGAACTCATGGCAAGTCCATCTTCTTCACGACGAGTCGGAACTCCGATCACTTCTAATGGAAAATTTAAATTCTCTACCATAGCAGATATCACTCGAAACTGTTGGTAGTCTTTTAAACCAAAAAAAGTTTTGTTCGGTTCTGTTAAATGAAATAATTTTGAGACAATTTGTAGAACCCCTTCAAAATGTCCGGGCCTAGTCCGCCCACAAAGGTTCTTTTGTAACGCAGGAATACTCAATTGAATTGGAGTTTTTGTTTCCGGATACATAGTTGTTACTTCGGGCAAAAACACTAAATCAACTCCTTTTGATTCACATAACATTAGATCAATTTCAGTATTTACTGGATACTGATGAAAGTCTTTCGGATCGTTGAACTGAGTTGGATTAACAAATATGGATAGAATAGTTTTATCTGTTTCTTTTTTCGAAGCTTCTACAAGATCCATATGGCCTGCATGAAGACTACCCATTGTAGGGCAAAATCCTATGGAATACTTTGCTGCTTTCCACTCACCAATTTGGTTTTTTAGTTCCGATATTTTAGAAACCACTTTCACGGGGATTCCTCAGTACGAACTTTAACACTGGTTCCATGTTCTTCATCCAAACCTTCCAATTCAGACATCAATTTGACAAAGGGGTAAAGTGTTTTTAAAGATTCTTTTGTAACTTCTTGAAAGGTCACTCGTTTTAAAAAAGTGTCCACGCCTAAGGAAGAATAGATCCGACTGCCTCTCGCTGTAGGTAGGATATGATTAGTTCCACTGATATAATCACCCATGGCAACGGGGGAATATGGTCCAAGGAAAACACTGCCTGCATGTTCAATTTTTGAAAACACTGCTTCATTGTCTCTTGTTTGGATTTCCAAATGTTCTGGTGCCAGTTCATTGGAAAACCAAATACAATCCTCAATGGACGGAAACACAATGATCGCTGAATTTTTATAAATGGAATGTTGTTTCATTTCCAAACGTTTTGGTCGTTCCAAAAATGCCTTTTCCAATTCTGCACTTACCTTTTCTGCAAAACTTTCTTCCGTAGTCAGTAAAATGGCAGAGGAATCTTCTCCATGTTCTGCTTGCGATAACATATCACAGGCGATCCATTTGGGATTGGCGGAAGAATCTGCAATGATCGATACTTCACTTGGCCCTGCAGGGCTATCAATTCCAATCAATCCCTTTCCAGCTAAGTAGGATTTGGCGGCAGCGACATAGGCGTTCCCTGGTCCAACTATAAATTCCGATTTCGGAATTGATTCTGTACCGTAGGCACATGCGGCAATTCCTTGTGCCCCTCCGACAGTGACAATACGGTTGACTCCAAGAATTTGGCAAAGCCATATCAAAATCTCTGGCAATCCATCTTTTTGGGGTGGTGTAACCAGTTGGATATTTCCTACCCCAGCGATTTTTGCAGGAATGACCCCCATAAGTACACTAGAAGGATACAAGGCCTTACCTCCGGGAGCGTAAACGGAGAGGGATGGAATCGCTGTGTACTTAACGCCTAACCGATTTCCATCAACTATTTTGGACCAAGATTCTCTTTTCTGCGCATTATGGAATTCTTCAATATTGGCTTTGGCTCTAAGAAAGGCTTCTTTGATTTTTGGGTCTAAATTCGTTTGGATAGAACTAGGATCGATAGTTACCGAACTCAGTTTGATTCCATCAAACTTTTCTGTGTATTCAATGAGTGCTTGGTCTCCTCTAGTTCGTACAGCTTCCAAAATCGGAAGTATTTTTTCTGTCGCAGAACTTAGGTCCTCTTTGGCATCCAAAAGAAAACGATCCAATTGATTCCGTGAATTTCTGTCACAGCGTAGGATAGGAATCGGCATAAAATCAGCATGAGGGGAAGTCCTTCCCTAAACAAGCTTTTTGTCAGAAACGAGAAGAGAATTCGATTTGGTACCGCGACCCGTATTCATACGTAAATCTCGATTGGTTCCAACCAACATCTGTAGTAACCGTTGCATGAACGCGTTTGGTTGTTTCACCTAAAGGAAATCCAGGCTCTACGTTTGCCACATTCCTTTTTGCTGAAAAATAAGAATCAACAATATTATAGAGTAAAAACACTCCCAAAATCCCAGCACCTGCTTGGATCACACCTAACTCAGTTTTAGCGGAATTAAATTTAGCTTCTGCATTGGTTCTATTCACTAACCATAGAAGTTGCGTGTCCTGACGTTCCACGAGAACTACCCCCAGAAGAACTGCTGATTGGTAGTCTGATCTTGCATTTAAGAATTTATTATAAGAATTGGCATATACTGCGGCAGCAGAAACAGCAACGACTGGGAAAACGAAAAGTTTCCAATTTTTTCCATCGATATATTTTTGTCCCCAACCAGGCATTAAAGTCGAACGCCAAAGTGTTGACCAATAAGGAGTTTCATAATAATCTTCTGGAATTTCTTTTCGAATGATCCTTTCTTGCCTTGCAGCAAACTGCGATGCTTTTTCTTTTGAATCTGATAAAACAACTCTTTGTTTGGCGGTAAGAACTTTATTCCTAGGATTTTCTAAAACTAAATCATAGATCCCTGTATCCGAATCTGCATCTACAGCGAAAGTAGCCTTGGCTACAGAATCAGATTCGATGGTAACTTTTTTTGCTAGGATTCTTTTCCCACCAGTCACCATATAAACCTTCATAGGATAAATAAAATCCTTACCTTCGAGTAGAAAAACTTTTTCCTTTTCTTCTTTGGATACAGAGAAAACAGAATCTTTCGTGAGTGTGGGAACTTTTGAAACAACCACCTCAAATTTAACCCATTCCGAATAACTGCCAACCTTTCCTAATTTATTGATGACTGCCACTCTATGTTCATAAATTCCAGAAGTATAATTTACTAAATCGTAACTGGTCCCATTCACTCTTTCGGAAAGTACAAGGTAACCACTAGAGTTCTTAATTTCTAAGACATAACCCGTAGCTCCATCCACTTCCATCCAACGCAATTGGTATTGGGTTGGTTCCTCTCCACTTGTTTGCGCAGAAAGTGAAGAAATAAAAATGAAAAACAAAAATAGATAAGGCCGAAACTTATTCCACATAGATTTTTCCTGGGCTAAGGATTTTAGGAACCTTCAGTTCGGGAACTGAAACAAAAAAGTCCTGTTTATTGTAAGCAGATTCTTTTTCGGATCCATCCGATTGTTTGTATAATGCAGCAACTTCCCATCGAAACCTACCGACATTGAATTTTTGAATATCAGTAAACTGAAGTTTGGTGGATCCAACTCTTTCATTAATAATTTGTTTTTCCCTAATTCCAGAAATATCAATTAAATGAATTCGGTATCCCGAAGCTTTATCCACTGGTTTCCAAGTGAAAAGGATTGAATTTTTAGAAAATAAATCAATTGTTTCATTTCGCACCGGTGTCACCAGACTAGGTGGATCCATACCAGAAACCATCTGGAAACTACGTATCCCACTTGCTTCCTGGTCACCCTCAACTGGACGAACTCGCCAATAAAATCTTCCTAGATCTTTTGATTTAAATTCAAAATAATTTCCAGATACCGTCTCTTTCAAAACCAGGGGCTGAAAGTCAGATTGTTTTGCAATTTCTACTTCGTAGTTTGACTTACCGGTTAATTTTTTCCATTTCAAAACAACAAGAGAACGTTCATCCACTTCCACCTCAGCTCCGTTTGCTGGTGCAATTAATTCCATTTCCTCTTTGGCAATCACGTTAAATGTGTTTGATTTAGAATCTAAAGAAACTCCATTGGAACCAATCCCTTTGACTCTCCAAAAGTAAGTCCCAACTCCGAGTCCATTACTAAGTTTCAAAAAATTGTTTTTAGTGGATTCCGATCTTAATTTGGATTGGAAGTTAGAATCAGAACTGAGTTCCCATTCGTATTGGTTAAAATCCTTATCATCCTTCCAAGAAAAGAAAAGTTGGGATTTTGTCTGTTCTTCCGCAAAAGTTTTTCCCTTTGCCGGCTCTAATAATTCTGGAGGGGAAGTGTTTGTCTTTTTGGATACTTGAAAATTAATCACTGTCGACGACTTTTCAGAAATCCCTGGGAGATTTGACCTTGCTTGGATCTTGGCAAAGTAATTTCCTTCTTTTAAGGAATCAAAGGCTAAGGATTGGCTTTGGGTTTGTTTTGAAATCAAACCCTCAGTGAAATTGGCATCCTTTGCTATTTGAACAGTATAAGAGGAGTATAGATCTAAAGGATTCCAGACAAACCGAACAACAGGTGTTTCTTGTGAAAAAGCAAACACTTCGCCTGATTTTGGACTCAAAATACGAAGGCCAGGATCACTCAGAATTCGAAATTGATAAACTTCAGTTGTTTGTTTTGACTTAGTACTCGGATTTTCATAAGACACTCGCCAATAATAGGAACCAGGGTCTAGCTTCTTAGTCAGGTTAGGTGATGTTAATTTTTCTTTGATCAGAGATTTGGAAAAATCAGGAAATAAAGAAATCTCTATTAGAGGGTTCGTTTGTTTTGCAGAATCAGGTTTCCATCCAGCAATGGAAAAAGAAATACGTTCTTGTCCCGATTCAGAGAGTATATTTTTCCTATCATCTGGCGTCGCCAAACGGTAAACAGGTTTTCCTACTTTTACCCCTGATTCGGTTACATTTGCAATTTGGTCTTTGGCAATGGTCTCTTCTTTGCCATTGGATGTGAGTTTTGCTTCCCCTTGGTCAACTTTGATATTTAATTCAGATTTGGTTTTATCCAATTTAACATCACCGTTAGCCACCTGAACTGTTTTATCACCGGCGGTGATATTCATTTTTATATCCCCAGAAACCGTTCCTTCCCTAGCGGCCTCAAAAGATCCGTAAGCAAAGTTGATATTGATGTTTTTATCAGATATATCCAAAAGGATCATGGAATTTTCGGAAATATTAATCTTTGTTCCATCATTTAACGTAAGGATTGCGTCGGATAAACCTTCTGTACGGATGGTGTCTCTATTTTTCACTTCTGTTTTGGATTCAATTAAATCCCAAACAACGGCGTCGTGAGTGTACTCGTACATCCTTTACAGTTTTGTCTCAATACATACTTTACATAAAGATGCATTAAAATCCTGATTCAGACGGTAATGAGGATTGCATTGGATTTTTAAAATGCAACAACTTTCCCGTATACAAATCGATCACACCAAGGCTAACTCCATAAAAATGAATCTTTACATGCCTGTCCGAGATTTCCTCTAAACCAACTTCTTCATCTGCTAACGCGGAAGATAGAAAGATCCGATGGCCTTCAATATGAAGATTCCCTATGTCATTGATTTCTCCAATCATGATGTTTGTTGGATAAGAAGCTTTTACAATCCGTTTTGGGAATTTCCTTTTCGACTTTTGGTAATGGTTAGCAGGAAAAGAATTTTGAATTCCTTCATGTGGTCTTAGGTAATTGAATTCTTTCTGAAAATCTCGAAATGCTTTTTGTTGTGTCTCTAAGCTAGACCTTGGAGGCAAAGCCGTTTCTTCCTTTAAGGTTTTATGCATTCTTTCATGCCTACCATTTTGTTGTGGTTTGCCTGGTTCAATCCTCTCCAACTTGATTCCCAGTTTGATCCACCAAACAGAAAGTTTACTAAGTCCTGCAAGTGCATTCGAAGCAAATGGTGTTCCATTATCAGTGCGGATGGCAAGTGGCATCCCATAGAGTTTAAATAACTTCATAAATTCATTGATTACATTGGTTGTATCTGCCTTAGGAACAATCTCACAACAGAGTAAAAACCGGCTATAGGCATCTGTGACAGTAAAAGGAGTGCATCTTTTTCCATCCCCAACGGTGAAATGACCTTTAAAATCAGCGCACCAAATATCATTGGGGCCGAGTGCATTGGAGAATGGTTGTTCGCTGCATTGCTTACGGATCCTTCTTTTTGGTGGATTAATGAGGTTATTTTGTTTGAGAATACGACCTACTGTACTTGGATGTGGCCATTTTTGAATCATATGAAACCGAGCCGAAAGTGATGCTAGGAGTTTTCTTGCTCCCCACCTGGGATGGTCTTTTCTCTCTTGTAAGATCAGTTCAATGATTTTCTTTCGAGTTTGGTGTGGATGGTGTTTCGGTCTTCGGCTTTTGTCTTTTAACCCATCGATCCCATAAAGCTCATATTGTTCTAAGTATTTATACCCTGTCACTCGACTGATATTGAATTCATGACAAAGGTCAGTGAGAGACCACCCACCACGTTTCCAAGCGACAACAAATTTCATTCTTTCTTCAAACACGTTTGTCTCCTTCCAAGCCATGACACACTCCTGGTGTGTACATCGTGTTCTGAATCGAAGAATTAAATTCTTGTTTGTAAAGGATGTTGTGAGATCAATTTGTAAGGGATGAAACTAGTACAGACCGTCGTTGTATTTCCGAAGAACAGTTTTATTTTTGAAAGTAATGACTCCGATCGTAGGACCGGCAGCATCATTAAAACGATAGTTTAAATTTCTATGAAGAAGAAATGAGAATACAAGAATGAGCAACAACAGTGCTGAAACTACAAATCTTGTATCGTTTAACCATCTCATAAACTTTACTTATGTGTCCTTGTAAACACACCATCCCAATGATTACCAGGAGGGTTTATTTTGTATTCTTCGCAGCGTTCAATCAACATATGACTAGACTTGTCTT
Source organism: Leptospira terpstrae serovar Hualin str. LT 11-33 = ATCC 700639 (assembly GCF_000332495.1). NCBI lineage: Bacteria > Pseudomonadati > Spirochaetota > Leptospiria > Leptospirales > Leptospiraceae > Leptospira > Leptospira terpstrae. The sequence continues at coordinate 353,474 of NZ_AOGW02000010.1, read as the reverse complement.
TACTTCCTTTGGCATTTTCTGAATCCGTAAAAAGTTTGATCGCCAAACTCCAATTTTGCTCTAAATAAGCCTTAAATCCTGATTCATAAATTTCAGCAGCTTCGATTTGATTTGCAGTTACCATCGATCGGTATCCAACCAGTTCGTGAATTTTTACGGGTTCCGTTTTTCCCTTCACTCTTACCAGATCCAAATACCTAGTTACCATTTCTCCTTGGATAGGATCACGAATGGGATCTGTAATGAGGATATTTACCCCGTAGTCCTTACCTGCTGCTTCAAGCCTTGCTGCAAGGTTGACTGTATCTCCCATCATGGTGTATGAAGCGAGTGCATCTGTTCCCATAAAGCCAACCTTAGCTGGTCCTGAGTTGAGTCCTATCCTTGCATCCATCACTTGTGCTTCTTTGGAATATAGATTATTTTTTGTCCAATATTCACGTAACTCACCGAGTTTCATGACCATGTCTACACTGGCACGTGCAGCTTTTAATTCATGGTCTAAAACAGGAACTGGTGCATTAAAGATTCCGACAATAGCATCCCCAATGTATTTATCCAAAACACCTTCGTGTTTTTTAAGAAGAAGGGTCATAGCAGATAAGTATTCATTCAAAAGGGCTGCTAAATCTGCTGATTTTAATTGTTCCGAGATAGTAGAAAAACTAGCGACATCGGAAAAAAATGCTGTAATGAGAGTTTCTGATCCTCGTTTTAAGGCAGCTAGATCCACCATGGCTTCTTGTACCACAACAGGATCAATCATACTCCCAAGAATGTTTTTAACCTTTTCCCTTTCTTCCAAACCTGCACCCATATCAATGAAGTATTTGGTAAGAAGTCCCACTTCGTCTTGGGTAGTTGGTTTGATCCCAATTTTAAAATTCCCTTTTGCGATCTCTAAAGTAGCAGTCAGAAGTTGTAAAACGGGTTTTGTTATTGTTTTGGAAAAGAAAAATACAAAAATAAGGGCCGAACACAATCCAATTCCGGCAATATAAAGGTTTGTTTTTTGACTTTTATAAACATCAGCAAAAGCTTTTTCTTCCGATACAATGGTGATTACACCTGCATCGGCAAATCCAATCTTTTGAAAAGAACCTAAATAAGACCCGCCCAGTTCCTCATCTACATAACTCATCTGTCCTGTATTCGGAGCACTGGTTAACATAGATTTAACGATTGGCATGGAAGCAAGGTCTGTCGCAGCAAGAACCAAATCTTCTTTAGGATGGGCAAGAGCCGTTCCATTTCCATTCACCATAAAAGTTGTTTCAATTCCCTTTTTGGAAAAGGCACCTATGATTTTGTTTAGCTTAACAATCATCACAAGGGCATTGTCAAGCTCCCCATTTTCAGAAGTAGGAATGGCAATTGCAAAAGACGGTTCTTGGAATCCGGGACTAGAATTTAATAATACTGCTTGTCCGTTAAATGCTTCCGCGAGAGCATCTCGATTTCTGTTTACCACTGCATGAAAGTCTTCTTCGGTAACCGAACTTTTTTTCAGTTCTTCCTCATTAAATACTTCGCGCTTCATGATTAAGGTATTTTCTTTTTTTTCGAAAATTCCTAAGTAAATAAACTCCTTATCGTTTTGAAAAAAAGTTTTGATAAGAAGTCTTCTTTCTGCTTCAGGAAGTCCTTGAGTTGTCAGTGTAATGGCAATTTGGCGACCTTTTTCCACGACTCCTAAAATATCTGACTTTACCTTAGAACCAATAATTTCGGCTATCCTTATGTTATTGTCGCGTAACTGAAGTTCTATAGACCTTTTGAAATAGAAAGAAGCAAAGAAAATAATTACAGAAACAGATAAAGCAAAAAGAAAACTAATCACTCCCATCATTTTTAATTGAAGGGAAAACTTTGTATTTGCCGTATTATCTAACGAGTGTATTTCGGGAATATCCTTTGGATCGGCCGGTTTTGATTCTGGTGCCAAATCTGTTTTTACTGACTCAGTCACCGGATCTTCTGATTCTGAAAAAGAGGATTCAATTAAATCATAAGGATGATTCGGAGATTCTTCTTCAGGAGAAATTTCTTCTCTTTCTTCATAGACCAATTCCGAATTCACTTCCTCAAAATGAACTTCTGAATCATTAGCAGAAACTAACACGGCTTCTCTTTCTTTTTTTCGACCAGATTTTCCCACAAATTCTAAAGGGGGATGGCTCAAAGTTGCTTTTTTCGAAATAGGTAGGCTGGAAACAGTAGAGTCTGCAACAGAACTTGTTTTTCCTGTTAGACCAAATTTATGAGTGATGCGATCGGGTGAAACTTTGTCATCCCATAGGTATTCTAAACGAGCGAATACAGAACGGGCTTCCAACTCCATTCCTTTCGGAAGCAAAACATATATTGTTTTGCCTTCCCCTAACTTAGATAATTCGGAAGCCAAATACTTGTTTGTTGGTATATTATGAATGGAAACAAAAGGAAATTCGATTCGATTGGTGTCTGTCGGAATTCCCCAGAGAGGAGGCCCAAAACGGAACTCCAATTCCCCGGCACGCCGAGTCTGGAAGAATATAGTGATCCCCTCGTTCCAATCCCAAGTTTCTAAACTACCGGGAGATTCATCCCAGAGTAAAAACGAGAGTTTGGACGTTCGGAGGAACGGAATTTCTGCGGAAATTTCAATCATACCTTTTTTAATATCGACTTATTACGCCATACAATCGATCTCAATTCTAGATGAAAATCATTACGTTAAATTGCAACGGAATTCGTTCCAGTTTGAGCAAAGGTTTGCTCGATTTTATCTGTCAGGAAAATCCTGACATTATTTGTTTCCAAGAAACAAAGGCCCCTGTGACAGAAATTGACAAAAAAGAATTTCGAGATCTGGGATACGAAGTGCATACTTGTTTGGCAGACAAACCTGGTTACAGTGGAACTGCCATTCTTACCAAACAGAAACCAAAATCAGTAGCGATCGGTTTTGGAGATGGGATCTATTCCTCGGAAGGTAGATCCATTCTTCTCGAATATAATGATTTTTATCTTTGGAATCTCTACTTTCCCTCCGGAACAAGCGGTGAGGAACGCCAAAAAGTAAAATATCAGTTTTTAGATACCTTTTTCGAACTAGCAAAACCCTATATTAAGAAGAAAAAACCTCTGGTTGTTTGTGGAGATGTGAATATTGCTCATACTGATTTGGATATCCACAACCCCAAAGGAAACCAAAAAAGCTCTGGGTTTCTGCCGGAAGAAAGAGCTTGGGTTTCTAAGTTTTTGGATTTAGGTTTTGTCGATTGCTTTCGGATTTTGCAACCGGAGATTCGAGATGAATACTCCTGGTGGACCTACCGCTTCCAAGCAAGGAAAAATAACAAGGGTTGGAGGATAGATTACTTTTTTATTACAAAATCTACCAAATACAAAATCGAATCGGTTTATATCGCAAAAGAACCTGTTCTTTCTGACCATGCTCCTGTAGTGATGAAAATCCAATTCACTTGACAAAGTATTTCATTCAGGAAAGAATTTTTTAGATGAAATTGGCACTTCCTTTTTTAACAGCTCTTCTATCTCTTCAGTGTTCTGTACTCGGTGTGATTCAGGATAAAATTCCTTTGCCCGCTTTTGAATTCGATTCTTTATCCATCAAAAGTATCACCTTTACTGACATCACTTTGAATGTTGTGACATCGGTAGAAAATCCTTATCCAGTTTCTATCCCCAGTTCCTTACTCGATATGGATATTAAAATTGAAGGATTAAAACTTTCCCAAATTAAAACGGATCTAGGTGCCATCGAAGGGAAAAAAACAAAACAACTTCCCCTGGAAGTCAAACTTAAGTATACGGACTTACTTAATCTTTATAAAAAATTTCCAAACAAACCATTGTTAGAAGTCAGTGCAGAGGGAAATATGAAAGTTCCCATTCCAAAACAATGGCAACTACTCGGCAAAGATTCTCTTTCTTTCCCTTTTGTAAAAAAAAGAGAAATACCTGCTATCCTTCCCAATGTAGAAATTCAAAATTTCAAAATTCTTATGCCAACAGAAGCGGACATCTTAAGTGCATCCAATACAGACGCACTGGCTGATACAGCGACTGGATTTTTAAAAGGTCTTTTGGGTGGAACAAAACAACCTGCGACATCTGCCGCCAAAGCGGGATTAGCTGGTTTAAAATTGGATTTGAATACCGAGTTTGATTTTATATTTTCTAACCAAGCAGCTTCTAATTTAAATTTAACCGGACTTACTTATGATTTAGATTTAGCGGGCGAAAAGTTTTTAAATGGAACCCCAAAAGAAATTTTGAACTCTGGAAAAACTTCCACAGTAAAGGTGGCGACAAAATTTCCCATCACATCAATTAGTTCCTCACTTTACAAAACCATCCAATCAAAATCGGCACAATTTGATTTAAAGGGAGATTCTGGACTGAAAGTCCCTGCGGTCGCAGAAACCATTCCATTCCAATATGAAAAACATGGAAACTTTAAGTGGTAACTTGGTAGCTCTATTTTTTCTTTTGTAACATCTGTTTGATTTCGTCTCTTGTCTTGCCAGGATAGAGGCGAATTTGGTAACTAATCAAAAACTTAGTGACGATTGGTGTTCCATCCTTACTCGAATGTTCGTAATTGAAACGAGAAGCATCATTTTGGATGATCTTTGCTATGTCGTTGATTCTAGGGACACGGCGGTCGAAAGCAATAGATTCTAATTTTCCTGTAATCGTATTGAGTCCAATGGTGATCATTCCATCATCCACAAAACTGAGGAGGTCAAACTTCTTCATTTCTTCTTTTGAAAGTTCATCCCCACCTGCATCTGGTTTTCTACGAATTTTATCGGTATGGCGTATTTGGCGCACCTGGTAGGAATCTGAGGCAATATAAACACGAAAAATTTCAGTAGGAAGGTCACTTTTCTTTTGAAAGAAAGGAATTTCTCCCGTATGGTTTTGTATTTCTTCCCCTCTTTCGTTTAAAATGATTTCTCCTTCTCCCCCTGGTGGTGGAAGTAAATCTTTTATGGGAAGGATTTCCTGAGTGGTTTCTGCATTGGTAGTTGTGCTCGTTTGTTGTGCCGATTGGCAATGGATCAGAAGGAAAAAGGAAAGAGCGGATAAAAACAAATGCAAGAATTTCATTTCGACATCAGTATTTGGTGATTTCTCTCTAGTGGCAAGAATTTAAAATCGAAGGGGCAATCCCTAAATTAAATATTTTGCAAAGACTGTGGCAAGTCCGAGGAAAAAGAAAAACCCACAAACGTCAGTGGTTGCTGTCACAAAAATGGAAGAAGCAATCGCAGGATCCACTCGCATGGCCTTTAAAACAATCGGAACAAGAGATCCAGTGAGGGAAGCCACAATCATATTCACAAACATAGCGGTTCCGACGACTAAACCTAAAACTAGGTTTCCTTTCACAAAAAAAATCATACAGCCTGTAACGGTTCCAAGGACAAGCCCATTAAGAACACCTATCGTACACTCTTTTCGAACGGCTTCCCACCAATTAGAAAAAGAAAGATCTCCCGTTGCAATATTTCGGATAACAACTGTTACCGACTGAGTTCCTGCATTCCCACCTAAACCTGCAACAATCGGCATCAGTGTTGCCAGAACCACAATTTGAGAAATGGTATCTTCAAAAAAAGCAACCACAGTGGAGCTGACAAAGGCAGTAAGTAAATTCACATTGAGCCAAATGATCCGGCGTTTTACCGATTGTAAAATGGGCGTGGATAACCTTTCATCCTCTGATACCCCGGCCATGAGAAGGATATCTTCAGAAGCCTCTTCCTCAACGATTTCTAAAACATCGTCGACTGTAATGCGGCCAATGATCCGCCCCAAATCATCGGTCACAGCGGCACTAACTAAGTCATACTTTTTGAAAGTATTGGCAACCTCTTCCTGATCGACATCATAATGAAACGCAAAGACTGAGAAGTTCGTAATTTTTGCGACCTTCGTATTGATCGGTGTAAGGAATAAATCTTTTAGAGGAATGAATCCTTCCAAAACTCCGTCTTCATCGGTTACATAAACTTGGTAGATATCTTCGATTTCTTTGGCTTTTTTACGAACGTTGATGATCCCTTTACGAACATTGTCCGTAATGGAAACGGTGGCAAAGTCCTTGGACATGAGCCTTCCTGCGGAGTATTCACGAAACCCCAACTGAGAACGAATTTCGAAACTGTCTGCTTTGCTTAAATTTGCTAAAACTAACTCTCGTTTGGCGCTTGGTAAATAAGAAAGTAAATAAGTAGTTTCATCGGTTTCGATATGATCTAAAGTGTTCGAGATCTCATCGACTGAAAGTTCTTCTAAAAAAGACTCGAGAGTCTCTTCTTCCATTTTGATTAGGGAATATGCTTGGTCTTCTTTCGGAAGGAGGCGAAATAGGTATAATTCTTCTTCTCTTTCTAGGTCACGAAATAAAGTAACGATGTCGGCAGGGTGAGCCCCATCGAGCATTTCTTTTAGTTGTTTGGAGTCCTCAAGTGTAATGAGGTTTTTGATCTGGCTGACAAACTCATCATAGGAATCGCTGTCTCTATCGATTTTGATACGGAATTCGGACTCTTTCTTTCTTTCTTCTTCCATAAATCAGCGGATTTCCTGAAATTTGCAATTGACGGTTATGTCACGTGGAGCATAGGCTATATCCTATGTCGGCACGAGTTCGAATTTTGAAAACGAATCTTTTTCTTCTACTTGTTTTTTCCCAATGTGTTCTCTTCGAACCCAAAATCAGCAAGGTTCCAGATGCCTATGTCCGTGATGAGGTCATGAATGCAGAGCAGAAAAACGCCACAAGAGTCCTAACAGATAAAATCATCAAACTCAACAACGAAGTCTCGGCCCAAAGAAAGGTGAACACTCTCACTGGCCAAGCCATCAAAATCTCACAAGCCAAAGTGACAAAACATAATTCCCAAAGAGATTTAGCTCGTGCCAAAGAAACCTACTTTGTTCTGAAAGAAGATGCAAACTCCTCCAAACGGTATCTAGAAGAAAGCCAAGGTCATGAATTAGAGCGCGCCAAAGAAGAAACCAGATACAAAACTTGGGTCCAAAAAGAAAAAGAAGACAAAGCCTATTTGGAAATGAAAGAAGCAGCCCTTGGAGAACTCATCGCCGAACTCGAATTAGTTCGCTCTGAAATTGCCGTTAAATTCCAAGAATCGCAAGGAAAAACTCCCGCTGATCCAGAATACATCAAAAAAGAAATTTATGAAACACAGTATGCGGAAAAAAAATCTGACGCTCGCCGCCGTGTTTCCGACTGGGAAAGGGTCAAAACGGAAGCTCCCAGTTTACCCAAGGTCAATTTAGAGGATAGTTTTGATGATGCGAAGTAAACAAAGTTGCCTTAGCTTTCTACTTCTAACCCTTGTTTTTGTTTCTGGACTTTCTGCAGACTGGGTTTATTTTCCATATGAATACAACCAAATTTACAAAGAAAAATATGCTTTGGAATTGGAACTCGCAGACATCCGTAAACAGCACCAAAACGAACTGAACCGTTTAGAAGAAGAAAAAAAAGAACTTCAAACCCAAAACCGCAATCTTACGGAAGATTTGGAACTTGAAAAAAGAAACCGAGCCAAAGAACAAGACGAGTATTCCGATAGGATGCGCGATAACGATATGCGTCTTCGTAGTTTAGAAAAAAAAGGCACAGACAAAGAACGCCTGCTTGCGGATGAAAATCGCAAACGAGAAGAAAAAGACAGGGCAGATTTGGAGGCACTCAAGAAAAAACTAGAAGACAGAGAACGGGAATGCCTTCAGAAAGAACAAAAACTTCGCGAAAATTATGAATCCAAAATGGATGAATTAAAAGAAAGGATTCACAATTTAGAAGAGGAACTCGCAAATCTCCGTAAACTAACCAAAGAACAAAAAAGAGAGTTAGAACGGCTTGCCGAACAAACAAAAGAGTTTGAAGAAAAGTTAGCCAAAGAAATCACTTCCGGTCAAATTCGTCTCAAACGTTTTCATAACAAACTTATCATCAATATCGATGATAAAATTTCCTTTGATAGTGGTTCCTCCGAACTAAAACCAGCCATCCTTCCCGCCATTGAAAAAATTCGGGATATCTTAGCTGCTTATCCAGAAAATTACATTGTGGTAGAAGGTCATACTGACAATGTCCCAATCAAAACAAAATTTAGAAACAACTGGCATCTCTCCAGCGAACGTGCATTATCTGTTTTGGATTATATGTTAGTGAATAAAAATTTAAATCCAAAAAACTTTTCCAGTGCTGGTTATGGTGAGTTCCAGCCCATTGTTCCCAATACATCCAAGGAAAACAAAGCACTCAACCGCCGAGTGGACATTGTGGTTGTTCCAAGAGCCACTGGCACACTTAACACAAATCATGAGTAAACCAAGACCGAAACGTTCGCGCTTGGTTTTATTCTTAAGCCTATCTGGAATTCTTTCTTTATGTATTTTTTTTATTGAATGGGTTGGTTCTAAGGAAAGCGGAAGCCTAGCACTTTTTGCCGATGCAGGCCATATCATCACCGATGTATTTGCTCATATCATCTCTCTTTTTGCCCTTCTCATTGCTTCCAAAAAAGCCACTGAAAAATATCCCTTTGGGTTTCACAGGTTTGAGGTACTGGCGGCCCTGTTTAATGGTCTTCTGCTTATCGGAATGGCAGTGTTTATCCTGTATGAAAGTTACATCAGGTTTTCAGGATCTCCCCATGTAGAAGCTGATTCAATGTTGGCCTATTCCTTAATCGGATTTGGGATCAATTTAGTTTCTGCAGGACTATTAGTTGGTGTTAGTAAAACCAGTCTCAATTTAAAATCAGCTTACCTCCATGTTCTTAGTGACTTATTAGGAACTTTAGCGGTGGTCATTGGGGCTCTCATCATTCGGTTCACTGGATACAGGGAAGTTGACAGTTTACTCAGCATCATCCTTGGAATTTTTATTTTAAAAACCTCTTATGGGATCGTAAAAGAATCAATTGAAATTCTCATCGAAGCAGACACAAGTGAATTCGACAAAGCCCATTTATTAGAACACATCCAAGCCTTAAAGGGAATCGAATCAGTTTCCCAAATTACAGTTAGAAAACTTACATCTGGTGTGTTTTCGATAGAACTACAAATTTTTGTGAAAACCGATGCAGACAGAGATACAATCGTATTAGAAATTCATAAAGTCTTAAAGTCAGAATTTGGTGTTCCCTTTGTATCGGTTGAGATTCTATCCTCCTCCTTGAAAGGAAAACTCGAAGAAATTACTTTGCGTGAAACAGAACGAGAGTTCGGCCATCACGGTCATAGTCATGGGCATGCCCACGACCACCATCACTAGAGATTTCTATTTTTCTTTTGGACTAAGTAATTAGTAAAAGAATCTTCCCAAACAAAGAGTTGGTAGTCGGGATCTATAGACGAAAGTTCTTTGGGAGTGGAGAGATTCCAGACTGATGTGAGTGCAAGAAGTAAGGCATCCGTAGGATAAGGAAATCCAGAAAGTAAAAAATCCCCACTGGGATTCCCTTGGCAATCCGAAAGAAAGGATTCCCTCCATTCCATTAGTTTCTCTCGTTCCTTTGCCACTGTTTGGTATTCGAATGATATCTTTTTCGTTTTACCGATGAGTAAAGAAACCAAAGACAAAAGTTCTTTTAGTCTTAGTTCCATTCCCAAGTTTCCATAATTTTCCAAAACCAAGTCCTTGTCCGTAATGGAATATTCGCATAACGATAGTTTTAGATGACTTACTTCTTTGGTAAACTCAGTAAAAAAAGTTTCTTCTTTCCATACAGAATTTGTCCTACGGGCTATTTCCCTTTCTCTTTTCACTTGGTACACGGGATTTGTAAGCCCCTGCTTGGTGACCCAGAAAATCACATCCGCCTCTCCCCCATTAGTGATAAAGGATTTGGTTCCCGATAAGAATCCATTTTCTAAATTCGAACTTAACTTTCGAAGTTTCCCTTCCCATCCTGGTTCACTCACCCCGACTGCATAAATGATTGTGTGTTTAGGATTACGAAAGCCTTCCCAGAGAGAAGCCGGAGTTTGGAATTGATTCTCCGAGCATTCAGAAGCAAAATCTAAATTTTCATTCAGTAGGCAATTTTTTTGGAGTAGGATTCCTCCCGCCACATTCACTTCCACCATACAGGAAAGGGCAAGAGATACCCCTACCGGTTCTTCTGCTAAAATGGAAAGTTTCTTTTGAAAATCTAAATAAGACGAAAGTCCAAAAAGAAAATCGTAAAACCCTTCTTTAATGAGAATTGGTTTCCAACTCCGGTAAAAACCTGTTTCCTCCCCACCCGTATCCTTCGGATAAGAAGAACCTGGGGAACTATATTTTAAAATCAAATTCTCTGGACTTTCCGCCACAACAAACTACTTAATTTTCTTTTTTGAATATTTCAAATCGAGTTCTTTCTCTTCTTCTAGAACTTTTTTTAGATACTGGCCAGTAAACGAGCGTTTTACGGTTACCACTTCTTCGGGAGTTCCTGTAGCAATGACCTCACCACCACCGTCCCCACCCTCAGGACCAATATCGATGATATGGTCTGCCGCTTTAATCACATCTAAGTTGTGTTCGATGATGACCATAGAATTGCCTTTGTCCACAAGGACTTGCAAAACAGAAAGCAACCTCTCGATGTCTTCAAAATGAAGTCCCGTTGTCGGTTCGTCCAAAATATAAAGTGTTTTTCCCGTTGGTCTTTTAGAAAGTTCGGTAGAAAGTTTAATTCTTTGTGCTTCTCCACCAGAGAAGGTGGTAGCCGCTTGTCCAAGTTTGATATAACCAAGACCCACATCCATTAAAGTGTCTAACTTACGTTTTAGGTTTGGAATTTTTTCGAAAAAAACAACGGCTTCTTCAATGGTCATATCCAAGATGTCTGCGATATTTTTTCCCTTGTATTTGACTTCTAAAGTTTCTCGGTTGTAACGTTTCCCTTTACAGACTTCACATTCCACATAAATGTCAGGAAGAAAATGCATCTCAATTTTTAAGATTCCATCTCCCTCACATTTTTCGCAACGACCCCCAGCCACATTAAAACTAAATCTGCCGGGGCCATATCCTCTCACTTTTGCCTCTTCCAGTCCACTATACAAGTCCCTAACAAAGGTAAACAAACCAGTGTAAGTTGCTGGATTGGATCGAGGAGTCCGACCAATGGCCGACTGGTCAATGTTTATCACCTTATCAATTTGATCTTTGCCTAGAATCTTTTTATGTTTTCCAGGAATGAGTTTCATACCCATTACAGAACTTGCGAGTTCCTTATAAAGAATTTCATTGATGAGAGTGGATTTTCCAGAGCCAGAGACACCAGTAACAACAGTTAGCGTTCCAAGAGGGATCGAAACTTCGATATTCTTTAAATTGTTATGGGTAGCTCCCGTAATTTTTAAGAATTTTCCATTCCCCACCCGCCTTGTTTTCGGCATGGGAATCCTTCTTTCTCCCGAAAGGAATTTTCCTGTAACAGAATGTTTGTCTTTTTTGATTTGGTCTGGTGTTCCAAAGGCAACAATCTCTCCCCCATGCACCCCAGCACCAGGACCCATATCCACAATGAAATCGGCCTCTTCCATAGTTTCTTTATCATGTTCCACCACAAGCACAGTATTGCCAAGGTTACGCAGTCCTTTTAAGGTTTGGACTAGTTTGGTATTGTCTCTTTGGTGGAGTCCGATCGATGGTTCATCCAAAATGTATAAAACGCCCATTAGGCGAGAACCAATTTGTGTGGCGAGTCGTATCCTCTGCATCTCACCACCAGACAAAGTTCCCGCAGATCGGCTAAGGTTTAAATACCCAACACCAACATCGTTTAGGAAGTGCAAACGTTGGAGGATTTCTTTCAAAATCGGTTTGGAAATAGTATCTTCTGCGCCTTTGTATTCTGAAGATTTCGTAAACTCTAAAGCTTTTTCAATGGAATAACCAGTATAAGCATCAATTCCGATTCCTTGGACTTTCACTGCTAATGCTTCCGGTCGTAGACGCCTTCCATGGCATTCATCACAATCATGGTTTGTCATAAAGGATTCAAACCACTGGCGCATAGAATCTGATTTGGTTTCTTTATAACGACGTTTGAGGTTTGGAATCACACCTTCATAGTTTTTGGAAAATTCATAATGAGAATTGGCACCACGAAAATCATAATCAATATGGATAGATGAATCTCCATGCAAAATGGTGTTTCTCACTTTATCCGGTAAATCTTTCCAGGCAGTATTTAAGTTAAATTTCAGTTTTTTGGATAACGCTTGTATGGTGGCCATGTACCAATAGGAATTGGATTTGGAACCTCCCCAGGCTTCAATACAACCTTCGGCAAGGGATGCTTCTCTATCAGTCACAAGAAGTGATTCATCAAACTCAAGAAGGGCACCTAGGCCATCACAATTAGAACAAGCACCAAAAGGCGAATTGAAGGAAAATAGTCTTGGTGTGAGTTCAGGGATACTCACATCATCGCATTTAGGACAGGAAAGTTTTTGTGAATACAGGTGGTCTTTTTCTCCATCTTCCACAACCACAATTCCATCCGCTGTTTTTAGCGCTGTTTCCACAGAATCCGACAACCTGGATTGGATTCCCGGTTTCATCACAATCCGATCCACTACAATATCAATATCTGCTTTGAAGTTTTTCTTTAAGGGAATTTCATCCTCTAAAGAATAAACTTCTCCGTTCACTCGAACCCGATTGTATCCTTCCTTTTTATACCGCTCCAAAACCTCTCGGTGTTCTCCTTTTTTCCCTTGAATGACGGGGGCCATAATTTGGAGTTTGGTTCCTTCCGGAAATAAATTGATTCTATCTGTGATTTGGTCTACAGAAAGGCTAGAAATGGCAGTTCCACATTTGGGGCAATGGGGTTTCCCCACTCTGGCATATAACAGCCGTAAATAATCATAAATTTCAGTGACTGTTCCCACCGTTGAACGCGGGTTTCTGTGGGTTGTTTTTTGTTCTATGGAGATGGCAGGACTCAGTCCCTCAATTTGGTCCACTTCTGGTTTTTCCATTTGCCCGAGGAATTGGCGAGCATAACTGGAAAGTGATTCCACATACCTCCTTTGTCCCTCAGCATAAATGGTATCAAAAGCTAGGGAGGACTTCCCCGATCCAGAAAGTCCGGTGATGACCACAAGTTTGTCTCTTGGGATATCAAGGTTTACGTTTTTGAGGTTATGTTCTCGAGCGCCGCGAATACGAATAAAGGAATCCACATCGGATAGCTTGTTTTCCTCTTTCATTCTGGAAAGAATTTTAAGAAATGACGGAAGAGGTTCGCCCGTGTTTCGCATTCTTTTTTTGATACTTTTTTTGCCCTTTCGCCTTCTGTATCAGTTATACCTACGTCTAAGCCTTGTTTTTCAATCAGGCCGAGAGGTCTATGAACTGGAATTTCCGGCAGTTTTTGAAGATTCTTACAAGTCTTACTTAGTGAAAAAATTACAAGGGAAGGAAGAAACAGTCACTAGACTCGAACTTCTTTGTCTACTCAAACTCATCCAAAAGAATGGAAAGATAAAAACTCTCGATATTTCACTGCCTCCCCTCGAATGGACCCTTTCGGAATTTTATGAAGTGAGAAACCAACTCATTGCCATAAGAAACTCCGGTAAAAAATTGAGAATTTTTGCCAAAGAAGGTGGTGTGGGAACCCTCCTTTTACTCACAGCAGCGAGCGAGTGTTACTTAGCACCTGAATCCGAATTTATGGTTTTATTACCGAGCGCCGAACCAATGTTTTTTGGGAAATTTTTAAAAACCTGGGGAATTGAAGTCCAGGCTTTTGCTTCCGGGCCATACAAATCCTTTGCCGAAAGTTTTACCCGGGGTGAGTTTTCCAAAGAAGCTAGAAAAAATCTCGAAACTTTAGTTTTAGACTTACGAAAAGTTATCCTTACCGCACTCACGAATGGAAATAAATCTTTAGAACCAATTTTTTATAGGCCCATGCTTTCTGCAGATGAACTTCTGTCAGCTGGGATAATCCATGGAATCAAATCGGAAACAGAATTTTTTTCCGCAGATAGAAAAGTTTTTTCAGGCAATTACCCATCTCTTCATCATGCGATCAAAGAATTTAAAATCATACCCAAAAGAAAAGCAGAAGTCGTTGTCCTCCCTTTAGAAGGAGGAATTTCTGGCGGTGATTTTTTACATAAACATAGAGAAAATGGAAAGATCGAAGCTTTCTCTCTCATTCCTAACTTAAAGGCCCTTTCGGAAGACAAAAAGATTAAAGCAGTGATTTTAGAAATCTCATCCCCCGGTGGTTCTGCCTTTTATTCAGAACAAATCCACCAAGAGATTTTAGAATTAAAAAAAACTAAAATAGTCACAGCTTATTTTAAAGATACTGTTGCGAGCGGTGGGTATTACCTAGGTTCTGCGGTGGATCATATCACAGCCTCTCCCGTTTGTATCACAGGATCCATTGGAGCGGTTAGCATTCGGGCCAATTTGCAAAAATTATACAAAAAGTTTCAATTGAATAAGGAAGCTGTTGGTTTTTATCCTTTCCGAGACATCCATTCAGAATTCCAGCCTCTTTCCAAACAAAGTGTTCAGTATCTCGAATCTCAAATCAAAAAAATTGAAGGTTTGTTTTACAGACGTGTGGCCGAGGGAAGAAAAATTCCTCTAGAAAATCTTCCTAAAATTGGGATGGGGAGAGTGTATTTACCAACTGTGGAAAATCGAATTGTGGATTCTCTGGGTGGACTATTAGATGCAATCCATGAAGTAAAAGAAAGGTTAGGTGGGATACCCATTGTTCTTACCGAAGAACTTCCTGCTTACAATTTAAAAAACAAAATACCCATTCTTGGTGGACTGATTGCAGAGCTAAAGGTTTTAGAATCTTTAAACGAAGTTTCCCTACTTTCTCCCATTCGTTTGGATTGGAAAAATAGAAGGTAAATTTAAATTCCAATCTTTAAACGCTGGATGCCTTTTCCAGTCGGTTGCGAAGTCCTTCAGAACCTATTCCTTCTTTGGGAAGTTCGCAAAAGATGGTTTGGATGCCGGATAAATCACAAGATTCAAAAAACGCATAGAGCTTAGACGCATACTCCTCGTTAGAGGTAACTTTGCAGAAATGATCAAATTCGCTTAATGGTTGTTTTCCGATCTTTTGTTTCTTTTTTTCACCTTCCTTCCCGTCAAAAGAGAATCCAATCCAAGCGGTGGTTTTGGATTCACTCATAGTATTTAAACTAAAAATAAACTCATCCGTAGAAGCTAAAATCACACGGGCAGTCGGTGCATAGTGTTTGTATTTGGTTCCGGGGCTTAATGGAACGGATAACAATTCATTTCTTGTATAAGGATCGGGAACTACTAGGTCAGGGAGAATGGTGAGAAGTTCCTTTGACTCAATGGATCCGGGCCTAAGGAGGACTGGAGTTTTGGAAACAAGGGAGACTACCGTGGATTCAATTCCAAAACTTGGCTCTTCCGCCAGAAGGATACCATCCACAACGCCTTCAAAATAACGCTTCACATCCGTTAGTTTGGTTAAAGAAGGTCTTCCCGATAGATTTGCCGAAGGGGCAGAAATAGGGCCCCCTGAAAGTTTGATCCATTCCCGAACCACGGGACTTTTGGGGATTCTGACGGCAAGAGTATCTAGTTCTTTTGGAAAGAGCGATTTGTCTTTTTTAGGAAGGATCAAAGTGAGGGGTCCCGGCGAAAACCTTTCCAATAACACCCTACCCATATCCCCTAACTCACAAACGGCGGCAATGGAATCAATGGAATCAAAATGTGCGATGAGAGGATTGTCTTTCGGTCGGCCTTTGATTTCATAAACCCTAAGGCAGGCTTTTTCTGACTTGGTGGAGGCACCAATTCCATACACCGTTTCTGTGGGAAAAATAACGACCTTTCCCTCTTGGATGAGGTTCGCAAGCAAACGTACATCCGAAGAGATTAAGGTTTCCATTTTAAAACTTTTTTGTTTTGATTTTGGATTTTGAATCTGATACTTTCAAAGATTCTTTCGAATCACTCAAAGGTAGAGTCGTTTCTTCTTTAGGTTCTTCTTCCTCTTTTGCTTTTTCCACTGCAGGAAGTTGGCCTTGTACAAGTTTACTTAAGTAAACGTTAATTTCTGGATCATTGTCTGTGACCAGTTGCCAAAAAGAAAATCCACCCAAATCATATTTACGAAGTAAGGTCATTTTTTCTTCAAAGGCTTTCCGGTTCATATAAAAAGCCACTCGGTCACAACCCCCACTGGTATACCAAAGAGAAGGATCTTCATAAGCACGATTTTTATGGATGTCAGAAAACTTAGATAAGTTTCTCCAACTAGCCACTTTGTTTTCTTCATTTAAGATACGATTGATGTCTGTAGGCTGGCGATTTTTATGAGCGCCTGCTTTGATCCTTTGCGCATCAGAATGATAAATTGCTTTTGCAGAAGACTTACAATTGAGTGCCCAGTCGTATCCATAAGTAGGAATGGCCATATAGAGTTTCTGTGTAGGCACTCTTTTTTTGGCATAGGTAATGATTTCTTTTAACCAAACATTGGGAGCTTGGGGACCAGGGCCTGGGTTATGGTACTTCCGCGGGTGGAGTTCATAAGCCATAATTTTCACACGGTCTGCATGTTTTGCAAGGAAAGCATAATCATGTGTAGTCGGACCTCTCCAGTTTTCACGAAAATCGAGGACAATGGGTTTGGATAGACCACGACAATTGAGTTCTTTCTTTTTACTTTTTTCAGCAGGAGTTTTTGGATGAACCGCAACAGAAATGAGTTTTCCTTTTTTATGAACTTCCCGAGCAAGAAGTGCAAAAAACTCTTCGAACTTTTCTTTTTTGTCGCAGGACATTCCTTCATAATCAATATCAATTCCATCGTAACCATAAGTCATAATTTCATTGACGATGACTTGGATATGGTGGTCACGAATGTCGTTTCTGCCACCCATCCCAATATTTTCTTGGATTTTTTCTTTTGGATTTTCCCAACGAAAGATGGTAGGAATGATTTTTACTTTTGGGTTTAAGGCACGGAGTTCTTGGACTCGTTCTTTCTTAGAAGTGCTAGACCAACTAGAAATCAATTCTCCATTATTAGAAAGCCCCCCTTTCATTGTATAAATGAAGGGATGGATTTCATTGTAGAGATGGACTGTTTTTTTCATCGCAGTCCAATCAGTAGACCAAGCAGAAGAACGGAAGGTAACGTTTTCATCAGGAACAAAGTTTGGTAATTCTGCCGATTCTTCCACAGTTTGAGTCGTTTGGGACTCGGTGTTTTCTTTTGTTTCCATTTCAGATGGAGTGCCAAGAGAGGGAGTGGAAGCTTCCACCACACTCGGGTTGGCATTTCCTGTTTTGGGACTGTCTTTCAAAACAAGGGCAGTGCCACTTGTTTGAATTAAATTCATTCCTAAATAAAAGGAGATGGCGGATAAAAAGACCCAAGAGGCAAATAATAAGGAATATTTAGCTGCATTAGACAGCGGATGTTTCGGAGAGGAAGGGATTTGGGATTCGGACATATATTTCTTCTAGTATGATTATCGAACGCGGAAGTAAAAAAGAGTAGAGAATAATAAAACCACGCAAGAACCTATTTCTCATCCCATGATTTTTTAGGAGGGATTCTCTCCTAGTCTAAATTAAAAGGAAAGGAAAAAGAAATCTATGCATGTTCTCAAACAAAAACCGGTCATTCTGTATACGGTTCTTCTCAGTTTTTTTCTCACCTTTCTTTTGCTTGCGGAACTGACTGGTAGTAAATTATTTTTTGCCTTCGGATTTACGATGACCATGGGGGTGATCCCATTTCCTGTGACTTTTATCATCACAGACCTACTAAACGAATACTATGGAAGAAAAGTTGTCAGAGCCACAACCTTTCTCGGTATGATCATGATAGGGTTTGCCTATTTACTCATAGTAGTCGACATTCAAATTCCAGCAAGTCCCGAATCTCCGATTGATGATGTCTCCTTTGAACGAGTGTTTGCCAACTCGGGGCTTGTGATATTAGGTTCCATCATCGCCTACATGATTGGCCAGATGATTGACCTTCATACCTTCCATTTCCTAAGGAAAAAAACAGCGGGAAAACACATTTGGCTTCGGGCCACAGGTTCCACCATCATCTCCCAACTCATTGATTCGTATGTGGTAATCTTCATTGCCCTCGGAAAATACCATCCCGTATCAAAACTCATTGCCATTGCCAACACTAACTTTCTTTATAAAATGGGAGTGGCCATTCTCATCACTCCACTTCTCTATGCCATCCATATCTACATAGATCGTTATTTGGGAGAAAATTTAAAACAACAGATGTTCCGTTCGGCAATGGAAGAAGAAGGTTTGGAATCAACAATCCAACCAGGGTAAAATTGAGATGAACCAGCCAAGAATCGAAAGACTAAAATCCATTTTAGGAAAATCTCCTGCCAATATTGGACATAGGGGCGCGAGAGGACTCGCTCCTGAAAACACACTTGTCTCCTTTCTTGTCGGTTCTGAATCCACAAACTATTTTGAATTGGACACCATGCTTTGCGGCTCAGGGGAACTTGTGGTCATCCATGATTTCACTGTGGACCGCACTACAGACGGAAAAGGAAAAGTGGCAGATTACAAATACCGTGCTCTTGCCGAATTAGATGCAGGA
Organism: Leptospira terpstrae serovar Hualin str. LT 11-33 = ATCC 700639; assembly: GCF_000332495.1. NCBI lineage: Bacteria > Pseudomonadati > Spirochaetota > Leptospiria > Leptospirales > Leptospiraceae > Leptospira > Leptospira terpstrae. Next base: position 334,794 of record NZ_AOGW02000010.1, on the reverse strand, counting down.
AGTTTTTTTGAAGAAGCTTTTGAAGGAGAACAAATTCCCACACTTGCTCAAGTCATCCAAACCCTTCCCGAGAATACTGTTTTTGATATCGAAATGAAAAGTGAGGGCAAAAAAGAAGAGAGGCAAGCACTTGCCTCGGCCCTTGTCAAACTGATTCGAAAATACAAACTTACCAATCGGATTTGGGTGAGTAGTTTTGATTGGGATCTTGTGGATCTCATCCGAAAAGAAGAACCCGAAGTGTTACGTGGTCTCTTGATTGAAAAAGGAGATTCGCTAAACAAAAGTTATACAGATTTTGAACCAGATTTAATCCTTCCTCACTTATCTGCTTGTACAAAGGAATTTGTCCAAGGACTTAAGGAAAAGTCCTTACTTGTCATTCCCTATACTACCAATACAGAAGAAGAATGGAACTCTTTACTCGAGGTGGGAGTGGCAGGTCTGATCACAGACTACCCCGACCGTTTGGCTTCTTATTTAGAATCACGAAAATAAATCCAGATCCAATTTCCCCAAAGATCTTCATAGAGAGAATAAGGTTTTTCTGGATGAGACTGGTTAACCCTTAGAGAAGAAAATAGGGGGTGATTTTTGATAGAAGGGTCACATAGTAAGGTTATAGTTCCTGGACGCACCGGACAATGTTCCGTAGCTTTCGAAAAAACCAAACATTCCCCGGATTCCAATTTCAATTCAGAATGACCAAAACTTTCTTTTAGGACAGTCCCCCCTAAAAACGATAGGTAAAATCGTAGAGGGATCGTAGTATTCTCTCCACCGTCTAAATTGACAGAGAAAAACTGAAGAAAGGTTGAATCCATGTTTTTGTTTTCGTTTCTCATACAAAAATCTTACTTCGTAATGTTTAGGTTCCTTCTTTAGAATCATATGTCGATCCAATCCCCAACGAGATTTTCTTTTTTTCTATTTTTTTTGCTCTCAGGATTCATTAACTTCCTGTTATGCGAAACGATCTATTTTGAACCCATTTATGCGGCAGACAACCTCTACCTTCCTTTACTAATAAAGGATTTAGTTTCGAAACAGGGGATCTTTCACTGGTATTTACCTCCCTCTCCCTATTTTTTTCCAGACCTATTTTTAAATTTGATCCTCTATCCTTTTGTTCCTTTTTTATACCTTCCTTCCCTCTATGGAACCTTACAAATGTTTTTGGTGCTTTTGGGAATAGGTGTTTTGATTACTAAGTATGTTTCCAAAAAAGCGGCACTTCCATTTCTCTACTGTTTTGAACTTCTATTTATCTTATTATCTCTATGTGGACATTGGTTAGGGGATGATCCTCTTCCTTTCGTTTATTTTCTTTCTCAAGCACACCATAGCACAGGATTTTTTTTCTCACTCCTACTTGCTCTATACCTATATTCTTTGTTAAACGAACGTGAGAAGGAGCAGAACAAAATCAATTCATTCCAATTCCTCCCGCTCCCCTATACTTTATTGTTTTTCTTTAGTTTTTCCCTTCTGTATCTTTCAGATCGATTTTCCTTTTCCGTGGGGGCTCTCTCGTTTTTTGTAGTTCGAATTTGGGACTCGCGGCTACCATTTTCGATGCGAATCTCTTACTTTCAAACGAAACGATTTTGGATTTTGACTCTGCTTTTCCTTTTCATAAACGAACTCGTATTTTTCTATTTGAAACAGATCTTTCAAATTCCAGGAAGTTTCCAAATTTTTGGGAATTACTTGTCAAACCAAACATTAGAAAGTTTGATTCCCCTTTCTCTTTCCTATTTCTGGGACTTTGGAAAACATATCTACTACCAAGGAAAATCAATTCTCTTCTTATTCGTTTGTCTTGGTTTTTGTTTCCACCGGTTCCCCAATCTAATCCGCCATTTGATTCTAGTGTTTTTTCCTGTCCTTCTGGGGCTCCTTCTCATTGTCGGGAGGTTCACCTACCTCCATCCTTATCCCATTCGGTATTTATTTCCCCTCTGGTTCTTTTGTTTGTTTGGAATCACTTGGGTAATCTCTTCCTTAGGCCAAAGGACTCCTCCCTGGTTTTTAATCGGATCCTTACTTACAATCCTCTTCCTAATTTTTTCCTTTCCTTTTTCCAGATCGGAGGTTCATTCCCGGTTATCGTCTGTAACAGAAAAGCGAGTTTCCTATGATTTGGAAAAACCTATCCGATTTTGGAGCCAAGGCAAACAAACCCCCATCCCCATTCGCAAAGACGGGAAACCCTACCATTGGATCACAGGTGCATTCCATACTCCTTGACAGAGTCAGGGGAACCTATGATCTGGAAGGAGATGGAAGATTACGTACGCATATTTGATACTACTTTAAGAGACGGGGAGCAGTGCCCTGGGGCTGCCATGAGCGAAGATGAAAAGGTTGAAATTGCCCAACACCTCGCTCGTATGAAAGTGGATATCATCGAAGCAGGATTCCCTGTTTCTTCTCCCGTACAATTCAAAGCAGTAGAAAGGATCGCTCGTGAAATTGAAGGACCCATCATCTGCGGACTTTCTCGCGCACTCCGTCCCGACTTAGAAGCAGCACGCGACGCACTCAAACCTGCTAAACTCAAACGAATTCATACCTTCATTGCCTCCTCTCCCATCCATATGAAACACAAATTGGGTAAGTCTCCAACAGAAGTTTTGGAAATGGCAAGGGCCGCTGTAAAGATGGCAAGAGACTTTGTTACCGACGTAGAATTTTCACCAGAAGATGCCACTCGTTCCGAATGGAACTTCTTACGCGAGTTAGTCGAAGCGGTAATCGAAGAAGGGGCTACCACCATAAACATTCCGGATACTGTTGGTTATACAACTCCACAAGAATATATGGATTTGTTTCGTTACCTAAAAAAAGAAGTGAAAGGTGCTGACAAAGTAATTTTTTCAGCGCACTGCCATAATGATCTAGGTCTTGCTGTGGCAAACTCTCTCGCAACGGTGCTTGCGGGTGGTCGTCAAATTGAATGTACGATCAACGGGATCGGAGAACGTGCTGGAAACACAGCTATGGAAGAAGTGGTGATGGCTTTAAAAACAAGAAAAGATGCCTTTGGTGTGGAAACAAAAATTGATTCCACTCTCATCACACGCGGCTCTCATTTGGTAAAAACCACAACGGGTATGGTGGTCCAACCTAACAAAGCCATTGTGGGAGCCAATGCCTTCGCTCACGAATCAGGAATCCACCAAGACGGTGTGATCAAAAACAGACAAACCTATGAAATTATGACTCCCGAATCTGTGGGTCTTAAATCCAATCGTATGGTTCTTGGTCGCCACTCCGGAAGAGCGGGATTCAAAGATCGAATCATCCGTATGGGCTTTGATCCCAAACCAGAAGAGATTGACAATGCGTATAACCGATTCCTTGAAATTGCAGATAAAAAAAAGGAAGTTTTTGATGAAGACATTGCCGCTCTTTTCCAAGGGGAAATTAGTCGTGCCCAAGTCGATGAAACCTACCGCCTCATTTCCTTTGAACAAAATACAGGAACGAATAAAACTCCAGATTCAAAAATCTCTTTGTCGATCAAAGGGGAAACCAAACTGGGAGAAGCCCACGGAGATGGACCGGTTGATAGTATCTTTAAAGCCATAAACCAAGTGACGGGACTTTCTCCCCTCCTTTCTCGACTTGTGATTTCTCCTGTAACAGAAGGAACCGATGCTATGGCGGAAGCTTCAGTTACGTTAGAAGACGGGGAACGCCGAGTGGTGGGCAAAGGGGATTCCACAGATATCATTGAAGCCTGTGCAAAAGCCTATATCAATGCCCTAAATCGGTTATAAACCATGACCAGTCCCACTTCAAAATTTTCTATGGAATCTTTGGTAAGAAAGGAATTGCTCGCTTTTAAGCCCTATACACCAGGCGAACAACCAGGTCTTACCACCTCTACTATCAAACTCAATACCAATGAAAACCCCTACCCACCTTCTCCCAAAATCAAAGAAGCCGTAGAAAAAGTTTTACAAACAGGTGTTTTACGAAAGTATCCAAACTACCATGCAAGAAAATTGCAGGAATTAATCGCTAAGGATTATGATTTGGATCCCAACCAAATTTTAGTAACCAATGGTTCTGATGAAGCCTTACGAATGTTATTCCATACACTTGTGGGACCTGGGGACGTGGTGGTCGCACCAGATCCAACTTATTCCTATTATCCTGTGCTTACAGAACAAATGATGGTAGGAGCCATATACAAAGCGGTTCCCGTTCTTCCCAATTTACATTTTGATTTTGAATCTTTACTTAAGGAAAAAGGAAAATTACTTTGTTTTGCTCATCCCAATGCACCAACAGGAGTTGAGGAAGAAAAAAAAGATCTTTTAAACTTAGTAAAAAATTTTCCCGGTCTTGTACTTTCTGATGAAGCCTACATTGATTTCACAGAACCTAACACAAGCTTACTTTCCGAAATTAAAAACTATCCTAATCTTGTGGTATCCAGAACTTTTTCCAAATCCTATGCATTGGCAGGTCTTCGGGTTGGCTACTTAGTTGGTTCTTTAGAAGTAATCACTTGGATTCGTAAATTGAAAGATTCTTATAATGTGGGAATTTTAGAACAAGTGGTTGCGGAAGCTTCGTATGCAGACAAAGAGTATTTTTTAGAAAAACGTTCTCTAGTCATTTTGGAAAGGAACAAATTGAAAATTGAATTGGAATCCCTGGGGTTTTATATTCCTAACTCCTCTACTAATTTTTTATTTTGTAAACCAAAACAAGGAATTTCTCCTGAAAGTTTGTACCTTAAATTAAAAGAAAAAAACATTCTCATTCGTTATTTCTCTACAGGAATTTCGAAAGATTTCATACGAATCACCATTGGAACTCCGGAAGAAAACCAAAAATTATTAGAAACCATTCAAACCCTTTTATAAAAAGAAAACCCGAAAAACCTCAAAGGGCAAATCGGGTTTATGAAAAAAATTCCATTAGGGATTACCAAACACCTAACGAGGGATTACTATTTTTGAATTTCGATTTTTGTTTTTTTCGGTTCCATTTTAGGAATGGTTAGTTCCAAAATCCCATTCTTCATTTTCGCCGTTGCTTTGTCAGAATGAATTGCCTTTCCGATTGTAAATTTACGGAAGTAATTTCCTTCTCTATACTCAGCAAGACGAACTTGACCGCGAGACTCGGCAGGTGGAACAAACTTACCTTCTAAAATGAGTTGGTCTTTTTCTATCGAAATTTCCACGGAAGATTGGTCAACCCCTGGCATTTCCACACGGAAGAGAAGTTCTGCTTCCGTTTCAAAAACATCTACGTTAGGTGAATAAATCCGAGCAGGTGTTTTTACGTCTTTCTCCGCCGATTGTTTTAAAACTTCTTCTTTGTTTTCTTTTGTGAGTGTATTCATAATTCTCTCCTTAACCAGCAATGATGGATACTTTCTTAGGTTTATCTTCTTCTCTGCGAGGAAGGTGGATGTTTAATACGCCATTTGTAAATTTCGCAAGGACATGGTCCTGATCGACGCGAAACGGTAGTTCCAAAGTTCTATGAAACTCTCCATTGAAGATTTCGCGACGGTGCACTTCTGTTCCTTCCGCAAGCTCTTCTGCTTTTTTCTTTCCATGAATGGAAAGAAGATTGTCTTTCACATTGATATCAATTTGGTCAGCTTCTATCCCTGGGAGTAAACAAGTGACAAGGGCTTCTTCTTCCTTTGTATAAACGTTTACAGGTGGGAAATTGGAAGCCGAACCGAATTGGCTGTCCAAAATGGAACGCGTCAACTCATCGTTCAACCGGTCAAAGTCTCTCCAGAACTGATTTGCTTTGGTTTGTGGGTCTAGAATTCGGAACAACATGCTCATTCTCCTCTTTAGCACTCATGATAGCTGATTGCTATTTTCATTAGCACTCTACATATATGACTGCCAAACGTCAAGAATGTTTTCTAAATTCATAGATTTTTAAAAAAAAATTTTGTCTCTATCCTAAGGCCCACCTAGGCTGGAATCCAATGCCTATCCAAGAAACTTTAAAACAATTGGGACTCGAGATCCCTCCTGTTCCTGCGGCCCTAGCTGCTTATATCCCTTCGAAACGAGTGGGAAACCTGGTTTTCACCTCCGGTCAATTGCCTTTGGTTGCCGGAAAATTAAGGAAAACGGGAAAGGTCGGAAAAGAGGTAACTCTCGCAGAAGCACAAGAAGAAGCCAAACAATGTTTACTGAATGCCCTAGCTGCCATCTTACTTCAGATTCAATCCTTAGACCAAATTAAATCGATTGTGAAGTTAGGTGTCTTTGTCTCATCCAGTCCCGATTTTACAGAGCACCATTTAGTAGCCAATGGAGCCTCAGAACTTGTAGCCTCGATTTTTGGAGAAAAAGGAAAACATGCAAGGTTTGCCTTAGGTGTGAGTTCCCTTCCTTTAAATGCGAGTGTAGAATTGGAAGTGGTAGCAGAAGTCGAATGACAAATTCAATTCTTAGCAAATGTTTTGCTTTTTTTCAATTTACTAAAGATTCTCTTCTATTTGTTCCTGAGCTAATCGTTGCTTGGTGGTTCTTAACAAAAAGAATATTTCTTTCTCTCTACCGATATTGGGAATCAAAACTTTTTTTTGATAAAGTATTCTTTATCTTTTTGTTTTTACAACTTCTCTTTGCGATTCTTCCTTGGTTTTCCTATGAAATTCGTTTTTTTGAAATAAATGAATCCATTTCCCTTGGGCCCAAGTTAAACTCAGTGTTTATACTTCTTGCTCTTCTTAATTTTTTCTTCCTTGGATTTTGGAAATCCCAATGGACAAGGATATGGTTTTTTGGGGCTCAAATGGTTTCAGTCGTTTTTGTCATCTGGGGTTATTTAGATCCGAAACGTTATTTTTATGACTTCGTAAAACCAGAAGAAGTCGGTCTCCATTTACCTTTCTATCTGTTTTTAGGATCGGTTCTCGGTGCATTCGTATTTGGATACCTCACCTTTCAAAAAGAAGATGAGGTACTAAGTAGACTTCAAACATAATTGAAAATTGTTTTCTGAACCATTGGTAATGGTTCAGAATTCTCATTCTTTTTTGTAACTAAGGAAAGTTTTACGACTTTACTTCCGAAATTTCCAAAACTTTTTTCCCTTCTTTTTCCATTACATCCACAAGGTAACGGTTCACTTTGTCTTTGTGGAATAGAATTTTTTTGGAAAGAGGTTTTCCAATTTCAGAATTAAGAATCCTTTGGATAGGCCTTGCGCCCATCGCTTTGTCATAACCAGTCTCTGCTAAATGACGTACCGCTTTTTCTGACAATTCCAAATGAATTCCCTTTTCTTCGGCTTTGGCCTGTAAGGTGCGGAACATTCTTTTTACCACAAGCTCCACTACAGAAATCGATAAAGCATTGAATTCTACAACAGCAGTCAAACGATTTCGAAATTCAGGTGTGAATGTCCTCTCAATGGCTTTTAAAGAGCGATCATCATACCTATCCGTATCAAAACCGAGAAGAGGTTTGGAACTTTCCTGCGCTCCCGTATTTGTCGTTAGGATAAGGATGACATTACGAAAGTCTGCCTTTTTTCCTGTGCTATCTGTGAGTGTGGCATGATCCATCACTTGGAGTAAAATATTATAGATATCTTCATGTGCTTTTTCGATTTCATCGAATAACAATACACAGTGGGGATTTTTGGCAATGGCATCGGTAAGTTGGCCCCCTTGGTCATACCCTACATAACCTGGAGGGCTTCCAATCAGGCGAGAGACGGAATGTTTTTCCATATACTCACTCATATCAAAACGAAGGAACTCTACTCCCATTTTATCGGCCAAAGTTTTTGCTACTTCTGTTTTTCCGACACCTGTAGGGCCAACAAATAAGAAACTTCCAATGGGTTTTCCTTCATCACTAAGCCCAGAACGTGAATAGTGGATGGCATCGACTACTTGTTCGATTGCATGGTCTTGACCGAAAACAACTGACTTAATTTCAGAATCCAAATGTTCTAATTTCTTTTTATCATCGGCTTTGACAGTTTTTTCTGGAATTTTGGCAATCTTTGCGACGAGGGATTCAATTTCTAAAATTCCAACTTGTTTTTTTGGTTTCTCTTTTTTCTCATCACGTAACTTAACAAAGGCGCCGGATTCATCCATTAAGTCGATGGCTTTGTCAGGCAGAAATCTGTCCCTAAGATGTAAACTGGAAAGATCCACACAAGCCTCAATGGCCTTTACACTGTAAGTGACCCCATGAAAGGATTCGTATTTTGGTTTTAGGCCTTTTAGGATCTCAATCGCATCTTCCCTAGATGGTTCCGAAACTTCAATTTTTTGGAATCTTCGTGAAAGAGCATGGTCTTTTTCAAAAATAGATTTATATTCTTTATACGTTGTGGTTCCAATGCATTTGAGTTCCCCATTGGCAAGTGCAGGTTTCATTAAGTTGGAGGCATCCAAACTTCCTCCAGACACTGCACCCGCTCCTACGACGGTATGAATTTCATCTACAAAGATAATTCGTTCTGGTTTTCCGACTACTTCCTGTAAGATGGCTTTCAGTCGTTCCTCAAATTCCCCACGGAATTTGGTTCCCGCCATCACAAGTCCCATATCCAAAGAATAAATTTCCATATCCAGAAGGCTTTTCGGCACAAGTCCCTTAACCACTCTTTCGGCAATCCCTTCCACAATGGAAGTTTTTCCAACTCCAGCTTCTCCTACAAAGATAGGATTGTTTTTTCGTCGCCGAGATAAAATATGAATGGTTCTTTCGATTTCTATATCTCGTCCAATACAAGGATCTAATTTTCCTTGTTTGGCTCTTTCGGTAAGATTTACGCAGAATTTTTCTAGAGCCGATTTTCGGGAGCCAGCTTCGGTTTCCCCCGATTCTGTTTCCTCTGCAAATTCGGGCTCTTCGGAATCCTTTTCTTTTTTAATTCCATGAGAGATGTATTTGATTACATCGAGTCTGCTTACTTCTTGTTTGGCGAGAAGATAATAGGCTTGGCTATCTTCTTCTCGAAATAGTGCCACAAGTACATTATTTCCATCCACTTCGTCTTTACCGGAATTTTGCACATGAAAGGCAGCAAACTGGATTACGAATTGGACTCCCACAGTATAACGCGGTTGGATTTTTAAATTGGGAACAGCAATTGTCGCCAAGTCCTCTTCGAAGTATTCGGTCAGTTCTTTCCTAAGAAGATCGATGTCACAACCGACACTTACCAAAACTTCCTTAGTTTTTTCATTATAAGTTAGTCCATATAACAAATGTTCTAAAGTGATAAATTCATGATGGTATTTGGATGCTTCTTTTCCTGCAAGCTCCAGACTTTTTTCTAAATCAGTGGAAAGGTTCATTCGTCCTCCTCTTTTGCCAATTGGCATTGTAATGGATGTCCTGCGTCTTCAGCCAGTTTGTGGACTTCTGCCACTTTGGTTCTAGCAATGTCGAGTGAATACACCCCACAAACAGCAGATCCCGAAGTATGCGCCTTCCACATAATTTGACGAGATTCTTCCATAGATTTCCGAAAAACATTGGCTAAAACAAAAACAACAAACTCCTGTGGTGTGTAATCATCATTGATAAGGATCACCTTATATCGGTCTGGTTTCTTTAATTTCTGTTTTTGTTTTTCTCTTTCGAGAAGTTCTACGTTCATTTCCGTATAGGACTTTCGTTTTGGATCTGACATTATCCCTCCCGCAGAGCCTTGATGGGAGACTGCGCATTGTAGGCGGAAATATTTTCCCTTTCCATAGCTATCTCTCGTTCCAAATAGGATTCGATGGCGGCTCTGCCTTGTTCATTATAAATATGATGCAAACTGTACATTGGAACCGCTTCATAACCTCGGAGGAATTTATGTTCCCCTTGGGCTCCCGCTTCCACTCGTTCCATTTTATGTTCGATAGCATAATCGATCAATCGGTAATAACAACACTCAAAATGTAAGTTGGGAACATGTTCCAAAGCTCCCCAATACCTTCCAAATAAAAAACCCTCACGAAAAACATTCCAACTCCCACCGATTGGCCTTCCCGATGGATCCGAAGCCAAAACTAACAAAAGTCTATGGCGAAAGGTTTCATACATTTCCAAAAAAAATTGGCGGTTGAGATAGGGTTGCCCCCATTTTTTTGAATGTGTATCTTTATAAAATTCATAAAATATATGGGCATGATTTTCTGTAATTTCATCCCCCGTTAGTGTCTGGAAAACAAGTCCTGTTTCTGAAATTTTACGCCGTTCTTGGCGAATGGTTTTTCTTCTGTCCTTTACTAATGTTGCTAAAAACTCTTCAAAATTCGCAAAACCTTTGTTAAACCAGTGGTATTGGTGAGAAAGCCTGGGAGCAAAAGAATTTGCGATGCCTAACTTTTGTTCGTTTTCCTTACAAAATAAAATGTGAACTGAAGAAGTTTCCTGTTTTTTCCCAAACTCGAGGAGCTTTTGCAATAGTTCGGAACTTAAAGATTCCCTTTCTTCGTTTGTTAAATCCGGATGGAGTAAAATCCTGTCTCCCGTAACAGGTGTAAAAGGAACTGCTACTGTAAGCTTTGGATAGTAAGGAATCCCTGCTCTGTGAAAGGCATTGGCCCACTGGAAATCAAAAATATATTCGCCATAAGAATCACTTCGGACATAAGCCGGAAGGACTCCCGATAGAAAACCGTTTCGCCTAGCAGAGATAAGGACTGGAGACCAATCCGATTGACCAATACAACCAGTCTTCTCTAAACCAGAAAGGAATTCATATTCCTGAAATACCGAATCTGGGGAAACGAGGAGATTCCATTCTTCCTTTTTAAAGTCCCCAAATTTCTGGGAAATTCTGATCTCAAATGATTCACTCAATGTAAATCTTAGACTCTAACTTACTGCATCTTGTTTGTTTTGTTTTTTCCGAATGTGGTCAAGAAGCCTTTGTAAACTCGGATTTTCCGGATCTAATTCCAAAGCGGAACTGAGAATATTCTCTGCCCGGTCCAAATTCTTATCTGCCAGATACGTTTGTCCCAAGTTAATTAGGTTTTTGACGTGGCCAGGATCACGAAGGCGGACGCGCTCCCCAAAATCAATGGCTGTTTTGACATCGGCTACTTTACGAGCGCAAAATGCAGTGATGTACATAATTTCCGTATCCATCGGTTTTAGCAAACTATAGTCTTTTGCCATCTTTTTAGCATTCCCATAGTCTTTTAGTTTCAAATAGAGTTGGATGAATTTCTTTTTGATCTCAGGTATATTTTCTTCTAGAGAATTTGCCTCTTCTAAATAGGAAACTGCCTCTTGTAAATCAGAGGATTCGCTGGCTTCTTTTGCTTTAAGTAGGAGCGCCTGAATTTCTTTTAATCGTTCCTTTTCAATTTTATAGCGTTCTTTTTCTTCAATATAAGAAACACGTAACAACGATAAGTCGTCCGTTAAACTTCCATACTTAGCCAATTCATTATAAATTTTATCGAGCTCACCTTTCCCCGACTCTACAACTTTTAAGAATAACCTTTCGTCTTCGTTAATCACTCGTTTCCCATCTGCTGTATGCGAAATTAGCAAATCATCCCGACCATCGGATCCTGCAATCAGAATGTCTCCTGGTTCCAGTTGGAAAGTTTTGATATAAAGATTTCCTTGTACTCCAGAAGTTCCTAGTTTACGAAACATAAGTTCGTTTTCTATAAAGCTTGCGATCCCATCACGGTAGAGGACCATCCATGGATGTTCTGCATTGATAAAGTAGAGTAAACCTGTTTCGTTATCAATTAGTCCAAGAACAAGAGAGACAAGCATTGACCCATCAAAACCTTCAAAAATTTTATGAAGTTCCAAAAAGGTGTTTTTAATCCAACGTTCAGGGTATGTATTTCTTGCTTCTCCTAAAAGTTGAGTCCTTGTAATGATGGACTCAAATACAGAACCAAGTACAAGTGCCCCACCTGCCCCTTGCATAGATTTTCCCATAGCATCTGCATTTAAAAAAACAGTATAAGAGCGATTGTTCAAAAAAATCTGGTTTGCGATATTTAAATCTCCACCGATTTCCTTTTCATACTGGCGGAAGGTAAACTTTTTCTTTTGTTCCAATAAAAAATCTATATGAACATTGTCATGCTTCGCATGATTTGCGTTAAATGGCTGCAAAAGAAGTGATGTTAAAAAATAATCACCGTCCTGTTGGTGTTTTAAAGATTGGACTTCCTTTAAGGTATTTTCTAATTCCTTAGTTCGTTCCTGGACTTTGACTTCTAATTGTTCCGCATACTGTTGTAATTTTTTACGAGCAGCCTGGATGGAGCGAACCATTCGGTTGAAGGAACGTGCCATAAAACCTATATCATCTTCCACATGAACTGTGAGCCGGTATTCTAAGTTTCCAGAATTTACTTCTGTCAATCCTTCAATGATTTGTTCGATCGGTCTTAAGAGGGCTATCAAAAAGAAAAGTCGGTAGCCAAAGATTACAAGTACCGCAAGCGATAATACACCAATGATCCAAGGAAGAGTAACTTCTTCTTGGAATTCCCTATAATCCAGATAAGGGTATCCCACTTCGTGGACTAATCCATTTGGTTTGTCAACGATCAGATAACTTACGTAAAAAGAATACTCTGGATTATTTTCTGCAAATTTTACACGCCCCCTGTAGTTTCGGTCTCCATGGTTTGGCATAGGGGAAAACATCTGATCAAGAACTTCAGATTTTTTCTCCTCAGAAAGTGAGGATTCCAAAACAGAACGTGCCTCTCCATAAAAACCGGAAAGTGGTCCCTCTTTTTTAGAAACGAAAGATTCCGCATTGTCAGAAAAATTCTTAGTTGGGATTTCTCTTAATTTGTTTCTTGTGTAGAGAATTTTTCTTTTTTCAGATTCTAATTCATGGATTAACGTTTCTGGGTTTGTTATCGTTTCAAGAGCCAATAGTCTTTTGATTTCGGCAGCATAACCTTTGCTTGTTTCTGGGAGCAAAGTAAGTAAACTCTTTGTTTTTTCTTTCCAGTTCTTACTTTGTTTGTAGGAAAGGATGGTTTCTAATGCCCAATAATTCCAATATTCCGATTCGTAAGATTTTGGGTCAACGGCCGAATCTTCCATTCCTTTCTTCAGAATAAACTCTTTTTGGTTTGTATCGTAGGTATAATGAAAACTAGGGACTTGGTCAGTCTCTAAACCTGCTATAAAGTTTTTCGCACGTGCAGTATGAACCATATCATAATTAGCTTCTGACTGTTGAATCACAGAATAAGCCACAAGCTGTAAAACTAACAAAAATGATGCGAGAGAAATTCCTATGATCCGGGAAATAATAGTCGTTTTATCTTTTGTATTATTGATATAAACTACATTGGCAACAAATAGTCCCACCACCAAAACAAGATCAGTAATGGTTTGGTAAAGACCTCGGCCAATCGCACCGTCTCTTGACTGTGCATTCATAATCCCTGGAAGAATAGTCACAAGGATAAATGCGATTAGGATACTTGCGGAAGCAAACCTTGATTCTTTAGGCATTTTAAAGATTTGAACCAAAGCAACCAAAGAAAAAGTAACAAAAAAACCAAGAACAATCAAAGCATATACTTTATAAAAAACTGGTACAGGAAAATCCCAATAATGCCCACTAAAGAAAAACAACCTACCAGCTGTTAAACTTATATAAACAAAATAACCAGTTACAATCACAACAATTGTATTCATTATCCAAAAAAGATATTTTTTGAATCGGGGGAAATATACTTCGGGGTAACTTAAGAAGAAACTAGTGAGGTAGGAAGCACCTGCCATAGCCCCAATGATTACAAGCCAACGCAAATAGGCAGAAGCAGGTCCCATAAAGGAAAAATTAATCATATAGGCAAAATGGAAAAGCCCAAGCCAAAGTGTTCCCATTCCCAATTGGTAGGTCGCTTCCGACTTTTCTTTAACCGTTAAAAAAAATTGTGCATTGTAAAAAGTAAAAATCACACCGACGAGAGAGCCGAATGTGTAAAAATCAAACGCTATATTTCCCCAAGAGTTCATGGGTGAAAACCCTAACAGAAAATAAAATCATGTCAACTTTGTATTTCTTTTCTTCATAATTTGATAGAGAAAGAACAAGAATAAACAAATAAGGATGAATCCGATGGTCCGGTTGTAGTATGACAGCATAACAACGATTTGGTTCCAATGGGTTCCCATCACGGACCCACCCGTAAGGAGGAGACCACACCAAAGGAAAATGGCAATCGTATACAAAAGAACAAATTTAATGACGTTCATTTTACTCATTCCCGCTACGATAGAAACAAAGAATCGAATTCCTGCGGAAAACCGGGACAATAATACCACAATGAGCTCATTCTTTCGAAACCAACTGAGTGTCTTATGTAAATTCTCTTCCTGATAGAGTGCCGAAAGAAAAGGGAACTGTGATCGTTTTAAGAATTGGAGGAACCTATCTCCAAAAAAATACATCACTAAGGCACCAAGTAGGTTTCCCAAGTAGGTGGCTATCACTACAGAAAGAAAAGATAGGGGCGAATCGGGACTTGAAGAAAGGAATCCGGAAAACACTGTAATGGTATCTCCCGGCCAAGGAGGGAATACATTCTCCAAAAAGTTAGAAAAACAGAAGAAGCCCCAAAGCAGGAGCGGAGGTAACTCGAGGATTCGAGTCAAAAAGGCATCAAACTGAAGAAAATCTAACACAAGGAAAAGATAAGCTTTCCCCACAGGTGGCAACAAAGATTTAAAAAAATGAATGGAAGGAAACGGGTGTTACTCATTTGCTTTCCGTAATGCTTCGTTTTTTGCCTATTTTATTGCTATTTTTTGGGGCCTGTACCCCCACCACACAAACGGAAATCTATCGTTTTGATCAAATTGTCGTTACCAAAAATCCGACAAGTCCACCGCCGGCCTTTCCTCAATCCTTTTTTCCGGAAAAACTGAGGTTCCTTGAATCAAGTGAATTCAAAACAAGCCATATCCATACAAAGGAAGCCTACCTACTTCTTGAATCCGAGGAAAGTTTGGCTTCTATTTTAAAACGAATTGAGACTAGGTCAATGCAAGGGGATTGGAAACTCATTGATAAAACAGAAAAAAATGGTGAAGTGACTTATTTACTAGAAGGCTTTATCAAAAAATCTCTTTCGATTGTTGTTTCTGAAACTGGAAGTCCTTCCCATTACCTTCGTTTTTATTTTAGAAAACATTCCAGTTATTAATGATGAATTGGATTAAAAACAAAAACGAAATTATAGTCTATCTCCTCCTCAGTGCTATATTCATTGGGACTTGCCTCACTTTATTTTTTGTATTCAAACCATTTCTTTGGGCCAGTTTTCTTGCCCTTTTGTTTTATCTCACGACAAGGAAGATTCACAAAAAACTAAAAAACCTATTGGGTGTCAAGTTCCATGGGCTTTCACCCTACATCATGGTCATTCTAATGCTTGCGGGAGTGTTTATCCCTTCCTACCTGATTGTTTCCACTTTAATTCGAGAATCATTAAACTTAGTCAGCTATATTAGAAACCAACTCACAGAAGAATCGATCGTTTCTTTGCTTTTAAATAGCCCCATGCTCACTGACTTCTTTACGGAAAATGAATTTTTTTGGATCAAACTTCCTTTGATGTACCGCGAATATGTTGGCCAACATATGGATATCTTGAACTTAGATTCCATTTATAGTTTACTCAAAAATTCATCTGGGTTTTTACTTGGTTCGTTTGAAGTACCGGGTGCAATTATCTTCAATGCATTTTTTACATTCATTTTACTTTTCTTTTTATACAAAGAAGGAAGTCGAATGGAACATGCACTTTTTGTTCTACTTCCCTTTCCCACAGAAATTGAGGAAAGACTTGGTCGGCGGATTGAAGAAGCCATTCGCACAGTGATGATGGGGAACTTATTTATCTCCTTACTCCAAGGTGCGCTTATATATTTTTTGTTACTCTTTACATCTGTTTCTAATAAGTTTTTACTTTCTAGTATCGCTACCATTTTCTCATTGATCCCTGTTGTGGGAACCTCCGTTGTTTGGTTACCCATTGGTTTGTATATGGGGCTTGTCCAAGAAAACTGGACAGGAAGTATTCTCTTTATGATTGCTGGTGGTGCAAGTTATTTGATTTTAGAGAACTTAGTAAAACCTAAAATTCTGGACAAAAAACTAAAAACACATCCGTTTTTAATCTTTTTATCCCTGATTGGCGGATTACAAGAGTTTGGTGTCGCAGGGATCATCATAGGGCCTATGGCATTAACACTTGTCATCATCCTTTGGGATTTTTGGAAAATATTTAGAGAGACCCGTTTTCAGAATATCTAAATGGAACTTGTGGACTCATCTCTTAGTGTCAGTGAGGTCAACCGCCTCATCAAAGCCAAACTCCAAGATACATCTGAATTTAAAAACATTTGGGTGCGAGGAGAGATTTCCAACTATTCGCAAACCAATAGTTCCGGACATATGTATTTTTCTTTAAAAGATACAGCTAGTGTCATCAAATGTGCCTTCTTTTCTTTCCAAGCCAAAAACTATCGGGGAACTCCTCTACGGAATGGAATGGAGATTTTGGTTTATGGTTCTGTTTCTGTTTATGAACCTGGTGGGTATTATAGTTTAACAGTTCAAAAAATAGAAGAAATTGGAGAAGGAGATATCCTTCTTAAAATTGAGAAATTAAAAAAAGCCTTACTTGATAAGGGAATTTTTGATGCCACACACAAACGCCCGCTTCCCAAATTTCCAAAACGCCTAGGTATTGTTACTTCGCCCAAAGGTGCGGCGGTGGAAGACATTATACGGATTGCTACCGACCTAAATCCTTCGATTCAAATTTTAGTTTCTCCCTGTCTTGTACAAGGAGACGGTGCTGAAGTTTCCATCATTGAAGCAATCAAAGAATTGAATGATCCCAAATGGGAAGTCGATGTTATCATTGCAGGGCGTGGTGGTGGTTCTTTCGAAGACCTAATGGCCTTCAACCAAGAAGCGGTGGTAATGGCTTATTACAATTCGAGAATTCCCATTATTTCTGCTGTTGGTCATGAAATTGATCGGGTGCTAACAGACCTTGCGGCGGATGCCACAACTCCCACACCGACTGCTGCAGCAAAACTAGCCATCCCCAATGTTTCAGACACCCTCATACGTCTGGACGAAATGGAAGATAGGATTAAGTCAGCACTCACTAGTGTAATACGCATTGGAAAAGAAAAGTGGACAGGCGTTATTTCAAGACCTGTATTTCAAAATCCAAAAACCATTTTAGAAATTAGATCTACGGTTCTAGATGAACTTATGACAAAGATTTCACTCCTTGGAAAAAACTATTTGGTTCGCAAACAAAGTGAATTCCAAAGGTTTGATAATTTATCGCAAAACTGGAAATCATACATAGAAAGAATACATAACAAATTTACCCTCGCCGAACAACGATTAGAACACTTTTCTCCTCTTGGAACATTAAAACGTGGGTATTCTGTGGTACGAAACAAAAACAAACAAGTCATATCTTCCATTCATAATATCCAAAAAAATGAAAGTTTAGAAGTATTTCTTTCTGATGGAAAAATACTCGTAGAAGTAAAAGAAAAAATATAGGAATCGAAAATGGTAGAGAAAAAATCGATTAGTTTTGAAGAAGCACTTCGTGAATTAGAAGACATCGCTGAAAAATTAGAAAGAGGAACACTTTCCTTAGAAGATTCCATCAAAGCTTATGAAAGAGGCATGGAGTTAAAAAAGGTTTGTTCGGAAAGGCTTGTGGATGCAGAAGCAAAAATTGAATTTTTATCAAAAGCACCAAGTGGAGAAATCGTAAAATCGGCGGTCAAAAAAAAGAAAGACGACGTGCCGTCAAAACCAGTGGAAGAAGATTTATTTTAAAGAATGAGTTTCCAAGCAGTCTTCATTATTGGTTACCTACTCATAACGATTGCCATTGGAGTGTATGCGGCAAAAAAAGTAAAAAACTCACGTGACTTTATTTTAGCAGGAAGAAGCCTTCCCCTCCCCATCTCCACGGCTGCTCTTTTTGCAACCTGGTTTGGTAGTGAAACCATCCTAGGTTCTTCTGTCGAATTTGCAAAAGGCGGATTTTTATCCGTCATCCAAGATCCGTTTGGTGGCGCGCTATGTCTTTTTTTACTTGGCCTCGTATTTGCTAAGTATCTCTACCGCATGCAAATCCTTACCTTTGGTGATTTTTATCGAAACAGGTATGGAAAAAAAATGGAATTTATTGCCGGGATCTGTTTGATCTTTTCTTATTTTGGATGGGTGGCTGCACAATTTGTAGCCCTCGGAATTATGGTACAGATTCTTTTTGGTATCAATCAATTCACTGCCATAGTCATCGGTGCCTGCCTTGTTGTATTTTATACTTATCTTGGAGGGATGTGGTCGGTGTCGCTCACTGACTTTTTTTCAATCAATCTCCATTATTGTAGGTCTTGTCATCGTATTATTTGAGTTAAACGAGGTAAAACCAATTTGGACCTCTATCCAAGAAAAACCAGATGGGTTCTTTCGGTTTTTTCCAGAATCCAATTACCATGCTTGGACATTGTATATCTCTGCTTGGATGGTGGTGGGATTTGGATCCCTCCCCCAACAAGATATCTTTCAAAGAGTGATGTCGGCAAAATCAGAAAAAGTGGCCGTTGCTGCCTCTTATCTCTCTTCTATTTTGTATTTACTATTTGCCCTGATCCCTCTCTTTTTAGGACTCCACGCAAAAAGTTTACTTCCTGACTTTGATTTACATGGAGAAACTGGCCAACTTTTGATACCAACGATGATCTCTAAGTTTTCTAGTCCTTGGATACAGGTTTTATTTTTTTCGGCTCTAATCTCAGCAATTCTTTCCACTGCATCTGGGGCAATCCTTGCACCATCTTCCATTCTATCTGAGAATATTCTGAAATACGCATTCAAAGATATGAATGATAAAAAGTTACTACTACTTTCTAGAACTTCTGTTCTTATCATTGCCAGCGTATCTTTTTTACTCGCGGTAGGAAAACCTTCTATCTACGCTCTTGTGGAAGACTCAGGAGGAATTTCACTCGTTACACTATTTATCCCCATGGTGTTTGGACTGATGAGTCAAAAAGCAGACGAAAGGGCAGCGCTATTTTCTTTATTTGTAGGAATTGGAACTTGGCTCATCCTGGAAGTGTATGGCGACGATATGACAAGCCATTTCTATGGAACTATTGCCAGTCTGATCGCCATCCTGATAGGAATGTATTTTTTTCCTAAGAAAGGGCAATCGATAAAAGCCAAGTAAACACATCTTTCATTTCTATCCCCAATGCTTTTGCTTGTTGGGGAATAAGACTTGTTCCTGTCATTCCAGGTAAAGTGTTAGTTTCTAAAACATAAGGCACGCCATCACTAATGATAAAATCAGTGCGCGAATAACCTTTGCAACCAAGCACTTCATGACATTTTAAAGTATATTCTTGTAATTTTTTGGTGACCTCTTCCCCAACCGGTGCAGGAGTAATTTCTTCACTTCCCCCTTTTGTATACTTTGCTTCGAAATCAAAAAACTCAGACTTGGGTCGGATCTCTGTTGGTACCAGAGCAAAAGGAGTTCTTTTTTCCCCTTCCTTTTTTTCCAAAACCCCAATGGAAACCTCTGTTCCCGAAATTAACTTTTGGATGAGCACCCTATCTTCTGAGACAAAAATTTTATCCACAAGAACCATAGCTTCTTCTGGTGTTTTTGCCATCCCCGTATTGACACTAGAACCACCTAATGTTGGTTTAATGAATACGGGAAAGGAAAACGGTAAGTTTAAAACTGTTTTTCTAGCATCCGTTTTTCCTTTTTCAAGATCCACAAAGGGAGCCACGGGAATCCCAATTGTTTGGAATAGAAGATTGGCTCTATATTTATCCATGGCAAGAGCAGAAGCCAAAACTCCTGATCCTGTATGAGGAATTTCTAATACATCTAAAAATCCTTGGATTCTTCCATCTTCACCTGCACCTCCGTGTAATCCGAGAAAGGCGGCAGAAAATCCAAAATCTAAAAGTGCAGCCGCAGACTGCGGTTCTGAGATTTGATTTTGGGAAGAAAATTCTTTTAGAAATTCAGCTTCTGTTTTCCCTGTAGGGTCTGGGTAAACTGGATCTTTTCCTTTGGGGATCCAAAATTTTCCCGTTTGGTCAATGTAAACAGGACAAATTTGGAATTTGTCCCGATCGATTGTATTGAAAATGAAATAAGAAGATCGAATGGAGATGATATGTTCTCCGGAGATACCTCCGAAAAGCAGTGCGATTTTGGTTTGGATCATGAAATCACTTGATTCCTTTTCTAGAAACTTGACGATATTGAAATTACGTGGATTCCCGCTTTAAAATTCAATTCGGAATTGTTTTTTGTCTCGTCTTTCAGAGCACAAGCCTATTTGCCAAACTCCCTAACTCCTTTACCGAAGACATCAAATCCAAATACCACCAATTTTGGTTTTTATATGAATCGGAAACCAGAGGACGCCAAAGTTATTTAGCCTTTCGTCCATTCTATATTGGTTTTCAAGACAAAACCTATGCCTTTCGTTTTAAAAGTTATCTTTCCCCATTTTATTATAAAGAAGAAACCAATTACTGGTATACTTGGTCTTCGTTATTTTTCTTCAGTGGAACTGGATTCAAACATGAGGAAGGGGATGCCGATGAAGATATCCTTTTCACCCCTCTTTTTATTTGGGGGAAAGGTGAATCCCAAAGAGAAAACTATTTTAGTGTCTTTCCAATCTATGGAAAAATTCGGAACAAACTTTCATACCAAGAATTGAGTTATGTGCTCTTTCCCATTTATTCCGAATGGAAGTATAAAACCTATGAAGCGAAATCCATACTCTGGCCCTTTGTCATGTGGGGAGGATCTGAAACAAGAAGTGATTTTCGCATCTTTCCTCTTTATTCCAAAAAGGAACACGAAGGAAAATACAAACGCCAGTCCTTCCTTTGGCCCTTTTTTCAATGGGGGGAAGAACGTCTGGATAAAAAAGAACCCACAACCTACAAAATATTTTTTCCCCTCTACAACAGCAAAGATTCTAAAGATGGGAATATGAAAAGTCGCGCCTTCCTTTGGTTTCCGATTTTGAATTCCTTATTCTCTTACGGATATGACAAAAAAACAGGACAGACCAATTACACGGCACTTTTTATCTTTTTCCAATACACAAGTTCAGAAAAAAAAGATACGCAGAAACTTGTGTTTTTCCCCTTTTATGGATATTCTTATTTTGCTAACAAAGAAGCTGAGTTTATTACCCCATTTTACATCCGTTTGTCGCAAAACACTTCTCACTTAAAAGCGACTTCTCATTTTTTATTGCCTTTTTATTCTCATATGAAAAGTGAATATGTCCAAACAGGTAGAGAAGATTATTATTGGAAACTGTGGCCATTATTTCGTTACCATAAAGATGCAGATGGAAATTTTGGATGGAATACCCTTGCGATCATTCCGGTGCGATTTGAAGTGATGGAAGATGTTTGGGAACCAATCTTTTCACTCATCGAATACAAAAGGTCTTCCAACGGGGAAAAACGTTTGCACTTAATCACAAGACTCTATACACATCGGTGGACAGAAGAAGAAACCCATATCCATATTCCTCTTCTCGTAGAATATTCCAAATCGCCGAATGGGTTTCGATACGAATTGGCTTATGGTCTTTTTGGAATCGATACAAGAGAACCAACAAACAAATATAAACTTCTTTGGTGGGAAATATGAAACGTCTCTACTCCAAAACTTTGGAACCTTTACTTTACGCCATCGGGTATACTGTCCTCCTCCTTTTTCGATCGATTGGACAGTCCCACCATCTCTATTTCAAACGAAAAGAAATTCTAGAACAGATGTTTATCGCAGGTGTCGGTTCCCTTTTTGTTGTCTCTATTGTTTCCATTTTCACAGGAATGATCCTTGGACTAAACACCGGCCTTGGTCTACGTGACTTTGGAGCCGAAGGTCAAATTGGACTTTTACTTACCATCACTCTCACCCGGGAGATGTCTCCCTTTATGACTTCTCTTATTCTTGCTGCCTCCGTAGGTTCAGCCATGGCCGCAGAAATTGGAACCATGAAAGTTTCTGAAGAAATCGATGCTTTGGAAGTGATGTCAATCAATCCTGTTCGTTACCTTGTGATGCCAAGGATAGTGGGATTTTCGCTTATGGTTCCTGTCCTTTGTGTGTATTCAGCCGCCTTAGGAATCTTAGGTGGTGGGATCGTGGGACATTTTCAACTGGGAATTGATATGATTAGTTACTTCCAAGATGTGTATTATCGTATTTCCTCAGTTCCTGGCCTCAAAGATTTGTATGTAGGACTTCTCAAAGGTTATGTATTTGGTCTTTCCATCTCCACCATTTCCTGTAGCCAAGGACTTAGGACAGAAGGTGGTGCGATTGGTGTGGGTCAAACGACAAGAAAGGCAGTTGTCACTTCCTTCCTAATGGTCATTTTTTCTGGTTATGTGCTTACCGCTTTATTTTATAAATGAAGGACTCTATGGAAACCTTTGCCATTGAAATGAAAAACGTTCATAAAACTTTCGGCAAACGAAAGATACTCACAGGTATGAACCTACAAGTCAAACAAGGAGAGACTATGGTCATCCTTGGGCCTTCAGGAACTGGAAAATCGGTAAGTCTCAAACACATCACCGGTCTTCTCGATCCAGATGAAGGAGACTGCCAAATTTTTGGTGAATCCATAGTAGATGCCAAGGAGAAAAAAAGAGAAGAACTTCGCTCCAAACTCGGAGTTTTGTTCCAATCGGGGGCTCTCATCAACTGGCTGACAGTTTATGAAAATGTAGCACTTCCCTTACGAGAACATAAAATAGCGAGTGGTGCAGAACTAGATCGTATTGTCATGGAAAAACTAAGATGGCTCGACCTTGTTCCCGCCAAAGATACGTTACCTAGTAATATTTCTGGTGGGATGAAAAAACGTGTAGGTCTTGCAAGGGCCCTCACTTCCCAACCTAAAATCGTGTTATACGACGAACCAACTTCAGGCCTTGACCCTGTGATGTCCAATGTCATCAATGATCTTGTCATCCGATTGCAAAAGGAATTAGGTCTAACCTCTATAGTGGTCACTCATGATATGAATTCAGCCTATCGCATTGCAGACAGAATTAGTTTTCTCTATGAAGGAAAAGTACAGTTTTGCGGAACCTCTGAAGAGATCCAAAAATCAACCAATCCCGTCATCCAACAGTTCATTCATGGAAATACAGTGGGTCCAATGATCCTCGATCATTCGGAATTAAAAAAAGGAAAATCCAATTGACTTTGACTCAAACATTAGGAGAACTTTAGGGAATGCCTACCATAGGTCGCGCTCTCATTGTTGGACTTTTATTTATCTTTTCCCTTGTGGCTGTGGGATATTTTACCATCGTAACAGAAGGTGGTCCCTTCCAGAAATCGGGATACCAACTCCCTGTATACTTTCCTGATGCCGAAGGGATCAAAATTGGAAACAAGGTAACCATCCACGGTGTTCCCTTTGGCTATGTATCCAAAATCCGTTTGGTGCAAATTGATGAGTATGGAAATTTACTTCCTGAGGGAGAAATGGGAATTGGAACCAAAGTCGAACTCACTCTCCTTTTGAAAGGAAAGGTGCAGCTTTTCTCCAATTACGAAATTACAATCAAAAACGAAAGCCTACTTTCAGGCCGAGTAGTCGCTCTCGATCCTGGTTCCAAGTTTCCGGTGGATCCCAAAACCAAAGAATACATGATGTCGGAGCCGGCGCTGACCAAAGTGGAGATCTCCCCCAAGTCCGGGAAACTGATGCCGATCCAAGGAAAGGTCACCCAAGATCCTCTGGTTTCTTTATCTGAACTCATTGCCGAAAACCGCTCTGATATCCGTAAAACCGTCCAAAACATTGCAGGAATTACCGGTAAAATCAACGAGGGCCAAGGAACCCTCGGAAAACTCATCAACGAAAGTGATGTGCATAAATCGGTAAATACCACTCTTGGGGATGCCCAAGTAGTATTAAAAGAACTGAGGGAAGGACTAGAGGACACAAGGGAACAGGCGCCTGTGACTAGTTTCATTCGTTCTGCACTCAGTGCATTCTAAGCACTAACACGTAAAATACGGTCCATTTTGTAGCAAAATCTTTTGGTTTGGTGCACAAACGTGAGCCGTCACATTCCCACCACACTGTTGTAAAAAGGAGACATTTTTTTGACTTTAGGCCCAGGTTTTGGAATTGTCCCTCCCCCCTTTCCTACAAAATTGTTAGTAGGAACTGAATATGGTAACGGCGATACATAGAAAAACGATCCAAAACTCCATCACTCTTCGGGGAATTGGCGTACATTCCGGGAAAATGGTAACTTTACGGCTCCATCCCGCAGAAGCAAATACAGGACTTATCTTTTACCTCTACAAAGGTACCCAAAAAATTCGAATTCCCGTTTCTCTCGACCACGTTGTCGACACGAGTAACGCCACTACCATTGGAGACGGAAGTTCCAACCGGGTGCAAACCATAGAACACCTCCTCGCCGCTGTCCATACCTTAGGGATTACCGATTGTATCTTCGAAATTGATTCTGTTGAGGTTCCGATTATGGATGGATCCTCTCTCCCATTTTGGGAAGGAATCCGTTCTGCAGGTATTCGGGTTTTGGAAGAAACCATCGAACCCATTACCATCGCTAACCCCATTTGGGTGGTAGACGGGGACAAATACCTTGTGATGTTACCATCCGACGAACTCAAAGTGACTTATAGTATCGATTTCAACCACCCTCTCCTCAGAGGACAATCTTACACCACCACTCTAGACGAATCCATTTTAGGAACGGACATCCTTCCTGCCCGAACTTTTGGGTTTTTGAAAGATGTGGAAGCCCTCCAAGCGCGAGGCCTTGCTATGGGCGGGTCTCTCGACAACGCTGTAGTTCTCACAGATGACGGGTATTTGAACGAAACTTTACGTTACGATAATGAATGTGTCCGTCACAAGATTCTCGACCTCATTGGAGACTTAGCTGTGATGGGGCGTCCTTTCCGGGGACATTTGATTGCTTCGAAAGCGGGACACGCCCTGGACATCTCTCTTGCCAAATGCATTATGAGCCAAGTGACGGGAAACGAACTCACTCAGTTCAAGAGCAAACGAGTCCCACTTTTCTCTAAAAAACAAGCCGCTCGTTAGAATCCGGCGTTTTTTACTTTCCAAACGGAGCCTAGCCGAAAGTATTTTTGGCAAAGGGACGGATGGAAGAAAAAACCACATTTAAAGGCATTTCTGCCTATCCAGGCACAGTTTATGGCAAAGTGTTTCGTTGGAAACAAACCAAACGGAAACGCGAAGACCGCACGGACCTCTCCCCAGACGAAATCAGAGACGAAGTGGAACTCCTAAAAAAGGGACTTCTCAAAACAGAAGATGATCTCGCTGACTTAGTCCAAAAATCAAAAGCAAACCGCGAACTTTCCGAAATCCTAGAATCCCAAATTGTATTTTTAAATGACCCCCTGTTTCGGGCCCGAGTCTTTGAAAGAATAGCGCAAAACAACGAATCGGCGGGATTAGCTCTAGAAACAGCCGTTAGCTCCTTGTACGACGAATTCCAATCCATCCCCGATGAATTCTTTCGAGAAAGAGCTGATCATATTTTAGATATTGGAAAACGAATTGAAGCCAACCTTTATCCTGATAAATTAGCCGATCATACCAAAATCCCAGAAGATGTGATCCTGATCGCCAAGGAGATCACTCCTTCCGAAATGATCCAACTGGGAAAATGCCGTCTTCGTGGTATCGCAACAGACTTTGGCGGAAAAACAGGACATACCGCCATCATTGCAAGAAATTATGGAATCCCCACAATCGTTGGTTTAAAAAATATCACCTCCCATGTGGAAGACGACGACTACATTTTGTTAGATGCTACTAAGGGGATCTTAAACCGCTCCCCAGGAATTGATGAAATCAAACTCGCAGGAATCCGAAGCGAAATACACAAAGTACAACCACTTCGAGAAATCAGTGATGGCCCAAGAGAAATCAAAACCAAAGATGGAAAAAAGTTTTCTCTTCGTGCCAATATTGATTCGGAAGAGGAAGTAGACCTAGCCTTTGAACAAGGAGCTGATGGGATTGGACTTGTTAGAACCGAAATTTTATTTATCCGGTATGTAGAATTCAAACCAACAGAAGAAGAACAATTTGCTGTTTACAAACGAATTTTACTAAAGATGGTGGGACGCCCTGTCACTTTTCGGGTTTGGGACATCGGGGCTGATAAAATGGAGAATGGATACGAAGAAGCAAATCCCTTTCTCGGAAACCGTGGGATTCGTTACCTTCTCCGCCACCCCCACTTTTTTAAAGAACAATTGAGAGCTCTCCTTCGCGCTAGTGAATTTGGAACCATGCGCATCATGCTTCCTATGATCACCACTCGCTCAGAGATTTTACAAACCAAAGCCTTATTTACAGAATGTTTGGAAGAACTAAAGACCACAGGACTAATCATCACTAAAAAAATTCCCTTAGGAATTATGGTAGAAACTCCGGCCTGTGCACTAAACCTACCCTTTCTCGGTAACCATGTAGATTTTTATAGTGTTGGGACAAACGACCTTTTACAATACCTTCTGGCAGTAGAACGTAACAACCATTTGGTGGGAGATCTTTACAATCCATGGCAAGTAGTCTTTTTACTTTTACTCAAAAACATTGCCGATGTTGCCAATTCTCAGAAAAAACCCATTAGCATTTGTGGAGAAATTGGAAGTGATCCTATGTTTACTGCAGTCCTGATTGGACTTGGGTTTCGGGATTTGAGTTCTGCTCTCCCACTGATGAGAGAGGTAGGAGAAAAGGTACAAGAGATTTCTTCTTGGAAAGCAAAACTACTCGCAGAACAGGTGATAGCTCTTGCAGGAGAAGAAAAATTTGACGAAATTGAATCTTTAGTATTGGAAACCAAAGGGTAATCTTAGATTCCTTTGAATAAAACAAGAATGGATTTCTTTTTAAACAAATAGATTCCATACAAAAGACTAGCTCCAAAAAAGGAACAAAGGACAAAAAATCCATAGAAGTTTATCATACTTCCCCATTGGTTTTGGTACCCTGATAAAATTCCTGCCGCATAGTGCCCAAAAGCATTGGACAAAAACCAAATCCCCATAAGTACGGAAGCATATTTTGCAGGTGCCATATGACTCACAAAAGAAAGTCCTACAGGAGAAAGGCAAAGTTCACTTAGTGTATTCCAAAAATAAACAAAAACCAAAAACAAAATGGATACCGCCACACCTGTTTCTGCATATTTTGCAGCGATCACCATCACAAAAAATCCAATTCCTAAAAGAACCAAACTAAGCACAAATTTCAAAACGGGATTGGGATTCTTGTTTCGTTTGGCAAGACCTGTCCAAACAAGAGAAACTAGTGGACCAAAGAGAAGAATAAATAAGGGATTGATGGATTGCAAAACCGAAGCAGGAATCTCAAAACCAAACAAAAATCTGTCTGTATTTCGTAAGGCAAAGAGGTTTAAAGAAGAACCCATTTGTTCGAAAGCCATCCAAAAGAAAATACTGAAAAAAGAGAGTAAAACAATGAGTAGTATTTTTGGTTTGGTTTGGTGGTCACTTTCAGGAGCTGTCATAGAAGTTTCCTGGTTTCTTTTTTTCTCCCAAATAAAGTGAGGCAAACGTTTACTTCCAAAATAGAAAACAATCATTCCAATTGCCATTCCAAATCCCGCAAATAAAAAACCCAAATGCCAATCCACTCTTTCACCCAAACTTCCACAAACAATCGGACCAATCAGTCCACCCAAATTGATTCCCATATAAAATATGGTAAATCCACTATCCCGAAGGCCAGGTTTCTTTTCGTATAACCTGCCAAAGATGGTAGAGATATTGGGTTTAAAAAAACCATTCCCAATTGCTAAAAGTACAAGGCCTGAATAAAAAAAAGATAAATTGGAAAAGGCAAGGGAAATATGCCCACAGAGCATGAGAAAACTACCTAAATAAATGGAAAACTGATAACTAAAAAATCTGTCGGTTAAATACCCTCCGATAACAGGAGTTAAGTATACAAAGCTGGTATAAAACGCATAGACGGCACCTGCATCTGCATCAGAAAAACCTAAGGCCTTTACCAAATACAATACAAGAAGGGCTCGCATCCCATAATAACTGAGACGTTCCCACATCTCGGTGAGAAAGAGAGGTGCGATTCCTTTCGGGTGTTGTCCCAATTCTATTTCGTTCGGCTTTTCCAAATGGTTTCCTCGTTTCCAGTAGAAAAATTGGCAAACCGTGCTGCAACAAAAAGATAATCGGAAAGGCGGTTGATATAAATTCTTAAATCGGAATGAATTTCTCCACCAGACTCAATGTAAACAAGTAGGTCTCGTTCCAAACGCCTACAAATTGTACGAGCAATGTGCAGAGTGCTTGCAACGGAACTCCCTCCAGGCAAAATAAAAAACTTAATTTCAGGTAGGACTTCCATAAGCCGGTCAATTTCTTTTTCCAAACTTTCTACATCGGAGCGCAAAACAACTGTTCCTTCTTTTGACTCTTTAGGCACATAACCTGCCAATTCCGAGCCAATTTCAAAAAGAAAACTTTGAATGCTTTTTAAGTAATTTAGGAAAGCAGGCTCTATACTCAAATCTCTTGTATAAGAAAGAGCAAGGCCAATGGTACTATTCAGTTCATCACAACTTCCGTAGAGATCCACCCTACGATCTGTTTTGGATACCTTGATACCCGATGCAAGGTAGGTTTGACCACCATCGCCAAATTTGGTGTAGATTTTCAATTTCCCACTCCTTTAGTGCTTAAATTTTCTTTACAGACATTAGTTTTTTGGTATAGAATCATCTGGAAAGGAAAAATTCACGGAAGAACCAAGGGCAGGCAACCCCTTCTCTTCCCGACGGGAACGGATTTCCCGGAAAGTGAATTTTGCTTTTCTCCGCATGTAGGGAAACAGGCGGGTCATGGACACACAGGAGGGTGTGACAATGATTATCAATCACAACATCAGCGCGCTAGTTGCGAAACGGGCGCTCACAAACACCGGGCGTGACATGGATAAATCCATGGAGCACCTAGCAACGGGTATGCGAATCAATAGACCAGGGGATGATTCCTTGGGATTCGCCGTGTCCGAAAAATTAAGATCACAAATTCGGGGCCTTGGCCAAGCGGAACGAAATACCCAGGATGGTATGTCGTTCCTACAAGTCACTGAAGGATCTTTAGACCAAGTAAACTCTATCTTACAGAGGTTACGTGAACTTTCCGTCCAATCCTCTAACGGGATTTATTCTAACGAAGACAGAAAACTTGTTCAGTTAGAAGTATCTCAGTTAGTGGAAGAAGTAGAAAGGATCGGAACTTCTGCAGAGTTTAATAAAGTCAAACCATTGGATGGAAGGTTTTCTCGTTCTTCCAAAAATCCAATGACTTTGCAAGTGGGTGCAAACGGAACAGAGAAAATAGAACTATACATCAATACGATGACTAGTTCTTCACTCAAACTGAAACAAGCTGGAAACAAGTTGACTCTCTCAACTTCAAACAAAGCTTCCGAATCACTCCAAGTTTTGGACGATGCCATCACCAAAGTCAACCGCTTACGGTCTGACCTAGGAGCCTATTACAACCGATTGGATTTAACGTTGAAATCACTGAGTAACAACTATGTGAACATTGTTTCAGCCGAGTCGCAAGTAAGGGATGCCGATATGGCAACGGAAATGGTGGAATATTCAAAAAACCAAATCCTTACCAAATCAGGTGTGGCAATGCTTGCACAAGCGAACCTCCGACCGGAATCCGTAGTAAAACTCCTCACGGACAGATACTAATCCGATCGAAAAAGAAACGGAAATCCTCCTTGCAAACAGGGAGGATTTCTTCAAACTTTGTCCTTATACTTATAGAGAGTGTAAGCGAGGACATTAACGTTGAAACAAATCATCTCCGGAATTCTTTCCCTATCATTACTTTCCACAATCTCTTGTGGACTATCCGAAAACACAAAAAGATTAATTCTCAGTACATCCATTGGATGCGGTGTTGGTCTAGCACTCGGTGCAGTTTATGACGAAGCACAACGAAAGAAAGATACCAAAAACAAACAAAACGATTTTCAAAGACAAATCAAAGAATCTTTAACAAGAGAAAAAAAGAAACCACAAAACAAAGGTAAGATTGTTGGTCTTGGTGCAGGTTGTTTGGCAGGACTTGGAACTGGTTTTTATCTAAACACTATGTATGACAACATGGCCGAAGAGATGAAAAAACAAGGGATCACTCTTGAGAAAAATCAAAGAGGTGGTGAAACAGTTGGTCTCACTGCGACTATGGATGGTGGAATTGCTTTTGAAGATGGAAAAGCTGACCTCAAAGGAAAAGGAAAAGAGAACATTGACAAATTGGCAGAAGCCCTTGCAGCTTACCCAGAAACCAAAATCAATATCTCTGGACATGCCAATAAAACTGGTGCCGAAGATTTAAACCTCCGTTTATCGCAAGACCGCGCTGTGACTGCAAAAAATGCGATCATTGAAAACGGTGTGGAAGGAAAACGAATTGGAACAGTGCAAGGACTTGGTTCCTCAACTCCAATCCAAGGAGTGGATCCAAAAGATGGTTCTAACCGACGAGTGGAAGTGGAAATCGTTCCTGCGAGCTAAAAACCAAAGGACATAAAAAAGGGACAACACGTTGTCCCTTTTCCATCCAAAAGCCTACAACCATTTGTAGGCTTTTTTATTGCTTCAAATCGGATAGTATTTAGATCACATTCCTAATCCAGGGAATCCACCCATGGCTTGCATTTGTTTTGCAGCCCCTGCTTGTGCATCCTGTAAGGCCTTAGTATAGGCTTCTTGGATGGACTTTTCTAGAAGGTTTTTATCTTTTTTATCAATCAATTCATCTTCGATCTGGATGGATTTCATTTGGAATTTTCCATCCAATGTCACTGATAATAGTTTGTTTTTCGAAATTCCTACAAAATTAAGACCGGAAAGTTCTTTTTCCATGGTTTTCACTTGCGACCGCATTTTCTTCATTTGTTTGAGCATATCAAACTTGTTTCCGCCTGCTCCACCGAACATATGCACCTCTTTTCCATTCAGGATTATTTTTCTTTAAAAGAAGGCAAATATAAAACTTCGAAATGTCGATACTGTAATTATGATCCATCCAAATTCTCCATACAAACGAATCTGGGATCTTTTTGTTTTTATTTGTATTACTTACTTCGCCATTGAAGTACCTGTCCGGTTAGTCTTTCACTATAAACTTTCTGCCGGAGTTACATGGTTGGAACGGGCGATCCAAATTGTATTTGGACTGGATGTCATTCTCAATTTTAATACGGCCATCTTGAAAGACCGCCTTCTCATACATAATAGAAAGATAGTGACTAAAACCTATTTACGTTCCTGGTTTCTTATCGATTTTTTATCCGCATTTCCTTTTGATCTTTTTGGCGGATTTTTTTTCCAATACTTTGGTGTTACAGACAGCCTAAAGATTTTACGTCTTCTAAGATCTGTACGGGTATTTGAACTGTTCAAATCTTTACGCCTTCTTGCCCTCGGTGCCGATTCCGATGATAGGTTCAAACTTGTCGAGGTGATCAATCCAATGACTTTTCGTTTGATCTTTTTTGTCTATTGGACCTCTCTCTTTGCACACTGGGTGGCTTGCGGTTGGATCTATCTCGGACCTGAATTTTTAGCAGACAAAGATATTACAACGCGTTATATCCGTTCGCTGTATTGGTCTGTTACTACACTGACTACGATTGGTTACGGAGACATCACGCCCGTAACCAATAAACAAACCATCTATACTATGGGTGTGATGATCTTAGGAGTCGGTATTTACGGGTATGTCATTGGTAATATTGCCACTTTACTTTCTAACTTAGATGTATCTCGCGTCCATTTTCAAGAAAAGTTAAACACCATAGATAGTTTTATCAAATACAAAAAGTTACCTCCACAACTTGCCAATCGAATTCGGTCTTACTATGTAAATCTTTGGGAAAACAAACACGGAATTGATGAAACTGAAATTTGGAACCAATTGCCTTCAGGGATCAAAATTGATGTGTCCATGTTTTTACACAACCACCTGATTTCGGTAGTTCCCTTTTTTAAAAATGCTCCTGAAGAATTAAAAAGAGAAGTAGTTCTAGAATTAAAACCAGCTTTTTATATGAAAGGTGACATTATTTTTAGAGAAGGTGACGTTCCTCACAATATGTATTTTTTATCCAAAGGTCATGTTGAAGTGATCAAAGAAAATACAAGTGAGTTACTTGCGACTTTAAACTCAGGATCTTTTTTTGGGGAAATGAGTTTGATTGACGATTCCTTACGAACGGCAACAATCAAAGCCGGCTCTTATTGTGACGTATATACTTTAGGAAAGGATCGGTTTGCAGAAATTCTAAAACACCATCCCAAGTTTGCACAACATATTCAAATCATAGCAGAAGAACGAAAGAAAAACCAAACATCAAAAACCACAAAAACCGAATGATTTCAGATTTAAGTAAAAAAATGAAATTTGATTTGTTGGACTCTAAGGCTTCATAGAAAGGATCGAATTTTCAGGATCTACTAAAGCAATCGATTCATCCGCTAACAAATCAAAGGCATGCCAAGCATTGGTGTCCTTTTTTAAAGGTTCTTGTTTTTCGGTTTTGGTTTTTATGGATTCCAATTTAGGAATTTCTGCCAAACAGGGAATTTCTTCGATTTGTCTTAGTTTTTCAAGTAGTTCTCTATGTTTTTTGGAAGGTCCAAACCAAGAAGGAACAAAGGCAATTTTTTTCTTTTGGCTAAAGATGGTTTCGGTTTGAGAGATTTCATCCAAGAGTAAATTGACTGCACGAATGGTCCATTTACTGGGAGTCACTGGAATTAGAATCAGTTCAGAATTATAGATGGCAGTAGTGAGTTCGTGTTTGGCAGAACCCGGAGTGTCAATGATGACAAATTTATACTGGTTACGAACTTCATCCAGAGCTCGTTTGAATTGTAAACAAAGGCTTGTTGAATCAGGATTGTATTTGGTGAGTTTTGCCAAACTAAGAGTCGATGGCAGAACATCAAATTGTTTGGTAACCCTGATACAATCTGTCATCCGTTTCATCCCAAGAAGCACACTCATTACATTGGATTCATCCAATTGGTTGAGATCTAAATCGGGTAAACAATAGTCTGTTAAGTCACCTTGCATGTCCATATCGACCACCAGAGTTTTTCCTCGCCTGGCGAGGGCACAAGCCAAATGGGCAGCAGTAGTGGATTTTCCACTTCCTCCTTTAATATTGGAAACAGAGATCACCTTCATGGGGCAAAGAATTGCCGGAATTCACCTCTTGACCACTGATTTTTTTTTGAATTTTCCTTGGAAAGGACTTCGCATTGCTTAATTTGGTTCCAGTTATGGCATTCACAATCCGGTTCCGTGTTTGGGACAAACAAGAAAAAGAATTCACTCAGAAAGGCTTTAGTTTAACCCTCGATGGGAAACTCTTAAAGTTTGGACAACCCATCCCAAACGAAGACAATTATATTGTTAATAGTTTTACGGGACTCAAAGACAAATACGACAAAGATTTATTCGAAGAAGATATCATAGAACATACAGTTGCCAAAGGTGGAAACCTGACGCAACATACAGGTGTCATACGTTATAACAATGAACATGGTGCCTTTTACTTAGAAAATGGTCCTCCACTACTCCAATTGTTTTCCATTCGAAAAGTAGGAAATCCATACGAAAATCCGATTCTTTACGATTTGTATTTGAAAAGTAAATCTTGAGATTTCTATTTTTATCTCTATCTTCCCTATTCCTTTTATCTTTACCTCTGAGGGCAAGTCTCTTGGAGGATTATTGGAAGGCAGTCCAAAACACAAAAGAAAAATTTGAAATCGCAGACCATAGCCCAAAAAGGTTTAGTTTTCGTTTGGGTGGAGAAGTTCCCGTAGTATTACATAAAGAATCACTAAACCATGAAATCTTTTGGTTTTGCCAAAAGTATATAGACAAATACCATACGAACTACCCATACCCCAGATATAAAGAAGATATCAGATCCCACCTAACGGATCTTTATGGAGATCCAGCACAAAATTTTTTAAGCGGAAAACTTTCCTTTTCTTGTTTTTCAGGTTGGAAAGAAGGAAGTTCTCTTCTAAAGTTATCTTTCTTTTTAAATGATGAGGAATTTTTTCCTTACCGTTGGGACTACTATGATACCAAAGGCCAACTATTTTTAACCGAAGAAGATGAAACTAAAAATGGAAAAAAAGATAGTTTCACGTATTATTCACAAAGTGGTTGTCCTAAAGAAATCACAAAGGACAAAAATGACTTTGGTGCTATGGATGAATGGTGGTATTTTAAAAACTGCCAACTAGTTCGTGTTGAATACGATTCCAATGAAAATGGATTTCGAGAACGAATTTGTCATTATGAAAATGGGAAAGAATCCTATTGCGAAGGGGTTGGTGAAAAAGAAGAGAGAGAAGCGATCCAACTTGAGTCCAACCAAAAATTCCAAGAAGCCCTAAAATCCTATCGAAAGTCATTAAAAGAATACAAAAAGGAAGTTTCCAATGGCACTTCCAGAACATGTTCCTTATTAAGGAAAATTGCAAACATTGAATACAACGAAAGAGACTTTGTTTCATTTACTAAAACCTTAGATGAATTTTTTTCCTACCGAGCTTGTGAATCAGATTCTTTGGATGTACTCATTTATAAATCGTATTATTATTTATATGTCCTTGGTGATTACAAAACCGCCAAAGACAGTTACCAAAAAACCTCAGAAATTTACCGGAAAACAAATGGTGAAATTAGTCCCGAAATTTTACTGAATTTGGCGTATGCACAATTTATGGACAAAGATCCCGTTTCCTGTTTGGCTAGTTTAGACAAACTCAATAGTCGTAGGCTCACAGCATATCCCCGGTTTTTTCTCTTTTATTACCGAGGTTCTTGTGAACTAAGCCTTGGTCGATGGGATGATGCTTATACCAATTTAAAACGAGCTCAAATTTTAGGTGGGGAACGCGAATTTCTTCCTGTAGTCTATTACAAATTAGGAAGAGCCTCCTTTGCAACAAACAGAGAACAAGAAGGAAATCTTTGGACTCACCAAGCCCTGCTCTATGATTTTGATTTAATCGAAAAAATGGACTCAGATCCTCTCTATGAAAGATTTTTTGAATCTCCGAATGGGAAATCACACAAAAGAAAATATTACTTGAATAAACAAAAAAAACAATGATAGTCAGCTCCTACGGAGACTAACACGATCAATGAAAAATTTTACGACGCTGAATGATGTTTTTTATTATGCCAATCGAGCCTATGGCTCCAAAGAAATGTTCTTTGGAAAGGATGCTGGAAAAAACTTTATAGGTCGTACATTTTCAGATATCTTTCATAAAGCAGAAAACTTAGCACTGTCCCTCTTACAAATGGGGATTCAACCGGGAGATCGAATCGGTCTTATGGCTGATAATAGAACAGAATGGGCCATAGCTGACATCGCCACCTTGTTAAACGGTGCGGTCAATGTCCCTCGTGGTTCTGATTCTACTCCTCAGGAAATCGAATACATCTTAACTCACTCGGGAAGTAAATACTGCTTTGTCGAACATGAAAAATTATATGATTCTTTAAAACCGATTCTTTCCAATACCAAAGTAGAAAAAGTCATTATCTTAGATCCTGGATTTCGTTCCAACGATTCATTCGCTATCCCTTTGGAAACTTTAATTCATGAGGGAGAAGCCCAAAGAAAAAACCTCCCTTCTCTCGAACTCCGATCCAAACAAGTCAAACCTGATGATCTTTTTACCATTATTTATACTTCAGGAACCACTGGTATGCCCAAAGGTGTGATGCTCACCCACCAAAATATGGTCTACAATGTGGTAAAAGTTCCACCACGAGTGGGTTTAAAAAGTTCAGATCGCACACTTTCTATCCTTCCTGTATGGCATATTTTTGAAAGAGCCATAGACTATGCAATCATTGCGGAAGGTGCATCCATTGCTTATACAAATATCCGTGACTTGCGAGACGATTTCCAAAAAATCAAACCAAGTTTTATGGCTTCAGCCCCAAGGTTATGGGAAAACCTTTACCTCGGCATCAAACAAAAGTTAGAGAAAGCACCAGAAAACAAACGTAAACTTTTTGATTTTGCTTATGATATCTGTAAAAAATTCAAAGATGGACAGGATTATTTAGCAGGAAACAAACTACTTACCAAAGAGGAATCACCATTCGAAAGAGCAAAGAACACAGCGGTATCTCTAGGTTATGTATTGAATTTGTTTTTACTTGCCAAGGTTTTAGATGGTCTTGTTTTCTCTAAAATTCGGGATGTTTTAGGAGGCCACCTAACTGGAACTATTTCAGGTGGTGGGGCCCTTCCCGCCCATGTGGATGAATTTTTTAATGTCATAGGGATTCCTGTATATGAAGGTTATGGGATGACAGAATGTGCACCGATCATTTCGGTACGATCAGTAGGCAATGTGGTTCAAGGTTCGGTAGGAAAATGGCCAGAAGGAACAGCAGTCAAAATAGTCAATGAACTAGGAGAATCAGTTCCCAAAGGGAAGATGGGAATCATTCATATCAAAGGCCCACAAGTCATGAAGGGATACTATAAAAATGAAGAGGCTACTTCTAAAGCCATTCATGACGGATGGATGAATACCGGTGACTTAGGATTTATTTCTTTTAACGATACATTGTCAGTTCGTGGGCGTGTGAAAGATACCATTGTTCTTTTAGGTGGAGAAAACGTAGAACCAGTCCCAATTGAAAACTTACTTTTGGAAAATTCTCTCATCAACCAAGTGATAGTAGTAGGACAGGATCAAAAGTCTCTCACGGCACTAGTTTGGCCCGATAAAGACAGAATGAAAGAAGCGGGACTGACTGTTAAAGAAGGTGAAGACCTAAACCAAAACAAAGAGATTCGACTTTACTTTCAAAATATCATCAAAAAACAAATTTCCTCGGAAAACGGATTCAAATCATTTGAAAAACTTTCTGACTTTCGTTTTTTACCAAAAGCCATGGAAGTAGGAGATGAACTGACAAATCTATTCAAAATGAAACGAAATGTCATTCATGATAAATACAAAGACCTGATTAAATCCATGTATAATTAAAGAGAATTTAAAATCTTTCCCAAAACCTCTCTCAATTCCTTAGAAAGATTTGGGAGAGTGGACAATGTTTCAAGTTCCCTTTTTGCAATTTTAGGAAGTTCACCCTTTTGTTTCGAAACAGGGGAAAACAACTTAGTTAAGGCAGCTGCCATTTGTGGATTGATTTCATTCAAACGTTTGATCCGTTCTGCAAGAAATACATATCCACTTCCATCTTCTTTATGAAAGGTCAATGGATTTCTTGCTAAACTAAAGTACAATGATCTAACTTTATTTGGATTGCGTATGTTAAACTGAGGATGTTTTTCTAATGATTCGGCAATTTTACAGCGATCCTCCCCTGTTCCTACCTGAGCGGCAAACCAAACATCAAGTACCAAACTATCCTTTTTCCATTTTTCAAAAAAGAGATTCACAGCATTTTCTTTTTCTTTAGAATCTACTTCCAATAGAAATTTCAATGCAGATACCTCTTCGCTCATATGTTTTGCTTCCCTTTGTTCCATCACAGCCAATCGTTCAAACTTTTTAGAAGGATCATATAACAGATAATAGAGTGCAATGTTCTTTAGTTTTCGTTTCCCAATTTCTTCTTTTGTTTGGACGGGAATGGTTTTTCTGTTTTCTTCCAATAGAATTTGAAAGTTCTTAGTAAAGGTAGTGGAGATTGTTTGGATGGCCCATACTCTAAATTTTTGAATTTTAGTAAATTCATAACAATTGATGTTTTCACTGATTTGGGTTAAACCAGGAAAAGAGAGATAAAAACTATGATAGGTTTTATCCCATCCTCTTCCAAAGGAATCAGCAATCGTTTCCAAAATATGAGAAAAGTTTTCTTCACTACCTGATGAGATCGACTTACGAAACCAATCAAAGATTAAATTCTGGAAGGCAAAAAATCGGGAAACTCCGTCAGTTTCTACTTTTGCTAAAACTTTGCTTTCTTCTTCTGATTGGTTGTAATCCAACCGAACAGGGCTTGAGAGTGAACGAAATAAAGAGACAATGGGTTTTGTCCCTTTTGTATTTAATGCCGAGATACGAATTTGGTCACGGGTCCCAGACATGATTCGTTTATCTTCCTTAAGTAGTTTTCCTTCTTGGTCAAAAACTGCAATGGAATTCGAATACACTAAAGGATATTCGTTCGCACCAGCATCCAATAAATCCAAAACCCATTCATTCGATTCACTCACATAACTTTCTTTTACAGAAATTAAAGGAGTTCCTGCTCGGTGGTACCAATTTCGAAGGTAAGGAATGGAATGACCGGCAGCCTCTTCCATAGAAGAAACAAATTCTTCAAAGGTCACACCTTGTCCGTCATATTTAGAAAGATAAAGATTTAGACCGCGTTTAAAAGTTTCTCTTCCTATCAGTTCAGAAACCAAACGAATGACTTCCGCACCTTTTTCATAAACAGTGACTGTGTAAAAATTATTCATCTCCCTGTATGATTTAGGAAGGATGGGATGAGACATGGGACCTTGGTCTTCTGGAAATTGGAATTCCTTAAGAAACAAAACATCTTTGATTCTTTTCACGGCCGGATCTGTCATATCTTCCGTAAACCATTGGTCACGAAAGACAGTAAGGCCTTCTTTTAAAGTAAGGTTAAACCAATTGCGAAGGGTCACTCGATTTCCAGTCCAGTTATGAAAGTATTCATGAGCAATGACGGCAAGGATGGATTCAAAACTTTCGTCGGTTGCTGATTTTTTATCAGCAAGCACAAGTTTTGCGTTAAAAAGATTGAGTCCCTTATTTTCCATGGCCCCCATATTGAAGTCTTCCACAGCAACTATCATAAATAGATCTAAATCATATTCTAAACCAAAGGTGTCTTCATCCCATTTCATTGCTTTTTTTAAGGAATCAAATGCAAAACTAACCTTTTCTTCATTACCTTTTTCGACAAAAATCTTAAGAGTGATTTCTCTTCCCGATTTGGTGTGGAAAGTATCCTTGGTTTCTAAAAGTTCCCCAGCAACAAGAGCAAAAAGATAAGACGGTTTTGGAAAAGGATCTTCCCAAACCACTTCTCGTTTTCCACCTTCCATTTGTTTTTCACCTACCAAATTCCCATTGGACAACATAATGGGAAACAGTGACTCTTCACCTGAAATGGTCACACGAAAGCGCATCATATTATCCGGCCGATCAATCGAATAGACAATCTTACGAAATCCTTCCGGTTCGTTTTGAGTACACAACATGGATCCTGATTTGTACAATCCTTCCAGTGAAGTATTCTCAGCAGGACAAATTCGATTTTCTACTGTGAGTCGGAAAGATTCTTTAGGTGGATTGGAAATAAGAATTCCAGTGGGAGTAACTTGGTAGTCCTCGGGATCCACAATGGCTCCATCGATGCGAAGGGATAAAAACTCTAAAGATTCTCCATTTAAAAATAGGGGTTCCTGTTTTTCTGCATGGAGAACAACTTCATAGTCGGCTCTCACAACTGTCAGGTGTAAATCTAGATCGAATCGTAAATCTAAGGATGGTGTTAGCCAGGGGCTTGGTCTGTAGTCTTCTAGTCTGTGGACAGGAGAAGAGGAGGATGGAGTCATCCTCCTTCTTTATGGGATAGGCTATCCCGGAAAAGTGAATTTTAGTTCTGTTTCTCTTTTCTTTTATCCTCGGCAAAGGTAACCTTTAGATTCCGGCCATCGACAGGTTGTCCATTCATCTGGGTGACTGCCTCTTCTGCCTCTTCTGGATTAGCATAGGTAATGAAAGCAAACCCTCTAAAATTTCCAGTTTCCCGGTCATGAATCATTTTCAGATCTTGAATTACTCCGTAAACGGAGAAAATCTGGCGTATATTTTCTTCCTTAAGGGAAAATTTCAAATTTCCCACATATATTTTGTTAGAAACCATTCCTGTCCTCGTAAAACACAATGCATGTCCCAATGTCCTGGGAGCCGGGTCGATTAGACACAATCGAAAGAAAATGTCAACATCAAATATTTCTTGCATATTCTGAAAGATGACAATTTATTTGAATCGCTCTCCAGGTATCCCTTTGAACGAAAAACCCTATATCTTATGCATCGATGATGAATTCTTCATTTTATGGAATCTTAAGGAACAATTAAAAAAAGTCTTTGGTTCTAGTTTTACCATCGAAACTGCAGAAAGTGCGGAAACAGCGAAAGAAATCATGAAAGAAATTGCCGCTTCCTCTGGAGACTTGGCTGTTGTGATCTGTGACCATGTGATGCCGGGTCAAAAAGGAGATGAATTCCTCATCGAAATGCAGGAAACCCACCCTCGTACAAAAAAAATCATGTTAACTGGGCAAGCGCCTGCACAAGCCATAGGGAATGCACTCAATCATGGTTGTTTGTATCGTTATCTTTCCAAACCTTGGGACGCACATGATTTGGAACTAACCATCAAACAAGCCATTGATGCCTATTTCCAAGAAAAATCCTTAGAGGAAAAAAACAAGGAACTGGCTGACAATCTCTACTTTCATAGAGATTCCAAATACCCTAATTTTGAATCCTTAGTGAAACAACTAAAAGGCG
This sequence comes from Leptospira terpstrae serovar Hualin str. LT 11-33 = ATCC 700639, assembly GCF_000332495.1. Classification (NCBI taxonomy): domain Bacteria; kingdom Pseudomonadati; phylum Spirochaetota; class Leptospiria; order Leptospirales; family Leptospiraceae; genus Leptospira; species Leptospira terpstrae. The sequence continues at coordinate 293,991 of NZ_AOGW02000010.1, read as the reverse complement.
AGGGTAATCCAAAAACAAACCAATCCATTTTGCTGATTAAGATCGTGAGTTTTCCCATCATCATTAAAACCTATGGAATCGAAGTTTATAGAAAATTATTTAAAAAACTATTACAATTACTTTCTGTTCACTTACAAAACGAGGAAAAAGTATTTCATATATATTCCGATGAAATTGCAGTCCTTTCCAACCTCTCCGAACAGGAATTAGTTGAAAAAATAAGAAGTTTTCGAATGATCTTAAAATCAGATGACCTTATTTTAGATGGAGTCGGATTCCATTTGGATTGTCGGTATTCCTCTGCCTCTGGTCAAGAAGATTGTTATTATAAAGCAAAACTTGCTCTCTTCCAGGCAGAAGCAATTGGATCATCCGATTTTGTTTCCTATATAGATGATCTTTCTACAGACCACCATCTTCAGAATTTCCAACTTAGTCAAAAAATTCAAACAGCCATAACCAACAAACAAATAGTTCCCTACTTTCAAGGAATTTTAGACAACCAAACAAAACAAATTAGAAAGTTTGAATGTTTAGCACGAATCAAAGATAGAGATGCCATCCTTACTCCAGATGTCTTTTTGAAACTTGCGAAAGTAACGGGAAGTATCAGAATGATTGGTTTGCAAATGATTGATGAATCCATGAATTATTTTTCAGATAAATCTTTTGATTTTTCCATCAACCTAACCGAAGCAGAATTAGAATATAAAAGTTTCAGCAAATGGGTAGAAGCAAGGTTATCGCATTACAAAATAGAACCTAGCCGAGTTACATTTGAAATTTTAGAAGATATTAGTTTTTCTGAAAACAAAAATAGTTTATCCACTATTCGTGACTTAAAAACGATTGGATGTGAAATTGCTATCGATGATTTTGGCGTCCAATACTCTAACTTAGCTAGGTTATTAGAATTTAATCCTGATTATTTGAAAATTGATGGCCAGTTCATCAAAAACCTACCAGAAAATAAAACTGCTTACCTACTTGTACAAGGGATTGTAGAACTTGCACGTGGAATTGGTGCCAAAGTAGTGGCTGAGTTTGTCGATCGCCCAGCCATTCAAGATATGATTGAAACCTTGGGAATTGAATACTCTCAAGGTTATTTATTTATGAAACCGTCCCCTGCTCTTCCTGCTGAAGCCAATTTACAATTGTAAGGTGACTCCAAAGTTGATTTGACGAAATGGACCTGGCTGGATTCCTTCAGGCAATCTAGAAGATATATACTTTCGATCTTGTAAGTTTTTACCAGAAAGAAACACCGACCAATTGTCTTTTTTATAGCCGATATTTGCATTCAAAAGTTCATATGCGGGAATTTCTCCATCCAGTCCCGATACATCAGATTTAATCCCTGCATAACTAAGAATGGTTCTGTAATCAGCTGTAGTTCCTGCTGTATCATACCAGCTAACCGTTTTAGAATTTTCTAAATCATGATATTGTTTCGAGAAATACTGCCACTCAATCCTAGCATAAAATCCAGTACTTCTGCTGGAAATTCCCAAGGAAAGAGTGAGGATATCTCTTGATACATAGGGCAACCTGTTTCCATTGGTGTCTATATGAGCAAGTGGATTCGAATCCCCTCTTGACCAAGCTCCCAAGTTATAAGTGTATTGGTTTGATTTTGCTTCCGTCCTGGTATAGATAATATCGAAAGGAATAGAATAGTTTAATTTCCAAAATTGACCAAAGTCAAATGTCATATTCGACTCTACCCCTCTATGGATGGACCGTCCCGCATTCACTGGTCTTGAACCGAAGTTTCCACCAGCAGCCGAACTATTGATAATTTGGTCTTCAAAGTTTAATAAATATCCTACCAATTGCCCACTTAGATATTCCGTTATATCACCCCTAACACCTGTTTCATAGTTCCAAGATCGTTCCGGCTTTAATACTAGATCTTCAGCGGTAGGAGAAATGGCAGATTCATATCTTGGAGGTGAAAAACCTCTATGAACTCCAGTAAACCAAGTCATATTTTTAGAAAAATCCAAAGTAGTTCCGAAACCTGGCAGAACAATTTGGTTTCTTGTAGATGCTGTTTTATCTAATTGAATAGTTGGATTGGTTCCAGAAAAATAATCAAAGGTGGCGGGATCAAAATCTCGTCTTGCCCGGTTGATGGACCTTGTCTGTGTAAAAGATTCATAACGAACTCCAGGGATAATTGAAAATTTTTCAGTTAATCGAATTCTATCCTGCAAATAAACAGAAACTGCTTTTGCAGAACGCCTTTCGTCATCCCTTAATTCTCCACTGTTGGCTAAACTTGTCTGAGATTGTAAAAGAACAGCTGGTGTCGTACCAATTCCATTCGGATATACTACAAAGTCTGGCGTCGTAGGACCATTCAGAAGTTGTACTTTTGCCATATCAATATGATACCGAGTTCCCAAATCGATTTCATGTTTGATGGGACCTGTTTCTATTTCAGTTTGTAGTTTTGTTTCTATACCAGCAAATTTATAAGTTCTATCTCTATGTGCATTTGTCCCTCTCATCCAAATGGTATCACTATTTCTGGATGTGTAAGGTTCCCCATCGTAAGTGGCAATGGCATCTGTGGGAATTGTACTACCTCTTGAATTTCGTGAGTAGTTTTGTCTTGCCCAGTTTCGTTCTGTATATGCCGAATACACTCTTGTGATGAGTTTTGTTTTTTCAGAAATAGTCCATTCATGACCGATCGAAAAACTATATCGTTCGATCGTTCTTTTGTCATTCTGTGCTGGATTGTCTTTGGGATTATTTTGAAACATCCCTGTGGTAAGTCCTACATAAGTAGCCTGGGATTCTTGTTGGTGGAAACCTACCTTTGTCGTAATATTATGGTTATCATTTAATTGGTGGATCGTTTTTACATTGGCTTCGTTTACAAAGTAACCTTGATTGGCGCGAAATCCATCTCCTTGTTTCCGAAGGACATTCACATCAAATCCAGTATTTCCAAAAGTCCCTCCATAGTTTACCATCTGGCTAAAATATGCGTTTTCTCCACCAACAGTTTGGATACTTAAAGTGGGATCTTTCGGAGGGCGTCTCGTAATAAAATTCACAACTCCGCCAATCGTAGACGGACCAAAAAGAATAGAACCAGAACCTTTGACCACCTCGATGCGTTCCATTCGTTCAATCGAAGGGGTGTAGTACATCTCCGGTTCCCCATAGGGGTTCAAAGAGGTAAAAAGACCATCTTCTAAAATAAGAACTTTTCTCGATACTTCTCCACTCACACCTCGAAATCCTAAATTCATAGTGAGACCTGCTGGATCCTGATAACGGATGTTAGCTCCTGGTACACGACGAAGCACTTCCATATTATCAGTCGGTCGAGTTTCTTCTAAAAATTTCTTTGTAATGATGGTAGCAGAACCAGGAATGCGTTTTAAGTCCTTTTTATCTCCGATCACACGAATTTCTGCTTTCTTCCATTTCGGATCTTCGGGATTCTCTTCTGAACTTGTACTGTCCCCCGTTGGATTTGTCTGCAAACTATCTTCGGGATTTGCCTTTGGCTCAGGTTCCACTGCATACGCAGCACCTCCGAAAAGGTTAAGAACAAATAAAAGAGATAAAGTTATTTTTAGAATAGGTTTCATTTTCATATAAATATTTTGATTTTGAGACAAGAGTTCATTTAGAGTCCATACGGACAACAGAAATTTCCACAAAGGAGCGAAGATGGAACCAACCCTTCGATTTAGAGACCACCGTTCAAAAAACAATAGAACCATCCATTGGATTCTTTTGGGAATTGACTTACTAGTTCTAAGTATTCTCATCCCTACTTTTTACAGTTCGGATATTTTTGATGGAGATCCCGTGACTCTAATCGTGATTGCGGGAATGGCATTTATTTTCTTTCTCATGCCTCACATTTTCTTGAAGGTGATGCAGAAACCCAAATGGACTGAGGTGGATCCAATAACAAAATCCATTCGGTTTATGGAGAATAATAAAATCTTACAGTCTATTCCCTGGGCTTCTCTACAATTTCTAACTTACTCAGAGTATCGTTATACAGTGAAGACCAAAAATGGATCCAAAACAATTACGGTTTTTACTGTCCTTGCTCATCAGGAGAAAGAAAAATTTTCCATTGCAGAATCGACAAACTATCCCGAACTACGTTTGATCGGGGAAAGAATTGCAAAATTGATCAAATTATCCATCCAAGAGGAATCTGGTATTTTAATCCCTTACACAGACCTTGACCTCCCCATCCATAAGAGAAAAATTCCAAAAGAAATCTGGGATTCAGAAATTACGTTTAGCCCAAGGTCCCAACTTTCTGTCGAGAAAATAGGAAAGGAGAGTTTACTCAAATCCAATTATAAACCTAAGTTTTATCTTCTGATTGCAGTAAGTGTGAGTTTTGCTTTTACATTAATGATTCATTTTTTTATAGGTTCTGCATTTGAGTTATCCATTGACTCTTGGGAAACATTTCCTCCCACAACATTCCAATTGATTTTTTTGGTTATTTCTATTGGACTGGGATTTATACCATTAGCTTATGTTTGGTGGAACCAAATCAAAAAGAAAGAAATTCAAATTTCAAGTGATACCTTGTATTGGAACGGAAAGGCTTATCCATTTGTAGAATGGGAAGAAATTTTATTAAAACAGAATACACTTTATCTCGTGAATGATCATTCTACAAAAACTTTTCCCTTACAATTCTTTTGTGAAACTAATGATTTTGTTCCAGTGCGAAATTGGATTCAAAAAGAAATTGGGAAACAATCGGGAAGGAGTGAAGATTTGGGAAGATTTTGAAGTTCTAAAAAAAGGAAACCCTATCTATCTAAACCTAGAAAAGATAGGGTGAATTAAAAAGTTTTTGAAATTACTGTGCGGGAACACCAGGAATTTCTTTTTTCTTTTTCTCCTTGGAGAGTAATCCTTTTAGTTTTTCTTGAGTCGCAGGGTCTTGGAGTTTTTCCTTTCCCATTTGGATTGCTTTTTGGCCTTCTTCAGAATTGGCCTTTTCTATGATTTTATCCATAATGCCTGGTTCCTCGGAACCTCCCTCTCGGGATTCTGAACTGGCACAGCTAAGCGTAAGTGAAAGCAACATTGCTAATATTATTGTTTGTTTCATATCTAGTTTCCGTAACAGAAAAAACATAGGTTCACAAAATCGATTCGTCAATGGAAAAACAAAATCGTTTGTAGAAAACAAGCCCAGTTCTAAAAACAATCCTGGATTTAAAAAAAGAAAAAAGTAATACACAAGGACGTTTCATGAATCAAAAATCTATGGATCAGGATTCAGCACAATTAGAAGCTCTCGGACTCAAATCCGAATTTGAACGCAGTATGAGTTTTTGGGAAAATTTTTCCCTTGGTTTTACTTACCTCTCTCCAGTGGTAGGAGTGTATTCCGTATTTGCCCTAGCCATCCAAGCCGGTGGTCCTCCCATGATTTGGAATTATCTCTTGGTGGGTTTTGGACAATTTTTAGTTTGTTTGGTATTTGGGGAAATCGTCTCCCAATATCCCATCTCTGGTGGTATTTATCCCTGGGCTCTTCGTTTGGTAGGAGAACGTTGGGCTTGGATGTCAGCTTGGGTTTATGCTTGGGCACTTTTTACTACGGTCGCAGCCGTTGCTGTGGGAGGTGCTCCTTTTCTTAGCCAACTCTTTGGTGTCGAATTTGGAAACACCGGTTTCATTTGGATAGCCATCGTTATGATCCTTATCTCTACCATTCTCAATTTAAGTGGAACAAGACTCCTAGCACAAGTTGCCTTTTTTGGATTTTTATGTGAGCTCATCGGTGCAGTGGTGGTAGGAGGATATCTACTTATCTTTGCAAAAGTAAATTCTATCTCAATCTTGTGGAATACCTTTTCATTGGGAGAAGGGACAAGTTATTTCCCAGCATTTTTAGCCTCTTCAGTGGCAGCTATGTTTTGTTACTATGGATTTGAAGCCTGCGGGGATGTAGCGGAAGAAACACCAAATGCAAGTTCAGCGATACCAAAATCCATGCGTATGACAGTTTATATTGGAGGAGGAGCTGCTACCTTTGTATGTTTGGCGCTATTACTTGCACTTCCCAATGTAGACAAAGCCATTTCAGGAGAAGACAGTGATCCTGTCACAACAACTCTAGTTTCCGCGATGGGTATCGTAGGATACCGCATGGTCATCGTCGTTGTAATGGTTTCATTTTTATCTTGTTTACTGAGTTTACAAGCAGCAGCAAGTCGCCTTTTATTTTCTTTTGCACGCGACGGAATGATCTTTGGTAGCAAATACTTAAACCATCTTTCTAAGTCAGGGAAAGTTCCTGTAAATGCACTAATCATTACTGGTCTCATTCCTATAGGAATCGCAAGCATCGGACATTGGTTACAAGATGCAGTCACAACCATCATTAGTTTTGCATCAGCGGGAATTTATATCGCTTTTCAAATGGTAATCCTAGCTGCCTTGTATGCACGTTACCACGGATGGATTCCAAAAGGATCTTTTACTTTAGGAAAACTAGGTGTTTGGATCAATTCCATTGCATTATTCTATGGAATTACTGCAGTAGCAAATATGGTTTGGCCAAGAACTCCCGAAGAACCTTGGTATATCAATTATGGAATGATTTTTACTACTCTTGTTGTCATATCTTCTGGAATTCTCTACCTTTTGGTAGCAAAACCTCACTTACAAAGAAAGAAAAACTAAGTAGAAACAAATTAGGTTCAAAAAATCAGTAATCTGATTCTTTATTTGGGAAAAGGGTTATTCCCTTTCCCAAATCAAATACTCACCACCAGAAATTTCCTCTTTTAATATGATCCGAAACCCTGGCAAAAAATTTCCACCGAATCCATGAAAGGTGATTAGTTTTGATTTTGGTTTCATTAATAATAGATTTTGTTTTAGGATTTGTAAATCTTTTAGAAATTGGCTTGCTGATTTTATTTTATTTGAATCGATAGAATGACTTCCCTTCATAGTTTCATACAAAGGATTAAAACAATAATAATGTGAGTGTCCTTTCGGAAATTGGTTTAAAAAATTCACTTTTCTAAACTGCACCTTAGTTACCTCCCAATGTTCTTTCAAAGATTCAGAAACATTTACTAACTCTTCTCTATCTTCCAAACCTAAAATATCAATCGAATGATGGGAAAGAAGAGAAAGATAAATACAAAACTTGCCCACACCTGAACCTAAATCTACAAGTGATGTCACTCCATCATGAGAAAGAAAGTTCCAAGTTCTTTCGATGACAGAAATAGGAGTCCATTGAAAAGGAGAAAGTGTTTGGAAATTTTGGGGAAGGAAGGAATCCCATAAGGCATCTGTCATTGGATCCCCTACGCTGAATTTCTTTCCTTTACTGAAAAATTGGTTTCTCATTTTTTCCCGCTATGTTACACCTTTTGTTTATGGACCAAAAGATTCAGTATTTGAACCAAATGATCGAAATCATTGATAACAAAGTTACCATTTTTAAGAAAAACAAGTCCAAATTACCACAAGCGGCTTATACTGCCGAAAAACAAGTGCTCACGCGCACCATCCAAGATACCATCCAACTTGCCGAAGAAATCAAACCAGTTCCTTTTTCCCTCATTAATGATTTGAAAGCTCTCATCAAACAATTATAATTTGAATTCGCTTCGGTAAAGCGATGCAAATTATGGATCCAATTTTTTGTTACCAAGTCCCTGTGGTCATTGGTGCCGGTATTTCTGGTGCAGCCATTGCTATGCTGACTCCAAATGTGGTTGTCTATGATAAAGGAAGATCTTACGGCGGCAGAGTTTCTAGTAAACAAGGAACAAACCAAGCCACCTTTGACTTTGGTGCCACAATGTTTCGTGATCCGATGGAAGTGCGTTGGCTCGGCAGGGAAATCAAATATTCCATCGTAGAAATATGGAAATCTCAGTCAGTCTCTTTGCAGACAAAACCAATCTACAGCGAATCCCATTTTTATCCGCCTTTAGGTATGGCAAATTTAGTATCCGCCATGTTAGGAAATGTAAAACCAATCCAAAGCCATACTTTAAAAAGAATGGAAAGAACAGATGGAAATACTTGGAATTTGGAATTTCACAACTCTGCCACCAAACAAACAGATACAATTTGTACTCATTCGGTTATTCTAACTCTTCCAATCCCTCAAATTTTGGAAATATTCCAACGATCAACAGAAAATCATTACCTCAAACTCTGGAGCGAATTTTTAGAAAACTACAATGATTACCGAAAAACTCTTGTTAGTTATTTTTACTGGGACCAATGGAAACCTGATTGGAAGGCACTTTATTTAGACCCTGAGGCAAAAATTCCAATCACAACAAATTTGGAGCCTGGAACCGATTGGGAATACCAAAGTTGGGAAAGTCTAAAGTATCCTAGGGAATTTCATTCTGGTTCTGCCCTACTTGTCCAATTTGGTGCCTTGTTTTCAGAAACGCATTTTGATAATTGGATGGATGAAAAAAAAAATCCAAACCCAAACGATAAAGGTTACTTAATCCAGAGTTTAAAAGAAATATTCAATGCCCCAGAACCTAACTTAATCTGGAACCATCGATGGAAGTATGCCCAAGCACAAATGCCACTACTTGGTAGGGAGGGCCCATTAGATCTTGACTCCGAAGCCTTTGAAGAGTGGAAACATCTTTGCAAAGAAACTGGGATCACCGTTCTTGGGGATTGGCTATTTGGTCCAAAGATTGAGAGGATCGTTGGAGGAATTTATTTTCTTTCTCACAACGATTTATTATGAGTTTATTCTTTTGCGAGTAATTCTCTAAACTGATTCACACGCCTTCGGTTTGCAAAAATATCCCACAAACCGAGAATTGATTGAGAACGAACTTGTGCTTCCTGTTTATCAGGGGGAAAATAAATCTCTACGCGATCAGGAAATCGAAATACTTTTGTGAAAAAAATCACACGGATGTATTCATTCTCTTTTTCTTCACTGATCCAGATATTTTCCGATTCATGGAAGTATTTGGCAATCCTTTCGTATGCAACCTGACGAGAAGTGGCATAAACAATCGGATCCACTTTATGAACAATGTTATATTGCATACTTTGACTCGAAACACAGTTAGGCGACGGCGGACAACCTCTTAATTCTCCATCACTCACACCAGAGAGTGGACTTAAGACACTCATACAACAGATAAAGAAAACACCTAATGCAGCTTCCATATCTCCTAAAAACCAAAAGTCTCTGTTTTTTACTTGCAGAATTTCAAAATTTCTCGTCTTTTGTTGGCTCATGAAACAAATCAAAAAATACACAATTTCTGGAATGATTATCATTATCATCTTTCTCGTAATAGCTGCTTATTATTTTTCAAGTTTGGTTCTTTATCCAAAAGTCAATTGTAACTTGGACCACCACGTATATTGTAATGGCCCATCCGAAGTAGGACTAACATTTGAAGAAGTAACTATTACAACTGAGGACAAACTTAACCTTGTTAGTTACTGGATACCCGCAAAACAATCGAAAGGTACGATCATCCTGGTGCATGGACATGGCGGTCAAAGGAATGAAGGAATTCGGTTTGCAAAAAGCCTAAACAAAGCTGGATACAACTTACTTCTCCTTAGTTTACGCAGAAATCATGGTGGTTTTGCCTCCATGGGATATCACGAACAAAAAGATGTAACAGCTGCTATATCCTATTTAAAGGCAAAAGGTTTCGAGAAAATTGGTATCTTTGGATTTTCTATGGGTTCTGCAACCAGTATCATCGCCATGGCTGACCATCCAGAAATCCAAGCCGGTCTTTTTAGTAGCGGTTATAGAAGTGCCATTGATGTTCTTGTTGAGTCTGCCAAACGTGATTTTGGAATTCCCTATTACCCACTGATACCAGTAGTAAAACTTGCCCTGAACTTACGCGGAGAGATGGACATTGATTCCGTTAGGCCCATTGATAAAATTGCCTCCATTAGTCCAAGGCCCATTGCTCTTTTCCATTGTAAAATGGACGATTATGTGGATTACCACCATGCACTCGATTTGTTTGCGAAAGCCGGAGAACCCAAATCTCTTTGGTCACCAGAATGCAAAAGACATGAACGCCTTTGGAATTTTGATCCGAAAGAAGCAGAGGCAAGAGCCGTTGGATTCTTTCAAAAGTATTTAAATTGATTTGGTTCTGATAAGTTAGATTTTGCTCGAAGGGGGACTCGAACCCCCACACCTTGCGGCACTACCACCTCAAAGTAGCGTGTCTACCAATTCCACCATCCGAGCGGGTGTATATGTAGGTCAGGTTAGGAAAACGGGTTCTTTCGTCAAGGAGATGAATTTTCTCTTGTCACTTGCACTCACCATTAGGTAGGTTGTAGGGGTCAAGTATGCAAGTATCCGATCTTACGTTCCGACTCAAACTCCTATTGATTGGCTTCCTTTCTCCTTTATTGATTCTGATTGGTCTCATCCTATCTGCTCCTTATTGGTTAAAATCCTCTGAAACTTACCAGAAATCAGACCTGGCAGTGTTAGAAGTCTCAAACACTTTGCCAACGAAAAAGTTATTAAAAGCTGTGGCTAATTTATCACAGCGCTCTGATTTTAAAAAACTGATCCTTGTTATACGGGAAGATAAGTCTCAAAATCTTCTCTATTCACCGCAAGAAAAAGAAACAAAAATCAAGGAAGTTTTAAGTTCCTTAGGAATGGGACCGGGACTTGTATCTTCTTTAGTAATCATAGGGACCAAAATGGGTGACACAGACGAGGCATCCAAAAACCTATTAAAAATAGCTGTTTCCGATAATTTAGGAAGTATTTTACTTCTTTGTCGGGAATATGAAACCAAACGTGTTTTAGGAACTTATCGCAAAACCTTGGCCAGTTTACCCATCAAGGTGACAGCTTATGGATTTCCATCTGACATCTCTGGTTCCAACTGGTTTTTGTCAGATGATGGGGTTCGGGAAATCACCGGCGAATTTGTACGTTATCTGTATTCTTATATTAGAGGTGTCCTATAAATGGATGAAATTAAAGATTCCAACGAACTGATAGAGCAACGCATTCAAAAAATTAACGATTTAAAAGCAAAAGGAATCAACCCCTACCCACTTCGTTTTTTTCCCAATGCAAATTCTAAATCACTGATTGCAGGTTTTGATCCTAGCCAAACAGAGAAAAAATCCTTCAAACTCGGTGGCCGTTTGCAAGGGAAACGAGTGATGGGAAAAGCAAGTTTTGCTCACCTAAGAGACGCAGAAGGTCTTATCCAACTCTATGCCACAAGAGATGATTTAGGCGAAGAAAACTATTCTCTATTTAAATCTTTAGATTTGGGAGATTGGATTGGTATTGAAGGATGGCTCTTTCAAACCCAAAAAGGCGAAACCACACTTCACTTAACAAGCGTTCAACTCCTTGCGAAGTGTATCCGCCCTCTTCCTGTTGTCAAAGAAAAAGACGGTGTAGTGTATGATGCTTTTTCGGATGTAGAACAACGGTACCGGATGCGTTATGTAGACCTTGTTGTCAATGAAAACGTAAGAGAAACCTTTAAAATGCGTTCTCGCATCATTTCTGAAATTCGAAAATTTTTAACCAACGAAGGATTTTTAGAAGTAGAAACTCCGATGATGCAACCCATTGCAGGTGGTGCAGCGGCACGTCCTTTTGTCACTCATCACAATACTTTGGATATGGAACTTTTCCTTCGCATTGCTCCTGAACTTTACTTAAAACGACTGATTGTAGGTGGCCTTGACCGAGTTTTTGAGCTAAACAGAAACTTTCGAAACGAAGGAATTTCCACCAAACACAATCCGGAATTTACAATGATGGAAGCCTATATGGCGTTTGGTGATATGGAAGCGATGTTATCACTCACTGAGAGGATGGTTGTCTCTGTTGCTGAGTCCATTGGCAAAGGATTAAAATTTGCCTATGGAAAAGATCAAATCGACCTTACACCTCCATGGAAACGAGTGAAATACATTGATATCATAAAAGATTATTCTGGAATTGATTTTAGCCAAATCACTGATGTAAAAGATGCCATCGCACAGGCAAAAGCCAAAGGTGTGGACTCTTCTGATTCCGTTTCGATTTGGAAAGTTTGTGATGATGTTTTTAGTTCGCTTGTGGAACCCCATCTCATCCAACCAATCTTTATCACTGATTTTCCAAAAGAACTCTCTCCCCTTGCCAAGTCCAGAGAAGATGACCCAAAATATGTAGAACGATTTGAACCTTATGTGGCAGGACGTGAGATTGGAAATGCATTCACTGAGCTCAACGATCCATTTGACCAAAGAGAAAGATTTGAAGAACAAGTAAAACAAAGAGAAGCCGGGGATGATGAAGCCTTTATGATGGACGATGATTATATCCGAGCTTTGGAATATGGTCTTCCCCCTACAGGTGGGCTTGGCATTGGAATCGATCGGCTTGTGATGTTACTCACTGACTCTCATTCCATTCGCGATACCATTTTGTTTCCTCTCATGAGACCAGAATAGAAAAATCACTGATCTAAAATCAAAACGACGGATGCCAAAATCATTTTAGTGATTCGTTGGAAGTATAAAAAAAGCCTCTAAGGATTGAATCCAAAGAGGCTTTTCTCTATTCTTGAGAGATAAGAAATTTTTTACTTTTTGCCTATATTTAGTTTTGGCTCTGATTCGATGGTGCGAATCAATTTGGAAAGATTCGATTGGAAGGATGCGGTTTGGCCCGAACTCAAGTAGTAGTTAAAGGTTTCCTTTCGGTTTGTATAACTAATCCCAATGGTTTGGCTCTCTCCTACTTTTGGAATGATCTCTGGAGAAATCGCAGAACTAATCACAATTGTATCAGAATAATCTGTATTGGTTCGTTTTAAGTTGTACCAAGTCTCACCTAACTTTAAGGAGACACCGATAGGAAGGTCTACGTCAAATGTTCCAATTTCATAGAGGAAAAAATATTGAACGGAACCTGTGGTATTGTCCCTTTCCGCCTTAAAATACACACAAGGACGTTTTCCGAAAACCAGTAAAGCTTTTCGCAAACAAAGCTCATTTGAAATGGCTGTTTGTTGCTCCAAAGTTGGTTCCGGTGTGACTACATAGGCCTTGGTCCCAGAGCAGGAAACAAAAACCAGAAAAGTGAGGAAAATGAAGGAAATTCGGGTTAAGGACAAGATTCTTTCCATGGTAAGCTCAACCTTTTTCGAGGTGCAAGGTTTAGCAAAGGAAAAAATCCTGTTCCTATGGTATCTTATCCCAAAGGAAAAATAAAAGTCCTACTTCTGGAAAACATCCACAAGGATGCATACGAACTTTTCCACCGAGACGGTTTTGACGTTACCCTCGTCAAAGATGCGATGGAAGAAGCCGAACTCATCGAGAAAATCTCCGATGTACATGTTTTGGGCATTCGTAGCAAAACAAATGTTACAATGAAAGCCCTTCAGAATGCGAAAAAATTAATGACTGTGGGTTGTTTCTGCATTGGAACCAACCAAGTGGAATTAGAAGAAGCAGAAAAACGTGCCATTCCAGTCTTCAACGCTCCTTACAGCAATACCAGGTCTGTGGCGGAACTTGTCATCGCTGAAATCATTATGCTTGCAAGAAAGGCAACAGACCAGTCCCGCGATGTCCACCTTGGAAAATGGAATAAAATAGCAAAGGGCTGTTTTGAAGTCCGAGGTAAAACCTTAGGGATCATTGGTTACGGACATATCGGTTCCCAAGTCTCTGTTCTTGCTGAGTCAATGGGAATGAAGGTGATCTTTTACGATATCATTTCCAAACTTCCTCTAGGAAATGCTTCTTCTGTACATACGTATGAAGAAGTTCTCAAACAATCTGACTTTATTACCTTTCATGTACCGGAAACAGACGAAACAAAAAATCTATTCCGTAAAGAACACCTAAACCTTGTCAAACAAGGAGCTTATTTATTGAACCTTTCTCGTGGAAAAGTTTTAGAAATTGATGCACTAGTAGAAGGTTTAAAGTCAGGAAAACTTGCCGGTGCTGGTGTGGATGTATTTCCAGAGGAACCAAAGTCCAATGATGATCCTTTCGTTAGCCCACTCCAAGGTCTACCGAATGTAATCCTTACCCCGCATGTGGGTGGGTCAACAGAAGAAGCACAAAAAAATATTGGATCAGAAGTCGCAGAAAAACTTTTAAAATACGTTAATAACGGATCCACTACATTTTCTGTAAATTTTCCAAACATAGAACTAGGAAGTTTGAAGTCGGGTTACCACAGGATTCTAAATATCCACCAAAACCAACCAGGGTTTTTGAGAGATATCAACTCGATCATCTCTGATATGGGTGGGAATATTCTAACACAAAACTTAAGTACTTCATCTAATATTGGTTATTTGAGTATGGAAATTGATAAAAACTTGGGCAATGAATTAAAAGATAAAATCAAAGCTCACAAACATTCCATCCGAACTCGGATCCTCTATTAAAAATATAGATCGGGAAGGATAAAATCAAATGATAGAAATCCTTCCCATTTTCACTCATTCACCACTTCGCAACTTTAGTTATATTGTTTATTCAAATCGAACAGGCGAAGCCTATGTCATTGATCCCTTCGATGCCAAATCCATCTTAACCTATACGAAACAGTTCGGTGTTAAAATCAAAGGAATTCTGAATACCCATGAACATGGTGACCATACCCAAGGGAATTTAGAACTAAAGGAAGAAACAAAAGCTATCATCTACGGGCATACCAATGCCAAAGATAAAATTCCTGGACTGGATCAAATTCTAAAGGAAGGGGATATCGTCTTTTCAGCCGAAGAAGAATCACTTGTGGTTTGGGACACTCCAGGGCATACATTTTCTCATCTAAGCTTTGTTCGAAAAAATCCGAATACAATTCTTGGAATTTTCTCTGGCGACACTTTATTCAACGCAGGTGTGGGTAATTGTTTTCGCGGGGGAGATCCGAATGCATTATATGACACCATACAATCTCGCTTTGAAACACTACCTGACACTTGTTTGTTGTATCCAGGCCATGACTATTGGGATAACAATCTAAAGTTTTCTTGCCATATAGATCCAGAAAATGAATTTCGCAATTCCTACAAAACTTCTTTAAAACCCTTCCAGGTATCGGAAATTGGTGCAGAAAAGAAATTAAATCCCTTTTTTAGAAGAAATACAGATTCAGTTAAAGACCGACTAACGGAATTAAAGGAAAGTTTTAGTGATGAACGTTCTGTATTTTTGACTTTGCGTAGACTAAGGGATCAATGGTAAATTTTGTATTTTACAAAATCCAAGCTAAATTTAAAAATCTGCCAATGAGCTTTTCTTCGCAAGGACAGTTGATTGATTCCAACAATTTGACACTAGACTTTGCGACAGTTGTTTTACCTTGAAACAGATTAAATATTTCAGCATTTTCATTTTCCTATTTTGTTTGGTGAGTATTTTTCTATATTCTCAATCGGAAGAAACCGAATCAGTCAGAGAGAAACACAATCGAACCATTGACTTTCAAAAAGCAAAACGAATCTTAAAACGATTTTATAAAAAAGTAGGAACTGATTTTTACTGCGGTTGCAGATTTTCTGATGACATAGAAGTCCCCGGTCGACTCAAAATCGATTTTGAATCTTGCGGGCTCGCAAGCAGAAAAGACAATCACCGTCAAACATGGATTGAATGGGAACATATTGTTCCTGCTCACAGTTTTGGAAAAGACAGAGAATGTTGGACCAAAAAAGACTGCGAGCTAAATGGAAAACACGTGCGCGGACGTAAATGTTGCCAAGCCACTGATCCTGAATTCAACCAAATAGAAGCTGATTTACACAATATCGTTCCAGTTCCTGGAGAGATCAATGCAGACCGTGGTATTTTCTCTTATGGTGAAATTGAAGGAGAAGAGAGAAATTACGGATTATGTGATTTTGAAGTTAATTTCAAAGAACAAACGGCAGAACCCAAACCAAACATACGTGGGGACATTGCCCGAACATATTTTTATATGGAATGGAAGTATGGAATTGTGATTCCAGAAGGAAGACGAAAACTCTATGAATCATGGAACAAACTAGATCCACCGGATACCTTTGAAATCAGAAAGAATGAAATCATCGAAAGATTCCAGTCTGTTAAAAATCCCTTTATTGATTGAACCTGCGCCTACATTCCGATTCTAAAAAATTTCGAAACACCATCACTCTACGGGACGGTGTGCGGTTCATAGGATGTACAACCCAAACACTTCCAAAAGTATCTAAAGAAAAATCCTGTAAAATTGGAATGAGTTTACCAGATTTTACATAATCTTCAATATCCCAGAAAGATCGGAAAAGAACACCTTTCCCCCTTAATCCCATTTGCACCAAACTACCCGCATCATTGGATAGAAAATTTCTATTCTTTGTCACACTAGCTAACGAAAGTTCTGTACCAAAAAATCGTAAATCTTTATGTAAATCTAAATACAAAAGATTATGTGTTTCCAAATCCTTTGGTGACTGTATTGCTAGGTTCGTATTCAGGTAGTCTGGACTCACAACCGCTAGGATTCGATTTTTAAATAGATAAGTACCAACAAGGTTTACTGGAATTTCCAGTCCGACACGAATTCCAATATCTATTGATTCTTCCATAAGATCGAGGAGACTGTCGGTAACGATTAGTTGTATTTTTATTTTAGGGTTTTGTTCTTGAAAGTTTACAATCAGTTCGGAAACAAAATTGTTAGCCATAGAGCTTACACAAGTTACCCGAAGGGTTCCCTCTAACTCGTCTTTGTTGGCCAATGAATTTTCTAATTCCTTTACACTTTCTAGAATGGAGCTTACCTTTTGAAAAATCAACTCCGCCTCTCTTGTGGGAACGACCTTTCTTGTATTGCGATAAAAAAGTTGGGTCTTCCAAGTCTTTTCCAATCCTAAAATCCGTTTGGCAATCGCTGCCTTCGTCACTCCCATTTTGGTTGCGGCTTGCGTAAAACTGCGCTCTTGAACCACAAAAACGAAGGTTTTTAAGTCTTCCAGGTCTCGAATCGATACATTCATCCAATCATTGTATACGATTAGTATTCAATCTGTCAACTATAGATCCTATTGGATATTTTTTGTTTACAGATTTTCCAAGAATAAGAGACCGACGAAATGAATGCAATAGAAACAAACGGAATCGCATTAGCAAGTCTAGTGTTAAGAATCGCAATTGGAGCCAACCTTCTTGGGCATGGCATCGTAAGAATGGGAAGTCACTATGGAGTCTTTAGGGAATGGATTCAGGGATTATTTTCTACAACTCCCATTCCTTCCATTCTCGTTACATTTATGGGATTTATGATCCCACCACTGGAACTCCTATTAGGTGTTTTAATCCTCATTGGTTGGAATACAAAATGGAGTTTGTTACTTGCGGGACTACTCATGTGTTCTCTTATTTTTGGAATGTGTTTGTTAGAAAAATGGGAAATTGTAGGAATCCAAATGGTATATATGGTTTGTTACTATTTAGCTCTAACTTCAGTAGACAAACAAATCTTATCAGTAGATTCGTTTTTAAAGTGAGAAATAGATGAAAACTAATCATGTTATATTTGATCCCAAACAAAACAGGTCTGTATTTCAAACATTGAAGACTGTACCATCACCCCAAAGAGAGTACAACTACAATCAGGAAAAAATATTGGTAAAATTTTACGGAGAGGAATTACAAAATGAATACAGGTCTTAAAGATAAAAAAGTTTTAGTAACAGGATCTACCAAAGGGATTGGATTCCAAACGGCAATCCAATTTGCGAAGGAAGGTGCTCTTGTATTTGTTCATGGAAGATCGGATCTTGCAGTGGAAAAAGCAATTACGGAAATCAAATCCATCCAACCTGAGGCAAAGTTGGCAGGAGTCTCTGCCGATCTGGCTTTAGAGGAAGGAATTCAGAAACTTACGAAAGAAATTAAAGAGGTGGATATTCTAATCAATAACGCCGGTTATTTTGAACCCAAATCTTTTTTTGAAATCACAAGAGGAGATTGGATAAAGATGTATGAAACCAATGTCTTAAGTGGGGCTATCCTCACACAACATTATTTGAAAGGAATGTTAGAAAGAGACTATGGTCGCATCGTATTTGTTTCCAGTGAATCGGCTCTGAACATTCCCGTTGAGATGGTGCATTATGGGATGAGTAAAACCGCTCAACTTTCTATTTCCCGAGGCAGTGCAGAAGTTTGTAAAGGAACCCAAGTTAGAGTGAATTCTGTTTTACCAGGTCCGACACTTTCGGAGGGTGTGGAAGATTTCATCCAAAGTTTGGCAAAAACCCAAGGAAAAACAAATGAGGCGATGGCTAAAGATTTTATTGTGGAAAACCGCCCGACTTCCCTTGCCCAAAGGTTTGCCAAACCGGAAGAAATTGCCCATGTGATTCTCTTTCTTGCAAGCGACCTGTCTTCCATGATCAATGGAGCCTCGGTCCGAGCCGACGGAGGAGTCTACAAATCCATTTGAACCGGAAAAAAATATTCGCAGTTTTTTCTAAATTTGCCAAAAGAGATTTTGCTTCATTTACAGAAAACTGTCGAATTTTCAAGCTGGAATTGGTATGAAAGAATATGACATCATTGTCATTGGTGCCGGTGCCGGAACCAAACTCGTCACTCCCCCCTCGCTCCTAGGCAAACGCGTGGCAGTATTTGAAAAAGAAAGTCCAGGGGGAACCTGCCTCAACCGAGGTTGTATTCCCTCCAAAATGATCATTTATCCTTCTGAACTCATTCGTATCACAGAAGATACGGATAAGTTTCCAGTGCATTTTAAGGAAAGGCCCATTGCCGATGTGGACAAAATCTTTCGACGAGTGAATGAAACGGTAAAACAAGATTCCGATTCTATTCCCATTGCCTATGACAAAAATCCAAATATCGACTTCTATCCCAAACAAGTCCGGTTTGTGGACAACCGTGTCCTCTCTGATGGAAATGAAACTTATACCGCCAAACATATATTTGTTGTGACTGGCACAAGACCAAGTATCCCCGAAATTCCTGGTCTCAAAACCATCCCTTTTTGGACATCAAGAGAAGCCCTTTCACCAGACCAATTTCCAAAATCACTGCTCATCATTGGAGCAGGTTTTATTTCCTTGGAACTTGGTGCCGCCTACCAGGCTTATGGATGTAAGGTCACAGGGCTCACCCGAACCGAGATATTACGAACTGCCGATGGAGATATCAAAAAAGAACTTTCAAACCATCTCCCCTTTTCTATTGAATCCCATTACCAAATCGATAAGGTTGAATATACAAACGGAGAATTTAAGGTCATAGGAAAAACAAAAGAAGGAAAAGAAACAATCCATACAGCAGAACGATTGTTAGTAGCAACGGGGATCCGCCCAAATACAGATGATTTAGGTTTGGAAAAAACAAATATCAAAACCAATGATGTAGGCTACATTCTTGTAAATGATCACTTGGAAACAACAGAGCCTGGGATCTATGCCTTTGGAGATGTGATTGGAAGGTATTTTTTTCGCCACAGTGCCAACTTCGAAGGGGAATACTTATACGACCATTTGTATGTTTCAAAAACGAATGCACCCATCAAGTATCCACCAATGCCCGAAGCAGTTTTTACCCATCCACAAATAGCAAGTATTGGATTTACAGAAGAAGATCTAATCCGAAAGAACATTCCTTATTACAAAGGAATCAACCCCTATTCCTCAAGTGCTACAGGAATGGCAAGAATGTCTAACTCAGGTTTTGTCAAAGTTCTAGTTTCAGTAGAAACAGAAGAGGTACTGGGTGCCCATATCATTGGAGAGGAAGCAGCAAATCTTCTCCACCAAATTGTTCTTGGAATGTATCTAAAAGCAAAGTTAGACGACTATTTAGGAATGATTTACATTCATCCTGCTATTTCTGAAATCACAAGAAATGCCTTCCGGAAAGTAAGAGAAGAAAAACTAAAGAGGATAAAAAAATGAAAAAATTTTTATTCAATCGTTATGATAAAGATACCTTACTCAAACGAGTATCCACAGATTCAAGAGAAAGAAGAGTGATCTCCTTCTATCGTTATGTAAAAATTGAAGACCCACTTGCTTTCCGAAACAAACTCTATGATGTTTTTGAAGACTTAGGAATCCTTGGGCGAATTTATTTAGCAAAGGAAGGAATCAATGCACAGTTTTCTATACCTGTTGATAACTATGACAAACTAAGGGCGATTGTAGATTCCATCCCAGAGCTCAATAAAATCTATTTCAACGATGCGGTAGAAGACAAAAAGGAAAGTTTTATCAAACTGGCGATCAAAGTACGCAAAAAAATTGTAGCGGATGGTTTGGATGATTCCCAGTTTGATCCCTCGGATGTAGGAACCCACCTAACACCTTTAGAATTTCACGCGGCTCTCGCAGAACCGGGCGTGATTGTTGTCGACCTTCGCAATAATTATGAATCCGAAGTGGGTCATTTTGAAAATGCCATATTACCCGATGTAGGTACTTTCCGAGAAGAATTACCAATCGTCGAAGGTATCTTAAAGGAAGAAAAAGAGAAAAAAATTCTACTTTACTGTACGGGTGGGATTCGTTGTGAAAAAGCAAGTGCCTACTTAAAATACAAAGGGTTTTCCCATGTGCACCAACTCCAGGGGGGAATCATCAATTACGCAAAAGCAGTGCAAGATGCAGGAATCACCTCTAAATTCAAAGGTAAAAATTTTGTCTTTGATGATAGGCTCGGAGAAAGAATCACAGAAGATGTTTTGACCGTTTGTTATGTTTGTGGAAAACCCAGTGACCGCCATACCAATTGTGCAAACCTGGGATGCCATGTCCTTCTTGTCCAATGTGAGGACTGTGCCAAAGAACTCCTAAATTGTTGCTCCGAAGAATGTAAAAAAATAGTCTTATTACCAGAAGAGGAACAAAAACTCTTAAGAAAAGAAAATAGGGAAAACAAAAAATATCCCACGCACCACCTAACAAGAAAACTAGTAGGAAAATAAATGCAAGAATATGCAATCGAATTGGAAGGTTTAGAAAAAACCTATCCGAATGGAGTGAGGGCTCTTCGTTCCATCAATTTAAAAGTTGAATCAGGAGACTTTTTTGCCCTGCTTGGACCGAACGGCGCTGGAAAATCAACTACCATTGGAATCTTGAGTTCCCTGATCAACAAAACAGGGGGAAAAGCAAAAATCTTCGGAGTGGATATCGACGCAAATCCAGATCTAGCGAAAACCTATTTAGGAATTGTTCCCCAAGAATTTAATTTTGGAATCTTTGAAGCCGTAGAACAGATTCTTATCAACCAAGCTGGTTTCTATGGAATGCCTTACAAAGAAGCCAAAGACAAAGTTGAATATTACTTAGAAAAATTATCACTTTATGATAAACGAAAGTCAGCCGCGGGTCAACTCAGTGGGGGAATGAAACGGAGGCTTATGATTGCCAGAGCCTTAGTGCATGATCCAAAACTTCTTATTTTAGATGAACCAACAGCAGGTGTCGACATTGAAATCCGAAGGTCTATGTGGGAATTTTTGAAAGAACTCAACCAAGCGGGAAAAACGATCATTCTTACCACCCATTATTTGGAAGAAGCAGAATCCCTCTGTAAAAACATAGCCATCATTGACAAAGGAGAAATTGTAGAAAACACCTCGATGAAAAAGTTACTGCATCGTTTGGATAAAGAAACCTTAATCATTGATTTAAAAAAATCCTTCAAATCAAAACCTATGTCCAAAAAATTTCATTGGGAATGGTTGGATGACCATACTCTCGAAGTGCAATTGGATAAAAAAGCATCTGTGAACCAACTCTTTACTGAACTTACCAAACTGAATTTGGAAGTTTTGAGTCTTAGAAACAAATCCAATCGATTAGAAGAACTTTTTTTGTCTCTTACAGGAAAAAACTAAATATGTGGAAAAGTAACTTTACAGCTTTACAAACCATTGTTAGAAGGGAATGGATTCGCATCATCCGTATCTGGGTCCAAACGCTAATCCCACCAGTCATCACGATGGCTTTATATTTTTTAATCTTTGGTGAGCTAGTCGGACGCCAAATTGGAAAAGTGGGAGATTTCACTTACATTGAATTTATTGTACCAGGTCTTATCATGATGAGTGTCATCACCAATTCCTATAACAATGTTGTATCCTCGTTTTTTTCCAGTAAGTTTCAAAGAAATATAGAAGAGTTACTCGTATCACCCACTTCACCATATACAATCGTAATAGGTTATACGTTTGGTGGTGTGGTTCGGGGACTTTTTGTGGGATCTCTAGTTACACTTACTTCCCTATTTTTTACAAACCTTAGATTTCATAATCCTTTAGTGATCCTATTCACAGTCTTAATGACATCGATTTTGTTTTCCCTTGGTGGATTTTTTAATGCTCTTTTTGCCAAAAAATTTGATGATGTCACCATCATCCCCACCTTTATCCTCACCCCTTTAACGTACCTCGGCGGTGTGTTTTACTCTGTAAAAAACCTTCCTGGATTTTGGCAGACCGTTTCCTATTGTAATCCTATCCTTTATATGGTAAATTTGTTTCGTTATGGATTTATCGGGGTTACTGATGTGAATTTATATTTTTCGTTTGGCTTTATCATTTTACTTTCGGCTGTACTCTTTTTTATCAATGTGAGGTTAATGAAAATTGGTTATGGAATCAGAAACTAAAGAATCAAGACAAACTCGGATGGAATCCATCCTAAAGAATCAATTTGCACCTCAAAGTTTTAGTCTTACCGATGTTTCCCTGGAACATGCGGGACATCCCGGTATGACAAAAGGATCCAAGGAAACCCATTTCCGATTGCAAATGGTCTCCTCCAAATTTATAGGTAAGTCCACTGTGGAAAACCACCGAGCGGTCTACGCCGAACTTGGGGAGGAATTTAAAAAAGGCCTCCACGCATTAGAAATGGATCTATCTTCTCCCGAACACCAGTCTAATTGATATGACCAAACCCGTTCTTGTTAGTTTTAAACTTTGCCCTTTTGTCCAACGTTCTGTGATTAATCTTTTAGAGAAAAAAGTAGATTACGATATCAAATACATTGACCTAACAAACAAACCAGAGTGGTTTTTAAAGATTTCTCCTTTTGGAAAAGTTCCCGTCTTACAGATAGGAGACGATGTGATTTTTGAATCAGCAGTGATCAATGAATATTTAGATGAAACCAATACACCAGCGCTTCACCCGACAGATCCCATCCAAAGAGCCAAACACCGTTCCTGGACAGAATTTGCCAGTGCCCTTCTTGTGGACCAGTACGGATGGACAATGGCCAAAGAAAAAATAGACTCAGATAAAAAAAGGGACGAACTCCTTTCCAAATTCAAAATTTTAGAAGCAGGACTTCCCACGCCCACTGGTTCGACCTTTTACTTTTCTGGTTCCAAAATGCATTTAGTAGACACTGCCTTCGCCCCGTTCTTTATGCGTATGCAATTTTTGGCAGACCATAACAGAGAATTCTATTTACTTGGAGATTTTCCAAAAATCCAAAAATGGAGTGAAACTCTACTTTCACTGCCATCGGTAAAGAATTCTGTTTTACCGGAAGTGCCTAAGGAATATCTTGAATTTATCAAAGCCCACCAATCTTGGATGGGAGGAAAGCTATAGGATGACAATCCCTGAAATCCAAAAGAAAATTGAAGATGGCCTACCTGGCTGCAAAGTGGAAATTTTAGATCCCTATCGGGATGGAGTCCATATCAAAGCTGTGGTTACTTTTGCCGGATTTACTGGCAAAGGTCTCATAGAACAACACCGTATGGTCTATGCCACTTTGAAAGATGAATTAAAAGAAGAAATCCATGCATTGGCATTGGAAACTAGGAGCGAATAACCATGGAACAAGAGTTAAAGGATAAAATTGAATCCTTAATAAAATCAGAAAATGTTTTTCTTTTTATGAAAGGAACACCAGAAATGCCACAATGCGGATTCTCTGCAGGTGTTGTAACAACCCTAAAACAACTTGGAATTCCTTTCGGTTCGTTTAATGTTCTATCTGATATGAAAATCAGAGAAGGAATTAAAGAATACACCAACTGGCCCACCATCCCTCAACTTTATATTAAGGGTGAATTTGTTGGTGGTCATGACATCACCATCCAAATGGCCCAGTCGGGTGAACTAACAAAAAAAGCGGGCTAATTTCATGATTCGCCTCTACCAGTATGACACTTGCCCTTACTGCCAACGAGTGATTCGCGCTGCCGAATCCCTTGGGCTTGTCTTGGGTAAGGATATAGAATTTGTAGAGGCATCCTACGGGACACCGGGCAGGGCCGAAGTGGTACGACTCGGAGGCCAGTCCCAAGTTCCTTTTCTTGTGGATGGGTCTGTACAAATGTATGAATCCGCAGATATCATTGCCTACCTCAGATCCAAATATTCTTAAAAAATAAACTAGGTCTTGGTAATTGAATCCATCAACAAACAAACCTTAAGTGCATATCCTCTCTAGAATCTATTTAAAAAAAAACAGACAAACTTAAAGATTCTAAGTCAGCATATAAAAGATCAAGTAAATCCAAGTAAATCTAAGATCTTATCTCCCACAAACCTTGGTTTGCCGGAATAAGGAAATTCATGGATGTATAAAACCGGATTGAAGTTGATTTCAAGAATGGCATAAGTTTTTGGATCCGGTTTCAATTCTATTTGTGAGGAAATGATATCAATCCCACAAATCACAGCACCTGCCGCCTTTGCACAAGAAACAGCAATGGATTTGAATTCTGGATGTACTGCATCGGTCATATCCAAGGAATCTCCGCCTGTAGAAATATTGGAATTTTTCCTAAGAAAAATTTGTTTACCCAAATCTGGAATCGAGTCAAAATCCAAAGCCTGGTCTTTTAAGATGGCTTCTTCCACAGCAGACATTTGTATTTTTTCCAAAGCGGTTTTGTGGCCTTCCCCGCGCCTGGGATCTTCATTTTTCTTAACAATCAATTGCCTGATGGAGCTTTTCCCATCACCCACCACATTGGCTGGCACTCGGTTGCAAACAGCAATCACTTCTTCACCTAATACTAAAAACCGATACTCAGGGCCTTCAATAAATTCCTCAATGATAATGGAACTGGAAAGTCCGAGGGCCACTTGCACGAAGTTTGTAAATTTTTCTTTGGAATCCCCTGGGTTAGAAATTCCAATTCCTAATCCAAAGTTAGTGGTAACAGGTTTGATCACCTTCTTTTTGTCTAAAAAGAATTCATAATCTTTAAGCGCATCTTCTAATGAAGAATAATTTCTTCCTATCGGAACACGAATCCCATTTTCATCTAACACCAATTTGGAGGCAATTTTATTCTCCATCACTAGATAAGTCATAAGGCTATCTAAACGGGTTTTACTTGCCTCTTTGACAAATTCTATATGCGACCCTTGTTTCAGCCGTAGAAAGTTTTCTTTTCTATCTACCATTTCAACTGTAATGCCCCGAGCCATTGCATCCCGAATGATGATTTGTGTGGAAATTTCTAAATCTTCAAAACCAGAAGGCAAGGCTTTTGTATCGTTCACTTTTTCAAACTCCACTACACAGTTTTAAAGGTTTGATTTGGATGGGTTTTTGATTTTTCTTTAAATGGCTTCCTTCCAATGTTTCGATCTTTTGTTGTTCGTAAATCGACTGAACACTTAGGTCTTCGAAGTATTTGATTTTGTTAGGAGAAAGGGAATACTGTAACAATTCTTCCTTATGTGATTTG
This sequence comes from Leptospira terpstrae serovar Hualin str. LT 11-33 = ATCC 700639, assembly GCF_000332495.1. Classification (NCBI taxonomy): domain Bacteria; kingdom Pseudomonadati; phylum Spirochaetota; class Leptospiria; order Leptospirales; family Leptospiraceae; genus Leptospira; species Leptospira terpstrae. The sequence continues at coordinate 268,253 of NZ_AOGW02000010.1, read as the reverse complement.
GCAAGTGTGAGCCCAAACTCACGGAAACTTGATTTATGAATTTCTAAATCTAACTCAGACATCTCTGACCCTAAATGACTAGGATCATCCCATTTTTCCCACTGTGCCTCCCAAGCTTTACTAAAGGGGCCGCTTGCATCATTTTCATCTAAAAGGTCGGCTATGGGTTGGATTTCCACAAAAAGTTGGTAAACCAATTCCCGTAATGGGATTTCCTTTCCTAAAAATTGAACCTTTGTATCTTCTTTTCTTCCAAACCAAGTGGTCACTTCTTGGTTTTTTCTCCAATCTGCCATTTCCGCCAAATCAGATTTAGGTGATTCATTTAACATACAATAGAGTAAAACTAAATGTAAAAAATAAAGGCGGTTTTCTTCAACACCAATGGGTGAAAATGGATCCAAATCCAAAAGACGGATTTCTAAATACTCTACACCTCTTTCCACAAGTGCATCCACTACCCTTTCCTCTCCTTTCGGAACTTGTTTGGGTCGAACGAGAGAATAGTATTCGTTTTCTAACTGCAAAATATGGTCATTGAGTTGGTTCGTTGGTTTCCCATTATACTGTTTGTAGAGAGAATAGGACTTGGAAACTACATGACACATCCCATACGCATATTCTTCCAAAGAATTAACGGAGATAGGATATTTCCCCTGGACTTTGCTCGTATAACCAATGCTAGACAATCGCAGTGTAGTTGCAAATGGAGCTTTGAGGGTTTTTGAATCACTTTTTTTAATCTGTTTATTCTCTTCCGTAAATGTTATGTCTGTTAAACTTGATGAACCAAATAAATATAATAATGCGGGAGAAATTCTATAAAAATTCCGAATGGTATCAAAATAGATTTGTGATTTTGTTTCAGGAGTTAATGGTTTTTTAAATCTTTTTTCCGAGACAATGGACAATAAACAAGTATCGAAAGAGATATTGTAATGAACCCCAGAGATGGTTTGCATTTTTTTTCCATACCGATGCCCAAGGCCATTGCGATAGATGGTTTTTTTCCGCCCTTCTGCTGAAGTTCCATAATTTCCTACTTCAATTTTATTCTCAGCAGGTAAAATTGGTGGCATACTGAATGGCCAAAGGTATTCCGATTCTAAGTTCTTTGCAGTAAAGGCATGTAACTCAGTAAGTTCTTTTAAGGCATCGGGAATGGATTTGTGAATATTGGTAGCATACTCAATTTGCGCTTCGGCAAAATCCGTTTTGATTAACGGATGAGTAAGGCTTGATCCTAAGGCTTTTGGATGTGGTTTTTGCGAAATTTGCGATTTTCCATCCACCCTCACACTTTCCCTTTCTAATCCATGTTTGGCGCTTAGCAAACAGGCTCTATATTCTTTTGATAATAAACTATTGGTTGAATTCTTTTTTGTTGATGTTAATAACTTTCGTTTCATGGTTTAAAAACCTAAAGGGACTCCTTCCCCTTTGGGATCAGACACGCCGATCAAGCGGTCCCCCTCTCTCGTTATGGCAAATACTTTCGCACGATGCCTAATATATTGGACTTGATAAAAGGGTAATTCCGACTGAGGATAACTGTCTTTTATTTCCGGATCCAAAAAAATCCGATCGGGCCTAAACTGGTGGTGGATCCGTGGATAGGAAACACTTTCATAAAGATCACGTTTTTGAATCAAATACCGGTAGAGTGTATTAAAAATAGAAGTAGGAATCTGAGAACCACCGGGGGCACCAATCACTATCTTTGTTTTTCCCGATGGTTCGAGAAGGATACTTGGACTCATACTAGAGAGGGGAGTTTTCCCAGGTTCGATTGAATTGGCTTTAGAACCAACTAGGCCATACAGGTTAGGCACTCCTGGAGCCACGGCAAAATCGTCCATGGTATTGTTTAAAATAAGTCCTGTTCCTTTGACCATTTGGACAGCACCAAAGATTCCATTCACAGACTGGGTTGTAGAAACTGCATTTCCTTCTTTATCAAGAATAGAGATATGCGTGGTGTTATAAGATTCTGGTTTTTTCGTTTCATCACTCGGAGAAGGCCAACTTCCAGAAACAACTTTCCTTTCAATTTCGTTTGTCTCCTCTTTGGCATATGTTTGCGACAAAAGTTTAGAAACAGGAATATTTGTGAATAGAGGATCTCCACCAAGTTCCGCACGATCTCGGTAAGCCACTCGCATAGCTTCCGTAATACGAATCATTTCTCCTACATCTCCCTTGGGAAATGAATTACGATTTTGCATTTCGGAATACAAATGCATCATTGTCACAAGATGGACCCCTGAACTAGGGGGAGGCATGGTAAGAAGGGTATGTCCCCAAACATTACTTGCCAAAGGTTCACTTACCTTTACTTGGTAATTTTTAAAATCTTCGGCTGTGATAAATTCTTGAAACTCGGAATAGTAATCTGAAACCAACTGAACCGTTTTCCCATCCACAAATTCCTTTTCTGCATTTTCAACGATTCGTTCTAATGTTTTGGCAAGATCTTCTTGCAAAAGAAGTTCTCCTTCCCTTATGGGACGGTTATCAATCCCAAAAACGATTTGCATGGTCGGGTTCATTTGAGACCAAGTTTTAGAGACGGCAAAAGCTAAATCCCCATAAACTGAAAACCCATTTCTCGCATAACGAATTGCAGGTGCAATAACAGAACTTAATGGTAGTTTTCCATGTTGTTTCTGGATTTGTAAAATCCCTTGCACCGTTCCTGGAACTCCAGCACTATAAGCTCCTTTTAGAGTTTTCTCTGGGATGACAGTCCCATCCTCGTTCAAATAAAATGAGGATACACCTTTTTTTGGGGAACGTTCCCGAAAATCATAGGCCCACTTCCCTTTTGATGGTAAATAAACAACAGCAAATCCACCGCCAAATAACCCTGTAGAGTGAGGACGAAGGACAGAGATGGCAAAACTTGCAGCGGCAAATACATCCACCACATTTCCACCTTGTTTCCAAACCTCCATTCCTGCTTGAGAAGCCAATGGATGGTCTGAAGCGATAATGATTTCTTTTCCAGTAAATTCATACCGGTCGCGTTTATCAGAAGCACCTTCAATTTGTGGAATAACAAAAGCATTTGTAGGTTTGGATTGAAACGAATTTTGGAGGAAAGAAATCGACTCACAACCGTTAAACGAAAGTAAGAGAACCAGTAGAATCCTAGTTCCAAATTTAAAATTCAATCGAAGATCCCCATTTGCATTTTAGCTTCTTCACTTGCCATGGCACGAGGTTCCCATTTCGGATTCCAAACCACATGGACAACAGCTTCAGTAATTCCGTCTACACGGAGTGCATGGTTTTCAATGTCTTGTTTCATCTGCGGACCTGCAGGACAAGCAAGAGAAGTGTAGGTCATGGTGATGTCCGCTTTTTCCCCTTCCACTTTGATATCATAAATAAGACCTAGTTCAATCAGTGAAATTCCAATTTCTGGATCTTCTACCATGCGAACACTATGGAATACTTCCCATTCTTTTTCTGTTTCAGGATCACGTATCATATCATTTCCTCACTCAATTTTACTAAGGTTTGCCAGGGCAAAAGCCCACAACGATAACGACCAGGATGGGTTCGAAGGGTTTTAAAAAAGGATATCTCTTCTGGATCTTGAAACAAGCGAGAATCCACCCCATCTAAAAAATTTTTTCTCTCTTGTAAGTAAGACTGAAAATCCTTCTGCTTAAGTGCTGTTTTATTTTTAAAGAGGAGTCCTGCAGCCGCAGAACAAATCGAACAAGACTCACCACCGATTCCTAAAATTTGGAGGGAATTGTCCTTTTCCCATTGGTAGTAAAATATAATTTCATCCCCACAGAGAGGATTCAGTCCTTTTACTATTCGATGTTCTCCCTCTGGTTTTTTCCAAACTGCAAAGGATTTCCAACGCAGGAAATCTTCTAAGTTACTTTCTTGCGACACGACCGAATATTGATTTTACTTTATCAATAGAATGAACTAAGGCATCGATATCTTCTTTTGTATTGTAAAGATAGAACGAAGCACGACAGGTTCCAGGAATGTTTAATTGTTTCATCAGTGGTTGACAGCAGTGGTGACCCACTCGAATGGCAACTCCTTCCTCGTCTAAGATGGAGCCGACATCATGTGGATGGATTCCATCCATAGTAAATGAAACCACTCCCCCTCTTTTGTCTAAATCTTCCGTTCCATAAATTTGAAGTCCACCAATCAGATTTAACCTTTCTAAGGCATATTCGGTTAACATCCGTTCGTGTTCTTTGATATTCTTCATTCCTATTTTTTGTAAATAATCTAATGCATGACTAAATCCAATCACACCTGCGATATTTGGAGTACCAGCTTCCAGTTTTGCAGGGAGAGCCGCATAGGTAGAACTTTCTAGTTCCACAGATTCAATCATATCCCCACCACCAAGCCAAGGGGGCATTGCTTCCAAAATTTCTTCTTTGCCAAAGAGCACTCCGACACCTGTGGGACCGAGCATTTTGTGGCCAGAAAAAGCATAAAAATCAACATCCATATCTACCAAATGAATTGGCATATGGCAGGCAGCCTGTGCCCCATCGACCAAAATTTTGGCTCCCACTTGCCGAACTCGATCGATAATCTTTGTTAGGTCGTGGATCGTACCTGTCACATTGGACATTTGGCTTATCGCAACGAGTTTTGTTCGTTTGGTGATGATCTCATTTAGGTTTGATAAGTCGTAAGTGGTATCTTCCTGAATCGGAATGAATTTTAAAAAAGCTTTTTTCTCTAAGGCTAACATTTGCCAAGGTACTAAATTGGAGTGGTGTTCTTGGACAGATAAAACAATCTCATCCCCTTCTCCAATATTGGTTCTACCCCAGGCCTGTGCGACGAGGTTTATCGAATCTGTTGTTCCACGAGTGAAGATAATTGCCTTGGCACATTGAGCCTGGAAAAAATGAGAAGTTTTGATTCTTGTACGTTCAAAAAGTTCGGTGGCATGTTGAGAAAGGTAATACACACCTCTATGAATATTAGCATTATCATTTGTATAATAGTCGTTAGTTGCATCAATGACCGATTTTGGTTTTTGTGAGGATGCCCCATTGTCTAAATACACCAGGGGTTTTCCGTTTGGTAAAATGCGAGAAAGAATTGGGAAGTCTTTTCGTATTTGGTAAGGATCTAAACTCATACAGCCTCCAAATCCACTTCCAAATCATCACCCACTACTCGAACAGGAAAGATCACCAGTGGTTCTGTAGCAGGCAGGGCCAATACCTCTCCACTGCGGACATCAAATTTCGCAAAATGTCTGGGGCAAGTGATAACACAACCTTCCAATTTTCCACAAGAGATTTCTTCTCCATCATGAGTACAAGAATCTTCAAAGGCGTAATATTCTCCCTCAACTCGAGTCACTACTACAGGGAAATGGCGGGTTTTGACAACGACCAAACTACCTTCCTTTACATCCGTTACAGAGATTAACTTTTTAAAGGCCATTATTTGCCTCCTACAAGAATCTCTCTGATCTGAGATTCCAATGACAATTTCACTTCTTCAGAAAAACCAATGGAATGGATGGTCTCACCGTAAAAAGCAGTCACAAGTAAGGACTTGGACTCGGCAGGAGTTAAACCACGAGAAAGAAGATAAAAGTACTGTTCTTCATCAATATCACCCACTGTGGCTCCGTGAGTGCAAGATACATCTTCTGCGAGCACTTCCAATTTTGGATTTGCTTCGGCTCTTGCTTTTTTATTTAAAGAAAGATTAAATGATTCTTGGTGTGCAGTCACCTTTTTTAAGTTTGGTGGAATAATCAAATTTCCTGTAAAAATATGGTGAGATTTGTCTGTAACGATTGCCTTATAACTGATTTTGCTTGTGGTATGATCCGCATGGTGGTACATTTCCATTTCCAAATCTTTGAGATTTCTTCCCCCAAGGGCAGAAACTCCATCCACAATCACTTCCGCACCTTTTCCCAGTAAGTGGGCATGTAAAAACAATTTCGAACGAAAACCCCCGATGGGGAAATGGTGAAATTTCACTTGAGAGTCAGATCGAGAGAGTATCGAAACATTACGAAACCGGTATAAATCTAAATCACTTGATTCTCTATCTAAAATTTCCCAATAGGACGACTCTTCTGCGATATAAAAGTCTAAAGAAGAAGTCATATGTAGGGCGTCAGTTTCGTGAATGTTTTCTAATCGTATTTCCGTTTTTGCAGTTCGACCCGATTTCAAATAAAAGATACGAACAGAAAACTTTGGCAAATCTCCCAATTCTTCAAAACCAAACTCACTCTCGCCTTCGTCCACAAGAATGAGTTCATAACTTGGTGCGGCAAGCAAACTTAAATAAGCAAAATAATCTTTCGGTATGTATTTTAAAATATCAGAAAGGATTCCATCGATCACTTCCTCGGATAACAAAGATTCTGTGGAGTTTTCTTCAGACGCGGAAAAAATATCTTTGGGATCAAATTGTAATTCCTTCCAATCCACTGCACCTAAGGGAAATTTTCTCCAAGACTCATTGGAATCGGTCGGAATTTCTAATTGGTTCCAAATTTCTAAAATGGACTTGCGAAATACTTTTGTTCGTTCTTTTGAGAGAACCAATCGATTTCTCGTGAGTGAGGAATTCATTTGACTCCTTCTCTCTCCAAAATCCAATCATAACCCACTTCTTCTAATTTTAAGGAAAGATCTTTGCCACCAGTTTCTAAAATTCTTCCATCTGCAAATACATGTACAAAATCCGGCACAATATAGTTCAACATACGTTGGTAGTGAGTGATGAGTAAAATGGAACGTTCCGGATTTCTGTTGGAATTAATTCCTTCCGAAACAATACGAAGAGCATCTATATCAAGACCAGAATCAGTTTCATCCAAAATGGAAAGAACTGGTTTTAACAAACTCATTTGTAAAATTTCAGCCCGTTTTTTTTCGCCACCAGAAAAACCATCATTCACATAACGACCGATAAACGACTGGGGAACTTCGAGTAGATCCATGGATTGTTTTAATTCTTGTTTGAATTCTTTTACTGGAACGTCTTTTCCTCTATGTGCCTTGAGGATGGATTTTAAAAAATTTCCGATAGTAACACCCGGTAGGGCAGTTGGGTATTGGAAGGATAAAAATAATCCGAGCCTTGCTCTTTCATCTGTTGTTTTATTTAAAATGGACTCCCCCCGAAAGAGGATGTCTCCAGAAGTAATTGAATATTTCGGATGGCCGAGAATGACATTGGAAAGAGTACTCTTTCCAGATCCATTGGGTCCCATAATGGCATGGACTTCGCCAGGACCTATGGTCAGATTAACCCCCCGGAGGATCGTTTTGTCCCCTACATTGGCATGTAGAGATTTAATTTCGAGAATAGCGGACAAGGTGGTATCCTGTTTTGTATATATTTAGAATGATTCTATATTTTAGACGAATCCCTTCTACCAGGAAAAAGCACCACTCAAAAAAAACAAGATTCTATTCCGACCAACCTACCTGGGCAATCAGGATCTTTCCATCCATAAGCGAGAAGGTAAAAATCACATATTGGTTTTGGTTCGAAATATCATACAAAGGGTAAGTGACACCCCATTTTTTACGGAACCGTTCCGATTCCTCTTTGTGTTTGAGAAAATAAGGTTTCCAAGCATAATTGTTTCCAATTTGACGAGAACGTTCCAAATACCCGCCGTTCATTCGATCCAAATCGTAAGTGGGAGTGATTTGATAGCCTTCTGCATCACAAACAAAGACCTTTAGGATTTCTCTTGGCAACGAGCCAAGGATTTGGCCAAATCGGTAGGAAAAATCATCTTCTTTGGTATCCGAAAGTTCGTAAAAAAGGTCTTGGAGTTGGTCAATGATCCTTTGTTCCCTGACACCCTTTTCCCGAAGTTCCCGGGACCGAACACTAGAGAAGTTTTCTAAAACTGTTTTCATTTTATCAGAAAAAGTATTACGGTTTAGAAAGTGTGGGTTTGGGGTCGAGAAATAGTAACCTTGCAAAAGATTTGCTCCCATAGAAAGGGCAAGGTTCACCTCTTCTTCTGTTTCAATCCCTTCAAAAAGAAGTTGGCTTCCAAGCTTTTGAGACATTTCTGAAATGGCACCGAGAACTTGTTTGAATGAATTTTTATTCAAACTTTCTCTCATAATGCGAATGTCCACCTTCATGATATCAGGGTGAAGGTATCCAATCCGTTCTAAATTAGAAAATCCCGTCCCCAAATCATCGATGGCAATTTTCAGACCGTAGTCCCGAAAGATTTGGACAATTTGAATGAGGCGATCTATGGATCCATCAAACTCATCTTCCGTGATTTCAATCACTACTTGGTTGCGATCAATTCCATACTTTTCGATGAGTTGGATGATATGGAAGTTTTCTGCAAATAGATCGGTATGATGCACACGGGAAAGAAAGTTTGGCATCATATTGAAGAATAGTTTGGTTCGTAACGAACTTTCTTTTAAGGTTTGTACTGCCTTTTCCCTAAGGATGCGGTCAATATTGTAGACCGGAACCGGATCCTGGTCCCGATTGTGGAAAAGCCCACCTAAAGAGTGGTAGGTGTTTTTTTCCGGATTGAACTGCCTACCCAGTACTTCGTAGGCAGAAATCGAGCGATTGATCGCATTGACGATGGGTTGGAAATGAGGGACAAAGTATGTCTCGTTCCAAAACTGGTTTCCTTCCGTTGATTCCGTTGTGAACATGGTTCCCTTTCGTCCAGACTAGAACTAAGTTCAAAACTGACAAGTCAAAATCCCTAAATTTGAGACAATATCAGGTAATTTTGACGTACATTTGCCCGAAATATGTCAATTTGACTTAGATTGTATAACCGTCGGGAATGGCAGTATGGCGCGGAACGACAATAATTCCCTCCCGAATCCGCACATACTCATCTTCATATTCTTGCAGATTTTGTTCGTTTAACAGCCGAACGTTGGCTCCAATAGCGCAGTCTTTATCGACAATTGTCCGTCGTATTTCGCAGTTAGGTCCAATTCCAATAGGAATTTTTCCTGACTTACGATCGAAGTATCCGTAGTGATCAAGGCCCATGATGATGGAGTCATAGATTTTGGTTCCCGAAGCGATGAGCTGGCGCACCCCAATGATGGAACGGTGCACCTCACATTGGTTAAGAATGGTCCCTTCCGAAATGAGAGCTTGGTTGACCACAGCTTGGATGATTTTGGAAGGAGGAAGTGCCCTAGCTCTTGTATAGATAGGAGTTTTTTCCAAATAAAGATTAAACTTAGGAATGTGGTCTGTTAACATCAAATTGGCTTCGTAAAAAGCTTTGATGGTTCCGATATCTTCCCAATAACCGTCGTAAGTATACGCTTTTACCTTTCTTTCTCGTATGGCCTTAGGAAGGATCTCCTTTCCAAAATCGGCCATATTCCGATCTTCTAATACATCAATCAATGTGGAGGTATTAAAAATATAAATCCCCATATTGGCAAGGAAGGATCCATTTTTAGTGCGGCATGATTCCACTTGGGTTAGGTCTTGTGGTTTTTCTATAAATTCTTGGATGAACCCACCCACTCCCGCGTTCACAATGCCAAGTCCAAAAATTTGGTCTTCCGCAATGGCATTGGTAGCCACAGAAATTTCTGTTTCTGGATCCATCAAATGACTCTGCATAAAATCAGAAAGATCCATATTGTACAATTGGTCCCCAGACAATATAAGAACGTATTTGGGTTTTTGTTCTCTGATATAAGGAAGGACTTTCCTTACGGCATCCGCTGTTCCTTCAAACCAATTGGCACTTGATACTGTTTGTTCGGCAGCTATGATTTCCACAAAACTCTTTTGGTGGATGTTGTTCGTTGCGTAAGTTCTGTTGATATGGCGGTTTAGAGAATAGGAATTGAACTGGGTAAGGATGAAAATCTTTTCAAAACCACTGTTAAGTGAGTTAGAAATGGGAATGTCAATGAGTCGGTATTTTCCTCCAAAACTCACAGCAGGTTTGGATCTTTTTTCCGTAAGTGGTAATAAACGAGTTCCTTTCCCTCCACCTAAGATGATGGTCAATACTTCATCCTTCTTTAGGATGAAGTCCACGCAATCTATTGAGTCTTCTTGAAATCGCATACCTTCCCTTGTAATTCAATCAGACGAAAAAGCAAGAAAAGGTTACAAAATTTTTATTTTTTTAATAGAGCTTCTAAGATTTGTTTTCCATCCATCTTTCCCGTATAGGGATTCACTGCTCTTTCTGGATGAGGCATCATACCTAATACATTTCCCGCTTCATTACAAATCCCTGCGATATCATGTAAGGATCCATTTGGATTTTCTTTGTAACGAAAGACCACTTGGCCATTTTTTTCTAATCGTTCTAATGTTTCTGAATCAGCAAAATAGGCACCTTCTCCATGAGCAATGGGAATGCTTAAATGCCCCTGAAGACCTTTCGCAATTTTGTTTTCTGCGACAGGAATGAGTTCTACATCTTTGCAAATGTATTTTAGGGTTCTGTTATGTAGGAGCGCACCGGGAAGCAGTCCCGATTCTGTTAATATTTGGAATCCATTACAAACTCCTAAAACCTTTCCCCCTTTTTTTGCATAAGAAACTACTGATTCCATAGCATTGGAAAATTTAGCCATGGCACCGCAACGTAAGTAGTCACCAAAAGAAAATCCACCGGGAAGGACCACAAGGTCCGGAAGGTCCGTAAAAGAATCCTTATACCAAGTGTAATCTACGGTAGCACCAAATTCTGTGGCAAGTACTGTCCCTACATCCTTATCACAATTGGAACCAGGAAAGGTGACCACCCGAACCTTCATAATTTCTCCACAACCAAACGGTAGGCCTCAATCACTTGGTTGACGAGCACAGATTCACAAATTTCTTTTGCAAGTGCTTCTGCCACTGACTGAGAGCTCGCATCGATTTTCATTTCGATGTATTTTCCCACTCTTAAGTCGGTAACAGTATTTTTCCCTTGGTCATGCAAGGTGCGGAGAACCGTTTGTCCTTGCGGATCAAGAACGGATTCTTTGAGGGTAACATTTATTTTTGCGACAAACATAGCGTGATTTTATCTTCCAATTCCAAGTATTTTTTACGTAGTTCCAGGATCAAGGATTCGGGCAAATGGGGAGCCGGTGGATTTTTGTCCCAATCTGTCGATTCGAGCCAATTCCTGAGGATTTGTTTATCAAAACTGGCGGGAGTTTTTCCGAGTTCGTAAGTGGATGCGTCCCAATACCTGGACGAATCTGGGGTGAGGATTTCATCGATGAGGATCGGTTTTCCATCGATGAGTCCAAATTCAAATTTAGTATCACAAAGAAGGATTCCTTGTTTTGCCATAAGAACATGGGCTTTGTTATAAATAGCAAGAGAGAGACTTTTCAGTTCAGAATAGAGTGTTTCTCCTACTTCTTTTTCCATGGTGGATTCACTTACATTTTCATCGTGGCCGGAATCATTTTTCCGAGCCGGTGTAAAGATAGGTGTTTCAAATCGATACGATTCTTGTAGGCCTTTTGGATAAGCAACATGGGCAATGGTTCCTTCCGATTTGTATTCCTTCCAAGCGGATCCAGTCAAATAACCACGCACCACACATTCGAAATTGATCCGTTTTGCTTTTTTGACAAGAACTGATCTACCTTGGAGGGAATCTTCTTTTTGGAAAGGAGGAGGAAACTGAGTGAAATCATCTGTGATCAAATGGTTTTCAATATTCGGAAATTGGCGAAACCAAGCTGTGGAAATTCGTGTTAGAATTTTTCCTTTATCTAAAACGGGCTCTTCAAACACAACATCAAAGGCAGAGATACGGTCAGTGGCCACAAGTAGGAGTGAATCTCCTAAATCAAAAACATCTCTTACTTTACCCTTATAACTGGGAGTTGGAATCATAATTGTATACACACCATAGCCATATCATCACTTGGAGTGGAAGATCCACAGAATTCTAAAATCTTATTTTGTACGGTTGGTAAAATATCAGTACCAACTTTTACAGATTCATGGAATATCTCTTTCATTCCCTCTTCTGTAATGTATTCAGATTTTGGGTTCATTGCTTCACTTGCCCCATCCGTATACATAAAAAACAAAGATCCAGTTTTTAACTGAACGGTTTGTACTTCATCATTGGTCACAAAATTGATACCCATAATCATAGGGCTCATTCCTTTTAAGAATTTGGTTTCTCCATCTATATATACAATCGGTGCGGGATGCCCGCCATTAATATAAGAAAGTTTCAAATCTTGGTCAAGGATCGCATAACAAAAGGTAATGGCATAGTCTTCTGGTAAAACTAACTCCATATTTTTTCGCAGGTGTTCCACACGTTCCCGTAGTCCCATACTAGATACCAAGTTAAAAAGTTGCATCTTAAACATGGCACCAATGAGGGCTGCACTTGGTCCATGCCCCGAACAATCAGCAATCACAATGTGGAGTTTTTTCTCTTCGATCCAAGAATCAACAAAGTCACCACCAATTTGTAAATAGGGATGAAACAAAGTTTGAGCTTTGATTCCATTCCAAATAAAACTTTTTTCGGGAATTAGTTGGTCTTGGACTCTTCTTGCAGTTTGTAATTCTTTTTCGTATTTACTTTTTTGTCTGTACAACTCGTCCTGTAAATCTTTCAAACGAATCACGGAATGAATTTTTGCTACCAATTCTCTTTTGTTAAATGGTTTGTTGATAAAATCATCCCCACCATTTTTCATCGCTTCTTGAAATCCCACTTCTCTTTCTATCGATGTGATAAATAGAATTGGAAGCAGTTTGAACTGATCCATCGTACGAAGTTCCCGACAAAAGGAAAACCCATCCTGAACGGGCATATTTACATCTAACAAAAGTGTGTCTATGGCGGTATTTAATAGAACAAGGCGCGCTTCTTCTGCAGAAAATGCGGTATAGGTTTTGAAACCTTCTTGTTGCAAAAGGTATTTCAAAAGTTCCACATTTTCTGGAACATCATCTACGATGAGGATGGTATGCGCCGATTCTTCTGTGCCCATGGTTTATTCCAATTCCGATTTCAGTTTGGATCTGATATCTTGGATTTTTTCAGTGCGGTTGGAAACAAGAAAAAGGAAAAGAAATAGGAAGTGGAAGGCTAAGACGCCAAGCCACATACTTTGTTTCATATCCGAATCCATTCCCCCTTTCCCGAGCACACTCCCTGGATGGTTCCCTGGGTTTTCGATCCATCGAATGGCTCCCCAAGTAAGGATGGCACTCACTGCACAAAGTACAGAAAGATAAGCAGATAGGATTGCTTTTTTATTTTTAGCAGGAACTAAATACCGAAAGATAAAATAACTTAAAAGAGAAATACAAAGAATAAAAAAAGACTGCAACCTAGCATCTGTTTTATCCCAAGGAACTCCCCAGGCACTATACGCCCAAATAGGACCAGAAAACAAAACGCCAACGGCAAATAAAAAAGAAAGTTGGTTTGCCGTAAAAGCAAGCCTGTCCCAAAGCAGATTCCGAGTGAAAAGGAAAATCAAAGAAAAAACAAAGGAAAGTATGGGGCCATATAACGCAACCCAGGCGACTGGAACATGAAAGTAAAATATCCTGTGACTTAAACCCTGCTCCAAAATGACGTTAGGGTACACTAACGAAGTAATGACGGCAAAGATAAGCGACGTACAAACGACGAGATAAAAACCAATGTCAATAACAGGGGGAAATATCCGAATTTTACGTTCCATTTTTTTCCAGATTTTCAGAGATAGAAAGAAATTCTAGGAGAAAACAAGGTCTTAATGCTCATTCCTAAGAATCTCAATCATCACCGAACCAAGTGTAGCATAAAATAACATAAAAAACAAAAGTAACCCCACGGAAGGTAGGTAAAACCCTGGTTCCAGCCAATACCGATGTTCCGCTTCCAATCCGAATAGGAACAGGGGGATGGAAAAAGGAAGTTGTAAAAGAGGAATGATAATTTCTTTCAAACGACTTTCAAAGGCAATGAGTCCGAGTGAAACTCCAAGAAAGACCAAACACCCACTTCCCAAGTTGGCAAATAACCACTCTCCCCAATACCTTTCTATACTCATATTTTGAAAGAAAACAGAAAGAACAAGGACAAGGGCTCCATTCACTAAAATGGTACAAAACCAAATGGCAAGGGATTTAGCCAAATACATAGAAATGGGACTGACAAAGGAAAGACTGGCCTCCCAACCCATGGATTCTCTTTCTTCCCAAAGACTTTGGCTTACAATCACGAAGTTGAGTAAAAAAATAATGGCCCATTTGATTCCGCGAATGCTTCTTTCGGACAACATTTCATTCACTTCAATCGAGGTATAAAAAATAAATACAACGGATACACTTAAGGTAAAAAGGGAAACCACTCCCCCAAGCGAACGGCCAATCAGATAAAATTCTTTTTTAAGTAAGGTCAGTAACAAACACTTTCCCCTTCTCAATTTGTAAATGTTTGCTACATTGCAATTCTTTGGGAACGGAATGGAGAACAATTAGAATGAGTCTTGATTTTGATTCTTCATTTAAAAGTGCACTCAAAACTTTTGAGGATTCTGCATCTAAACCTGTAAATGGTTCATCAAATAAAACCACTTCTGCAGAAGATAGTAAGGCACGAAGAATGGCTACTTTCTGTTTCATTCCCCGCGAAAAGGTATGGATTGGATCCCAAATTCTTTTTTGCAAACGAAAAGCTTCTAAAAGTAGGTTTCGTTTCCTGAGATCGGGAGGCAATCCATCTAACTTGGAAAAATAATCCAAATTTTCCTCTAAACTGAGAGAGGAATAAAATCCAAGTTCATGACCAAGATAGGTTATTTTTTTTTTGCCTTGGGTCCAATCCCATTTTGAAGAAGAAAGTGAGTGGTGATAGATTTCTTTTAAGAGGGTGGACTTTCCCGCACCATTCTCACCAAGAACTGCGACAAGCCCAGTCTGAAAAAAAGAAAGATTGATCTCTCTCAGTAAGACCTTTTCGCCGACAGTAATAGTAAGCGCTTTTGTTTCCAAAAGGGTTTGGTTCATTCTACACCATGTTCTTCCATAGCTTCAGTCTCGCACTTCTGTTTTTATTCCCTACACTGATTTGGGGACAAAAACTCATAGGGAACCAGGAATACCCTGAGATCCTTTGGGGTAAAGACCAGGAATTTGATACCTCGGATTTTCCCAATGGTTCCTTTATCTACCACAAAGAAGATTTCATTCTCGCACGTGGAAAACTCTTCCAAGGGGAGCCGCCAAAATCCAACGGTAGTTTCACTTACGGAACAGATACCATTACCAATTCGGGGAAATGGAACAATGACACAATGGAACTTTTGTTCAACGGGAAACCGAATGCCAGGGCAGAAGTGATCAAACGCCTGGAAGCTGGGGTTCGGTTTGATCCCCAATTTTTTCCCTTCCGTTACAATTTAGGAAGACTCTATTCCTTAGAGATGAAGTATGAATTGGCAATAGTGGAATTTGAATATGCCAAAGCAGAAATGCCGGAGTATTTCAAAACCTACCTTCACATCGCCATTCTATCGGAAATCACAAGGCAAGTTTATTATGCCATCCTCAATTACAAATTAGCTGTTGAAAAAAATCCTTATGATACGGAAGCCTTAATTCGTCTTGCTGATCATTATTTGGCTACAGGATTAAAGAATCGAGCCTTACTGTATTTAAAAAAAGCACTAACGATCGAAGAAGAAAGTCCCAATGTAAAATTAGGATTTGCTCGTTTGGAAATGGAAAAAGGAAATTTCCATATCGCTTATAAAATTTTTAACAGAACTACTCTCACTACAGCAGAAGGAAAACCAAAACCTTACGATAAAAAATTTCATTATTATTTTGCAGAAACAGCGTCCAAGGTAACGGATTATGAAACTGCGGAAGAAGAATATACAAAGATGCTAAGTTTTACCAATGATCCTTTTTTTGCGACAGTATCTTCAAAAGTAATTGCGAGACGAAGAGACATTGCCAAAAAATTTGCTGAGGCCAAACGAACTCAGTTAGATGATTCGGAAGAAGAAGCAGCACCGGCAAATGAATGATTTCTTGCCACAAGTAAACTTTGCAATAGTTTTGATTTTGGATTAGAAAGTATTTCTTTTGTCGGGCCAAATTCTACAATTTCACCTCCATCCAAAACAAAAATTTTATCGCACATATAAGACAAAAATCCTAAATCATGGGAAACAAAAAACATTCCAAGATTTTCTTTCGTATTGATTTCTTTTAATTCTTCTGCAATTTTTTTTTGTACAAGCACATCAAGTGCTGTAACTGGTTCATCTAAAAGCAGGTATTCGGGTGCCGTGAGTAAGGCACGAAGAATAGCAAATCTTTGCAACTGACCGCCACTTAATTCTTGTTTTGTTTTATCTAATAATTCTTTCGGAAGATCAAACCTTTCACAGAAAGATTCTATCCGTTCCCATTCTATAGATTTCTGTTGTTTATTTAAGAAAAATTGATTTCTGATGCGAGTCGGTTCGAGTAATAACTCTCGCATAGTGCCTATGTGAGAAAAACTTGCCAATGGGTCTTGAAATACTGGTTGGAGTTTTGGATTGTGTTTGATCGATAAAATTTCGCCCTTCCACGAAATAGACCCTTCCCAATCATAACCGTCTTCCTTTTTTAGGAGTCCAAGGGCCAAACGAAACAAAGTGGATTTCCCTGATCCTGATTTTCCTATAAGTCCCGTGATCTCTTTGGGTTCCGCACTCAAGTTGATATTTTGTAATAAGGAACGACCTGACACACGAACAGAAATATTTTTAAGAGCAAACATAAGTTTCACTCCAGAAAATCATTGCGTTTCTAATTTTTAAGCAGGAGTATAAAGAGAAGGAGATTTGGGAATTGGAACAAATTAAAATCACAGAAGTAGGACCAAGGGATGGACTGCAAAACGAAAAAACCATTCTCTCTACTCAGGATAAATTCGAATTCGTATCTCGTCTAGTAGAAAGCGGAATCAAAAATATAGAACTCACTTCCTTTGTCCGTAAAGACCGAATTCCCCAAATGGGAGATGCTAAAGAACTTGCGGACCTCGTCCTTCCTAAGTTCCAAAACCAAGTCCAATTTTCTTGCCTCACTCCCAATGCCAAAGGTTATGAAGGAGCCAAAGATTCCGGTTTTAAAGAAGTTGCCGTCTTCACGGCTACATCAGAAACATTTACCAAAAAAAATATCAATATGACAATTCAAGAGAGTTTAGATTTTTTTAAACCGATCTTTACAATGGCAAAGACAGATGGGATCAAAGTGCGCGGGTATATTTCTACTGTGATTGCTTGCCCTTACGAAGGAAAAATCAAACCAGAACAGACACTTGAGATCGCAGAACGTCTGCTAGAGGCAGGAGTGTATGAAATCTCTTTGGGAGAAACCATTGGGGTAGCAGTTCCTTCGGAAGTAGAAACACTTTTAGAAGTTCTCTTAAAAAAAATCCCAGACTCTTACTTTGCAGGACATTTCCATGATACTTACGGAATGGCAATCGCGAATATCAAACAAGCACTGAGTATGGGTATTCGGAGTTTCGACAGTTCCGCAGGTGGACTCGGTGGTTGCCCTTATGCCAAAGGAGCAGCAGGAAATGTAGCCACAGAGGATTTGGTTTATTTTTTACATAAAGAAGGTTATAATACTGGGATTCAATTGGGTTCTGTCATTCAGGCAAGCCAGTTTATGGAAGAAAGGATTGGAAGAAAATTAACTTCCAGAACTTATGTTGCAATGAAGAATGCAGATTGACTTTGAACTTCTACATTCGAAGTTAGAAGCTCTTAAAAACAAATACCAAAACCTTACGTATTTAGAAACAGATCCCATTTGTTTTCCGAAACAATACAAAGACCCATTGGATATCGAAGTGGTTTCATTGATTTCCTGTTTATTTGCTTATGGGAATGTAAAAAGTATCCAAGGGTTCTTAAGGCCATTGTTTACACTTCTTGGCCCTTCTCCTTTCCAAACCTTACGGGAAGCTGGATCCAATTACCAAACCCTTCTCCAAAAAATGCAAGGTTACCGGTTCCAAACAAAAAAAGACAACCAAACCTTCTTTCAAACGCTGGTTAGGTTAATTTCGGAATCAAATAACAAATCGCCCCTTTGGGAATCTAAATTCTTAGACCAGGCGGGCAAGTTCCAGGAAGAATCCTCCCTTCAAAATTTTCAAAGGTTTTGGGAGAAAGAACTCCAAACCACATTGGGAAAAAAACCGCTGACTTATGGACTGCAATTTCTAGTTGGAAAATCCACTACAAAATCCCCCAAAAAACGCCTATCCTTATTTTTAAGATGGATGGTAAGAACGTCTTATCCTGATTTCGGAATCTACCAAAAGATAAAACCAAACCAAATCCCTTTTCCTTTAGATGTACATATCCAGAAGTTAATCCAAATTTTAGGAATCACCTCTCGAAAAAGTTTTAGATCGAGTGATGCCTATCTCATTAAAGATTTTTTTCTAAAAATCAAACCCGACGATCCTTTGTTATACGACTTCTATCTAACAAGGGTAGGCATTATTGAGAAATGCAAAGCATCATATCAGAAGCGAGTTTGTGAAGAATGTTATTTGAAGGAGGTATGTTTGGTAGTGCCACGGGGAATTGAACCCCGATTGCAAGGATGAAAACCTTGTGTCCTAACCATTAGACGATGGCACCGATTGAGAACAAAGTAAACAGAGTTTTAAGAACTCTTATGTGAGTCGTCGGGGATTCGAACCCCGGACCCATTCCTTAAAAGGGAATTGCTCTACCAGCTGAGCTAACGACTCGTTCTGTAGCCAAGAATATCGAACGACCTTTCTCGGTCAACAACTACTTAAAAAAAAGATTCAAAGCGCCTCGTTTTTTTTAATCCATGATGATCGTGTGTTCGCGATCTGGTCCGGTCGAAACAATACCAATCTTAGTATTTACCAACTCTTGTAAGGACTTGATATATGCTTGGCAAAGTGGAGGTAACTTAGAGAAGGAATTGATTCCAGAAATATCATCTTTCCAACCTTTGAAGTCAGCAAACAACGGTTTAACGTCTTCTAGTCCTTGGGATGGGAAAAAATCCAACTTCTTACCTTTGAGTTCATAACCAATCACAACAGGAATTGAATCATAATGACTGAGAACATCAATTTTTGTAAGTACAAGAGAATTGATTCCATTCACAGTTACAGCGTGTTTGATCATTTGTACATCAAACCAACCACATCTTCTTGGTCTTCCTGTAGTGGATCCATACTCACCGCCTAACTTCCGTAGGACGTCACCTGGTTCTCCAAAAATTTCGGAAGGGAATGGTCCCTCTCCTACTCGAGTGGCATAGGCTTTGGTAATCCCAATCACATCTTTTAAATAGCGGAAACTTACTCCAGAACCGGCAAGTGCTCCTCCCGTAGTGGGATTGGAACTAGTTACATAAGGATAGGTTCCAAAATCAATATCAAGACCAGTCCCTTGGGCTCCTTCTAAAAGAACTCGTTTTCCTTTTTCTAATTCAGAATTTAGGTAATATACTGTGTTAACGATGTTTTTGCCGATTTTGTCAGCGAAGTCCAAAAGAAAATCATACATTTCGTTGATATTCACTGGTTCCAAATCATAATACTTCACTAATTCTTGGTTTTTCACTTCCAAGATGTGGGTGAGTTTTCTTTTTAAATTTTCTTTATCGAGAAGGTCACCCGCACGAACTCCGTTACGAAGCATCTTGTCAGCGTAACACATTCCAATTCCTTTCTTTGTGGTACCTATCTTTCTTTCTGGTGAAGACCCAGCTTCCCTTGCTTCATCAATCAAACGATGGTAAGGCAAAAGAATGTGACAAGAATCACTGATGAGCAATTTTTCTTTCACTCGGAATCCGTGAGATTCTAAATCAGCACACTCTTTAAGAAAATATTCAGGATCGAGAACAACCCCGTTCCCAATCACACAAGTGGTATTGTCATAAATAATTCCCGAAGGTACAAGATGGAAAATGTATTTTTTTCCACCCACCACCACCGTATGACCGGCGTTCGCTCCGCCTTGGTATCTGACAATGATATCTGTATCTTTCGAAAGGTAATCAATTACCTTTGCTTTTCCTTCATCACCCCATTGTGCTCCGACAACTAAATTTGCAGGCATAATTCCCTCATTTAACTTTATTTACTATTTCTTCAATGGAATCGAGATGTAGGGCAAAACCACAGGCATCCCTATTCATTCCGGTAAAACTTTCATATAATTCGTTATAAACACCACCGGCAAAGACCGGTTCTGGATCTCGGTCTACATATCCTTGAAACATAAAGCCAGTATAATAAGAAAGATCACGAACAAGAGATGGATCCCAAATGCTCGGTATTCCTTCCATAGACCGAGTCCATTCTCCAAAAAATGAAATGATCGAGTCTAAATCAACTTTCAGAATTTCCCACTCTCTGGGATTTAAAATCTTTTGCAGCGTTTCTTTGAATTTTCCCATCTCAGCCACTGGGATGGGACGAAGGAGCAGCTGGATCATCTGCATATGTGCCTCCGTTGTGTTTTCTCTTGCTGCTAGGGAGACAAGTTCAGGAACATTCTTTGTATATAAGAGTTGGCGTAGAACCTTTGTTTGTTCTTCATTCCAACCTAAAATTTCCAAGACGGATCTGAAAAAAGAGGAATGCCCAAATACGATGGTAAATGGAGTTTTCGGTACAGAACTTATCCAAAGTTTTTTTAAGATTTGGATTTGTGAGATGATATGTTTTGGGTCACTCTTTCCTAAAGACTCAACTCCGATTTGTAAGATCTCTCTTCTGGACGCATTTCGTTTTTTGTGGTCACGAATCTTACGAGCAAAGTAAAACACATTTTGGTTCTCTTCCCAATGGGAACGAGCTGCCATTCCCTTCACTACTTGTAGAGTTAGATCAACACCAGGAGAGAGTTCGTTCCCATCCCAATCTTTAGCAACTAGCAAACTCTCTAGACCATGATCCAAATGAGAGCGAAAAGAATTAGAATAATCAAAAGAAGGAAGATTGATTTCGGAATACCCTTCTTTCTCAAAAAGTTCCGAAAATGTTTGTAGTAAAATCCGCCGGTTTTTGCTTTCTTCGGGGCCTAAAAAATGAAATCCATCCGGAATCCATTTTTGTTCCGAGGAAATTGATTTGTTTTTTTGATTCATACCGGGATCTCGATCACCCAAGAAGTCAGTTTAGAGAAATCCTGGATTTACGCAATCAATTGTAAAAATCGAATAGACAAATCGAAAGTTTTCAGTAATTTAATGTCGGTTTAGAGGCATACATGACAGAAAAAGAAGCCACTTTGGGTCGCTGGCATAAAGAATTTTTTGAGAACATCCACCTATTTGTAAAATCGGGACTCACCGAATCTGAAGCAAAGTCCATTTTAGAAGAGTTTTTAGTTCTTTCGCAAAGCACACCGAAACCAAAGGTCATGGAAATTTTCCAAGAACCAGAACGATTGGAAGAAATTGGTGTATATACGGACATTCGTCCCGAACCTCGCGACTTTATGTTGAAGTTTCTCGATCCCATCATGAAGAAATTCAAAGTAGAAGGCATCGAAAACTTAAAACTCCTCGATGGAGTCATTGGAAAGTATCCTGTCACTCTGATTTCCAACCACTTAAGTCATCTAGATGCACCGGCGATTTTTACTCTTTTGTACAATGCAGGTCCTGAAGGAAGAAAGATTGCTGAATCCTTAGTCTTCATTGCGGGACGTTTGGCTTTCGAACCAGACTTCACACGCCTTGGACTCTATATGTTTGGAACCCTTCTTGTTTGTTCTAAAAAGGATATGGCAGACAATCCATCCCTTTCCGATGTGATGACCAAAATCAATATGCGAGCTTTCCGTAATTCGCAGAAATTGCAGTCCGATGGAAAAGTAATTTCAATATTCCCTGAAGGAACCAGGTCTCGCGATGGAAGGCTTATGCCATTTGTGGACACAGTGTACCATTATGTTGCTAATAAAGTCATCTTACCCATCTCATTAGAAGGAACAGAAAAAATTCTCCCAATCGAAGGGTTACTGTTTAACCAAGCTGTAGGAAAACTTGTGATTGGAAAACCAGTCCTTGTGGGGGAACTCACAAAAAAGGAAATGTTAACATTTCCTTCTCACATTGAACAAATTTCTTTTCCAGGAACCGGAGACAAAAAACAGTTCATCATTGATAACCTGGCCCTACTTGTAGGAAGTAATTTAAACAAACACAAACACGGAACCTACCGTAACTTATACAAAGGAGATGTGAGAGAAACCAACCAACTCATCACTATTTCGAAAAAACCTGAGGAACATGTGGTGATCATTGGATCCTCCAATATGTCTGTTGCCTTTGCTTGTGTAATGGCAAACAAAAACGTGAAAGTCACTATCTATAGTCCAGATTCTGAAATGGTAAAACAAAGTAATGAAGAAAGAAGAGATGTGATCCATTACCCCATATACAAACTACCACCAAATATCGAGTTTTCGGACAAACCAGAAGTTTTGGAATCAGCGACACTATTCATCCAAGGTACCAATCCTTGGGAATTTGATTCCATTTATTCCAAAATCAGAACTTACCTCCAAAAAAACAAATCCCCTATGGTCAATGTGATCAAAGGATTTACCGGTTCCAAAAAAGGCCTCATTTTAGAGGACCTTCATGAATTGTTACTGATAGAAAGGGATCGCCTTGCGGTTGTTTCAGGTGCTTGTTACCCAGACCAAATTATGGAACGTAAAATTTCAGGATTTGAAATTTCTGCATTCGAAGACTCACTCATCCCCAAACTGAAAGAACTTCTCACCAATAACTATGTTTTTACAAGAACTGCTATCAATTCTAGGGATACAAAAGGTGTTCAATTGGGTGGAGCTCTAAAAACAATTTATGCTCTTGCCATGGGTCTAGTGGAAGGATATTTCAAACGAGAGTTAGGTGGGAATGTTGATAATACACTATTTCATTTGAGTAATCGTTTTTTTAATGAAATGGTGTCGATTGGAGTTTTATTAGGCGGGGATCCTACTACCTTCAACGGATTATCGGGGATGACAGACTTTATGTTGGCTTGTTTCGGATCCGATACAAGGGATAGAAAGTATGGGTATGATTTGGCATACGGAACAAGACCGGAAAAAATCACCAACGGCTTCTATGGATTAAAAGTATTACCCAATCTCATCCAACTAGACGAAAAAAGACATCCAATTGTAGCCGCGGCCTACCGAACAGTAATTCAAAACGAAGACTTCGATTTGATTGCCGAAAAGTTACAAATGCAGTTGGCTAGGTTTTAGGAAGGGTCACTTGGAACTCTGTATTGCCGGGTTCCGATTGAAATTGGATCCGGCCATGGTGTCTTTCTTCTACAGATTGTTTTACAATCCCTAGACCAAGCCCCGTTCCCTCCCCTTTTTCTTTGGTAGTGTAAAAAGGTTCAAAAATTCTCTTTTGAATGGCCAGTGGAATTCCTGAGCCAGTATCCTTCACGCGTACCACCACTTCCTTTTCCAACTCTTCCACCTGGATGGTTAAAGTACCTTTGAAAGCCATAGCTTGTAATGCGTTATAAATGAGATTGGTCCAAATTTGTATCAGTTCATCAGGATAACCTGCAATGATAGGCTTTACGTTGTACAAACGAATACATTCCACACCTGATTTCATTTTGCTTTGGTAAAGCGTAAGAACCGTTTCAATTGTATCTACCAAATTGATTTCCGATTTTGCTTCGTTACGATCAAATCTACCATAATTCTTCAAACTATATACTATTTTTGAAGTACGTTCTACTGCTAACCGAATGGACTCAATGCTTCTCAAAGTATTTAGTTCTGATAACACTAACTCTAAAAGTACGGAGGATTTGAAATAAGGTAAAAATCTTTCATTTTCCAAAAAAAATTCAGAAACTCCAAGATCCACTATTCGGTCTGCCATATCATATGCAGATTCAATCTTTAAATTGATAAAAATACTTTCTAAGTTTTTTTTGGCTTTTCTTGCATCAGAAAAATTATAAGATTTTGGTTTGATTGTAAATAATTCTATAATCCATGCAACAATCTCATTGATTTCCTCATCAGAATATTTTGAGAAACATTCCTTAATTTGAAACAACCGACTGCCAAAATTTCCCATTCGATTGTAGATTTGATCACTAAAGGCAGCAATGGCAGCTAGAGGGTTATTAATTTCATGAGCAACACCGGCAACTAACTGTCCCAAGGTGGCCATTTTTTCAGAAAGGATCAACTGATCCTGAGTTTTTTGTAAGTCTTCTAAAATACGATTGAGTTCTTTTGTTCTTTCTTTTACTGCAAATTCCAGGGCTTCTTTACTTTGTTTTGATTCGGTTACATCAATGAGAATGGCAAGTAGTGTAGGCCGTCCTTTGGTTTGCAAAATGGTATTACCAGAAATTACATGTCGGATTTCTCCAGACTTTGTTCGAATGCTGGCTTCCATTCCCGTACTCCAACCTTTCTTCATAAGCTCTTCCATCAATCGAGCACGATCAAATTTGGTAATCCAAATGTTTAGGTCATAGGAGGCACGTCCAATAATCTCTTCTCTCGAATACCCGATGAGTCGACAATAGGCTTCGTTGACGTCGTCATACACAGCAGTCTCCGCATTCGAGAGGCTGACCGCAGCAGGATTCAAGCGGAAGACACTTTCAAATAACTCTTTGCTAAGGATGAGTTCGTTCTGTAAAACAGCAGCAAGGTATTCTTTTTCTTTTAAGGCTGTGATGTTTTGCCCTGCAGAAAGTAGGTACTTTCCATTTTCCACAATACGCCCGCTGAATAGAATAGTGACCGTTGCACCAAGTTTTGTAATGAGGGGAACTTCTAAGTTCAGCACATAACCATCTTTCTTTAAACCAGCTAATATCGATTCCCGATCATTCGCATTAGAATATATGCCTAAATCAAGAGTTGATTTGCCAATGACCTCGTCTCTTGTACGACCAAGCCAAGTACAATAGACATCATTGGCATCGACATAAAGGCCTGTCTCCATATCGGTGAGAGCCATCCCAATAGGACTAGAGCTAAAGGCTGTATGCCATATAGAATCGGATGTGGATAGAGAAGGAGTCATGCGTTTGGAATGTAGAATTTAAATTAAAATCCGAACGAATGCAATAAAAAAAAAGCCTACTCGTTTGAGTAGGCTCTGTTCCCAATCAGAAAAGTCTAGGTATCTTATTTAGAAGCTACTTTTTCTTTTTTGACTTTTTTGGGTTTTTCTTCTTTCTTAGCGGGTTTTTTTTCTTCGCGTTTTGCCTTTGTTTCTGCTTTTAACTCATCTTGAGTTTTGCGATCCACAAGTTCCAAAATTCCCATGGCGGTGTTGTCAGAAGGACGGTTTACCAAACGAATGATTCGAGTGTATCCACCTACTCTTTCTGCATAACGATTTGCCAAATCTTTCAAAAGTTTTGTTACGATTTCCTGGTCACCTAAATGGCTATAAAGATATCGTGTATTGTGCAGGATTGCTGCATTTTTCTTTTGTTCATCAAGATTGGCAAGGTTAGCATCTAAGTTGCGTTTTGCTCTCGTGATGATTCGTTCTGCATAAGAACGAGCTACCTTCAATTTCGCAACGGAAGATTCAATCCTTTCGTGACGAAGAAGAGAGATAACCATATTTTGAATCATAGCTTTTCTATGATCTGCGGATCTGTTGAGTTGTTTAACTTTATTACGTTTGTTCATCTTAAAAATCTCTCATACCGAACGAAAGTCCCATAGAGGAAAGTTTTGCTTTTAACTCTTGTAAACTTTGTTCGCTGAAATGTTTTGATTTAGTCATTTCGTCTTCTGATCTCTTAACGAGTTCTCCAATGAAGTCAATTTCCAAACTGCGAAGAACGTTAGTAGAACGAACAGATAGTTCCAATTCTTCCACATGTTTAGATAAAGCTGCTTTTAGTTTTTCGTCAGCTTCATCCAACTCTTCTTCTTCTTCTTCAATTTCTTCTTCAAAGTTAATGAAAACAGTTAGGTGATCTTTTAAAATTTTCGCTGCTTGCGCTACCGCATCTTCTGGAGATACAGAACCGTCAGTCCAAACTTCCATAGTCAGTTTTTCGTAATCAGACCGTTGTGCTACACGTGTTTCCGATACTTCAAACAATACTTTTTGGATTGGTGAAAAGATAGAATCGATTGGAATTGTTCCCAAAACTTCGATATCTTTCTTTTTGTCCTCAGCAGGAACGTAACCACGTCCTCTTTGGATTTCCAAATCCATAATCAAATTTGCATCCTCATTGAGAGTTGCAATATGAAGGTCTGGATTCATGATTTCAATAGAAGAATCTACAGCGAGATCCGCTGCACGAAAATAACCTGCACCTTTTAGTTCTAAGTGGATTACTTTACTTGCTTCTTTGTCTTCAGGCTCGTATTTGATTCGAACTTGTTTTAAGTTAAGAATGATACGAGTAACGTCTTCTGCAACACCTTCGATATAAGAGAACTCATGTGAGACTCCTTCAATTCGAATCGCGGAAATTGCCGCTCCTTCGATAGAGGACATAAGCGTACGACGAAGGGAGTTACCGATCGTTGTACCAATTCCTCTTTCGAAAGGTTCTGCAACAAACTTACCATAGTTTGGTGTATTCACATCGGTAGTGAATTCGATTTTTTTGGGTCTTTTGAAACCTTTTAATAAATTCTTTGGAGACAATGTCGTATCCTTCTTCTCTAAATTCTTACTTCGAGTACAACTCTACGATTACCTGTTCTTTCACAGGGATATCAATATGATCTCTTGTT
This sequence comes from Leptospira terpstrae serovar Hualin str. LT 11-33 = ATCC 700639, assembly GCF_000332495.1. NCBI lineage: Bacteria > Pseudomonadati > Spirochaetota > Leptospiria > Leptospirales > Leptospiraceae > Leptospira > Leptospira terpstrae. The sequence goes on along the minus strand of NZ_AOGW02000010.1, from coordinate 241,449 downwards.
GGAAGTGATAACACTTCTCCGGAGAACTTGGTATAATCTACACTGACCCAAGAAGCAGTACGATTGATTGCTTGAGCTAGTTTGATATTTTCTTCAATAAACGGAGACTTTTGGAATTTCTCACGAATTTCGATTTTATCACCTATGTTCACTCGGTAAGAACAGATGTCTACTCGGTGGCCATTGACTAAGATATGTCTGTGTGCAACAAAGTTACGTGCTTGTCTTCGAGTCACAGCAAAACCCATACGATAAAGAACGTTATCCAATCTTCTTTCGAGGAATTGAAGTAGGTTCTCACCAGGAATCCCTGGAGTGTGTGTTGCTTCTTCAAAGTATCTACGGAATTGTTTTTCAAGAACTCCGTAAGCGCGTTTTACTTTTTGTTTTTCACGAAGCTGCGCTCCGTATTCAGTAACCTTTCCTTTTTTCTTTGGAGGAAGACCTGGTGGGTACTTTCTCTTTTCAAGGGAAGATTTTTCTTTATGTAATGTATGACTATTTTTGAGAAAGAGGTTAAGCCCCTCTCTTCTCATCAATTTAACAACTGGACCTCTGTAACGTGCCATATATAATTCCTACACCCTTCTTCTTTTTCGTGGTCGGCACCCATTGTGAGGGAGCGGAGTTACGTCTTTAATGAGCTTAATTGCAAGCCCTTTCGTAGTTAAAGAACGGATGGCAGATTCTCTTCCAATTCCTGGACCAGAAACCATCACATCAACTTCGGAAAGACCAGAAGCTTCAATTGCTTTTTCGGCAGCATTGGTAGCTGCTACTTGTGCAGCATAGGGAGTGGATTTTTTTGATCCACGAAATCCCATCATTCCAGAAGAAGACCAAGAAAGAACGTTTCCAACCATATCTGTAATCGATACAATTGTATTGTTAAACGAAGCTTGGATATATACCTTACCTCGAGGAACGTTCTTCTTTTCTTTTTTCTTAACCTTTTTGGTATCTTTTTTATTTTTAGCGTCTTTTTCAGCCATGGATCAATCCTCTATTTACCTGGTGCCTTTTTCTTGTTGGCAACAGTCTTCTTGACACCCTTACGGGTTCTAGCGTTGGTTCTTGTTCTTTGTCCGTTGACTGGAAGTCCTCGTCTGTGACGGAAACCTCTGTAACAACCTACGTCCATCAATCGTTTGATGTTAAGGTTAACTTCAGAACGAAGATCCCCTTCTACCTGGTATGATTCTTCAATGACTCGTCGGATCGCGGCTTCTTGTTCGTCCGAAAGGTCCTTCACCCTGATAGATTCGTCAATTCCTGCTTTTTTCAGGATATTTTGAGAGGATGTCTTACCAATACCAAATACGTATGTAAGACCGATCACTATTCTTTTGTTTGATGGTAAATCAACACCCGCGATACGTGCCATATCTTTCTATCTTTGCCTTTGTTTGTGTTTTGGGTTCGTGCAAATCACTCGGATTACACCTTTTCTGCGAATGACTTTGCATTCTGGACAGATTTTTTTAACTGATGCTCTAACTTTCATTATAGTTCCCTATTTCTTTCTGTAAGTGATTCGGCCCTTGGTTAAGTCATAAGGAGAAAGCTCTACAGTAACCTTATCGCCGGGTAATATACGGATATAATGCATACGCATTTTTCCCGAAATGTGTGCTAGAACCTTGTGACCGTTCTCCAGTTCCACACGGAACATGGCATTCGGTAACGGTTCTAAAACGGTTCCGTCGATGGTGATTGCTTCTTCCTTAGCCAGGGTCTATCTCCTACTGGATCGATTTTAAAATAGTGTTAGTGATTTCTTCCATACTTCCCAAACCATTGATTTGCCGAAGGATCCCAGAGCCTTTATAAAAGTCTATCAGGGGCAACGTCTTGGTGTTGTAAGTATGCAGACGGTTTTTGATGGTCTCTTCGTTGTCATCCGAGCGTCCTTCTTTGATCGCTCTACCTAGCAACCGTTTGACGAGTTCTTCGTCAGGAACGTCTAGGTTGACAACGGAGTCGAGCTCCATGCGGAGCTCTTTGAGGATTTCCGAGAGAGCCTTTGCTTGCTCCACCGTCCTAGGAAATCCATCCAGAATGAATCCATTCGCACAATCAGATTCGACCAAACGGTCGCGAATTATGCCTATAACGACAGCATCTGGAACAAGGTCTCCAGCGTCCATATATTTTTTTGCTTCAATCCCCATAGGGGTTCCGTTTTTTACGGCAGCTCGGAGTATGTCTCCAGTAGAGATTTGAGGAATTTGGTATTTCTCTTTGATGATATCAGCTTGGGTCCCTTTTCCAGCACCTGGAGGGCCCATAAAAATGAGTCTCTTCATTCGTTACACTCTTCCCTTGATTTTAGTCTTCTTCATGAATCCTTCGTAATTTCTCATAAGGAGTTGGGCTTCGATTTGTTTTAAAGTTTCCAGAGCCACACCCACCATAATGAGAAGAGAAGTTCCTCCGAAAGTATACACTAAGGTTCCCCCACCGGTGTTAGAACCGAGGTTTAAAAACTTAATGATGAGATACGGAGCAAGAGCAAGACCAGCAAGGAAAAGAGCACCCGGTAGGGTGATTCGATTCAAGATTTTCTCAATCATATCTTTTGTTTGGCTTCCTGGACGAACTCCTGGAATGAACCCACCATATTTTTTCAAGTTATCAGCTAGTTCCTGTGGATTGAACTGAATCGCTGTATAAAAATACGCAAAGAAAATGATTAGAGATGTATAAATCACATAGTAAAAAAGGGCATGATACCAAATTTGTGAAAATGGATTAAAATAGTCCATAATCACTGCCCAACCTGCCCACTGACCACCCTTAGATGATAACCACTGAACAATTGTTTGTGGAAATAAAATCAAAGAGGATGCAAAGATAATTGGCATTACATTGGCACTGTTTACTTTAAAAGGAATGGACTGGCTACGAGCCTGAACCATCTTTCTACCCACCATTTGTTTTCCATAATTTAACGGAACCCGGCGAACCCCTTGGGTTAAAATCACTGTGAGTGAGATGAGAACAATAAAAATGATGATCAGGATAAGAATGCTAAGAGCATCTGAAGTATCGGAAGTGAACATGGCAATGAGCGCTTCCGGCATACGGCCAATAATCCCTGCAAAAATAATGAGAGAGATTCCGTTTCCAATTCCACGTTCCGTAATCTGTTCCCCAAGCCAAATAAGAAGTACGGTTCCCGTAGTGATGGATAACATCGCAATCGGTAAAAAGTAACCTTCCACGGATGGATTGATTAGACCAGGATACTTTGCTTGGGCCGTTCCTGATCCAGTAGACCAAGAATTTGCCAATTGGATCACCGCAAGTGACTGGATTGCACAAAGGATGAGGGTTCCATACTTAGTGTACTGTTGGATTTTTTTTCTGCCTTCTTCTCCTTCCTTTTGCATTTTTTGCAAACTAGGAATGAGAACCATAACTAATTGCATAATGATGGAGGAAGAGATATAAGGCATAATCCCAAGTGCAAAAATAGAAAATTTGAGAAGAGCACCACCTGCAAACAAATCCACCATTCCGAGGAAACCTTCACTCGGATCGGCAGTAATGCCCGTTACGATCAAACTATTGATACCAGGAATGGTTACGTGAGTTCCCATTCTAAAAAGTAACAACATACCGATCGTAAATAGGATTTTAGATCTTAATTCCGGGATTCGAAAGATGTTAGCGATGGTTTGAAACATAGGTTATCTAGTTTTTTTCTCTTCTTTTTTCTTTTCTCTAATGATGACTTTTCCACCCGCTTTTTCAATTTTCTCTTTTGCAGAGGCAGAAAAAGCATCTACCGTAATGGTAATGGCTTGGGTCACTTCTCCAGTACCGAGTAACTTGATAGGTCCTACTTCGGACTTAATCAAACTCTTGGCTTTGAGAATGGCAGGAGTTACTTCCCCAGAAAGACCCGCTTTCGCTAAGGAGATCAAATTGACTGGTTGGAATTCCACAGAGAAAATATTAGTAAAACCACGTTTTGGCAAACGTTTGTGGAGAGGCATCTGTCCACCTTCGAAACCGCGTTTCATGGAAGATGCACGAGCTCTTTGTCCTTTGGAACCACGAGTGGAAGTTTTTCCCATCCCGGATCCTGGACCTTGTCCCACACGTTTCGGAGAGGTTGTTGCACCTTCCGGAACGGGAACCAAGTTTTTGTTTCCTAGAGATGTGGATTTTTTCGGACGTTTTGCACCGAATCCACGACCTTGTTCAATTCTGTCTTGTGCCATACAATTATACCTTTTCCACTTTCAACAAGTAACCTACTTGTCGTAACATCCCTTTCAATTGGGGAGTCATTTTGTGTTTTTTGGATTGACCTTTCTTTTTAAGGCCGAGTGCAATGAGAGTTTTTTTGTGCATCGGAATGATGCCAATAGAACTTCTTTCTTGCGTTACGATCACTTCTTCCATAGTCAGATTCCTTTTTATAGATCTTGCCCAAACAAGTGTTTGAGGCTGACACCACGTCGTTTTACCGCCATTGACGGTGTTTCCAACTGTTGTAATGCATCCATAGTCGCTTTCACAATGTTCATCGGGTTTGAAGAACCCCATGACTTAGTCAAAACATCTTGGATTCCTGCTCTTTCCAAAACGGAACGAACAGAAGCTCCGGCGATGATCCCCGTTCCCGGAGAAGCTGGCTTCAAAATCACTCGAGCGGATTTGAACTGTCCCACAACATCATGAGGAACGGTATGACCGATATAGTGAATGGATTTTAAATTCTTTTTTGCCGATTCAATGGACTTTCGGATTGCATCTGGAACTTCATTCGCCTTTCCAAATCCAATTCCTACTTTTCCTTTAGAGTCACCAACAACTGAAAGTGCGTTGAAGGAGAAACGACGTCCCCCCTTCACTACTTTGGCAACTCGGTCGATTTTAACGACCTTCTCAGTAAATTCTTTTGTTTCTTCTTCTAACATCATTTAGAACTCCAATCCACCTTCGCGGGCAGAATCAGCAAAAGCGGCAATTCTTCCATGGTAAACCATTCCAGAACGGTCGAGAACCACTTGGGAAACTCCTGCTTTTTTCGCCTTATCAGCGACTACTTTACCGAGTTCGGTCGCTGCCGATTTACTCTTCTTTGAATTTTCATGTTTCGGAAAATCTTTCTCTAAAGTGGTTGCATAAACAAGTGTTACACCTTTCGCATCATCAATGATTTGCGCCGTGAGGTAACGGTTTGTTTTGTTGAAAACCAACCGAGGTCTTTCCGATGTAGAGCGGAGTTTGTATCTAACTCGTTCCGCTCGTCTCAATCTTTTCGTATTTTTAGCTGTCTTGTTGATCATGACGTTCTACTTCTTACCGGTCTTTCCGGCCTTTCTACGGATGTATTCGTTCTGATATTTGATCCCTTTCCCTTTATACGGTTCAGGAGGTCTTTTAGAACGAATGTCAGCCGCAACTTGTCCAACCAGTTGTCGGTCAATTCCCGATACTTTGATTTTTAGCTGATCTGCGACATCAATTTTGATACCTGTAGGTTCAGGGAAAACCACTTCGTGTGAATAACCAAGAGCCATCACTAGATCTTTACCGCGTTTTTGTGCACGATAACCAACCCCTGTGATTTCTAAGTTTTTTTCCCAACCAGTAGTGACACCTTTTACGCAGTTCATCGCAAGAGAACGAACGAGACCGTGGAGAGCCACTGTCTTTTGGTCTTCACTTTTTCGAGTAAAAACCAACTCGCCGTTTTCAACATTTGCGCTGACACCTTCGTAAAGCGGAGTTTTTAATTCCCCTAAAGGCCCTTTAATCGTAAGAGCCTCAGCTTCTGCTTTCACTTCTACCTTTGCAGGCAATTTGATAATACTTTTTCCAACTCGAGACATGGTGTTATCGTTCTCTAGAATACCTTACAGAGAACTTCCCCTCCTACTCTGAGTTTTCGAGCACGTTTTCCAGTCATCACCCCTTTCGAAGTCGAAAGGATGAGTGTTCCGATGTTATTTCGGAACGGTCTGATTTCTCCGGATTGGATGTAAACTCGACGACCTGGAGTGGATACTCTCTCGATCATACGAATTACCGGTTTCTTTTCCGTGTCGTATTTTAATTTCACTTGGAAGTCATCAAAACTTCCATTTTTTACAGTTTGAACATCATCTACAAAACCTTCTTCTTTGAGAAGATCTAGGATGGATTTTTTGATTTTGCTACCAGGAATCACACAAAGCTCATGTTTAGCTTGTTGTGCGTTTCTGATTCTTGTTAGCATATCTGCGATTGGATCTGAAAGACTCATATCTTACCTTAACCTAATTACCAGGAGGACTTTTTCACACCGGGGATCTGAGCCTTGCTAGCAAGGTCCCGGAAGCAAAGACGACACATATCAAAGCGGCGCAAATAAGCGCGTGATCGACCACAAAGAGGGCAACGATTGTACTCTCTCACTTTGAATTTTTGCTCTTTGGCGTGGCGTTCCATCATTGATTTTTTCGCCATGAATAATCTCCTACTTACCTGCCGAACGGTAAGGCATACCGAAGGCTTGGAATAATTCGAACGCTTCTTTGTCCACTTCCGTGTTCGTTACGAAAGTGATATTGATCCCGTAGATCGTATTGATTTTATCAAAATGAATCTCAGGGAAGATGATCTGTTCTCTTACGGACAGATTGTAATTTCCTCGACCATCGAAACCTTTGGGGTTTACACCGCGAAAGTCACGAACCCGTGGAAGAGCCACGTTAATGAATCTGTCAAGGAACTCATACATATGATGACCACGGAGGGTAACTTTGCAACCAAGCACCATTCCCTCTCTCACTTTGAAACCCGCAATGGACTTCTTAGCGAAAGTTTTTACCGGTCTTTGGCCAGTAATTTGGCCGATTTCTAACAAACAAGCTTCCATCGCTTTTGGGTTGGTGTGAGCTTCGCCCATACCAACGTTGATTACGATTTTTTCCAGTTTGGGAACTCGCATTACACTTTGAAAGCCGAGTGACTTTTGGAGTGTAGGACGGATTTCCTTCTCGTATTTTGATTTAAGCCTAGGTACCATAACTTATACTTCTTTCCCTTCAGGTCGAGTCACTCGTACGGATTTACCATCCTTCTTGGCAAAGCCCAAGCGTACAGCCTTAATTTTCTTCTTAGGCTTCGCTTTGTTCTCTGCTTTTGTGTCGTGAAACATCACATTGGAGATATGGATTGGGAATTCGATTTCGATCGCACCACCTTGAGGGTTCTCTTGGGTTGGTCTTACGAATCTCTTTCTTTTGTTCACACCTTCGATATAAACGCGGTCTTTGCGTTTATCGATAGCGAGAACTTTCCCTTTTTTCCCTTTCTCTTTTCCGGAAATCACAAGAACTTCATCGTCCTTTTTGATTTTCGTTTTTTTGAATTTAGTGGGCTCGGAGCCTCTATATGCTAATTTAGCTGCCATTCTAGAGAACCTCCGGCGCGAGAGATATAATTTTCATGTATTTTTTATCGCGAAGTTCACGGGCAACAGGTCCGAAGATCCTGGTTCCTTTTGGATTCCCTTTGTCATCAATGATGGCAACGGCATTGTCATCGAAACGAATGTAAGTTCCGTCTGGACGACGAACTTCTTTTTTCGTTCTCACAACAACAGCTCTTTGAACCGCTTTGTTATGCACTTTCTTCCCTTGCCCGTCACGAAGACCGTATGCAGGTTGTGCTTCCTTAACAGCGACGATGATTTCGTCACCAAGCGTTGCGTAGCGTTTTTTGGAACCGCCAAGCACTTTTACGCACATGACTTTTTTCACACCCGAGTTATCGGCTACTTGTAAAATAGTTTCTTGTTGGATCATACTAATTTAGCCTTCTCAATTACCTTTACAAGTTTATGGTGTTTCTGTTTAGAAAGTGGTCTTGTTTCCACAGCGATGACTCGATCACCAACTTGACACTCGTTCTTCTCATCGTGAACCTTCACGCGGGAAGTACGGGTCATAATCTTCTTAAACCGTGGGTGCACTTTTCTTGTGATGATTTCGATCACTACGGTTTTATCCATAGAATCGCTCACAACTACACCCTGAATGGTTAAAGACTTTTTAGAGTTTTTATCTTCCATAACCTACTTCTTCTTACCTTTGCTAGTTTTAGCAACTTTCGGAGCCGAACCAGCCTTTGGTGCGATTTGTTTGAGTTTGCCTTTTGCTGTTAATTCCTTCTCACGAAGGACAGTCAATGCTTGGGCAATTCTCTTCTTATGATTGCGGATTAGTTTAGGGTTCTCAAGAGATCTTGTAACACCAAACTGGAATCTTGCTTTTCTAACTTCTTCGGAAGAGGAGAGAATTTCTTTCTTCAAATCTTCTGGAGAAAGTGACTTAAAATCGTCTTTCATAGAACGTTCCTCTTTACAAATGAAGTTTCCACTGGCAGTTTGAAGGCTGCTAAATGAAGAGCTTTTCTTGCTGTTTCTTCATCAATACCCGCCATCTCAAAAAGAACGCGGCCAGGACGGATCTCTGCAATCCAGAATTCCGGGTTACCTTTACCTTTACCCATACGAGTTTCGGCAGGTTTTTTAGTGATAGGAAGATGAGGGAAGATACGGATCCACAATTTCCCACCTCGTTTCACTTGGCGGTTGATAGTAATCCTTGCAGCTTCGATTTGACGCGCTGTAATACGACCGGAAGAAATAGCTTTTAAACCATATTCTCCGAACGCAACGTAAGAACCTCTTTCGTCCTTACCTTTCAAGCGCCCTCTTTGGCGTTTTCTAAATTTTACTCGTTTAGGTGCTAACATTATCGTATCTCTTTAGTACTTCTTAACTCGTTCTACGTTTTACAGCGTATTTGTCTTCATCGGTCTCTTCCTTATTGGTTGGGAAGTAGTCACCAGTATAAGTCCATACCTTCACACCGATCTGACCGAAAGTCGTGAGGGCTTCTTTAAATCCAAAGTCAATTTTGGCACGTAGAGTATGAAGAGGAACTCGTCCTTCCATATACTTTTCTGTTCTTGCCATATCTGCCCCGTTGAGTCGTCCGGAGATTTGAATTTTTACACCTTCCACTCCACCGCGCATCGCACGACGAAGTTCCGCTTTCATCACTCGACGAAATGGCATCCTTTGTTCGATTTGAAGAGCTACCGTTTCAGCAATTGCTTGCGCAATGATTTCCGGTTTCTTCACTTCGATAATGTTCATCCCAATCGGTTTATCAGCAAACTTCTTAAGTTCTTGTTTTACCGCTTCGATGTTTTGGCCTTTTTGACCAATCACCATACCTGGTTTAGAAGTATGGAGGTTCACGTTGATTTTCTCAGGAAATCTTTCGATTATGATCTTAACAACGGATGCGTTTTTAAATTTCTTCTGAAGGAATCTACGGATCTTGATATCTTCGTGAAGATTTTTAATGTAATCTTGTTTGGAATACCAAATTGAATCCCAGTTACGTGTGATTCCGATTCGTAGTCCGATTGGATTTACTTTCTGACCCATAAATTAACTAACCTTCTTTTCGATTTCAGATACTACAACAGTGATGTGGCTCAAACGTTTACGGATCCTAGAAGCACGTCCTCGCGCTCTTGGGCGGAAACGTTTCATGATAGGGCCGTCATCCACATAGATTTTTTTAACGTAGAGTGAACTTGGATCCAAACTTTCATTCATTTGGATGGCGTTCGCCACTGCCGAGTTCAAAAGGTTGATGATCATTGAACTTGCTGCTTTGTTTGTAAAACGCAAAATATCAATCGCTTCCTTGTAATCGTATCCACGAACTTCATCAGCAACCAGGCGAGCTTTTCTGGCAGAAATTCTGAGGTGTTTTCCTACTGCTTTTGCTTCCATCACTCTACCTATTTCTTCGCTACTTTTTTGTCTCCACCGTGACCTTTGAAGGTTCTAGTGGGAGCAAATTCACCGAGTTTGTGACCGATCATGTTTTCGTTTACATATACAGGAACAAACGCTTTGCCGTTATGGATCATTACCGTGTGACCGATCATGTCCGGATAAATGGTACTTCTTCTGGACCAAGACTTGAAGGGAGTTTTTTTCCCTTCAGAGTTTAACTTGGTGATTTTTTTCATGAGGTGGTCGTCAATAAACGGACCTTTTTTTAAGCTTCTAGCCATGATTATCTAGATCCTACCTATTCCTGTTTTTCTTACGTCTTTGGACAATAAAACGGTCAGACGGTCTCGTCTTACGTGTTTTAAATCCTTTCGTAGGTTTACCCCAAGGAGTCACTGGGTGACGACCTCCGGAAGTTCTACCTTCACCACCACCGAGTGGGTGGTCCACAGGGTTCATAACGACCCCTCTTACTTTCGGTCTTTTTCCTAACCAACGGTTACGACCCGCCTTTCCGATAATGACCAAATTATGGTCCTTGTTGGAAAGTTCTCCGATCGTTGCTAAGCACTCTTTACGAACCTTACGGATTTCCGAAGAAGGAAGTTTAAGAGATACATAGTCACCATCTTTAGCGGAGATCACAGCAAAAGATCCTGCTGTGCGTGCGATTTGACCGCCTTTTCCGATATGTAGTTCAATGTTGTGAACGTTTGTTCCTGCAGGGATTTTATCTAAAGGAAGTGTATTTCCAAGTTTGATCTCTGCATTGGGTCCTGATTCAATTTTGTCCCCAACTTTCAGTCCGTTTGGTGCTAAAATGTATCGGTATTCCCCATCAGCGTAACAAATAAGTGCAATAAACGCAGAACGGTTTGGATCATACTCGATTGTTTTTACAGTTGCAGGGATTCCAAATTTATTACGTTTGAAATCGATGATACGGAACTTTCTTTTGTTACGTCCACCTTTGCGTCTAACAGCAATTCGCCCCTTGTTGTCGCGTCCAGCTTTATAAGAAAAGTTAGCTGTAAGCGGTTTGTAAGGAACCACTTCTGTGATTTCTTTGAAATCTAGAACCGAGTAGAAGCGGCTAGATTGCGTAGTGGGTTTAAGTTTTCTAATTCCCATAATTAAACCTTAGCAAAATCCAAATTTGCTCCGTCAGCAAACGTCACTACGGCTTTTTTGTAGTGAGGTCTTGGGGACGGCATGTTTCTAAAACGTTTCATTTTCCCACGGTAAACGGCAACGTTTACAGCAGTTGGAACAACGTTATACATTTGTTTCAGAGCCTGTTTGATCAAAGTTTTGTTCGCATCCGGGTGGACTTTGAACGTATACTTGACAGTTCTTTTTCCCATACGTTCTCCAATTGTTTGAAGGTCTTGCGACTTTTCTGTAACAACCGGTGATAAGATTACATTCTCTAGGTTCACTGTCTTATCCTTTCTTAGAATACTGTGCCTGAAGCTCTTTTAAAGCGCTTTCAGAGATTACTAAATTGTTATTATAGAGGATGTCTCGGCAAACGACTCGTTTGCTGTTCACATATTTGAGGTTCTCTATATTGCGAGTGGATTTTTTGAGGAATTGGTTTTCACCAGCTACCACAAAACCCACGTTACCCTTCTCTGCAATTTCCATGTTCTTCAAAATGTTGTAGATGGATTTTGTAGAGTAAGAAGAAGGTTCTACGTCTTCTATGATCGCGATTCTGTTTTCTTCTGCCTTTTTGTTAAGGATGGAGAGAACAGCCTTTTTCTTTACGCTGCGTGACAAGTTAGAGGAATAATCTCTTGGTTTTGGTCCATGAATGATACCACCACCAACGAAATGAGGAGCTCTAATGGATCCTTGTCTTGCACGACCAGTTCCTTTTTGAGCCCAAGGTTTGATTCCCCCACCGCGAACTTCAGAACGATCCTTAGTAGAATGTGTTCCTTGTCGATTGTTCGCATTTTCAGCTTTTACCGCATCATAGATGGCTCCAAGCGAAATGCCGGTAGCAAATAATTCTGCCGGAAGTTCCACTTCGCTTACGAATACGCCTTCTTTATTGTATTTACGCGCTTTCATGTTCTACCTATCTATTTATCCGATTTTTTCTATCGTAACGATTCCGCGTTCTCTTCCTGGAACCGGACCGGATACAAATACCAAGTTGGCGTCTGCATCAATTTTAACTACTTTCAGGTTTCGAACAGTGCTCTGTTCAGAACCCATTCTTCCGCCCATTTTCAAACCCTTGAACACTCGTCCAGGAGTTGTGTTGGAACCAATGGAACCTGGGTGTCTTTGGAATCTGGAACCGTGTCCAGCAGGACCACCAGCAAATCCATGGCGTTTTACAACACCTTGAGTTCCCTTTCCCTTAGAAGTTCCGGTTACCTTCACCGTGTCGTTCAAAGCAAATACATCAGCCAGTTTTACTTCTGCGCCAACTGCTACATCTTCAAAACCTTTGAATTCAATCAGAGTTTTTTTCGGAGCTGCAATATTTGCTTTTTTTATGTGTCCAACTTCGGCCTTCGTCATGTGTTTTTCCTTGGCATCACCAAATGCTAGTTGAACGGCTTCATAACCGTCATTAGCAGATGTTTTTACCTGGGACACAAAACAAGGACCCACGCGTAAAACAGTTACAGTAACCATTTTACCTTCGTTATTGAATATGTGGGCCATGCCCAATTTTTCGCCGATTAAACCTTTAGCCATGGATCCTATCCTTAGGATTTAATATCTACGGAAACTCCAGCAGGGAGTTGAAGCTTCATCAGGGCTTCTACCGTATCTTCATTCGTATTTAAAATATCGATGAGTCTCTTGTGAGTTCTCATTTCAAATTGTTCTCTAGCTTTTTTATTCACGTGCGGAGAACGTAATACCGTGTAGATTTCTTTTTTCGTTGGAAGCGGGATTGGACCGGAGACAGTAGCTCCGGTCCTCTTCGCAGTCGCAACGATTTCAAAGGTTGATTGGTCAATCAACCGATGATCGAAAGCTTTTAACTTAACGCGAATTCTTTGTCCAGCCATTGCGATTACTCAACGATCTCCGCAACAACACCAGAACCAATCGTTCTTCCACCCTCACGGATAGCGAACTTCAAACCTTGGTCCATAGCGATTGGGTGGATAAGTTCGATAGACATCGTAACGTTATCTCCCGGCATAACCATCTCCATTCCACCAGGAAGGTTACAAACACCAGTAATGTCAGTAGTTCTGAAGTAGAATTGAGGACGGTAGTTGTTAAAGAATGGAGTATGACGTCCACCTTCGTCTTTTGTAAGAACGTAAACTTCCGCTTTAAATTTTCTGTGTGGTGTGATAGTACCCGGTTTCGCAAGAACTTGACCTCTTTCGATGTCTTCTTTTTTCGTTCCGCGAAGGAGTGCACCAATGTTGTCACCAGCTTCTGCTTGATCGAGTAGTTTACGGAACATTTCAATACCAGTAACCACTGATTTTGAAGTATCACGAATACCAACGATTTCGATCTCGTCGTTGATCTTAAGAACACCTTGCTCCACACGACCAGTTGCAACAGTTCCACGACCAGTGATTGAGAATACGTCCTCAACTGGCATAAGGAAAGGTTTATCAACAATACGTGTAGGGTTTGGAACGTAAGTATCAACTGCTTCCATTAGTTTCAAAATGGATTTCATACCAAGATCAGAATCTTCACCTTCCAGTGCTTTTAATGCAGAACCAGAGATGAAAGGTGTTTTATCACCAGGGAAGTTGTATTTGTTAAGAAGGTCTTTGATTTCCTCTTTAACCATCTCCACCATATCGTCTCTTTCATCTGCAGCAAGCATGTCCGCTTTGTTTAGGTAAACCACGATGTAAGGAACCCCTACTTGACGAGCAAGAAGGATGTGTTCTTTAGTTTGTGGCATAGCACCGTCAGTTGCAGATACTACGAGAATCGCAGCGTCCATCTGAGCAGCACCAGTAATCATGTTTTTTACATAGTCCGCGTGTCCCGGGCAATCTACGTGTGCGTAGTGACGGTTAGGAGTTTCATATTCCTGGTGAGACGTTGCAATAGTAATCCCACGAGCCTTTTCTTCGGGCGCGTTGTCGATTTGGTCGTAAGCAATCGCTTTGTTTTTTCCACCCACTAACTTCGCAAGCGTTGTTGTGATCGCTGCTGTTAGGGTTGTTTTACCGTGGTCAACGTGACCAATTGTTCCGATGTTTAAGTGTGGTTTTGAACGGTCAAATTTTTCTTTAGCCATTGTTAGAATCTACTCCTCAATCGTGGTGCAAGACCCGATCCTCGGTTCTTTACTCCTTTAAAACTGCATAAAATTCAGAGGTAAAAGCAGTCCTTTCCCAAGAAATGCCAATCCCTTTGGTCATGTTTCTAAGAGCCCCTGAAAAGCCAAGCAGGTTTTGGGCCGGTGCATTGGCTTTTAAGTGACTCTTCCCTGCCACAGCTTCCCAGATGGATTCCACCTTGGCATTTCTGCGACTTAGATCAGAAAGAACTACACCTAAGTGGTCCGCGTCCACCATCACATCCACTTCCGTGAGGGGTCCGACCAAGTATGTGTTTGATGGAAACAATTCCTTTACGCCCGCAAGTATCGCAACTTTCAGTAACGTTAAAGTGGTTTGCAAATCCCCCTTTGGCATCTCATAAGAGAGAATGCGAAACCTGAGACCGGCAACTTCCTCACCGTAAAACCCGTGTAAGCAGGCTTCCAGAAAGGATGTTTCTATCGAATTTTTTACTTCTTCCGGAAGACTTACCTCGAAGGCAATTTGCTTCGAAAAGTCGGCAGTATCTTCCAGGACTGCGATGAGCGCGCCGCTTGACTTTTGGTCTTCAAAGGCACGATGCTCTAGGGCAACCTTATGAGACATTTTTTTTAGAAGCTCTATTTTGGCAATGTTTATCGAACTGAAATTGAGTTTTTTTTCCGTTCTTTCCCGAATTCTGCGGATTCCAATCTCCAAATGCAGTTCCCCGCGCCCAAAGAGTACCAATTGTCCGGTATCTTCTTTATTTTGCAGCTGGTAACCTGGATCTTCCCAAGTTAACTCTTCTAAGCGACATAACCAAAACTCTTTTTCATCCGAATGTTCTGGTTCGATGACAACGGAAAATGGGCTGGGGATTCGATCCGAGGGATTCGTGTCTTTGGGACCTTCCCCATTGGTTCGGAATTGTAGGCGTTTTCCCGGATGGGAAATAAGACCCGAATTTTCTTTCAGTAGAACAAGTTTTCCGGGCTGCAATGTCGAAATGGGATCCAAGGTTTCTGGATCAACAAAGGAAAATCCACCTTCCTCATAAAACACAGGTAGGATAGTTTTTTTAGCAAATCCATCTAGAGCTTTCGTTGTGATTTCGGAAGTTGGATAGACTACAGAATATCTACCAAACTCTTCGTTTGTCCGCCTAGAGAGAACTAAGACGGGGATGCCCTCTTCTAACAAAGGTTCCTTTGGTTCTGTCCAAAGAACTAAATCCAAAAGTTCCCTGACCCCTTCCCCTGTTTTGGCAGAACCTCCGTAGACAGGATAAAGTTTACCTTCCTTGGGTCCTGTATGAAGGCCGATCATAGTAAAGTCAGTTTGGCCTGAAGTGTCATTCCAGGAAGAAATCATGAGATCATCATTCCAGGAGATCAATTCCTCTTTTACCGCTTTGGGAAATCGGGTAGGAGCTTTTAGGTAGTATTCCATTTTCCCTTCCGGATCCCTTTGAAAGAGAGTGACAGGTGCCTCGCCAAGAATTTCCTCTAGCGACACTAGTGTATCCAAATACTCTTCCCCAAACCGGTCCAGTTTGTTGATAAAGAAAACCATAGGAACCTTTGCCAAAAGGAGCTCTTCCATCACAAGTCGAGCTTGGGACTGGACTACAGAGCCTGCTTCTAAAACAACAATGGCAGTTTCCATCGCAGGCAAAAGGTCTGTCACTTGGTTCCGAAAATCGATATGGCCAGGAGTGTCTACAATTTGGATTTGATATTCGCCGAAAGTTGTTTTCCAAGGGATGGAATGGAAGGTAGTGCGAATCGAGATTCCTCTTTCGATCTCCTCTTGTAAACTATCGGATTCCGTATTTCCGTCTTCTATGGATCCCACTGCAGAAATCTTCCCTGCCTCGAACAAAATTCGTTCGGTGAGGGTTGTTTTCCCGGAATCTATATGAGCAAATATTCCAACGGTTCGAAATTTCATATGGTTTTATAATGAAAAAATAAAAAAGCCAGGTGAACCACCTGGCTTGTCAATGATTGGAATCGAATGAATGAGCTTACCAGCGGTAATGCGAGAAAGCTTTGTTGGCGTCTGCCATCTTTCTGATATCTTCTTTCTTCTTGATTGCAGATCCAGTTCCTTTTTGAGCTTCCATAAACTCTGCAGCCAATTTATTCTTCATTGATTTTTCGTTTCTATCACGGCTATAACGGATAAGCCAACGAATTCCTAGGGCAAGTCGTCTTTCTGGACGAACTTCAATAGGTACTTGGTAAGTTACACCACCTACACGGCGGGATTTTACTTCCACTTGTGGTTTTGCATTTTCCAAAGCTTCTTGGAAAACTGTAAACGGGTCTTGGCCAGTTTTTTTAGCAATCACTTCTAAAGCATCGTAGAACACTGCTTCTGCGACACTCTTTTTACCATCTACCATTAGGCAGTTGATAAACTTAGAAATCACTTTGTCATTATATTTAGGATCGCCTTCAATGTGGCGTGGTTCAACTTTTCCTCTTCTTCTTGACATATACCTTAACTCCGATTACGCTTTAGGACGCTTAGCGCCGTATTTAGAACGTCCCTTACGACGTTTGTCTACACCGAGTGTATCCAGTGTTCCACGAATGATATGATAACGAACCCCTGGTAAATCTTTTACCCTTCCCCCACGGATGAGAACCACGTTGTGTTCTTGGAGGTTGTGTCCTTCCCCTGGAATGTAAGCAGTGACTTCAATTCCTGTGGTAAGGCGAACCCTTGCTACTTTACGAAGAGCTGAGTTCGGTTTTTTAGGAGTAAAAGTCATTACCCGTGTGCAAACCCCACGTCTTTGTGGGCATGCCTTTAGGGCAGGAGATTTAGTTCTTTTCTTTTGGTCTTCTCTTCCGATTCGGATGAGCTGGTTAATTGTAGGCATTCGATTCCTTCTTCTACTTCTCTGTCTTTAAAAAAATAATGACGTTTTCGTCCAAAATTCCAGATAGGGACATTTTGTAAACGAAAACATGATTTTGTCCCTAGAAACTCTCGAAAAGTCTCTAGAGACAAAAGGTTAGGATTTAATCCTCGTCGTCTTCTTCGGCTTCCTCAGCTTCTTCTTCCAACTCATCTTCGTCCTCGTCCTCTTCGGCAACGAGTCTAGTCAAGGTAGCGGCAGAAACAGGCGCTGCTTCAGAAAGTTCCGAAACTTCTTCTTCCTCTTCTTCCGTTTCCAAGTCCCAATCTAAGTCTCCAGGCATTTCCTTAAAAACTTCGATGTCACGGTATTTTTTCATACCTGTTCCCGCAGGAATCATGTGACCGATGATTACGTTTTCCTTAAGACCGACTAAGTTGTCTGTTTTTCCTTTAATCGCCGCATCGGTTAGAACCTTTGTGGTTTCTTGGAAAGATGCTGCAGAGAAATATGACTCAGTATTGAGGGATGCTTTGGTAAGTCCAAGAAGGACTGGAGTTCCTTGTGCAGGAGATCCCCCTTCTTTTTCCACTCTGTCATTTTCCTCATCAAAAAGGAATTTATCCACTTGCTGTTGGTTTACAAAAGAAGTGTCTCCACTATCAGTGATGATCACCTTACGAAGCATTTGGCGAACCACAACTTCGATGTGTTTATCGTTGATATGAACCCCTTGCAGACGGTAAACTTCCTGAACTTCGGATACTAAGTATTCGTGAAGTGCATTTGGTCCTTTGATCGTTAAGATATCATGTGGATCAAAGTTTCCTTCATCCAATTGGTCTCCTCGTTTCACAAAGTCCCCTTGGCGGACACGAATTTGTTTTCCAATCGGAATCGCTACTTTTACTTTTTCGAGTTCTGCGGTTTCTGGAATGATATAGAGAATTCGTTTTTCTTTTACGATTTCCCCTTTGTCTTCGATCTTTCCGTCAATTTCCGCAAGTGTGCAGGCGTCTTTTGGACGACGAGCTTCGAAAAGTTCATCTACCCGTGGAAGACCACCGGTGATATCTCGTGTTTTTTCTGCAACAGATGGAATCTTGAAGATCACATCCCCTTCTCGCACTTTATCTCCATTTTGGAATTGGAGGAGTGCATCAACCGGAACAGAGTATCCATCAGATCCCACGACTACTTTCGGAACCAAACGGTCTTTTTTCTGTTCTACAACTTTTAAAATGATATTCGATGTTTTTGGGTCCACATCACGACGAACGTTTTTACCAATCTCCAAATCTTCCCAGACAATAGTTCCTGCAGTTTCAGAAACTGCAACTTCGTTGTATGGGTCAAACTCAGCAAGTGCCTTGTTTTCTTCTACGATTTGGCCTTCTTCAGTGCGAAGGATGGTTCCAATTTTCACAGGAAGGACAAAGTCATCCCCGAGAATACGAAGTGTAGTTCCCACAAGTGAAACGGTTCCCGCTTGGTCAGAAGTGATTCGTTGTTCTGTGGATTCACCCACTTGCGTTGCGAATACTTCCCCTTTTTCCAAACGTTGTCCATCCACAATACGAACACTGGAAAGTGTATCTGTATTGAACTCTTGGATAAGTCGGTTCACAATGATGGTTCCGCGACGAGCAAAAACCTTTGCTCCATTCGCATTAGTCACCAAACGTCCGTTAATTGACTTCACGAGAGAACGATAAGGAACTTTATGTTCTTTTTCCTGAATGGTAGCAGAAGCTGCACCACCCACGTGGAATGTTCTCATGGTAAGCTGAGTTCCCGGTTGGCCAATGGATTGTGCTGCAATGGTCCCCACTGCTTCCCCAATTTCGGCAGGAACGAGTCGTGCCATGTCCATACCGTAACACTTAGTACAAATTCCGTGACGTGATCTACAAGTGAGTGGTGATCTTACTTTGATTTTATCGTAACCAAGGTTTTCTATTTGTTGGCCAATCGCTCTTGTAATGAGTGTGTCTTTCGGGAAAACCACTTTTTCGGAAACTGGATCCACTAAGTCTTCTGCCGTATAACGGCCGAAGACGCGGTCTCCCAAGGAAACAATTACATTTTCCCCTTCTTTTACAATTCCGAGAGTAATGTTTGCTTTAGTTCCACAATCATCTTCAGAAACGATAACGTCTTGAGAAATATCTACAAGGCGACGAGTGAGGTAACCCGCATCGGCAGTTTTTAACGCTGTATCCGCGAGACCCTTTCTCGCACCGTGAGTGGAGATAAAAAATTCTAATACTCCGAGACCTTCACGGAAGTTGGAACGAATCGCAAGTTCGATGATTTCCCCAGACGGTTTCGCCATAAGACCCCGCATCCCTGCGAGCTGACGAATTTGTTGTTTGGAACCACGAGCACCAGATGCTGCCATCACGAATACTGGGTTAAACCCACCTTGGTCTTTTTCCAATTCCTTAAACATCCCATCAGTAATCTTGTCATTGGTTTTGGTCCAAATCTCGATTACTTTTTTACGACGTTCTTCGTTTGTGATGATACCTTTACGATACTCCATATCCGCTTTTTCTACTTCTTTGTTGGCATCGTTGACAAGTCCCTCTTTTTGTGGAGAAACTCGGATGTCATCAATGGAAATTGTAGGAGCAAAGACTGTTGCGTATCGGTATCCAAGACGTTTGATTTCATCAAGCATCACAACAGTGATCCCTGGTCCAAACTTCTCGTATACGTCTGCAATGATTTTGTTCGTTTCTTTATCACCGAGGGTTCTGTTGATATAAACATACCCTTTTGGCATTACCTGGTTAAATATAAGTCTTCCAGGAGTGGTTTCGATGATTTTTCCTTCATGGAGAACAGAGATTTTGGAGCGAATTTCCACAGTTTTTGTTTCAATCGCATACATTACCTCTTCAAGACCTGTAAAGAATTTCCCTTCCCCTTTTCCGTCTTTCACTTCGGAAGTAAGGTAGTAAATTCCAAGAACGATGTCTTGTGTTGGTCCGCAGATCGGTTGTCCATTGGCAGGATTCAAAATGTTATGTGGTGATAACATAAGCATCCAAGTTTCGAGCTGTGCTTTAGGAGCAAGCGGAACGTGGATGGCCATTTGGTCCCCGTCAAAGTCGGCGTTAAACGCGTGACATACGAGAGGATGGAGTTTGATTGCTTTTCCTTCTACAAGGACTGGTAAAAATGCTTGGATTCCTAGTCTATGAAGAGTCGGCGCACGGTTGAGAAGTACTGGGTGTTCTTTGACTACAGTTTCCAATACATCAAAAACTTCTTTGTCTTCTGCTTCGATTTTTTTCTTCGCAGATTTGATGTTTGGTGCAAGTTCCAAATCCACAAGGCGTTTCATAATGAATGGTTTGAATAGTTCCAAAGCCATTTTTTTAGGAAGACCCATTTGGTGGTATTTAAGTTCAGGACCAACAACGATTACGGAACGACCCGAGTAATCCACCCGTTTTCCAAGTAGATTTTGACGGAACCGACCTTGTTTTCCTTTGAGCATATCGGAAATTGATTTGAGTGGTCGGTTTCCTTTTCCTTTCACAGTTCGTTTGCGACGGCTGTTATCGAAAAGTGCATCCACAGCTTCTTGTAACATACGTTTTTCGTTCCGTACGATAATCTCGGGAGCTTTTAATGCTAGAAGGCGTTTCAGTCGGTTGTTACGATTGATCACTCGACGATACAAATCGTTTAGGTCGGAAGTCGCAAAACGTCCTCCTTCTAATTGCACCATCGGACGAAGTTCTGGTGGGATCACAGGAACTACATCAAGCACCATCCATTCTGGACGATTTCCGGAATCCCGGAACGCTTCCAATACTTCTAGGCGTTTGAAAATACGTTTGTCGGAGATTTTGTTTTTATCTTGGATTTTTTGGCGGATCACCCGAGCTTCTGCATCCACATCAATGCGTGCGAGAAGTTCTTTGATGGCGTCCCCACCGATTCCTGCGATAAATTTATCACCGTATTCATCTAAATAATTATGGTATTCATCTTCATCAATCAGCTCCCCACGATTCCTTCCAGAATCAGCAGGATCAATGATTACATACTTCTCAAAGTAAAGAACACTTTTGAGTTGGTTGATCGTCATATCAAGTAGGAGTCCCATTCGAGAAGGAACCGAACGATAATACCAAATATGCGATACAGGGGCCGCAAGTTCAATGTGTCCCATTCTCTCACGACGAACTTTGGAGTGAGTTACTTCCACCCCGCATTTGTCGCAAACCACCCCTTTGTAACGGATGGATTTGAATTTACCACAGTAACATTCCCAATCCTTAGTGGTTCCGAAGATTTTTTCGCAGAAAAGACCATCTCGTTCCGGCTTTAGGGTACGGTAGTTGATCGTCTCAGGTTTTTTGACTTCCCCAAACGACCACTCTTTGATCCGTTCGGGTGATGCCAAACGGATCGTAATCGATTCAAAACTATTGTAATTTCTCATACTTTTTCCCTTCCCTAAACGTTTTCAATGGTCTCGAACTTGATTTTCTTTTTGTTTTTCGAGAATTCATCTTCGTAATCAGAGATATCCACTTCCAATCCTTCGGAGTCTTTGATAATGATATCAAGAGCAAGTCCTCGGAGTTCTTGTACAAGAACGTTGAATGATTCAGGAATTCCCGGTTTGATCGAGTGGATTCCTTTTACTATCGCTTCGTAAATTCTTGCACGTCCTAACATGTCATCTGACTTAATGGTAAGTAACTCTTGTAAGGTGTGTGAGGCACCATATGCTTCCAGAGCCCAAACTTCCATTTCCCCAAGCCTTTGTCCCCCGAACTGCGCTTTACCACCGAGAGGTTGTTGCGTAACGAGTGAGTAAGGTCCAGTAGGTCTTGCGTGAATTTTGTCATCCACCAAGTGGGCCAGTTTTAACATGTAGATATAACCGCAGAATACTTGGTTGATGAATTTTTCGCCCGTTCTTCCGTCGTATAACTGAAATTTGCTGTTTTCTGGTAGTCCTGCTTTTTTGCAGAATTCATGAACATCACCTTCGGTCGCTCCGTCGAACACGGGAGTTTCAAAGTTGATCCCTAGTTTTTTAGCAGCAAACCCAAGTTGGGTTTCAAAAATCTGGCCGAGGTTCATCCGTGAAGGAACCCCAAGTGGGTTTAGAACGATATCCACAGGAGAGCCGTCTTCCATATATGGCATATCTTCTTGTGCCATCACACGTGCGACTACCCCTTTGTTTCCATGTCGACCCGCCATCTTATCACCCACGAGGAGTTTCCGTTTACGAGCCACATAGACTTTTACCATTTCTTCCACGCCGGCAGCGAGTTCGTCGCCAGTTTCACGGGAATAACGTTTGATATCGATGACAGTTCCTTCGAAACCGTTTGGCATACGAAGTGAGGAATCCCTTACTTCTTTTGCCTTCTCTCCAAAGATGGAGTGTAAAAGTTTGTATTCTGGAGTAAGGTCTGTTTCTCCTTTTGGAGTTACCATACCTACGAGGATGTCACCAGGTTTTACTTCGGCACCCACACGGATCACACCGGACTCATCCAAATCACGGAACGCTTTGTCCGAAAGATTGGGAATGTCGCGAGTGATTTGTTCTTGTCCAAGTTTCGTTTCCCGAGCTTGGATTTCGAATTCTTCAATGTGGATGGAAGAGAAAACGTCGTCTTTGATGATTCGTTCTGAAATCAGAATCGCATCCTCAAAGTTGTAACCTTCCCAAGGCATAAAGGCAACGAGTACGTTTCTACCAAGCGCCAAGTAACCAGCGTCAGTGGAAGGACCGTTCGCAAGGACAGTTCCTTTTTGCAGGATCTGACCAAAGTCACCGTATTTTTCCCCTTTGATGATTTGTCCGGCAACCGGAGCTCCAATTCCTAAGTCTTGGCCTTCTTTCACAACGGCCACAAACTGAACTTCTTCCGAATGGAAAAGTTCGTGGATTTCTTTTTCTCCGTTTGAAGCTGTGAGCTCCACTCGTTCCTTGGAAACTTTACTTACCTTTCCACCAGTGGTTGTGTGTAACATAGCCACGTTTGGTTTTTGGTTAAAACAAGTTCCTTGGTTGGTTTTTTTGAATTTAATGAGTGGGTAATGAACAATCTCTTTGGATTGGTCTTCTTTGATCCAAACACCAGTAGCATCTACTTTTGATACCACTCCGTCTTTTTTGGCAACAATACAAACCCCAGCATCATATGCGGCGCGGGCTTCCATACCAGTTCCCACAAACGGAGCTTCTTCCGTAAGAAGTGGAACGGCTTGGCGTTGCATGTTGGAACCCATGAGTGCGCGGTTCGCATCATCATGTTCCAAAAACGGAATGAGGGCTGTAGAAACAGAAACCACTTGGAGTGGTGCTAAATCCATATATTGGATCTCTGCTGGGCTACGGAAAGGAAAGTCCCCTCTATGGCGAGTAGAGATCAGTTTGGAAGTAAATTCCCCCTTATCATCTACAGTCGAATTTGACTGTGCCATGTAGTGGTATTCTTCTTTGTCTGCAGTGAGATACTCTACTTGTTTTTGAACTTTACCGTTTTTGACAAGGCGGTAAGGAGTTTCAATAAAACCGTAATCGTTTACACGTGCAAAACTAGACATGGAAAGAATGAGACCAATGTTTGGACCTTCCGGTGTTTCAATTGGGCACATACGACCATAGTGAGAATAATGAACGTCACGAACTTCGAAACCAGCTCTATCGCGAGAAAGTCCTCCAGGACCAAGTGCGTTTAACCTACGTTTGTGGGTAAGTTCTGCGAGTGGATTTGTTTGGTCCATAAACTGAGAAAGTTGTGAGGAACCAAAAAATTCATTGATCACGGCAGTGATTGGTTTGATGGAAATGAGAAGCTGAGGAGTTTGTTGTTCTGGCTCCTGAACTGTCATTCTTTCTTTAATCACTCGTTCTACGCGAGAGAATCCTAGTTTTAATTGGTTCGCAATGAGCTCACCAACGGAACGAATCCTTCTGTTTCCTAAGTGGTCAATGTCATCCGGATAGTAGTTTTCCGCTTCTGACATGAGCATGACTAAGTAACGAACTGTTTCAATAATGTCGTGTTTACGAAGGACACGGTCTTCTGCTTTCGCAAAATCTTTCGGGTTATTGAATTCAAACTTACTGTTAATTTTGTAACGACCTACGATTCCCAAATCAAAAGTTTTAGGAGAGAAAAAGAGGCGTTTTAGTTCCGCTTCTGCGTTTTCAATCGTAGATGGTTCCCCTGGTCTCATGATTGTATGGAATTTTTTAACTGCGTCTTCGTAGTCGTTCACGCCGTCTTTTTCCAAACAGTTGATAAGAACTGGGTTGTCTTTTCCTTTCGGAAATTCAATGACATCCACATCTTTTACCTTCATTTCACGAAGGATGGAGATATTATCTTCATTGATTTTGGAACCGGCATCGAGCATTACCTCTCCCGTTTCCATGTTGATGATATCAGCGATGGTTCGGCGTCCAATCAGACGTTTTAGGTCTTTTGGATTGGCACCTGCAATCTTCATTTTTGAAGATCCGTAAAAAAGACGAAGTACTTCTTCGTTCGTTCCCATTCCCATTGCTTTGACAAGAAGGGTCGCTGGGAATTTTTTCTTACGGTCGATTTTCGCTACAAGGATTCCCTTGTTGTCCATCTCGAATTCCAACCAAGAACCTCGGTAAGGAATGACCCGTGCAGAAAATGTATCTCGCACTTGGTCGTAAGAAAAGAAAATACCAGGGGATCTGTGAAGCTGACTCACCACTACTCTTTCTGCACCGTTGATGATGAAAGTTCCGTGGTCTGTCATCACAGGAAGGTCTCCCATGTAGACAACTTGCTCCCGGATCTCTCCGGTATCTTTGATGATCAGTCGAATGACTGCTTTTAGTGGAACAGCAAAAGAAGAATCAGTGTCTTTGCACTCTTGTGGATCACGTTTTGGTTCACCCAAGATATAATGGCCATATTCCATGACCATATCGTTGTTTGGCGATTCGATGGGGAAGGATTCGCGGAAAACCGCTTCCAACCCTTGGTTCAAACGTTTCGTCGGATCTTTCACTTCCGACTGGAGAAACCAATCAAAGGATTTTTTCTGTACGTAGATAAGATTAGGAAGTAAATTGAGGTCGGTAATTTTACCGAAATTTACCCGGTTTCTAATTTGCATTCGGGTATGCATGGAATACTCTCCCTAGAGACGTCAAAATAATAGATGGTATGATAAACGAAAAAATAGAGGTGGGGACGCCTACGGCCTCCCTGCCTCTAAGTTTTTGAAGACTGGGTTTAAAAATTGGCAACCGATTAACCGGCAGCAGCAACTTCTACTTGAGCCCCAACACCTTCGAGTTTTTTCTTAATATCAGCAGCTTCGTCTTTAGAAACGCCTTCTTTCACTGATTTTCCACCAGCTTCTACAAGCGTTTTCGCATCTGCCAATCCAAGACCAGTGATTTCGCGAACGAGTTTAATAACGTCGATCTTTTTGTCACCGTGTGCTTTCAAGATTACATTGAAAGTTGCAGGCTCTTCAGCAGCAGCTGGACCACCTGCACCCGCAACAGCCGCTACCGCAACTGGTGCAGCAGCAGAAATCCCGAATTTGTCCTCCATCTTTTTCACTAGATCAGCTGCCTGAACTAGTGTAAGACTTCCAATTTGTTCTAATAGCGCGTCAACAGACATCCTATATTCTCCTTATCCTACTAATCACTATGATTACTAATTGCCGTTTTTCTCGGCTACAGCATTGATGGCGCGTGCCAATGATGCCATGATTTGATTGATTCCAGAAGCAATTTGCGTTGCAGGAGCATTGATCCCGCGAGCCACTTGCGCAAGAAGTTCTTGTTTGGACGGAAGTCCAGCAATCGCCTCTACTCCAGACTTACCCAAAACTTCCCCGTCCATATAGCCGGTTCGAATTTCGAGTTCCTTCTTATCTTTTGCAAAGTCCTTACAAACTTTCGCTACTGCTGGAAGTGCATCCAGAGAGAAAATAGCTGCAAGTGGTCCTTTGTAAACATCTCCAAAATCGATGGAGTTGTTTTTATGTTCAGAAGACTCTTTTAATGCACGGAGAAAAAGGTTATTTTTGATAACCTTCATTTCCGATCCTTCTTTGCGAAGTTTCGCACGAAGGTTAGACATATCTTCAACAGTTAAACCGCTGTAAGATGCTAAAATGAAATTGGGTCTTTTTTCAAGACGACCTTTAAGTTCCGCTACTGCTTCAATTTTAGATGAATTTGCCATTGTTCTTACTCGTTATATGTTCGCGTTTACTAGTTCTTTCACATCGACTTTCACGCCGATTCCCATAGTTGCCGCAACAGAGAAAGACTTTAGGTAATCACCTTTCGCATCGGAAGGTTTGTCTTTCATAAGGGCAGCCACTACTGCATTGATGTTGTCAGAAAGTTTGTCATCAGAGAAGGAACATTTTCCAACACCTAAGTGAACCACTCCCCCTTTGTCAGGGCGGTATTCAATTCGACCGGCTTTGAGTTCTTTTACTGCTTTTGATACATCAGTAGTCACTGTTCCTGCTTTTGGTTTTGGCATAAGGCCCTTACGCCCAAGAACCGGACCAAGTTTACCCACTTCCTTCATCATATCAGGAGTAGCAACGCAAGCGTCAAAATCAGTCCAACCACCAGCCACCTTTTCAATCAGATCCATATCACCGACAAAGTCAGCACCCGCTTCCTTTGCTTCGTTTTGTTTGTCTCCTTTGCAGAAAACCAAAACCTTGATTGTTTTTCCAGTTCCGTGGGGAAGAGAGATTGTCCCTCTTACGTTTTGGAGAGATTTATAATTGATTTTAGTCGAAATCTCTAATGTTCCATCAAATTTGGAAAAACTAGTAGCTTTTGCCAAACCGACTGCATCGCCAAGGGTATAAGCCTTAGTACGATCGACTTTCTCTTTGAGTTGGATATACTTTTTGCCGCGTTTCATGACTTCAGTTCCCGTTTCCTATGATTACTCGACGTTTACACCCATGGAACGGCAGGTTCCAGCAATAATGTTGATTGCTGCATCCATATCGTTCGCATTGAGGTCTTCCATCTTAGTTTTTGCAATTTCTTCTAGTTGAGCTCGTTTGATTGTTCCCACTTTTACAGTGTGCGGAGTGGCAGATCCACCCGGTATGCCAAGCGCCTTCATTACAAGAAGAGCTGCTGGAGGAGATTTAGTTACGAATGTAAAACTTCTGTCAGAATAAACAGTGATGACCACTGGAAGTTTGAGTCCCATTTGAGTTTTTGATCTCTCATTGAACTGTTTACAAAATTCCATAATATTGAGTCCGGCTTGACCTAGAGCGGGACCTACTGGAGGAGCCGGGTTTGCTTTCCCTGCTTCCACTTGGAGTTTAATTTGTTTTACTACTTTCTTTGCAGCCATCTCGTTTAAAGTTCCTTACTAAAAGTCAATCTATCAGTTCTATTGTTCCGATTTTACTTGGAGGTAATCCAACTCTACTGGAGTAGATCTTCCAAAAATTTCTACACGAACGCGGAGCCTTCCCTTATCAGGAAAGATTTCATCCACAAGACCTGTGAAATTTGCAAACGGACCATCTATAATTTTCAATGTTTCGCCCACTTTGAATAGGAAACGTGGTCTCGAAACTTCTTCCGATTCCACACTTCCCACATCACTGAAGAGATTTTTGATCTCATCGAGAGATAGTGGCTCCGGACCTTTTCCTTTTCCGCCTACAAATGTAGACACAGAAGGTAAGTTCTGGATTTTAAATCGAAGGTCATCGGTCATATTCATCTCAACGAGAACATAACCCGGCATGAGTTTCTTCTTTGTGACCTTCTTCTTGCCGTTTTTCATTTCGGCAACTTCCATTGAAGGAATTTTTACCGCAAAAATTTGGTCTTCCAGCTTTTGTTGTTGGACCATCTTTTCAATGTTTGTCTTCACCTTATTCTCGTGACCGGAATAAGTCTGAAGCACATACCATTTTTTATCTAAAGAATCGCCCACGTCCCTACCTATGTTCCTAATGCCCAGAACCATTTTAGCAGTTTCAGAAAAACAAAATCCGAAGCTGATAAAAATAGGGAAAAAATAAATACTGTAACTAGGACTACAACGGTAGAACTCACTACCTCTTGGCGCGTAGGCCAATGCACTTTTTCAAGTTCTGCTTTACATTCCTGAATGAAACTCGTAGCTTTCATTGATCCTTGTCCTGTTCTCTAATTCTATATATTCTGCAGTATCTGGCAGGGCTGGAGAGAATCGAACTCCCACCAAGGACTTTGGAGATCCTAGTTCTACCATTAAACTACAGCCCTAAACAAGCCCTCTACCAGGCTTGAACTGGTGACCCCTTCCTTACCATGGAAGTGCTCTACCACTGAGCTAAGAGGGCAAACGTTTCCCACCCAAGCGCGGGTTTCCAAGCGAGGCTAGGTTTTTTACACTATTTTAAATGAGGCTCTTTGGTCAATGGAAAATGAGTTTATTTCCTGGAAATGGTGAAAAAACAAGAAAAACCATGAATTTCCCTTGAGATTTTAGTTGTGGATTTCCCGGTTCGATAATAGAACCATGTGGGAACAGTCCCCGCTTTAAGGAATGATTCGTGGCGAAACCCTTTTTAGAATTAGAAACACAAATCCCCGATTTGGTAAAGGCAAAATCCAAAATTGTAGTACGTTCGTCGCGGATGAATCGCCAACTGGAACAATATGTCCTTGGTCTTATCACAAACATTTTAGCCGAAGTGAACCAATCCCAATTTGTGGAAATGTTATATACGATCGCGAAGGAATTGACGATCAACGGAATCAAAGCCAACCAAAAACGAGTTTTCTTTGAAGATGAGGGTCTTGACATTACAGATGAAAACGACTACTTCCAAGGAATCAAAGACTACTCCAAAAAGTTTTCTGAAAAAATGGCAGACGAATATGGCAAACGTTGTTTAGCCCGCGGTGTCTATGTCCAAATCAAGTTCCACTACTGCCCGGATGGGCTTCTTGTGGAAGTCACAAACAATACTCCCGTAATCAAAACCGAAGAAGCTCGGATGCGGGAGAAAATGAAAAAGTCTATGAACTATAACGATATTGCTGAGTTCTATATGGACAATATGGACAACACGGAAGGTGCTGGCCTTGGAATTGCACTCATCATGATTCTATTAAAGAACGAAGGGGTTGACCCGAACCTATTTCGAATCATCACCCACCCTGACAGAACTGTCGCACGAGTAGAAATTCCATTTAACGACAATTATGTGTCGTTTCGAAGTGCGGAACTGGCAGAAATCTAACTAAACTAAACCCCTTAATTTTATCGACCACCTGTCTGCCATTTTTACACTGGTGGACATGGAATTAAAAGGTGCAAATATTCTCGTCACCGGATCTGCCGGTGGACTCGGAAAGGCAATGGCTTACCGCTTAGGCAAAGCAGGAGCCAATATCATTCTCTCAGACATCCAAAAAGACAAATTGGACGAAACGGTTACCCTCTTCCAAAAAGAAGGGATTAAAACAACTGGAATTGTTGCCAATGTTGCTAAAGAAGAAGACAGCATTCGGCTGATCGAAGAAGCGGCGGCTTTCCAAGGTAGCCTTGATGTTGCGATTTTGAATGCGGGGATCTTACGAGATGGACTTCTCATCCGTGTGGACAAAGAAACCGGAAAAGTGAAAGGGAAAATGGGAATCGACCAATGGCAATCGGTCATAGATGTAAATTTGACTGGGGTCTTTTTAACTGCTAGGGAAGCAGCAGCAAAGATGGTAGAACAAAAGAAAGGAGTGATCATCCCTATCGCTTCTATCGCTATGCACGGAAACTCAGGACAAACCAATTACAGTGCTGCGAAAGCCGGAGTTGCGGCTATGACTGTGACTTGGTCCAAAGAACTAGCTAAATTTGGAATCCGTGTGGCAGGGATTGCTCCAGGGTTTATCGGAACAGAAATGGTTCTAAAAGATATGAATCCTGAGGCATTAGAGAAATGGAAGTCTATCATTCCCGTAGGAAGACTTGGCGAACCAGATGAAATTGCATCAACGGCTGAATTCATTATCTCCAATGATTTAGTTACCGGTGTGGTTTTAGAAATTTCTGGCGGAGTTAGAATCTAACTTTGATTAAAGATAGCCCTTGGACCAACCCAAGGGCTCATTCAATTTATTTCAAATGGTTTGTCATTTTTTTTACAAACGAAAAAAATTTCGTAGGTAAAATCAGTATCCATTCGTCATAAGGATATAACGGAATCCTTACCGATGAAAATAAAAACAGAACTATCGAAACAACAATTGGAACAAGCCATTAAAGGGATACAAGGTATCGCGCACCCTATTCGTTTATTGATTCTATACACCCTAGCAAAAGAAGAAAAAACTGTGGGTCAACTCGTAGAACTACTTGGAACTAGTCAATCAGCAGCATCTCAACACTTAAGTAAGATGAAAAACAATGGAATCTTAGAATCACGTAAGTCATCAAACCAAGTATTCTACAGTTTGAAAGACCCGAAGTTTAAAGATTTAATCCAAACGATCGTCAAAGTGTATAAAAAGTAAACACTAAGTCTTTTCTTCTAATAAGAAACGAACATATTCACCGACAGCATCCCGGAGGTTAGTATAACCAAAGGGATAACCCGTTTGGTTTATCTTTTCCATCTCGGCACAAGTGTAGTATTGGTATTTGCCTTTGAGCGAATCTGGCATCTCCACGTATTCAATATTAACTTCTTTTCCCATGGATGTGAACAATGCGTTGGCTAAATCATTCCAAGTTTCCGCAATTCCCCTACCGACATTGTACAATCCGTAATTTCGTTCACTCAAAAGAAAAATACTGATTTTACTAGCATCCTTTACATAAAGGAAATCTCGTTTTTGTTCTCCATCTTTGTATTCAGGTTTATAAGATTTGAATAATTTCAATTTCCCCGAATCCCGAATTTGTTCATACCCTTTCAAAACAAGACTACGCATATCTCCTTTATGAGCTTCCCCATATCCAAAGACATTGAAGTATTTGAGTCCAACCAGTTTGTCTGCAATTCCTGTTTTTTTGGCGTAAAGATCAAATAACTGTTTAGAATACCCATACATATTAAGTGGCTTTAGGTTTTCGATCGGAGCTTTGTCATCATATCCGAACTCTCCTTCTCCATAAGTGGCAGCACTCGAAGCATATAAAAAAGGAATCCTTTTGGAAACGGCAAATTCTGCCAGTTTCTTCGTATAATGGAAGTTATTGTGCATGAGATAGGTAGCATCTTTTTCTGTAGTGGCGGAACAGGCACCCAAATGGTAAATTTCAGATATCTCATTTAAGAGGGGACTTCCAGAATCTAACAAAGATTCAAATTGATCTTTTTCGTAATAGTCTTGAAAAAAGTTCCTCTGCAAATTTTTCCATTTCTCTGTGGTCCCAAGATGGTCCACGACCAAAATATCGGAATTTCCATTATGATTCAGATCTTCTATGATTTGCGAACCAATAAGACCCGCACCACCAGTGACTAATGTTAGTTTTTTTCCCATGTATTCGTTTTAGTTTTTTCTATCCAAGGTTTCTTTCTATAAACTTTTTTATATATTAGAAGAAAATCTGACCTTAAGTCCATAGGGATTAAGGTTAAAGGATATCGATCATCCTTCCAAATTTTGAATCTACTTGTTTTACTGTCTCAGATAACGGAACAAGCACTTCTGGGATCCAAGGTTTCATCCTACAATCAAAGACGATTGGAACTTGGTAGGAGATATGGTTGTGTTTAGTTTCTGTTCTTGCGTAAACATCGGAGGCAGGTTCCATCCTTGTAAATATAGTCCAGATAAAATCAGAATCAGATTTGATGGCATCTTCCGAATCATCTACTAAAAATACATAATGGAATCGACCTAAATCTTCTTGGAGTAATCTTTCTGCAAGTGCATCCTCTTTGGCATAGGTTGACCCTTTGACCACAAGAACTCCCGGCAAAAACACTTTAGGATTTTGAAAACGTTTGTCTTTGAAATTTCCAGAAAATTCATTTGGTAAGTTGGGATACTTTAAAGGAGCATTGGCTTCAGTTATTCCCATCCATAACATTTTACTTCCTTTGTTTACAGTTCCACTGGTATAATCCAAAGTATCTTGGCTGATATTGCTAAAAATAAAAAAATCAGTCCTTGGATCACATCTTTCTGTAATCACTCGAAATGTTTCTGAAAAGTTTTTTAAATTCACAGTTTCGTTTGTCACAAGTAAACACTTAGTAAGCGACAATTGTCCTTCACCGAGGATGCGAAGTGCTCCCATAAAGGCTTCTCGGAAGTATCGCTCCTTGACTACAGCCGCGGCCAAAGAATGTACCCCTGACTCTTCATAGGCCCAAACACCGAGTACTTGTGGCATAACCAGTGGAAACATAGGAGATAGTAAATCTTGTAAAAACTCAGCAATGTAATGGTCTTCTTGCGGAGGTCTTCCCACGACAGTCGCAGCCCAAATGGCATCCTTTCGATGTTTTATATGAGTTAAATCCAAATAGGGATAGTCGTGTAACAACGAATAGTATCCATAGTGGTCTCCGAAGGGACCTTCTGGTTTCCTAACATACGGAGGAATGGTACCAATGAGAGCAAAGTCAGCGTCAGCGACAATCGGATAGGGAGAGACCGTTTTGTCTTTTGTCATCCGAAGTTTTTCTCCCATTAAAAAGGAAGCAAATACAAGTTCAGGAATTTCTTCCGGTAAGGGAGCAACAGCAGCTATGGTAAGTGCCGGAGGCCCTCCGATATATACATGAGCGGGAAGAGCCTGGCCTTTTTTTTCGGCTTCATAATAATGAAACCCTCCTCCTCTATGAATTTGGATGTGCATACCGACAGTTTTGTCACCAAAGAGTTGCACGCGGTACATTCCCAGGTTTCCATTGCCGGAATCCGGATGTTGGGTATAAACGAGAGGAAGTGTGACAAAGGCTCCTCCGTCTTTTGGCCAAGAAACCACCTGTGGTAGCTCGTTTGTGGAGAGAACACTACCAGATAGAACTGGGGCCCTTCTCACTTGTTTTAAACCTACTTGGAAAGGCAATAGTCCGAGGGATCGTTCTTTCCAAAGTTTAGAAAACCGGGGAGGGAAAATTTCTTTAGCAAGTTTGGCAAGACGCTGGATCGTCGCTACCGGTTTTGGTCCAAAGGCCAAATGGATTCTCTTTTCAGATCCATAGAGATTGGTGGCAACGGGAAACTTGGTTCCTTTGACATTGGTAAATAAGAGCGCTGGACCTTTGTTTGCCACCACACGCCTTTGGATCTCCGCCAGTTCCAAATAAGGATCCACAGGATCGGAAACTACGTGGAGCTCTCCTTCCTTTTGTAAAAGTCGGACAAAATCATTGGTGGATCGTAGTGAAACCATAAAAAGGAATAGACGGCTCCTTGTTTTCTTAGACGCTATAGGGCATAAAATCTATGTCCCAAGAACCAAATACCACACAACCGATCATTACCGATATCAAAAGAATTGCTGTCTGCGGAGGATCTTTAGGGAGGGAAAGGCGCTCCTACGTCCGAGGGCAAGTGGTCGATGTGGGAATTACAGACCTAATGAAGGCAGAGGGACTTTGGGATTTGGTGACAGGACTCTTTATTGGAGAAGAAACGAAGATCACACCGTTTCTAGATTTTTCTTTGGCACCAGTGAGAAAACCGGTTTTGAAATTGGAAGTCTATGACGCTGGTGGAAATAAAATCTATACTTCAGGAAAAATCAAAGCTGATGAGGATGGATTTTTTTCCTGTGAAATCCGAGACAAACTACCCATTGGATCTCATGACTTTCAGGTGATCTTAGAGGGACTCGATAGTTTTCGCCAATACTCAAAAGACTTAGCCCATTTAAACACAACGGAAGATTCGATTTTAGGAAAGACAACCATCGTAGGTAAAGGCAAACTCAGAATCCTTGCGGAAGACTACAAAGGAATGGTTGTCACCTCCGATATCGACCAAACTTATTTAGCTACGGACATTCATTCGGGAAAAGGAAAGTTTACAGCAGTTTTTGAAACACCTAATCAAAAACAGGCGCTACCAGGAATGCCAGAGTTATATAGAGAGCTGAGAACCTCTCTTTCTAATGCGCCCCTTGCTTTTATCTCCGCAAGCCCTCACTTCTTTCGTAGAACCATGCTTGCCACCATTGCCAAAGACAATATCCAAATTGAATCTTTACATTTAAAGTATTTGGAAGGAACGATCAAAGGTGTTTTTGATAAAGTGCTTGGAACCATTTTTAATCCCATAGAGTTTTTGCAGAACGGTTTCAAACCGGCTTGGTCACGAACCAAAAAATTCTTAGGAGCTTCCTACCAAAGTCTTTTTGACCAAATGTCCTATAAACTTTCCATTCTTCTTTACGATAGAGTGTATCTTCCCACAGAATCCAAAGAAATTCTTTTAGGCGATAATACAGAATCGGATTATATGATTTTTACTCTCTACCAAATCATTTGTATGGGAAAACTCACCGGAGATGAATTAGAAGAGTATCTTTACAAACTAAACTTTCTTGGAAGGGATGCGATCACAAGAGACGCTGCCAAAAAAATCAGACTTCTTTCGGAAGAAATCCATAGAATTCACGGAACCATAAACCCAGTCAGTTTAAGTATCATCAATCGAACAGGCCACGGGCCCAGTGAAACCGAAATGCGTGAAAAAGTAAAGGATGCATTGCCTACGGGAATGTATGAGACTGTTTTTGGAACCAAACAAGCATTTTATGGAACAGAAGGTGCAATGGGAATGTCACTGCTTTTGGAATCCGAGGGTTTTTTTACGATCGAACAGACTCTAGCAGTTGTGGCGGGAATGATTGGAAAGGTTTTAGAGGGGAAATTGGTAGACGAAGGTTTTTTATTAAAACTGATTGAAGACCTAACTCTACCAAAATCGGCAGAGTTAGGTCGGCAAAAATTAAAAGAAGGTCTTGCCGCGGCCTTTCGATCCTAAATCTAGAAACTCAAATACGATTTTTAACCTATTTAATCTTGAAATCGACTCAGATAAAAATAGAAAAATAGTTTTTTCTTAATCAATAGACTAACGATATTGATTAAAATAGGAACTACGAATAACGCCCCAATGACAAAAGTCGTTAGTTCGTTTTTGGGGATAAAATCAACCGCGACCATTTGTTTTAAAATGATAAACGGAAAAAAAGAAAGTAGTGTTAAAAACAAAGAAACTAAAATCCTTTCTTTTGCATTTCCTTTCACATAATAAAAAGTATTGGTAGAAATATCGAAACGTGCCTGGGTCCACTCGCGTATCTTTAAAAAAGGTTTTTCTATCACCAAATAACTTAGAAGTGCAATCAATATTGATATGAGTAAACTGATAAACGATGCTTTTAGGAGACGAGTCACATCATTGTTTTCAACTATTTTATGATCCAAAACTGTAAGCATCACAGTAGTGTTCACTAACATATGGACTAAATAAATTCCATAACTGAGTTTTCCAATAAACACCAAAACAGGGTTTGCTAAAAACCAAGATATTTTAGAAAAGAATCCACCAACGGCTCCAAACACAATGATAAAGGCAAAAAAGGAATAGAAACTAATTCGATAAACAACAAAAAAATGTTTGGCTTCAGAAAACTCCAAAGTGCAAACATAACAGAACAAAATAAAAAAAACACTAAAGACAATATAGTAAATTGTTTTGGCTCTAACAATACTAGATGAAATTTTACCGGCTCGCCAAAGTTCCATCAGAAGAATTCCATACACAAAAGGTTCGAAATGTGTGTGAATCGGATGAAACAAAGTTTGTACGTAAATCTCAAACGAATCAAAAGTAAAATTCAGATAATAATAATTTCGAATTAAAATTGGAAGTGCCAAAAGTAGGACTAAAAAAAACATTTTCTGCGTTCTATTGCGTAGAAATTTTGTATAGAATAGAAATGCAAAAGGCATCGCAACATAGAACTGCTCTTCCATCGAAAGGGACCAGCCATGAACAAGAATTCGTTTCGGAAAATAATTGGATATGTATGCGAAATCTGTCCACCAGTAGGAAAGTTTTAATTTCAACTCAAGAAGACCATCTGTAAATGCATTAGCCTCTTCTAATCCCTGACTTTTCTTTAGAATTCCTGCCATTATGAGAATTGTCACAGATAAAATCACATAAAAAGCGGGGAAAATACGGAGAGACCGTTTGATCACAAAACTTTTCCAACTTTCGAAAAAACTCGCCCGTTCCAATTCCCGAGAAAAGGAAGTGGATACTAAAAATGCACTGATCACAAAGAATAAACTCATAAGAAATTCTACGTTTTGGGCGTTGTGCAAATAAGGCGCATAGTGGCGCGGAAAAGAATCCAAAGAAAAGGCGAAACAATGGAACAGAATTACAAAATAACAACTAAGAGCCCGAATTCCATAAAGCTCATTGATTTCCTTTTTGTTTTTCTTAAAAATCTCAATAAAATATTCTTTCATAATGCTACGATATTGGCATAATGTCTTGATAAACTGCTAGAATGCAATCGATAATTCAAACGAACCGTTTTGAATTAATAATAGGCTAAAAAGGAATTTTTCATTAATGAGTAAAGGTCAAAGTAAATTTAAAAGCTGGAGCGTTTGGATAGTATTTATTTTTGCAGTTTTCTATTCGATTGAATTCACCCAACCACAATTTTCACTCTTCCAGGATAGCCACGACAAAGCAGTTCAAACATTTTCAATTTGGCAGAACCATTTTGTATCGGACAATTTGTACTATCCCGCAAAAGAATTTGATTCAAATTTAGATTACTTTCACCTAACACAAAACCTATTTTTAAAAAACCAGGAAAAATTGGTGAGTGCCTTTCCTATCCAATTTGCTTTTCTAATGGCGCCTTTTCTCTCTTTCTTACCGATTCATTTTTTACCCTATACTTCCCTTCTCTTTTTAGGTCTCGGTTTTTTAGTCTTACGAAAGATCTTTCATTTTTCGTTTTTGTTATTAGGAATAACTTTTTTTGCTACTTTCCTTTGGCCCTTGAGCTGGGAATATTCGGAGTTGCCTGCTATCTTTGTTTTTTCTATCTATGGATTACATCCATTCCTAAGAAAAAAGAGTAGCACCCTCCATTTATTTTTATCAGGAATTGCATTGGGTTGGGTGATTGTGGTGCGATTGGATACCCTACCTTTCTTTTCTATTTTTTTCCTTTCCTATTTCTTTTTATATTTAAGAAAAAGTCCAAAAGAAAGATTCCAAAAATTTATTCAATTTTACTTTGTTTTTTTTATATCTCTTCTTGCCTTTCTTTTGGTCCAACTTAGTTTAAACCATTTCTTATATGGTCATTTTTTGGGCACGCGTTACTTAGCAAATGCAAATGGATTTTCCGCTGGATTCACAGAAAGATTACAATGGTTCAAAAGTTTATTATTTTTTTCTAATTTGAAAATAGGATTTTTTGGGTATCTACCCTTTTCCCTTGTCTTATTGATAATCTATTGGTATAAATTCAAAAAGATTTCCGACTCAAAGAAAGCGCTCTTACTTGCAACTACGGGAACACTATTTATCATTCCATGGATTGCACCAAATGATGGATTTAACAATTGGGGTCCTCGGTTTTATACAATCTTGATATTCCCTTACTTATACTTTTTAAAACCTTTGGTTTCCTACTATTACCAAAAGAAAAAAATAATTTTTTACTCATTCTTATTAACTTTCGGAGTTTTTACTTTTTTCTTAGGAATTGTAGGTGCCAAAATTCAAAAGTCTAAAACTAACTTAGAGAAAAAATTTGCACCCATCTTATCTGAGTTAAATCCCGATATTCTTGTATTTCAAGACTTTCTAAACTTATATACAAGCGGTAGATATTATTTTGGTCATGTAGTGATCGTTTCTTATACATCGGAATCAAATCAAAAACTTTTGAATCGTATATCTTTCGCTTATCCGAATCGAAAAGTAATGTTTGTATCTTGGAACCCTGACTTAATTTCCAAAGAAATGAAAGAAGCGATTAATAATGACAAACGTATGTCGGGTTTTCCAATTTCCGAATGGAATACAGACCAACTCGAAAAACAAATGCAACTATTAACTAATGATTTCCAAATTATAGATCGAAATAATTACCGATTTTGGATTGGCACTTTAAAATCTGACGCAAAGTAAAAAAAAAATTGGGAATGATTTAAGAGTAAAGTTAATGTTTATCCATAACCTTAATTAGTTAAAAAACTTGACTAAACAACATTGCACTTATAAATTTAATTTGCAAAAAATATTGGATTAAAATAAAATCCGATAGGGTAAAAGGAAAATCAATTGAAGAAATCCGCTATTTACCTTTTGATTTTTGGTTTCCTATTTCTAAGCATTCAGCTATTAGTTTCAGCAAATACCAGTTTTATCTCAGATTCCTTAGCAAAGGCTTCTCAGATAGAGTCATCTAAACAAAGAAAGGATTCTATCCTTTATCCCGCAGAAAAAATAGATCCCGAAAAAAAATTACATCCAGTTCTCTTTGTCATCCAAAATCAAGGAAAATTGAAATCAGTATTCTCTGAAGTATTTGCTAAAATCTATGCCATTCTTTTTTACTTTTTACCAATCCAATGGCTTATGTTTGGCAATGGTATGATTCTCATTCTATCATCCTACTTACTTTACCGAATTGGAAACATTCCTGTCGAAATTTCACTATTGACTTTTATCTCTTCCGTAGTTTTTTCACAAGTCCTCGACTTATCCGAAGTACCTTTAGCAATTTCTTGGATTTCACTTTCGTATTCTCTGTGGGCACGTGGCCTAGAAGAAAAAAACTCTAACATTTTAATCTTTTCTATTTTCCTTATGGTTTGGGGAAGTTTCTTAAGATTGGAAATTTTTATTCTTTCCATGGTAATTTATTTTGTTTCGTTACCTTTTCTTTACCGTCAGAAAAAATTTTTAGGAGTATTCTATCTTACGATAACGATTGTAATTCCTGTGTTTGTTTTTTTAACATGGAATTATTTTGAATATGGTCATTCCTTAGGAATCAGATACCTATTCAATTACACAATAACACAAAGTACTTCGATTGGAAATCGTCTCTTTCAATTACAAAAAATTCTATTTACTTCCTTTTCTGTTCCAGGAATGAAACTTGGTTTTTTTCTGTATTCACCTTACTTTTTATACATTCTTTATTTAAATCGAAACCAGTTGAAAAGTTTCAACTGCTCAAATCCCATTTTTTTACATCTCACGGTGTTTTTAGTTTATCCAATTCTTGTAGGACTCAGTGCTCCCAATGACGGAATTACTATCACAAGTAGATATGCACTGTTTACAATATTTCCTGGTATTTATTTAATCGCAAATCAGTGGCAAAAATTAAAATCAAATAGAATCTTTTTTTCCTTAGTGATTTTTTCCGTAATAGTCAATCTTTTCATTTTAAAGATTTCTAAAGAAAGTTACAAAATGATTCGCAAAACAAATCAAATTTATGTATCTCTAAAATCAGATTTATGGATCTTTTATGATTCCAATTTGAGTGGAACTGCAGGGTTATCCCTTTTAACGCAACCAAGTGTTTCCTTTCATGAGTTTGAAAATGAAACAGAAAGAAAATCTCTTTTTTCAAAAATTAGAAAAGAGAATTTAAAAACAATTTATATATTCGATTTTTCAAAAACTACGACAAATAGTTTTATGAACAGCAAACGAGGAGTAGAACTGACTTCCGAAAATTTTATAAAGTTATTACGAGAAGAAGGGTACCAATGCAATGGCTATCAGGAAAAAAGTTGGATCGGATACCGACTTTGTCATTCTATACTTTAGTAAAATAGAAATCTGATTATTTCTTCTTACTGACAGAGCCACCTTTCACAAACTCAACGACATACAATGGTCTACCCTTTGATTCCTCAAAAATTCTGGCTATGTATTCTCCCAAAATACCTATCGAAATCAAAATCGATCCACCAATCAAACATATCAATGTAACAATTGTGGCCCAACCTGGGTTGTAAACAATCGGCATTTCTAATACAAAATGTTGGAAGGCACGGAACAAAGCATACACACCTACAGCAAATCCGATTATTGCGACAACAATCCCAAGTAACAAACTAAACCGTAAAGGTAATGGAGAAAATGATACGGCAGCATTCATTGCGAGTTTTAACATTTTTCTCAAAGGATATTTAGTTTCTCCGGCAATACGCGGATCCCGATTGTAATAAACAGGTGTTTGGGGAAAACCAATCCAAGCATTCATTCCTCGAAGGAATCTATGATTTTCTCGTAAACCATTCAATGCATCCAAACATCTTCTCGATATGAGACGGAAATCGCCAGAATCCAATGGAAGGTCCTTATGAACTAATATTTTCATAATACGATAGAAAGCCCAAGCAGTAGTGCGTTTAAAAAAGGATTCTCCAGAACGGGCTAACCTTTGTCCATAAACTACATCATACCCTTCTCTATATTTTTCGAGCATTTCCAAAATGACCTCAGGAGGATCCTGTAAATCTGCATCCATGATTACCACTGCGTCCCCTTTGGCATAATCCATACCAGCGGTCACGGCAATTTGGTGACCAAAGTTCCGAGACAAACATACAACCTGAATTCGTGAATCTTCTTTAGACCAATTCACCAATTGAAAGATAGTTTCGTCAGTACTTCCATCATTCACAAAAACTATCTCAGTTTTCATGGGCAAAATTTTTAACAGCTGGATTATCCTTTCTTTTAGAAAAGGAAGTGCAGATTCTTCATTATAACAGGGAATAATGATAGACAATAGATTTGGATTTTTTCTTTTTTCTAAATAATATTTCATAAAACTTCCAATTAAACTAATTCACAAAAAGGACGGAACAAAAATCATTTCGCTCTTTTATATTCCTCAACAGTAAATCCATAAAAAATGGTCTGGCCAATTTTTTCCATAGACATGGATTTAGGAAGTTCCTGGCCATTCCCACCTAAAAACCTTTTCAACACACAAAGTTTGGATTGCGAAATTTCAAACACAGGACCAGAAAGAATGGGCGAAAATTCTTTATGACCAGCCCAGTCCAAATACAAACTTAAAAATTCAGGATATGAATCAGAAACTACCAACGGTGGTTCACAATTTCTTAAAATGTACTGAGCACTACCACGCCAGTCTTCTTTGAATGCTAAATAAAAATTTTTTTTAAAATCTATTAATGAAAAAAGAGTCAGTAGAATTAAGCCTACTATCGAATACCAACGGTTTAAAGAAAACTTCAAATGCTCTGCAACGAAATAATAAACCAACGGAAGAGTCACAATCCAATTCCGATTCGTGACAATTGGTTTGTATAAGGAAAATAAACTTGTGGATAGAACAATAAAAAAAGCTACAAGTATGACAGTTCCTGACGATGAATAGGTTACTTCCATTCTATCTCTCTTCCAATTACGGAGATCTTTTACAACCCAGGTCATAAAAAGAATGACCGGAATGATCACAGTCAGAAAGAAAAACTTTTTCGAAGTATAAAAAAAGAGAGAATAATAGGCAAGGTACAAAACAATACCGGGAGGATCAATCCAACTGGCAGTTGCGATTTTTGTCCCCTTTGACAATTGGTATA
The DNA here is from genome assembly GCF_000332495.1 of Leptospira terpstrae serovar Hualin str. LT 11-33 = ATCC 700639. NCBI lineage: Bacteria > Pseudomonadati > Spirochaetota > Leptospiria > Leptospirales > Leptospiraceae > Leptospira > Leptospira terpstrae. The sequence goes on along the minus strand of NZ_AOGW02000010.1, from coordinate 199,865 downwards.
CAAAAGGAAGAAAAGCTAAAAAAGTAATCAATCCAAGATAAAAAACAGATTTAACTTCCTTATTCTTTTTTAAAAGGAAACGTACCCAAAATAGAAAATACAAACTTCCTACAAAAATAAATCCAAATAGATGAACATATGAAATTAAAATTGATGCGATCAGTAAACCAATCCATCCAAACCTCCGATTACCTTCCTTTTCTAAATTAACGAACAAAACAAGAATGATGGAAGATAAACACAACAGAAGGGAATAAGATCTGACTTCTTGTGCATAATAAATGGCACCTGGAGAAAGCGAAATTAAAAAGAGAAAAATAAAACGTTTAGGATTCTCCCAAGTTTTAGTTAAAAACCAAAGTATACATAAGTTCAAAACTGAAATAATGACAGGAAATAATCTTACTGAAAATTCAGAAAATTTAGGTAGAATCCGAATCCAAAAAGAAAGTAAAATTTGGAATAGAGGAGGATGCGGATCTTCTTCTAAGTAAGTCCAAAAATCTGACCAATTAGAAAGAGAAGAAGCATATACAGAATATAATTCGTCACTCCAAAGACTTTGTCGATCCAACTGATAAAATCGAAGGAAAAAACCTATACAAAATGAAACTATAATTCCTATTTCATATCGAAATTCACGTAACTTAAAAATTCGCTCTTTCACTTTTTCTCCCAAACCATAAACCGAAATCCAGCTATTTCTTCATCCGATTTCTTTTTGTAAAATTTTGAGTCAATTTCGAATTTCGTATCAATCCATTCTTTATAAAATTCATCCGTTACATTTTCATCTTTAGGTGGTTTATGGTCATATACAAATACTTGGAATACATTCACCCCGGAATTTAGAAATTTAGATTCTAATAAATTGAATTCTGATTGTTTATTAACGATCCAATGTGGTTTTTTTAAAAAAGAATCTGAAATTAATAACAAATCAAAAGTACTTAAATGAACCACTGGCGCATTTGGTTCCTTTTCTAATTTCACCTGAAAAATATCGTGATATTTTTTTACGAAGTCCAAAGTTTTAAAATTTTTTCTAACGTGATAGAACCCGAATCCTATTTGCAAAAATATTAAAATGAGGACCACTTGAAGTTGTTTTTTGTTCGTTGCTGTTTTAAGTAAGGAAATCGCAAAAATACAAAATAATAGGTAGGAAAACTCTGTAAAACGTAACCCCAAATACAATCCGCCCGAAGAGTACGGACTCAGTAATACAACTCCAAAAAAAGTAGGGATAGAAACGCTGACCAACAACTTTTGTAGTTGGCTAAGTTTGATTTTAAATATTCCGTAAATAAGCAAAATAATTATGGGAGTGCAGTAAAACAAAAACCCAACTCGGTTGGTGTCTCCAAGAAAAAATTTAGAAATTAAATGAATTCGATCTTCTATTTGTAATCTAGAAAAATCAGTATAACTAACCTTACTCCTTACTCCCAAAACTTCTTGAAATTCATGGAAATTATAGTATCCGAACAATACCAATGCTAGTGCAAACCCACTTACAAAGGTTAGGTATTTTTCTACAAACTTTACCAGTTGTTTTCGATTAAAATATAGAACAGTCAAACCGAGAACGCCTATATAAATAACGGATTCTGAACGTAAAAAAATAGAAACTCCACCGAAGAAACCAAATGAAAAAATAATCAAATTCGGTAGTGGGCGTTTAGCACTCTCCAAATGGAAAACAGCATAAAAAAATGAAAGTAGCAAAATTTGGGAAGGAATACTTTCGGAAAACTCAATAGCACTGGAAATTTCGTATCCAACTAAATACAAAAAACCAGCCAGAGCGAGATATTCGAATTTCGCTATTTCAAAAATGGAACGTATCGTTAATACAACAACAAAACTTAAAAGTAAATACAGGATAAGAATGATTCCATTATAGAACCTATAAGGAATTGGAAGTAATGAAAAACTTTGTGCAAAGAAACTAGGATATTGAAATACGCAAGTTTTTTGTCCACTTTGGCTCGTCGTAAAATAGGTCCAGGGGTAACGAAATGGATAGAACTTAAAATCTTCGTCAAAATCTTTAAACTTAGAATAACATTGGTGAGAATTGATTCCCCTTTTTTTGTATTCAATTGTTTGGTAAAGTTTAATTTGAGAATCCGACTGAATGAGTGGACTCGGCCCACTATCCCAACCTACTCTTTTGTAAAAAAGATAACCTACGACCAACAAAAAAGCAAGAATGATGAGCTTTCGATTTACCATCGGTGAACGTAATTTATGTATCCAATTATAGCTAATCTTCATCTCTTTTGTTCCAAAAGAAAACCTTTGAAATGTGCCAATGAATGTTCAGATAGAATTTTAAAATTTCTAGGTTCAAGAGTAAAGTTGATATCGAATTTCTGTTTCCAAATAGATTCGGGGAATTCTTCGTTTACTAATTTATTCCCTTCCCATTGTAGAAATAAAACTCTCTTTTTTTGGTCACCTAAAACCTTTTCTACATTCATCCAGTCTTCGTTTGAATAGACAGCTACTTGCGGATATTGAATATAACTATAACCAACTAAATAAGATAAAGATAGACCTCTGTGAACAATTAAGTCTGGTTGTAAGTTATCAATTTCTTTCATTACTTGATGGTATAATTTGGCTGAAGAGGTCCATTGTTTAATGGCTCTTGAATCAGATTTATAAGAAAAATAAATAAAAGGAAGTAAAATGAGTAAAAATGTAGGTAAAGATGTTTTTCGTCCCAGAGAAAGAAAAGCACCAGCCATTAATAAGTATACTCCACTCTCATAATATCGCATTCCAAAAATATCGACACCGGCTCTGTATGGTGAAAGAATTGGTAAAATTAGAACAAAGAGGATACCAGAAATTAAAAGCGGAAATAACTCAGATCTTCTTTCCCACCAAACAACAATAAGTCCTAAGATTAGAATTGGGTAACCTTTAAAAATTCCTATTTTAAAATCATTTCCCCATAAATCAGCAACCCACTCTTGAATCAGATGCCTTTGAATACCACCAGATTCCATGTCGGTAACAGTATTCAATCCTCTCATCCCAAGAAAATGTCCATAGACATTGTGGTTCCAAATGAAAAAAGCAAATTGTAAAGCTAAACAAAGGATGATATATGGAGTAAGATTTTTTATTTGTTTCCAATGCTCTTTACCGAAGGTAAACGTTAGGACTAAGAAAAAAATTAACGCAATTGTAGACTCCGGCCTCAATTGAAAATTAAACACAATAGAGACTGCGAGAAGAATTCCATATCGAAATTGTTTTTCTCTTTGAAATTCTAAAAATGAAAGAATTGCCGATAGAAAAAAGAAATTGGTTAAAGTTAGTTCAGAATAATCTAAAGAGGAAAGAAATATAGGAGTCAAACACTGGATAAAAATAACTGAAAAAAGTAGAACAAATCCCCTCTTTTCAAATCTACTCAATATACGGTCTAAAAGACAAAAATTAAAAAAGAAAAATAAAATCGGTATGTATGTTATCCATTTCTTAGATGATATGCTGATAAAGATTTTTTGAATCCAGGTAAATATTACTGGGTATTGAAATACACAATTTCCATTTTTTAAAAAAAATGCCCATGGGTATCCAAAGGGAACCATTGAAATATCAAAGCCCATTTCTTTTGCAGGGAAATAACATTCCTCAGCTTTGCTACCATCTACATTTTGGATTACTTGGTAGTATTTGATTTCCGGATCGCTAGAGACAAATACGGTATGTTCATTCCATTTCCATCGGTAAAAAATAGGAATGAAAAGAATGAGAATGTAGATACCAAGTCGTTTGGGAAATCCCATGTTTAATCCCGTTTAATAATATGCGCAGTGACTGCTTGCAAACCAAAAATAAGTAAGGTCAAACTTAAGTTAGTTGCAACAATAAACTCACGTTCAAAATTGATAAATACAAAACCAGATTTCTGCCATTGAATGAAAATCCAAACAATTGCCATACCAATGATGCCGAAGCCACTTAACAAAACAAAGAATAGACGGTCTTCTTCCATTGCTAAAATGAACTGATAAATTCGACTAATTCGTGGCTGTTTAGTTGCAATAAGTAGGCCTGTCCCCCAAAGACTTAGGCCCAAAATCGATAAAAAGGAAAAAAATACCATGGAGTGGATTCCATAAAGATTTATACCTCCAATAGAGACTACTTTCCCTGCAAAAAAACCAATTAACGATTGTAACCAAAAGAATAAAAATAAACTAAGCCCCACTCTTTCAAATAAATGAGGACCATAAAATAAAATGCGGAGTAAATGACGCATTCCATCTCGCCATGTTTTTAAATGCGGAATCCGACCTTCTTTGTCTGGATATAAAGAAACGGGAACATGTTCCATTTTCGAATCGTGGATCAAGGCCTTTATCAACAATTCAGAAGCAAATTCCATTCCCTTACTTTTGATATCCCAAGATAAATACTTGTCCTTACGAAAACATCGAAATCCAGAGTTGCTATCTCGAATTTTAAATTTTTTCGAATACAACAAATTAATAATCCAATTGATTACCGGTGTTCCCAAATATCGATGCAAAAAAGGCATAGCACCTTTATGTATTTCACCATCCAAACGAGAACCAATGACCATGTCATAATTTCCTTGAACCAATTTACGAATCAAAGCTGGTGATTCCAAAAAATCGTATGTGTCATCGGCATCCGCAAAAACGATTATATCACCTTTGGCATTTCTAATGCCTGAATCAAGAGCTGCTCCATAACCACGTTCCTTAGCAGGTGCCACTCTAACTCCAAATTTCTTTGCAATAACAATGGAACGATCGGTACTTCCATTGTCAGAAACTAAGATCTCAATTTCCATTTCTTTAGAATGATCTTTTTTGACCTTCACTAACTTTTCTAAAACATAAGGGAGAGTTTTTTCTTCATTCAAACATGGGATAACAAAACTAACAGAAGGTTTCTTCATAAAGAATCTCGCTTATAAATTTCAAATGGATCATATAATGACAAAAAATAGACAAAAAGGCTTTTGTGTTCTGGAAATAAATTTTGAGAACTTTGATACTGAATTAATTTTGAATAACAAATAGCTGGCAATACTTCTTCACTAAAACAATTAGCAATAAGTTTTGATTGAGTATCAATTGTCCGATCAACGGCTAAGTTCAAAAAGAAATATTTACTTCCCAGAAAACGATATTCTAAAGAGGAACGACTTTGAATAGGCTCTTCAGGATTTTTAATTTGAGAATCTTTTGGTAGATAAAATTCAAAACTGTGTGGAGTTACATATTTATTATATTTCAATGTATAATGATCTACCAATGAAAACCTGAAACAAACTATGGATAAAAATCCTATCAAAACAATAAATAAAGTATGTTTCCGCACCATAGTGAATTCTTCGATTCCCTTTTCACTAGGCCACTTAAAAAGTCCCAAAATTCCAACCAGCAAAAATAGATTGGAGATTTCCAAACTATTAAAATCATAAAGTTCGTGAATACCCCACACAAACAATAAACAACTCAAGGCCAAATTTGACTTTAAAACAGGAAGGAATGAGTTTCGGTTTTTAAAAAATAAGTTTCCAATCCATAATACAATGAAGAGAGAACCTAAAATCCCAAAGGAACCGAATGCCTGTACGTATAGGTTATGAGCCAATGGAAAACTTTCAAAATTGTTAATATAGTCCCGAATATAAAAAGCACTGGTTGAATCGGGAATTTCAGAAAAACTAAATGGAATTTTATTTTCTGGAAACATACCAAACCCAAAAAATGGATGCGTTTGGATCGTTGAAAGAATATAAAAACTCCAGATTGAAATCCTTACAGCACTAGATCCCAAACTAAATATTGATTTTTCAGATTTAATTAAGAAATAAACGCCAATTAAAAGTAATACAACCAATATAGAAGTTGCGTAATATTTATTTTTGGGTGATTGAATGAAAAGAAAAAGTAAAACAGCAAAAACCAAAAATGACAAAATGGAATTTCTAGATATCGTGATTCCAAGAAACATTAAAGTAGAAATAATAGCAACAACGATAAGTAACTTCTGCCATTGTGATTGTTTGGGTTCGAACCAAAATACAACAGCCAATCCAGCTACCAATAAAGCATTTGATGCTAATAGACTCACAGGGATTAAATATACATCTTCATGGTATGAAGTAATATGAAAGTTGGGGTCATCAGCAATTTTCCAGAGGATAAAAATGGAATTAAGGATGAAAAATAAAATGCAAGACTTTAGAAAGAATAATAATTTTTGCCTGTCCCAAATACTTATCAAATGATAAAACAAAAAAGCTTCTAAAACAAGAACTCCTCTTTGTAACGCGAAATCATCCCACCAGTCGCGACCAATTAAAAACAGAATCGCAATTAAAGGAATGTAGAAAGTGGAGATTTTTGGTTTGGAGGAAAACTGTAGGTTACGAGCTCCCATCGCAAGTGCAATCGCAATTGGGACAGATGGGTATGCCATAAAATTGATAAAAGAAACTGCAGGGACGATCGCAAGAAACGGACCGATGATGGAAAAATTATTTTCTGAAAGTTTGCGGAAGGTTAAAACAATGAATAAAAGCCAAACTATGGATACAAGTTTGATTCCTAATTTTTGCGGTAAGACTTGGATAGGATCATATTCTGCAATTTTTATAAATACAAAACATGTCAAAAGAGTGGTAAGAAATAAGGACCAATACTGGCGTTTTTCTTTTAAAAAGGAACGCCAGTGATAGGCTGAATAAACAATAAAAACAAATAAACCTAAACCAATTAAATCGATGCGAAAGTTCTTTTGGTTTGTATGGGATTGGAGTAAAAATCCCAATCCCAGTACAAGACACAAATCCAATAAAATTGGTAAAAACCTGAACATAGGTTTATAGCCAGTTAGCAGTTTTCGGAATGTACTTTTCCGGGAGAGATTTTGTAAAAAATTCCCGTTTGTTTGCGATTAAATTGAAGTAAATGATGTGTCGAAGAGCAGCCACTCCATCTTTCCATGTAATCTTTTTCCCTTCTAAATAATTTCGAGGATAATAGGATATAGGAAATTCTTGTACGCGTACTTTAAGACGAGCTACCTTTGCTGTAATCTCAGGTTCAAATCCAAAACGCTTCGATTCTAAAGAAATATTTTTAACAATTTCGGAACGAAAAACTTTGTAACAAGTTTCCATATCGGTCAAATACAACCCGCTCAAAAAATTGGAAAGAATCGTAAGAATTCTGTTGATGAGATAATGGAAAGTTCGGTGCACTTGCCTTCCATCTTTTTTAAACCTTGAGCCAAAAACTACATCGGCTTTTCCGTTAGCGATTGGCTCAATGAGCATAAATATCTCATCCATGTCATATTCGAAATCAGCATCCTGAACGATGATGATGTCCCCTGTGGCTTCCGCGATGCCACGGTGTAAAGCAGCACCTTTGCCCTGGTTTTTTTCCTGAGCAAGGATTTTATGTTCCGATCGAAAACGGTAGTTTTGAAGAATTTCGAGTGATTTGTCCCGAGAGGCATCGTCGATGAAAACGAGCTCTTTTCGAGTGGGCAATTGGAGGGCATCGACCTTCTCTAAAAATTCTCCCAAATGGGCAGATTCATTATAGATGGGGATGATAAGGGAGGTTTTGTTTGCCTTCCCGGAACTTCCGAGGTTACGTCTAGCGACCATAGTTTATATCTAGGAATACTAGGAGTAAAGGGAAGTCAAGCGGCAAAAAAAGAGAGATGTGTGCGGTTCTTGAATTATTTATTTCTGTACTTTCGTAGCCCCATAATTCCATGAATCAAAGTAAGGGCAAAAGCATAAAGAAAGGATAGTTTTTCGCGGTTTTTTAGCATACGAAAATGAGCTAACATCACTTTTTTCTTGTTAGATGTTGCCGCACCTCGCCTTACTCGGTAACGAGCTAAAATTTCTGAATTTGCAAAAGCTATCTTCCCATCCCTAAGTATATCAAGCCACAAAGCATAATCATCCCGCAGACTTTTTAAGGAAGGGTCAAAGTATTTTTTCCCTACACTAGGGACATGGTAAATTGCAGTTAATAAACCGACTCGATTGTAATGTAACAAATTTCTGTATGAGTACTCTTTCGGTTTAACAAGAAAGGGAGCACAAAATTCGAAACCATTTTCATCAATAATACGGTAAGAAGCAAAAGAAAATGGAGATTTATTTTTTTCCATAAAGGGAATCATCTTTTCTAAAAAATCCAATTCCCAAAGGTCATCTGCATCTAAAAAGGCAATGTATTCCCCCTTAGCTAACTGAATTCCCGTATTACGAGTATCAGCTGATCCTGAGTTTTTTTCTTTTTGAACAAACTGGATTCTCGAATCTGCAGAGGCAAGTTTTTTAGCAAGTTTGGCTGTATCATCCTTGGAACAATCATCTACAAGCAATAACTCCCAATCGTTGAAACTTTGGTTTAGTAAAGATTGTACAGATTCCTCCAAATAGGAATCTGCATTATAAGCAGGCATGATGACAGAAACTTTCGGCATAAAGATTACTTTAAAATCCAGACTTCTAAAACTCGGGAAAAAGAAAAGCCGGAATTACTTACCTATATGTTCGCTAATAAATTTTTCTGCGCAGTCCAAAGCTTCCTCAATGATATGGTGCATGTCCAAATATCGATATGTTGCCAATCGCCCAAGAAATGTAACATTTGATAAGCGAGAGACTTCAGCCTCATAAGCCTGTAACATCTTCATATCTCCATCCAATCGTTTTGGATAGTAAGGAATGTCTTCCGCTTCGGTTTCTTTGCTATATTCTTCGAAATAAATTGTTTTGGCGTGAGATTCCCAAGGAGTAAAGTGTTTGTGTTCATGAACTCTAGTATAAGGCGTCGATTCATCTGCATAATTGATCACCGGGTTCCCTTGGAAATCGCCCTCTGTTCTATGTTCTTTAAAAAATACAGTTCGATAACCGAGCCTGCCGTGACGAAAAGAAAAATAAGCATCGATAGGTCCTGTATAAAAAATATGATCAAATCCGGAAACTGAATCGGCCTCACCAAAAAAACGTTTTCCTAAATGGATTTTAATATTAGGATGATCGAACAATTTTTCTATTACAGAAGAGTAACCTGCTTCAGGAATTCCTTGGTAGATGTCATTATAATAATTATCATCGTAACTGAAACGAACAGGCAGACGTTTCAAAATGGATGCGGGTAAATTTTTAGGTTCTGTTCCCCATTGTTTCTTTGTGTATCCGTAAAAAAATGCTTTATACAATTCTTCTCCAACAAATTTTTTCGCCTGGTCTTCAAAAGTTTTTGGATCTTCAATAGAGGAATCACCTTTAGACTCAATCCATTCCCTTGCTTCTTTAGGTGACAAAGCCTTACCAAAAAATTGGTTGATCGTATGCAAATTGATCGGCATGGAATATACTTTTCCCATATAAACTGATTTTACTCGGTTCACAAACGGACGAAATGTCCCGAATGAATTTATATAATCCCAGACCTTTTGATTGCTTGTATGAAAAATATGGGGACCATATTTATGAACCATTACATTGGTTTCAGGGTCGCGTTCTGTATGACAATTTCCACCGATATGATTTCTCTCATCCATTACTTCGATGAAATAATTTCCAGTTTTCGCAAGAGTATTGGCAACAACGGCACCAGAAAATCCTGCACCTACAATTAGTATTTTTTTCATAAAACTCGATTTGGTAATATTTTTAAAATTTGAAAAACTAAGTTTTTAAGGATAGTGCGAACTATCTTATTTATAAAATTCTTTATCTTAACAAAAAAAGGAGTTTCTTCTAAGCAGTATTTTGTTCCAAAAAACAAAACTAGTTGCGATAACTGAGATAATGACCATTTTGCAGAAATTAAACTTTCGATAAAAACCTTTGAAGGAATTTTACCTTCATGAAAAACAAAGCGGCATTCTCTTGCAAATTGAATATCCGAATGAAGAAACTTAGCCATAATCTCTTCCAATTCATTTACACCACGACTTACATTCTTAGTCGAAAGGCCACCCAATGAATAATGCACAATAGCTTCGGAAACGACTCCTCCCCTATACCCAGCTTTAATCACACGAAACATAAAATCAACATCTGCCGCATATTTATATCTAAGGTCAAATCCACCCAGCTCCAAATATGCTGATTTTTTACAGAGATAAGCCTGGTGGTTTGATGGATTTCCAACAAAAAAATCGAAATCAGTTAGAGTTTTTGGTCTCCAAACTTTTAAACCAAAAAACATACTTGCAAAACCACAAACATAATCGTGTTTTCCTTGAATGGCGAGAGTAACTAATTTTTCTAGCGAATCATCATTTAAAAAATAATCATCTGCATTAAGGAATAAAATCCATTTTCCTTTTGCCAATTTCAGACTTCGGTTCATCGCATCATAAACACCTGAATCTTTACCCGAATGAAACTGAATTTGGCTCTTTAGAGTTTCTAGTTTTTCTACTGTTCCATCCGTACTTAATCCATCCCAAACCAGAACTTCGAAATCTACATTCTTTTGAATTAAGGCAGAGTTTATTGTCCGAAGAATCGTTTCTTCTGCGTTCCGAACCACAGTGATAATTGATACTAACGGTTGTTTTTGTTTCATTTATGATTACTTAGTGACTGGTAAATTTGTATGTGTTCATCAGCACACTGGTTCCATGAAAATTTTTTTTCGCGGATGTATCCATGTTGAACTAGCTCATTTCTCATTTTTTCTGAACCAAGTAATTCTAAAATTTTTGTTCGCAGATCTAAATGATCTTTCGGATTAAAAAACATGGCAGCATCACCGGCAACTTCATGAAATACTTCAATCGAACTACAAAGAACAGGACAGCCGACGGACATTGCTTCGAGAAGGGGAATACCAAATCCTTCATACAAAGAAGGATAAACAAAGGCTTTTGCTTTCCGATATAAGTTTGCTAAAAACTGTTCCGAATCAATATTTACTTGATGGACGTAGGACTCTAACCCAAAACTTGTAATCCATTGTTTTTCTTGTCTTCGAAACTTACCACCACCGGCACAAACCAAATGTATCTCATTTTCCTTCGCAATAGAAACAAAAGCATCCAAAAGAATGTTAAAGTTTTTATAATCCGACCGGTTTCCAACAAATAAAATATAATTGGTAAAGGGTATAGAACTCTCCACATGATGACTCAAATTCCCAGCTAAATAAATTACTGAAATATTTTTCGAATGTATATTTGGATACCACTTGATTAAATCTTTTTTTGTCGTTTCCGAAATACAAATGATATGATCAGAAGCCTCACATAAACTTTTCCGATTCCTTAAAATAAAGTTATTGGAACCATAAAATTGGGGGAAAAGTTCATGCACACAATCATATACAGTCAGGACCATCTTGGTATTACTTTCTTTCAAGTTGGATAGATAATAATCTTGAAAGTAAGTAGGATGAAATACAGTATATTCGTGATTGGTTAATGCTCTATTGACACTTCCATTGAGAATAGAAATATTTTTACTTAAACTTTTCCTTAAGATTCCACTTTCTCGTTTGGTTAAGAATTCCGGATAAGGCAGTCTTAAAATTTTAAAAAATGTTAGTATCCCAAAATAGACAGTTGCCAATGAAAAAAATGGAATTTGGTTTACCTGTAACTTTGTTTTAGGATCACGTAGGATTCCTTGGTTGTAATCTCCGATTGAGACTGAAGTATCAAATGGAATTTTTCTTTCATTGAGTCTTCGGATGATTTCAGAAAATATTTTAGAAATTCCACCATATCGATTTTGAAAAAAAATCTGATGATCTATTAAAACTTTCATATATTAGTTTAAATATGCTTCTTTGGTTAACTTAGCCGTAGTTTCCCAAGTAAATGATTTTGCCCTTTTTTCAGCAGCCACTGACAATGATTTCCTAAGCTCTGCATCATTCAGTAGCCTTTTCATCCCGGACTTAATAGAATTTAAATCATAAGGATCAGCATACAAACCCGCATCACCTACTACCTCAGGCAATGAAGAGGTGTTAGAAACTAAAACAGGAATCCCGCATTGCATAGCTTCTAAGGGTGGTAATCCAAAGCCCTCATAAAAAGACAAATAAACAAAGAATTTTGCCCCCGAGTAGATTGAGGCTAAACTTTCGTCGGGAACAAAACCTAGAAATACAACTCGCTCTTTCATAGATTCCGAATATGGAGAAAAAATATCATCGAAATTTTCTCCCCAGCCCTTTCCACCTAACAAAACCAATTTTAAATTCGGATTTGAATCTAGATCAATTAACTGAAGAAAGGAATGGATCGTAGACTTTAGATTTTTTCTTGGTTCGAGTGTGGAAACACTGAGAATGTAATCTCCAGGTATTAAGTGAAACATTCGCAAATCAGAGGCCAACTTTTCATTAGAACTAACACGGTAAAAATGTTTTGCCGAAGCAAGTGGGGTTACAAAAACCTGGTCGTCACTTAATCCAATATTTGCTTTCAACAGATCATTTTTACTATGTTCCGATATAGTAATAACCTTTGTGTCCTTTGCAATATCTCGAATTAATTTCCAAACCACATGGTCCTGGTTACCAAAAAAAAACTCAGGATGAAGGATGGAGATTAAGTCATAAATGGTTATTACTTTGTGAATTTTTGAATTTTGTATGTATTTAGGAATTGGTAAAAAAGTGCTATGGAAAGTAAAAGTTTTAGATAAATATTTTTCTGGAATAGGATAAAAATAATTTCTTAATCCAATGAAAGATAGAGGAAACTTAACAAAAAGATTGTGAAAAATTATTAAAAACTTGGAGAGTCGAGGATACCCTTTTTTATCAATAATTCCATAGGTCCAAAGATAAATCTGAAATACTTTATCTTTTAATTTTGTAGGCTTTTTGGGAATTAATAGATGATCGTTTGAAATTTGGATATTTTCTTTTTTAAGATAAACTTTTAAATCTTCAATATTTCCATGAATGGATGTTAGATATAAATTAATTTCTGGATCTTTTAGAAACTGAAAAAACAAATTCTCAATGACTCGAAAGATTCCCGTTTTGGCTTTATTACTTCGAATAGACCAAGCAAGAACTGAAATATCAAAGATAAGATTCAAAATCTAAATACTCTTTTTTACTGGATGGAATATCAAACTCGCTTACAAAATATCTAATTCCAAAAAGTTCAGTAACTAAAAAACTCTTTTGCACATGTTCATTAAAACAAATAGCACTTTTGACAATTCCATTCTCTAAAGAAAAAATCTGCGTCATTTTTTTACCATAAGGCAACCAAACAAACTTTTTAATATATTCCATGTTTTCCATATTTCTAGCGGTAAGTGAATCCCAAAATAAAAGAATGAATCCGAATCAATACCTTTAAAAAAACACTACCCTTCCAACCCGGGAACAATTCAGATAACTTATAATTCGAATAATGATAGAGCCAATGTTTGGAAGTTTTTCCAACGACTTTTTTCTGCATTTGAATGATCTCACTATGAACTTTTAAATTTTGACTAGTTTTTGTGTTTTCGTGAATTCGCGTGCACGCCAGAGTTTCTTTTAAAAAAGAGAAAGGATACTTAAGTGCTATTCTAAGCCAATATTCATAGTCCATACAATAACCTAGACTTTCATTTAGATAACCTATCGAAGTCAAAACCTCTCTCTTTAAAAATACCGTGGGTTGGCAAATAATGCAATAATCGAGTAAACGCAGAAAGGAATAAGGCTCAATTGGATACAACTCAAGCAATCGATCTTCTTTATCTATATGTAATCCAATTCCATAAATACAAGTGGAATCAGACTCTGACAAAGTAGTATAAGCCTTTTCTAAAGCTTTTGGCAAATAAACGTCATCGGAATTAAGCCAAGCTATCACGGAACCTACAGCTAATTTCCAACCTTTATTGATCGCATGTGTTTGTCCATTGTCCTTTTCCGAAACCCAGCGATAGCTAATTCCAAGACAATTGGTAGATTCGTTAGTCCCTGATGGGACCTTTCTAAACACAAGGCCAGCATGAGTCAAAACTTCCGCCCCTTCTAAAATCAAACGGTCATACTTTTTTATAATCTCAACACTATTATCTTTTGAGCCCCCATCTGTGATAATATAATCAAGATAGAAGTTACCTTCTTGCGTTATTACTGAATTGATCGTTCTCTCAAGAAACTCTCCTTGTTGAAAGGAAGGTGTTACAATAGAAATAATATTTTGATCGTTAATTTGATTCACCATAAAAATAAATTATTCAAAAGGATAAAACTGAGGTTGATTCCAATCCCATACGCGCTCTGGTTTTTCATTTATATCGGAACCCCTAATATTCCAAAGTTGCGTATTTTTTGAGATCACTGCAGAAAACTGAATTGCAAAGGACAAAACAAGCAACAAAAACAAAGAAATCGAAAGTAATAAAACACTGCGAGAGTGTTGCCACAATGCTCGACTTCCTGAGGTAAACAAAGGAGTACATAGGCCCATTACAACAACTAAGAATCCAGACTTCCTTTTCGATATATAAAATGAAAATACATTGTATAGAAAAAAGAATGAACTAAGGATTAACAATGAAGCGCGAAATTTTTCAATCTGACCATGATATTGAAAGAAAAATGATTCAGGAATAAAAATATTCAACACTGCTACTATGGGAATTATAAGGAAACTAATTCCATAGGGAAAATAATTATAGAAATGATTATCTATTTGAATTGCAGCATATGAAATCCTGACTCCATATGCTGAAAATTCATCTAGATTGATATTTCCTTCATTCAATAAACTTAAACTCGTAGGAATTACCCAGTAGGAATCTAAAGTCACTAAAGGTCGGGTTATCATGTATAGGATAAATACAAAAGCAACAGAGGTAAGAAAAACCGAATGTCTGGATATTTTAATTAACATGTTAATAGAATTAGTAAAATTAATAATAATGTGACGTGCGAATGTACCTTAACTTATTAAGTAGGAGAATTTTCAAACTCGAAATCGGGTACTTCACTCATTAATTTTTCTCCCTTAAAAAAACGTATCAACTCCTCAGTGGCTTGCGATTCCATTGCCAATCGACAATCAAAGGAACAAGAACCCATGTGTTGAGTTAATACTACATTATCTAACTCAATTAAATTACCAGAATAAGGTTCTTTCTCATAAACATCAAGTGCAAGGCCAGCAATCTCATTTTTCTTCAAACTTTCATAAGCAGAACTCTCATTAACAACCCCACCCCGAGAAAAATTAATTAAAAAAGAGGATTTCTTCATCTGCTTTAACTCATGTGTTGCAATTAAATTTTGAGTCAAAGGTGTTAAGGGAACGTGAACGCTAACTATATCTGAAAAACTTAAGAGTGAATTTAATGTGACTTGCTCAATATCTAAACCAAATGCACGTAAACGCTTAATATCTTCTGATTTATCTAAGATGTCGCAAACAAGAATTTTTTTCGGCTTAAGGGAAGTCAACATTTGAGAAATCTTATACCCTACTCTACCCAATCCCACAATACCTATTACTGATGATTGGATACTAATACCAACAGGACGAGTCCAACCTCCGTTTCTAATTTGGCGATCTGCAAAAACTACATGTCGTGGTAATGTAATCATCATTCCAAGAACAATCTCTGCAACCGCCAAAGTCACCGCATCCGGAGTATAAGAAACTAGAATCCCTTTGTGCCTACATAATTTTAAAGGAACAGAATCTAAGCCAATGCCAACTCTAGAAATAAATTTTAGATTCTTAGATTCAGAAACAAGACGTTCTAAATTTTCCGTTCCGGCAATAATACCTGTACAATCCTTTGCAAAATCTAAAACTTCTGCAGAAGTGAGCTTTCTATTTAAAGGATTTATCGAAAAATTAATCCCCGTCTGCTCTAGTAATTCAACAGGAGACTTATCATATTTTCCAAAAGGGTAAGTGGATATAAATAATTTGTGATTAAAAAACATATAAATGGATAGTTACTTGATTATTTAAAAACCGAATACGTAAAGATTTACCAAGGTACAATTCGATCTTCTTGACTTTTACAAAAACTCCTACTCTTGAGATCTGCAAATGAAAAAACCAAACAATTATTTTTTGGTCGGACATTCAAATTTTCCAATTTAGACAAAACATCCAAAAGCTGAGACTCAAATACTGTTTTATTTGGAATTGAATCTATACGTAAAAAAATTCGATTCTTTAGATCGTAATACTTAAAAAAAACCATAAGAGAAAAATATGGTTCATAATCCCAAGCAGACGCAATTCTAATTACAATGTCCTTATCAGGATTTTCCTTAAAACTCGTAACCGCTCCATTTAAAAAAGTGGAAAAAGCAACAGTTCGTCTTCGATTTTCAAATGAAGATTTTAAATTTATTTTGAGACCTGATAAATCTAGCCAATACAAACTAACAAATAACAATACCAAAATTTGTTTCTTATGCGGAAAATGGTAGTGGTTTAAAATAACATTTAAGAATAGCAC
This sequence comes from Leptospira terpstrae serovar Hualin str. LT 11-33 = ATCC 700639, assembly GCF_000332495.1. NCBI lineage: Bacteria > Pseudomonadati > Spirochaetota > Leptospiria > Leptospirales > Leptospiraceae > Leptospira > Leptospira terpstrae. The sequence continues at coordinate 183,367 of NZ_AOGW02000010.1, read as the reverse complement.
TACCATAATTGGCACAAGAAATACAGCCGGAAAGTCATAGCGCATTCCCGTCGGCCACTTAGCGTGATAAAATACAAAATTAAACAGATAATGCGCAGAACAAAAGGATATAAAAATAATTATCTTTCGGCAACTCCTTAGAAAACCTTTAGTTGTAACAACAAAAGTTGACAAAACAATTAATATAAACGAAAGAACAAAAAAATTCTGTTCACGAAACAAACCAGAATATAAATTTAAACGATCATGAATACTTGTACTATTTCCATAAATATCTTCCGAATTAGTAGAATAAAATCCGTATAAGGATAAAACTATATAGAAAGTATATAATATAGGTAGAACTTCAAAAAAATATAAATATACTTTCCGTTCTCGATAATAAAACAACTTCGTAAGTTCATAAAAGGAAACTAAGACAAAAATAATGAAATTTTCCTTCGCACCCACTAACACCAATAAACCAACAACTCGAAGAAAAGAAGAAATTTCGATTTTTAAACGAGGAACAGAATAGCTAAATAGCAAAAATGCCAATCCAAGACTTCCATAAATTTCCGCAGGCCCCATCCGTGAAAAAACATCACCCCAGAATGGGTAAGACCAAACGACTAATACCAAAGCTAAAGATACAAAAACGGATAAGAACCGATATAGAAACTGGTATAATGCAACTGAAAAAAGAATCGAAACAAGCAATCTTGCAACATAAAAAACTGTTGGATTTAGACCATATAAATACAACTCTACTAGCCGCAAAATAAAGTAACTTGGTCTAAAACGGGACGTTTCCGCAAAGCGTCCAACTTCTGTTTTCTCCAACAAAATCGAAATGAAATCTGCAAAACTATAATGGTTTTTTATCGTACCTAAAAAACTAAAAAGTTCATGGTCATCTATTAACCACCATTCCGCAAAGATATTATTAATAAATAAAAGTATAGGAATACAAACAGATGCGACTACACCTGAAATGTAAAAAATTTTACTTTTATTTATTGAATTCATTTTGAGAAAACAGCGACTATATAAAACTTACTTTTTGTAAGCAATACTCCAAGTAGCAAAAGAAAATTTCCTACCGATAATTGTTTTTCCTAAAAACCAATCAAATTTAGAAAATATTTTCGCAATTAAACTTGTACCAATATTCAAAAACGGAAATGCATCAGGATTATAGTATAAAATATATCCAATCAAACCTGGAAAAAATTGTTTTTTCAGTCTAAACCCTGCATTCACTAATTTTTCATTGTATTCAGACAAAGTGAAACCCCTTTCTGTATTTTCCTCAAAAAGAGAATTTTTTTTATATACTGATTCACGGATATACTTGAATAGAAAATTATTATGTGTTGGTTCTAAATTAATAAAAATCCCATCCTTTCTTAAGGATTGATAGATATTTGTGAGAACTTTATCCACAAAATTTGGAACGTGGTGCAAACCACCAAGTATAATTACAATGTCATATTTATTCTTTTCAGAAAAATTAATTACATCTGCTTGGAATATTTTCTCAAACCCAACGTTTTCTTGCTGTGCGGCCAAAACCATCTCATCAGAATAATCAAATGCAAAAAGTTTCAATTTGGGATATGCCTTACGCAATAAATTACTTCCTTCTGCTAATCCGCACATCGCTTCCAATGAATTATTTTTTTCATCAAACGAATAGTTTGCTAACAAAAAATCCAAAATATTATTCCACCAAATCTCTTTATAGGCTAGATGGTTTTTATTCTTTCTCGAATTTAAATACTTTGAAGAAATTAAATTAAAATGTTCACGCTGAACTTCTGAATCTGTTTTCATAAATTTTTATCCTTAATTATATATTGCGGCCTTCTTTTTGATTCTATCATTATTTTTCCGATATATTCACCAAGAACACCCAACATTAATAAATTCAAACTTCCCAAAAATAATACGCTAATCAACATAGACGTCCAACCTGGAATTGATTTGTTTTGTACAAAATAAACAAATAACGCGTAAAAAATATAGATAGAACTTAATAAGAAAATAAACCCACCTAGATACGTTGTTAAGTGTAATGGTTTTACGCTGAATGAAGTTATCCCTTGCATAGCAAACAGAAACATCTTTTTAAATGTATATTTCGAAGTTCCCCACACGCGCTCTTCTGGTTCATATTCAAGTCCAACTTTATTGAAACCTAACCAAGGAATCATTCCTCGGATAAAAAGATTGTCTTCTTGCATATCACGAATAACATTAACTACTTTTCGATCGAGAAGTCTAAAATCAGCTGCCCCTTGCGAAATATTCAAACCAGACAATTTATTTAAGATTTTATAAAACAACTGAGCTGTAAATTTTTTAAAAAAGGATGTTTTTTCTGTATTTCTTCGAATTGTATATACAATTTCATTTCCGCTTTCCCATTCTTTGATCAAAGCAGGAATTAATTCCGGTGGGTGTTGTAAGTCAGCATCTAGAGAAATTACTGCATCACCATTAGAAAAATCTAATCCTGCTTTTAATGCCTTTTGGTGACCGAAATTCTTAGAAAAGGCAAGATACTTAACAATTTTTGATTCTTTTGCTAAGGATCTGATTTGGTTTAAAGTTTCATCCGTACTGCCATCATCCACGAATATTATTTCAATTGAATATTTATTTTTATCCAAATTCAACATAAGACGATTAAATAATTTTCGAATGTTTCCTTCTTCATTAAATGAAGGAATTACAACTGAAATCTGCTTTCGTGTATTTTTTTGATTTTTCATTAAGTAATCCTTACTTTGAATCAAGGTAATTGATTCGAATAGAAAATTATGGGTTCCAATTTGATTTTGGGTTTGAAAGTAAAAAACTTAAATTAAATCTAAATCGATTGAAGGAAACTTCTAAAAACCTAACAAACAAAGCATTCAGAAAACGATTATTAAAAAAACGGAAAAAAATACCCAACTTACCCACTCCACCCATTATACACTCATGGAACATGGACCTGACTAGTCTTCGAGATATTTGATTTTCGTTCAATAGCATCAAGGATAGAATCTCTTTATATGTGCGCATTCGCCAAGAAGCTGTTTTACTATTCGTATGAATTCTATAATCAGATATCACAACGGAATCGATATACAAAAAACGGTATCCAGACTGAAACAACTTCACCCATAAAAAGAGATCCATTATAGAAGAAAACTTCAAATTCATAAAAAGATCTTCTTTAGAAGTAAAACAAATTAAAGCCGATGGTTGTGCAATACCGAAGTTTTCAAAAATATTCACTTTGTCTACCTGCACTGTTGGATATTCCTTTAAGTCATTTCCAAACTCATCAATGTAAATTGATTTTCCATAAACTACAGATTTTGCTTCTGCATACAGCAACAAGGAAGCTATCGCATTTTGTGTCCGATACCTATCATCACTGCAAATCCAATTAAAATAATGACTTTCATCTAAAATCAAACTGATAGCCTTATTTAAAGCATCCGTTTGACCTTTGTCTTTTTCTGATTTCCATGAAAAGGAAACTCCTTTATTGGCACCTAGAAGGTGAAATTTTTTTCCAGATATTTGATGAATTACAGGAAATGAACTAACCTTAGCTTCAAATTCAGATAAAATACCCGCTGTATTATCGCTGGAAAAACCATCCATAACGATAAAATCAATATAGAAGGCACCTTCCTGCTCAACCACGGAGTTCAATGTTTCAAGAATAAAATTTCCTTGGTTATAGGATGGTGTTACGATGGTGATAATAGGAAATTCAATATGATTCAAGAGAAGATTCCAACAGTTGCTTATAAACTTTCAAATGTTTTTCACCAGTTTTTTCCCAAGTAAACTGCTTTGATCTTTCTAGACCCTTAGATATCAATTTTTTTCTAGCGGAATTGGAATTTATTAGTTTCTCAACTGCCTCTCTAATCGATTCGGAATACCATGGATCAAATGTTATAGCAGCATCTCCAATCACTTCAGGAAAAGAACTTGTATTGCTACAAATCACAGGGCAACCTACCGACATAGATTCCAATAGCGGAATACCAAAACCTTCATATAACGATGGGAATACAAATGCTAATGCATTTTGGTAAATGCTTTTTATTTCTGCATCTGATTTAAAAGGAATTTGGATGGATTTTCCAAGAATGTTATATTTTTTAAGGATTTCCCTTTCCTCAAATGAAAATTTTCCACCCCCAGCAAAAACCAAATTTAATTTATACTTTTTGATGATTTCTGAAATTCCGATCACAAAGTTATTAAAGTTTTTATATCCACCTCTTTCCCCAACAAACAATATGTAATCTTTCCAAACCAATTTTGATTCAATATTTGGTGCTAAATGAAGATTAGATGCCAAATGAATCACTTCAATTTTATTATCAGGAATTCCATAAAATTCAATCAGGTCTATCTTTGTTGATTCAGAAATAGCAATGATAGTATCTGCAGCTGCACAAAGTGATCTTCGATTTCGAAGGGCAATATCATCCAACTTGTAATAACCAGGAAAACGTTCATGAATCAGATCAAAAACAGTAAGAACTAATTTATTTGATCCTAATGACATATCTTTTAAATAATAATCATCAAAATACGTCGGATGAAAAATCTTTGTCTTCTGATCTTTCAATCTTGTTGAGATAATTTTCTCATTTTTTCTATATAAATAACGGAATATAAATTTACTTTGAATCGTTTTTATTGATTTATATATTAAATATAATGCATTTTTTCCAGAAAAACTACGACCGGACAACCAATTTTCCACTTCAGGAATTTCGCGAGAATACTTCAGACCGGAACTTGGTTTAAAAAAACTTTTCCCAATTAGATTAACATTTTCTGAAGCTACCACTGGAATCTCAAACTGGCACTGCTTATCTTCAAGATAAGACATTACTTCGACAAAAAGTCGGGAAATCCCACCATACTTCTGGTTCAAAAATGTTTGGAAATCAAATAAAATCATATCAGTTCAATAACCTAATTTCTTTAGAATTCGCTTCGTTAGACTCAACTTTGAAATTTCCAATGCAGATTCGATTGGATCAATAAAGCGCCAATCACCAACAAGCTCAATAGTATCTAACGTTTTAAAATTTAAAGGAATAGAAAAGAATCCATTGGAGGAATAAAAACAAAAAGTATTTCCATTTCTTTTTTGCCAATTACCCGTAATCATTTTCTTAAGTTGCTTATGTTGAAGTAAAATGTCATATCTATTGCTATCCGAATCTAAGCCTGAGACTCTTAAAGTTACGATGTTCATTTCTAACGCAGTACCTCTAGCAGGTACAATAGTAATTCCGGAAACCATATCTTTTGGTGAATTAAATCCACCTAAATGAATTTCGATACGAAACTTTTTCATTTTTTTTGATATAGGAAAATTATATTTTAACTCATTTTGAAAATTTATATTTCCATTTTTTGCAATAAACAAAACCGTTTCGGTAAGAAATCCCAATTTTATGGCTTTATAATAATTCAATGTTTTAGAAAGATCCAATAAAATTGGAGGCACTTTTTCTGAACCAATAGAATTTTCTTCTAAAAATTCCAAGTTAGAATCTAATGCAGAAGAATATTTTTTATATATTGAATCATAAAAACTTTCGTGAATTTGATAAAATTCGGAGTAAAATCTTAATTCCTTCACTACCATTTTCACATCATGAAAATGATAAAATACCAATGGGAATTTTTCTTTTGATATTATATCAGATAATTGAATTTTATTATTTTCTACATTTACCAAATCATATTGTTGAATATTCCAAGGAGCAACTCCACCACCTAAATGTTTTAATACATGTACACCTTCAAATTGAGAGGTCCAATGGTCTAAGTATTTCTGATCACCAAATTTTCCATCTTCAAATCGGGCATAACACCACTCCAAACAACGGTCCGCCCACCAATCCAAAACTTTTTTCCCGTTAGCATCGTTTCTAAAAAAGACAAACTGAACGCAATACTTTCCAGCTGTTTCCGTCTGATCGTATTCCGGAGAATATCGATGTTCAGTAATTAATACAGAGGAATTTTTAAGTTCACCAAACAAAACCTCAGGATTCGAATAGAAAAATAAATCTGCATCTACATACGTACAATGATCTAGTTTATATTTTTCGATGGAATACTTTATGATCCAAGGAGTACAAGTCCAACAATACTCACCTTTTGATCTTTCCTCTTTTACTTTTAAAAGTTCAATGCTTTCAAATTCTTCCAAAGTTACAATTTGAACAAAATCAAAATGCAACTTTGATAAAGCTAATTCTGATGCCTTATCAAATGGAAAAACATATACCTTTGCCTTAGTATCCGCAGCTACCAATGAACGTAGCATGGTGATGCCTCGTAGCAAATAATTTGAATCAAATAATGTACAATAATTATTGGTATACATTTAAAACATCGACTACTCTTTTAATGTCTGCTATCGTGTGGAAGTAAGAAATAGGTAAACTCAATTCAGTAGCATGAATTTCCTCTGCAATTGGATATAACCCAGAAGAAAATTCTACATCGTTGGACAAGGTTTTAGCTAAAGCTAGTTGTTTGTGAGGTGGTATTGGATAATGAATTTCCGTTTTAATTTCGTTTTTTAGTAAGTATTCTTTTAGCTTATCTCTTTCATTATGTCGAATGGGATAAATATGATGGACTTGTTCAATACTTTCAGAATCTGGAAGAGGTTTTTTGAAATGATTTAATAAACCCTTATCATAGATTTCGAATAAAGCTTTTTTGTGACTGTTTATTTGAGAAAGATATTTTAATTTAACGGACAATACAGCTGCTTGAATTTCATCCAGTCGAGAATTCATACCAACAAACTCATTATAATATTTTATTGAGGAGCCATAGTTGCGTAATTTTCGAATTTTTTCTGCAATTTTTGGGTCATCCGTTACAACTGCCCCAGCATCTCCAAATGCTCCCAAATTTTTAGTTGGGTAAAAACTAAAAGCATTTACATGCCCAATAGTACCAACATTTCTCTTCTCAAATTTTGCTCCGTGTGATTGAGCACAATCTTCGATTAAAACCAAATTATTTAATTTAGAAATTTCTACAATAACATCCATCTCGCAAGGTCTTCCATAAAGATGTACAACCATGATAGCGCAGGTGTTCTGGTTTATTTTTTCCTTAATTTTATTAGGATCAATATTATAAGAATTAATTTCAGGCTCTACAAGAACAGGTTTCAAACCATTTTGTAATATTGATAATATAGTCGCGATATAAGTATTCGATGGAACAATTACTTCCTTTCCTTCCGGGAAATCATAATTTCTAAGACTTAGTGTTAACGCATCCAATCCAGAAGCTACACCGATACAGTATTTGTTTCCATTGAAAGCAGCAAACTCTTCTTCAAAATTTTCAAGCTCTTTACCAAGAATATACCAGCCACTTCGTGACACACGTTGGATTGCCTCATCTATCTCCGATTGGAAGGGAGCGTTTAGTAATTTTAAATTTTCGTATTCTATCATTTGTTTTTTAGAGCAACGTATTTCAAAAAAGCATCATAATTCCGTATGTAATCATTTTCATCAAAATAATCGGAAGCAAAGATTAACATAACGCAGCCTGCAGAAATAGATTCCATAGAATGCCATAAATCCTTTCCTAAAATCACTCCAATATGGCTTTCATTCATTTTGATTTTTTGCGTTTTGCTTCCGTCGTCCAAATTCAAAACAAAACTACCATTTAAACAAAAAATAACCTGCACTGTTTCTTTATGTGCATGGTTTCCTCTAGTCACTTCGGATGCATTTTTCTGATTAATATAATAAGTTCTTTTAATGGCGAATGGAATGTCCCTGTTCGATTCTGCTACAGTCAGGCTTCCTTCCCTTTGGTCTGTAAACTGCTTAAGTATAATATAACCTGAGTTTTTTACTATGATCTCTTCCATATTGTTCACTATTTCTTTTTTACCAAAAGAATATTATCCAGGTAAAACCCATGGTTCTCAGGAAGTAACTTAGACAAAAGTAATGTTAAAATTTGTATCGGAGCAAAAATAAGTGGTAAGCTAACCTTATATATAAATCGTTTTCTTGAAAAAATATAATATAAATAAGTACAAAATAGCTGCCCAAGAGTTAAAATAAAATTTCCAGTCTTATACTGTTCAAGAATTTCGAATCCATTCCTTTCTAGAATAGCTTTGATTCCAAATGAAGAATATCTTGCAAAATCATATGGAATTTCATGTTCATCCCAAACAAAAGGAACTGTAACAATACCTATTCCACCTTTTTTTAGAACTCTTTTGATTTCTAATATAAATTCATCAGGATTAAAGACATGTTCTAAAACTTCTGTCGCAAGAAAATAATCAAAAGTATTTGCCTTAAAAGGAAAATTTTTCCCATCGTAAAACACATCAGCCACCGGATTTGTTGAATTAATCCCATGGGCATAATCCATACCAACATATTCTGAATCCTGAAAGAAACTCTGGTAAGGTTTGGTTCCGCACCCAATGTCTAGAAGTTTTCCTTTTCTAATATGAACACTCAGTTTTTGAATGTATAAAAAAAGGAATCTTCTTGTGATAAAAAAAGGGTTAACAAAAATATACTTAAAATTCGGCAAAAAATCTCTGTTCATTTTTTTCTCATAAAAATCAAAGCTCTATATATAATTTTAGCATCAATAAGAGAGTATCTATCATTTGACTCAAACGCTTCAACTAACTCATAGGTATCTGACAAAAAATCGAGAAAACGACTGTAGTTAAAAAACCAGGCAGGGTATTGGGCACTATAGACTTCAGGTGGAACCGTTTCAATCGTGATTCGATCCGGGAAATCCTCTACAAAAAATGGTGTCCTATCGATAAGAATTGTCTGAAATTTAAAACTCTTGATTAAACCCAATACTTCGTATGGATTTTTTATATATGGCAATACACTCGAAAGAAGTGCCGTTTCCGGTTTTCTAAGTTTTACTGCTTCGATAATTGTTTCAAAAAATTTAATCTCTCTATTTTCAAATTCTGATTTTCCAATAGATACTATTTTTTCTTGCTCAACAATACTCCACTCCACAAATTTAAGTTTAGATAAAAATTTTCGATTCTGATAGTAGCTACTTCCTAAAGATCCCCCAAAATCCAACACCTTCAATTTACCACCACTTAAAGAAGAAGCAAATAACAATCCGATTAACAAGGGTTGCGAATATTGGATTTCGTTAAAGATTACTGAGTCTCGCTCATAAATTGCTTTACCATCGCGGACTAATTGAAGCGAATCCCTTACTTTCTCAATTATTATATCGGAATCATAACCTGAACAAATATTCGCCGCTTCTTCCCAGTTGGAATAATTACCAGAAAATATGATTTCCGCTTTTGTTTGCGACGAATGTAGGACATCAATCATTCGCATAAGAATTCTTCTTAATTTTCCAGCAATTTTACGTAAGAATACTCTTATCTTTAGGAAAGGTGAAGACTTTTTAATTTGATGTTTAGCAATAGACCGAAAATAAGTTACCATACGGCTTCTAGCTTCAATATTTTCTTGAATGATACTTGGGAAGTTATGCTTTTTTTTAGAGGAAAACGTCTGACTTAAATATCCATTATCGTCACAGTGTGTACCTGAATTATCCAAACCAATATTTAAAATTAAACTTTCTTTTGGATACAACGTGAGCATGTTTTTTAAAAAAATCGAAGCATGCCAACGGATCGCCCAACTATTGTTACGGCCTAAAATTTGATCCGTCAACATCTGAAAAAAAGGATAAGTATTGTCATAATCAAAACGAGCGACTAATTCTTCTCTAATAAGCTGATCCCGCAACTTTTCCCCATCTGGTTCAAAATACTGCCAAGCCCTTTTCCAAGTTGCCCATCCCCAACAATCAGCTCCTCTGATAAAGTAAGTATCGTCTAAGTTAGTTGTATCCATAGGATAACTGTATCCATGAATGCTAGCAACCTTTTCCTCATTCTCATATTTTTCTAAACTTGAATTCATAAACTGCAGAAAATAAGGACTTACTAAAATATCATCTTCTAATACAATTACAGATTCTGACTGATCAATGACCTCAGAGACGCCACTAATAATTGATTTAGCAAGTCCATAGTTTTCGCCTCTTTCGATGATTCGAATTGATTTAAAGCCTATTATTTCTTTTAAATAGGATCTAACTTCGTTTACTTTTTTTAAGTTACCTTCTGTTTTCGCGAAATCAGAATAAATGATTAAATCTGAATCAGAGGCTTCCTTGTTCGCAATCAAGGAATCAATCACACGTTTGGTATGATCAGGGCGGTTATAAACAAAGATGATGATAGGAGCGTATTTCATTGGCCTGGATTCTGATGAAAAGAAGTAGGATATGTTTATTTTAAATAGAGAAGTTTTTATCTAAGTAAAAGCATGTACGAGGAGTTTTACAATAAAAGCGATATCCGATCTCATTCAATAAGAGATGAATTGGATTTTTAGCAATTGTTTCAAGATCGAAATCTAAAATTTCAATTAAAATCACCTTTGGTCTAAATTTTTTCCAATCCCCAGATTTCAAAACAGAAATTTCATTCCATTCTACGTCGATATTCATAAAATCAATCTCTTTATTTAGAGGGAACTCCCGCAAAACACTAGCAAGTGGCTTTACTCTAACTTTTACGTTATCTGTTGATCTATAATTTGTAGTTTTTTCTAAGAACTTAACTCTTTCAAGATCAAAAGTATTTAGTGCAGCTTCTTCAAATCGATAGTAAATTAATTCCGATTCTTCTAAACCTATACCGATATTTAAATTTAGGTCCCGCTTTCTGTGAATTTCAAATTTCTTAAATCCATCGGGCGAAGGTTCAATGTTTATTCCATTCCAACCTAACTCATAAAAATGATTTGTATTGGAAAACCGAAACGGATCATAAGCACCGATATCTACATAATAGCCATTTCTTTTATCACCAAAAAAGTCGCGAAGAACCATATCCTCTCCTTCTTGGGAATAGGACCGGTAGTAATTTTGAGTTTGGAGTTTATTTAAAATTCTCTTAATTAAATACAAATTCATACCTACAGAGAAATAGAATTATTAATTATCTAACTTCAATTCAAATGGAAGACTCACCAAACCCATATTATGGTGCGGATCCAATTCAGATGAAGTTATGCTTAGTGCTGGTAAGTTTATATTATTGTCAATTACATCATACCATTTTCTTAGATCTTTATCACCAACAGCGATGTACATCAAATATTGCCCGACTCGCAGAGAATTCTTTGGTATCTTTAAAGAAAAATGAAGTGGCTCTCCAACTTTCGGCGAATTTTCCATGATACGCGTTTTATAATTTGTGATTACATTCATCCCAAGTGGTTCGATAAGCACGAAATAGAAGGCAAGACCATCGCAATAGTCGCGTATATTTAAAGTTAGATCGATAAAGACATCCTCTTTAGAATCGAAACTCCATGATGAGTGACTTTCAGAGCGGGCACTTACACTTGTAAACAAAGCGTTTCCATTGCTATTTGTACGACCTAACCTATCACTAATTGCTAAACTACCCAAATCGGCTTCTTGAAACAAACCGGTATATTTTTGAATACAAATATCAATATCACTATTTTCTTCAATCATACCATGTTTAAGCAAAATACCCCTTTTGCAGATTGCTTGTAGGGCTTGCATATTGTGACTAACAAATAGAACAGTCCTTCCCTCACTGGACACATTCTGAATTTTACCTAAACATTTCTTTTGAAATTCTGCATCACCTACAGCTAAAACTTCATCAACAATCAAAATTTCAGGCTCCAAATGAGCTGCCACAGCAAATCCCAAACGAACCATCATACCGGAAGAATATCTTTTTACCGGAGTATCAATATATTTCTCAACTCCACTAAAACTTACAATTTCATCAAATTTACTTTTAATCTCGGAAGAGGTCATACCAAGAATGGCGCCGTTGAGAAAAACATTTTCCCTTCCAGTTAGATCCGGATGAAAACCAGTTCCAACCTCTAACAAAGCTGCCACTCGTCCCTTTATTTTGACACTGCCTAATGTAGGGGAGGTTACTTGAGATAGGATCTTTAAAAGTGTAGATTTTCCGGCACCGTTTTTTCCAATAATACCAACAACATCACCGCGTTTTACATCGAAACTAACATTTTTTAGCGACCATACATAATCGCTGTCACTAGCAACACTTCGATCATTAACCTGTCCCACTTGCAAATATGGGTCTTCTTTACCTCGAAGTAATTTCCACCAGCGGTTCAAATCGTGCGCAAGAGAGCCAGTACTAACTTGGCCTAATCGATATTGTTTGGAAATATTATCTATCCGTAAAACTACATCACTCATGAATTTATTTTCCTAAAACTCGATACACGAATCAAACGGTATCGATAAATGATCTCTCGACCCGATTAAAAATTAAAACTGAAAGAAAAACAAGAACCACTGTAAAACCAACACTGATACTCAAATATAGCCAATCAAAAATTCCGACACCTAAAAGTATAAAACGGAACGCCTCGATTAAACTAGTCACTGGATTGAGCAGGAGAATAAATTTCATATTAGGAAAGCTATTGGTTACAATGGATAAAGGAAATACTATTGGAGAACAATACATTAGAAGTTGAACGCCAAAATTGACTAAAAACTTTAAATCTCGATATTTTGTAGTCAACGATGATATAATAATGCCAAATCCTAGACCAATGATACCCATTAAAATAATCAAAAATGGAATCAAAAGATAATAAAAACTTAAGCTTATATCGGTACCAGAGATGCTATAAAAAAACATAACGCCTAACAGCAAAACAAATTGAAGGAAAAATTTAACCAAATTTGAAATTGCTATTGAAATAGGGACAATCAGTCGAGGGAAATATACCTTACCAAAAATTGCTGCATTGACTACAAAAGTATCGGAAGTTTTTACGAGAGTATCGGCAAAATAATTCCATATAGTGATTCCGCTTAGATAAAACAGAAAATTTGGAATACCATCAGTTGCGATTCCCGCCACTACTCCAAAAATTACAGCAAATGTTAAAGATGTTAAAACAGGCTGAATGAAAAACCAAATTGGACCAAGAACCGTTTGTTTATAAACTGATACTATATCTCTTCTGACAAACAAAAGGAGTAAATCTTTATATCTATAAATTTCACCGAGTCGCAAGGAATACCATTTTCTTCGCGGCTCTAAAACCAAATCCCAACTTTCTTCAAGTTCAGGAGTATTATTACCTGTCATTTTTATCTACTACCTTATTGAAAAAATTTACAATGAAAATTGTCTAAGACAAAAAAACCAAGGCTTTCAAAAATCTCTAAGTTTTGATGAAACATGATTCAACGACGATACTGGGTAACGAAGAAATAATAGTTTGATTCTCTACTTGTTCTACGGAAAAATTTATCCGAAAATCTGCATTTTCTAAATAAAAATGATTTTCAGTGTATTCATCAGTTAGTTCATATTTAAAATTATTATGTATAATCCAAACTCTATCCGACACAATTTTTTTACATCGAACTACAACTACGTCTCCAGGTTTGGAATTTAACGCAATCGAGAAATGTTTTTTTGTTGCTAGACCATAAAATTTGACATAACGATCCTTTTCTAGATCAGAAACCAAAAACCCTGAATAAAAATACGGCAAATCTTCAGTCCTATTATAATATAAATATGAAGGTGGGATAAAATTTATTCTATTTCTAATTTTTTTGGCCGGCACACCAGCGACTACCGAATAAGGTAAAATATCTTTTGTTATCACAGCATTCGCACCAATAACACTTCCCTTCCCAATTTTTATTCCATTCATAACAAAGACATTGGCACCTAACCAACAATCATCTTCAATCACTACTGGTTTACTATGCTTTTTTCCTAATTCTAAATTTTGAATTACTCTAACATCTTGATCTTTTATATTCAATTCAGGAAATTTATCGAAATAGTGGTTCCCAGAACTAATATAAATATTTGAAGCAAATGTACAATAGCGACCAATCGATACATCTCCTAAAATGATTGTTCTATCCTGGATAGAAGTATAATCGCCTATTTCTATTTTCTGATTAGGGCCAATCTCTACATGCCTACCAATATAAACACCTTCACCTAAACATAATTCAGAATATTTCGGAATTATTATATTTGAACCAACACCGATTGAGTATTTTAAAGGAAAATCTAATTTACCTTCACAAATCAAAACATACGGATCTGAAATCTGCGCAAATTTATCCCGCAGAAGCCTTTCTAGAATTTTAATAGTAAATTGGATTAAACCATTTCGAATCTTACGAATCATAGAATTGCTGTTGTTCCTAACTGAAATTAGAACTGTAGATTTATTATTTTATTGCTTCCAAAAGCTTCTTTGCATAAAACTTGTTTACTTCAGGATTTGGGTGACCATCGTAAGGAAGCATATTAAATTCTGGATTAGAGTAATCACGGTAAGAATCAACATAGATAAAGCCTTTATCTTTCAGATGTTTTATCATTGGGTCCTTTTGGTAATCACCCGAACTCCACATATGAAGAATTATTGGAGTAACATTTAGTTTTTTGGCCTCTTCATAGATTTGGTCAAAAATCTTCTCTGTAATTAAAAACTCCTCTTCGTTTTTCACAAATGGAACATGTTCTTTCAAGAGAGGAATGGTTCGAATTTTTAATTCACCAGAATCAAGGTAAGCTTGGGGAAAATGGAAACGTACATCTTCAGGATTTGGTGGAATGCCAAATTTAAAATAAATAGAATTACGAATTGAATTCAGTTTTTCAATAAAAAAGTTCTTATCACTAAAAGGGCCAAAAGTCCTTAGAGCACCAACATATTCTTTTGCAGCAATATTTCTTTGAGAATGCCAGTCGATATATGATATTGCTATATATTTTGGCCTTCGTTTAGACTTTATCAGTTCTTTTATTTGAAGTAATGCATGGTGAGTACCATAACCATTCTCACCAAAGTTAATCACTTTTAAATCTTGCCTTTTATTTTGGACAAGATAAGCCATCGTTTCGTCATCATTCAATCCCTGGCCCCAAACGAAGGAACAACCAAAGATCCAAAGTTCAGGTAAATGATCTTTCGAAACACCTGTAAATCTCGTGGCATCTTGATTGATCCTAACCTTGTAGGACCGTTCTTCCTTTAGATTAGATAATTTGATTTTAAGATTATAATCCCCAGGAATTGCTTTGTATCCAAGAACCAAATCATCGACATACATTGGCGAGGGTTCCACACTTAATTCCCTAACAACGGCAGTTTGCATGCGATAACGATTTAGCAACTGATTTGCCAAATACAGTATCGGAACTGTAACAGCAATTAATAACAAAAACATAATTGCATAAAATAAAGATTTCCTTGAAGTCATTTAATTCTCCTTAAATAAGTATTCAAACTATTGATCTTTTAGGCCTTAAAAAACCTGAATGATACAATCCAACTCACAAAGTCGTCCGCTAATTTATTTACATTCTTTTATGATGTAATTTGGATAGCGAATTTCTACATATCCATTAAAACCAAGCCGAATCGTTTCATCACATAATTCATTTTTCAGATGTTCCATTTGCTGAGATTTTTTATAAACCTGTTGCGGGTAACCTTCGTAGCCTCTTACGAAATTATAACATTGTGTCTTTGAACCTTCCATCATTGGTAAACCAAATAAAGAAGGTTTACCAGAGACCATCGGAACAAAAAAAGGCATCTTGATACATTGTTGATGTTTCCAGGGAGAAATATTATCTGATTGATTGTTCCAAAAGTTCACCTCTGATTTTGGAATATAAACCAACAGATCCTTTCTCGGAATTTTTCGAACTTCTTTTAAAATTTGAATATATCCATCATCGAAAGAGTTATCTCTAACTTCCTTTGTTATTTCAGAAATTATTTTTAAACTCGACCTTGCCCGAGAAGTCAAAAAATTTCCTACTAGAACGATAAAAATTAAAAAAACAAAGAACAGATAGGAAACATAAATTGGATATTTGCGAGTGAAATCAATTTTTTTAGGCAGTCTTTTTGAAAACGCTGAAGCAAGAAACAGTGAAAAAAATGCATGTAAATTAGAAAAATAATATCCAGAGCTATCAATCGTTATATTTAATCCAACAAATCCAATGAAAGTAACTAGTAAAAAGGCTAACGAAAGAATTAATTCGTTTTTCGTCATTTTTTTGGCCAATAACAACAAAAATGAGATCGGCACGACTAACCAAAAATAAATAAAATGAGAGAATATAAATTGTGGTAAAGACAATTCCGAAGCAAAATGAGATTGAAAAAACTTCCAAACAAATCTAACCTCTAACCCTTTGATGTCTGACTGCGGTTTGGAACCAATATAACCAATAACAAAAAATATTAATGAAATTCCGAAAAATGTTATAACTCGAGAGGAAAGATAATTTTTTTGAAAAATTAAAAATACTCCTAGTATTGCAAAAGCAATTACTCCGACCGAAATTTTAGATAACGTAATAAACAACAAACAAAGTGGAATTAGAAGAAACATTTGGGCAGAAATTTTTCGATTAGAAAGTGAACCAACAGCGGACATAAACGCAGCGAAAAAAATTAAACTAACTAAATACGATTCTGAATAAAAATGAGATCCAAAAATTGTAACGAACGGCTTGGTTAATATTGCTGCTAAGGAAAGAAAAACAAATATGACTTTTAACAAGCCATTCCAGCCTTTTGCAAACTCCTGACTCACCTCCAACAAAAACAATAATAACAAAGGCCCAAAAAACAAGACCGACCCAAATCCATAAACAATATAAGCCGGGACCTCCATTATGATGGAAATACGTGAAAATAGAAAATGAGAGAAAATATGATAATATACCGGGTTTAAACCATGCATACCTGTTGAAGCAACACCGTAATTTCGTAGGTTCTCCGAAACTGAGGCGTGATAAAGTGTATCCGGATTTAAAACTAATTGCTGAACTTTCTTTTCAATCAATGGATCGACTACATTACTCGCCTGACTTTCGACTAAAAAAGAAGCGAATATAACAGACATAACTAAAGATATAAAAATAAAAGTCTTAGGAGTATACTTTAGCTGAACTATTACATTAGTTAAATGTTGTCGTCCTATCCATAAAAACACGATAGGAGTCAAAACCAAAAACCCTAATCGAAAAATAGCGATCCCAGGAATATACGAAATAATTATCAATAAAACAAACAATGAGACGATCGAAGAACCTGAGTTTTTCAAAGATAGTTTTAAACTGAAATAAATCAAGCAAACAAGGATAGAGAAAACTACAAACTCTAATGAGATAGCCCTATTTGATTGGTCGATATTCAAATTGAATAAAAATACATAGTTAAACGCGACAGTAAATATAAAGGTTAACAAATTTAACCATAGATTAGTTCTATTCTGCATAATGCTCATTGATTCCAATATTTTTATTTTAACTTAGTACAACATGAAAGCGAAATGAAATATAAATATTTATTTTAGCCAACTTAAACAACAGTTTCTTTTGACCAAATATCATTCTTGCTGATTTAGCATGTATAAAGTAAATAAATAGTTATATAAAAAAATCGAAGTTATTTTTCTTTTGTCTCAAAATATTCGATAATTTTTCTACCAATAGTCTGGCCAGGTTGTTCGATTAAATAGAAAGTAATTGTAGCAACACCGGTAGTAATGACCAAAACAGATAGATAGAAAATAATAGCAATGTGAGTTTGGTTGCTCGAAGCAATTAAAGGTATTATATAATCTTTCACTATGCCAATGACTGCAAAATGGAAGAGATACATACTAAAACTCAATTTACCAAAATAACAAGTGAGAGTATTAACGAAAAATCTAAATGGGTAAAGTGACAATGAGTATGAAAAAAGAACAAAAGACAAACCATACATAAAATTTGGTAACAGATAAACATACCCGCCACCAGTAAAAGCTAACCATAAGAAAATAGATATTAGTAACCATCGAAGAGCTTCTGGTTTGTAATTTTTAGTTGTATCTTTTTTATCTTTAAATAAGAAATACAGAAAAAATCCCAAAGGGAAAACACAAACTTGAGCCGGAAACCATAATTGAAAAAAATAATTTATTAATGCGTCCTTACCGGGATAAAGAGAGGAAACTTTAGCAAACGATAGACCATTCAAATATAATCCAAAAAATAGCAAAAGGAATGATAATGAAATGGCTTGGTACTTTTCTTTTAAATGAATATAGCACCAAGGAACAAAAAGATAAAACATAAACTCAGTGGCGATTGACCAGCCACCAGGAACTATGCTATTGATGGATGCAGGGTGCCAACCATGAACAAACCCTAATGTAGAAATAATTTGCCAGATATGAATTCCATCAGGCGCCCAAAATGTTGCTCCTAATCCATTTTTGATAAGATAGAAAAATGCAGCTAAATAAAATGCAGGAGCGATTCTAAAAAAACGTCTTATAAAAAAATTTCGAATCGGGTTTCGCTCAACTTTAAATTTAACATCCAATGATAAAAACAAAGTGAAAGCACTTAATACAAAAAAC
This sequence comes from Leptospira terpstrae serovar Hualin str. LT 11-33 = ATCC 700639, assembly GCF_000332495.1. NCBI lineage: Bacteria > Pseudomonadati > Spirochaetota > Leptospiria > Leptospirales > Leptospiraceae > Leptospira > Leptospira terpstrae. The sequence continues at coordinate 164,764 of NZ_AOGW02000010.1, read as the reverse complement.
AATTGTACACCATACTGTCCAATAACACCAAATACACCTGTATTTTCTATATGTGGAAGTATTACCCCAAGTATTGCAATTCCCCGAAGTGCATCAACGAATGCGTATTTTTTTTGCTCTTTCATGTGCACCACCAGATTGAACTAAACATTACAATTACAAATCCCCTCAGAACTGGCTTGCTAGTTCTGGAATTAAATCAAGTATCGATCTTGGAAAGAAATTAAACTCATTCTCAATTTGTTGAATTTCAATTGGTTTAAATTTTATCTTTCTCGCGGTTTCACTAATATGAATTTCAAAAGGCATAATTTCACGGATTTTTTCCAAAATGACTCGATTGGTTTGATTTTGCCCTGAAGCTACATTGTAAATAGATTGTTTTCCTTTTAATGAAATTTGAAGCAGCAGCTCTAATACATCTTGAATATGTATATAATCCTTTTCAGAATCCAAAGTTGTAAAAAGATTTATTTTTCCTGTCGCCTTTGCTTCCCGAAAAAGTGAAATTACGAAATTACCAGATTGGAAGTCAGCGCCTAACACGTTAGATAAACGAACACTTCGAACATTCTTACGTCCTGAATTCAAACAAATCGATTCCCCTAAAAGCTTCGAAAGATTAAATAGATCTTCAGGTTCATTCACTTTAGTCAAAATAGGTGAATTTTCATTAGTTGATTCTGAATGAATGTATATACGAGTTGAGGAAAGATAAACCAAAGATTGAAAGTCACACAGCTCTAGAATTTTGCTTAATAAGGAAACATGTGCTTCAATCGTATCAAAAGGGCGAGTTCTAAAATCAGATGTTATACCTGCACAATAGATCACGTTTGATAATGGTTGGGTAAATATTGTATGATCGTCCCTTGCAGGAACATTGCAAATATGCCCCAAACTACGTAAGTAGTTAACCAAATGAGAACCTATAAATCCATTTGCTCCAATAACTGTAAAAACTTGAGATCCTTCAAACGGATTCATATTATTTAAAATTTATTTTCTCATCCACTATATACAATGGTCTCTCTTTTCCCTGGTTATAAATCCTTCCAACATATTCACCCATAATTCCAAGAAAAATCGAATTTATACCAATAGCGAATAAAAGTATTAAGATAATTGCAGTAGTCCCAGTCGGAGGAACCGGCATCCAAGCAGGCGGAAAAAAACGGACAAAAATAAAATACATAGAAGCAACCGCTGTACCTAACATTGTGAACAATCCAAAATATGCAACTGCTCGCAAGGGTAAATGCGAAAAACACATCATAGCATTAAATGCCCACTTCGTCGAATACCAAATACCGGCAATGGATTTTCCATGGATTCTTTTATCTCTACTGTATTTAAAGGGAATTTGTTTAAAACCTACCCAATGCACCAAACCGCGCAAATACCTATCAGGCTCACGCATGGAATTAACGGCGTTTACAACTCGCCGACTAATCAATCTAAAATCCGTTGCCGAAATAGGAAGTTTCGAATCACTCATAAAATAAATCAGTTGATAAAAGATTTTGGCACCTAAAGTTTTAATTAGGTTAGAGTCATTTCTCTCTTCTAGAACTCCATATACTACATCGTAGCCTTCTTCCCAATAATCTACCATTTGAGGGATCAATTCTGGAGGTTCTTGAAGATCACCTGCCAAAACTATCAAAGCATCACCCGTTGATAAATCAAAACCACCAGCAAGCGAACCGTGATAACCAAAATTTCGAGAATAACGTACATACTTCCATTTTGAGTCTTTGCTACAGATTTCCTTTGCAATTGAAGGGGTGCTATCCTCACTACAATTATCTAGAATAATTACTTCTGCTCGTATTCTTTTTTTCAAACCAACAAGAACTTTAGTTAAACGAGAATATAGAATAGGTAGATTTATTTCTTCATTTAAAACGGGAATGAGAATTGTTAAAACTTTCACTTTATAAAACCTCCTATTGATCTATAAATAGAAAAAAATATCCTTTGATAGTCTTTGAACTAACCCATTAAAGATAGAGTTATGCAAGTCAATTTACTACCTCTATCATTCATGCAAAATGATTTAAGAAATGGTTAAATCTGGAATAGCTATCACATACTGATGCGTTCCTTCTCCGGAAGCATTAAGCTGTTGAATTACTTCGCTTTTCAAATTCCAAGGTAATATGATTACATAATCAGGTTTTACAGATTTTAAAACCTCTTCATCCACAATGGGAATCCGACTACCGGGAAGGTATTTTCCCTGTTTGGAAGGGTTTTTATCTACAACGAAAGAAATTAAATCATGCCGAATTCCAGCAAAATTTAATAACGTGTTCCCTTTCGCCGCTGCACCATAAGCTGCAACTTTTTTGCCCTGCTTCTTTGCTTTTATTAAAAATTCCAGCAAATCATCTTTAACTTTTTCTGCTTTTAGCTGTAGACCATGATAATAAGAAGCAGAGTTCATTTGTAAATTTTGTTCTTTTTTTAATAACTCAGCGACTCTTTCACTTACAACCCTTTTGCCAGTATCACTTCGTTGGGCAAAGATTCTCAAACTGCCTCCATGGGTTGGCAATTCTTCAACATCAAATATATTTAGACCATTTGCAGAAAATATTCGATTTACAGCAATGAATGAAAGATAAGAAAAATGTTCATGATAAATAGTATCGAACTGATTTTCGTTCACAAGTCTCATTAGATGTGGAAACTCAAAAGTAGAAATGCCATCTGGTTTTAGTAGTATAGAAAACCCTGAAACAAAGTCATTTATATCCGGAACATGGGCGAGTACGTTATTTGCAGCCGTCAAATCAGCCTGTTTACCCTTTGTTACCAGTTCTTTTGCCAACTTAACTCCAAAAAAATCCTCTACAATATCGATTCCTTTTTCTCTAGCTGCATTAGCTGTACTGGTTGTAGGTTCGATTCCGGTGCAAGGAATATCATGAGCCTTTACATATTGTAATAAATATCCGTCATTGGCAGCAATCTCAACTACATGACTTTCTTTATTTAAATTAAAACGAGAAATCATTTGAGTTACATAATTTTTAGCATGTTCCAACCAACTGCTAGAATAACCACTAAAATAAGCATATTCGGAATCAAACAATTCATTGGCACTTGCAAAGTCTTCTGTTTGGACTAACCAACAGTTTTCGCAAACCAAAACTCTAAGTGGAAACCACTTTTCAGGTTCATGAAGTTTTGCTTCTGTCAAATATGCATTGGAAGGAGGCGAAGTTCCTAAATCAATCAAAGAGAGAGTAAGGTTTGATTCACAATGCCTGCATTTCATACCAAAACTCCTTTAAATTCTTGAGTTATATAAGGATGCTGTTTATCTCTTTCCGATATTTGACTTATCTCTAATGGCCATTGAATTTTAATGGCTGGATCATTAACATTTAAAGCCCCTTCCAATTCAGGAGAATATTTTTCAGTGTGTAAATATAACATTTCGCAATCATCCGTTAAAGTTTGAAATCCGTGAGCAAATCCTTTTGGAATCAAAAGACTTTTAAAATTCTTTTCTGACAATACCTCACCATGCCAACCTAAAAAAGATTTAGATCCTTTTCGCAAGTCTAAGGCCACGTCAAAAACTTCACCACGAATACAACTTACCATTTTTGTTTCAGCAGCCGGGGGAAATTGGAAATGAAGTCCCCGAACAGATCCTTTTTTTTTTGTTAAAGATTGGTTAATTTGAACTACTTGAAAATCTAATCCAAGTTGCTCAAAATCTTCGAAATTGAAAATTTTCGAGAAAAAACCTCTCGAGTCATCCCTAGAAAATCTCTGTATTATCAACAAATCATCTATACTAGAAGTTGAGGTTTTAAAATTAGATTCCATATGTATAATCTTCAGAAAACTGAATAAAGGAATAATTTTAAAATAAAGTATAGATAAAGGGAGATATTGCACTTCCCTGCGTTATAACTAACAAAACTGACAATAAAACTAACAAGAAGATAATCGGTAGTAACCAAAACTTTTTACGTTCCAGCAAAAACTCAAAAAATTCTTTAATTAAAGATAACATAAAATATTCCTTTTAAAAATGTCTTTCGTAGTGTTTGATATTCAATTCTTGTTTTGGTCTATCATTCCAATATGTAACAGCTTCTTTCTCTAAATTTTTATTAAGAATATCCTTTCTAAAGATTCTTAAAAGAAGAGAAATGGGTATAACAGTCAAAACGAACACAATAAACAAAATAATACGAGTATTAACCATACCGAGAATATGCGCAAACTTCATCCAGGCAGTATGAATCGGTCTAATCCATAAGAAGTTAACGAGACGAACAAGAAGGAAGATTCCTCCCAAACTTGCAAGCCCATAAGAAATCTCAACTTTTCCTTTGTAGTAAAAAAAAGCAGCCAAAGCAGATAATAACACTCCGCCACCTAGCGAAAATGTTTTAAGCTCTTTTTGTTGAACTCCCATATTAGTCGAGCTCAAATTCATTTTTCCAGTCTGTGTCATTTTTTAACTCAGGTTGTTTTGTCTTATCCAAAATAAAATTCTCAACTACGAGAAAATCAATATTTGTACGCATAAAACATCTGTAAGCATCTTCAGGCGTACAGACGATTGGCTCTCCCCTAACATTAAAAGATGTATTAACAACAACCCCAACGTCCGTAATTTTTTTAAATTCAGAAATTAGGTCATAATACATCGCATGGTCTTCGCGACTAACTGTTTGTATACGGGCTGAATAATCAACATGAGTAATTGATGGGAGTGTTGATCTAGGAACGTTTAATTTTTCAATTCCAAATAGTTTTTCTTGCTCTGAATTCATCTTAATTCGTATAGAATCTTTCACTGGAGCAACTATCAGCATATAAGGAGAGTCTCCTTCATGCTCAAAATATTTAGAAACATCTTCTCTTAACACTGAAGGAGCAAATGGTCGGAATGATTCTCTAAATTTAATTTTCAAATTCATTATCGACTGCATGTTTTTCGATCGAGGGTCTCCAATGATCGAACGAGCACCTAACGCACGCGGACCAAATTCCATTCTACCCTGAAACCAACCAACGATCTTCTCATCTGCGAGAACTTTTGCGGTTCGCTCAGCCACATTCGATCGGGGAACTTTTTCATAGGGAATATTATTGGTCTTAAAATAGTTTTCAATATACTCTTCACTATATTCTGGTCCCAAATAAGACGCCTTTTGCATTTTCGCAAAATTTGTTCCTTTTCGTGGAGCATTGTTTACATGAAAATGAGTTATGAGGGCAGCACCCAACGCGGAGCCAGCATCTCCACTCGCTGGTTGAATCCAAATATCGTCAAAAGGACCTTCTCTAAGAATTTTTCCATTAGCTACGCAATTTAGAGCCACACCACCAGATAGACATAGGTGCCTCATTCCAGTAGTCTTGTGAACATGATTTGCCATTTTCAGAAGAGCAATTTCAATTACTTCCTGAACGGAACGAGCTAAATCCATTTCTCTTTGAGATAATTTCGATTCTGGCTTACGAGGAGGAGCTCCAAAAAGTTTATCAAACTTTTTGTTTGTCATTCGGTCGCCACCAACGTAGTCAAAGTATTCTAAATTGATTTTGTAAGAGCCATCTTCCTTTAAGTCGATTAGGTTATCTAAAATTAGATTTACATATTTAGGCTCACCATAGGGCGCAAGTCCCATCACTTTATATTCACCTGAATTAACTTTAAAACCAGTGTAATAGGTGATGGCAGAATAAAGTAGCCCAAGGGAATGAGGAAACTTAATGTCACTTAAAATTTCAATTCGATTATCGCGACCAACACCATAACTCGTAGTTGTCCACTCACCTACTCCATCTACAGTAAGAAAAGCTGCATCTAGAAAAGGTGACGGGAAAAAAGCAGAAGCAGCATGGGATTCGTGGTGCTCTGGAAAAATTAGTTTTCCTTTGAATTCTTTTTTTCCGAGCTGTTTTTTGATCTCTTCACCTGCGAATAATTTTTGGCTCATCCAAATCGGAATTGCCTTCATAAAAGTGGGAAGCCCCTTGGGAGCAACACTCAACGCAGATTCTATGATTCTCTCGAACTTTAAAAAAGGTTTATCATAAAAAGCAACATAATCTAAATCGCTAACTTTCAAGTTAGCAGTCTGTAAACAATACTCGATAGAACGCAAAGGAAAGTTGGCATCATGCCTTTTTCGTGTAAATCTCTCCTCTTGGGCCGCAGCTACAACCTCGCCATTTTTTAAAATAGCCGCGGCACTATCGTGATAGAAACAGGAAATTCCCAAGATGTTCAAGAGGTATAACCTTTTAGATTATTTTTGCAATTATACATTTATAATTTACTAGTATTTTTTGAGACACTAACAAAAAGCAACCAAATGTTGGCTGTATGTCAAAAAAACAATTGAGTTGGCATACTTAAAGGGGTCTTATATAATACAGAATCATTCCTAAGTCTTTTGGTATTCCGAAATTTGGTTTAAACAAATTTCTCGCATATCTGCATTCTTTTGATAAGCTTCATACCACTCTGCAATTTTTTCAATAGCATTACTTAAACTCCATCGAGGTTCCCAGTTCAGATGGTGTTTTGCTTTCGAACAATCTAATTTCAAATAGTTAGCTTCATGAAGTTTCGGACTAACGTCAACTTCCCATGCATCTTCCTTACCCATTTGTTTAGTTAATCGATCAACAATCCATGAAACTGGTTTTGCATCATCTTCCTTAGGACCAAAATTCCAACCTCCTGAATATTTTTGTCCTTCATCCTTATACAATTTTTCTGCCAGACAAAGGTAACCGGAAAGAGGTTCTAATACATGTTGCCAAGGACGAATCGCATTAGGATTTCTTATTTTCACAATTTTCTGATTTAGAATTGATGCAAGGATATCTGGAACTAATCGATCTTCCGACCAATCACCGCCGCCGATTACATTTCCTGCCCTAGCACTTGCTAAGCGAATTTCTTGCGTCAAAAAGAAGGAATTTCGGTATGCCGAAGTCACTAATTCAGAACATCCTTTACTATTGGAATAAGGATCATATCCGCCCATGGGTTCATTTTCTCTATAAGCCCAAACCCATTCCTGATTTTCATAACACTTATCAGTAGTAATATTAACAACAGCTTTTACGGACTCTGAATGTCGAACGGATTCTAAGACATTCACTGTTCCCATCACATTTGTAGAATAAGTCTCGATTGGATCAGCATAGGATTTACGCACCAATGGTTGTGCTGCCATATGAATGATGATCTCAGCTTGAGTTTGTTTTAATTTTTTGGAAAGTTTTTCGTAATCACGAACATCTCCAATAGTATGAGATGCCAACAATGGTTCGACACCTATTACCGAAAACAAATTAGGATTAGTTGGTGAGTTTAGTGAATACCCATGAACATTTGCACCTAAAGAACTTAGCCATAAAGCAAGCCAAGATCCTTTAAATCCAGTGTGACCTGTTAAAAAAACAGATTTTCCCTTCCAAAAATAATTCTCTAATCCCATAATTTCCAAGGAGCTTTTCCCGAATTCCAAAGTTCTTCCAGATGATTTTTATCCCGAAGAGTATCCATAGGCTGCCAAAAACCAGAATGTTGAAAGGCCATCAGCTCCCGATTTTTGGCAATTTTTTCGAGAGGATCCCCTTCCCAGCTACTTTCATCTCCAGATATGAAATCAATAACTTTTGGAGAAAGGACAAAAAAGCCTCCATTAATAAAACCACCATCCCCTTTCGGTTTCTCTACAAACCCATCAACTAAATCACCTGTCATGGACAAAGAGCCATACCTACCAGGCGGTTGAACTGCAGCAACAGTGGCCAATTTTCCATGTCCAAAGTGAAATTCTATTTCCTTTTTAATATCGATATTGGATACTCCGTCACCATAAGTGAAACAAAATGCTTTTTCATTTTGCAGATACTTTGCGACTCTTTTGAGACGTCCTCCCGTTAAGGTACTTTCACCCGTATCAACAAGAGTTACTTTCCAGGGTTCTGCATTTTGTTCATGAACTTCCATCTTGTTATTGCTCATATCAAATGTAACATCCGACATGTGTAAAAAATAATTAGCAAAATATTCTTTAATTATATAGCCTTTATAACCACAACAAATAATGAAATCATTAACTCCGAAATGAGAAAACATTTTCATAATGTGCCAAAGAATAGGTTTACCCCCGATTTCAATCATGGGCTTGGGTTTTATATGGGTTTCTTCGGAGATCCTTGTACCAAGACCACCTGCTAAAATGACTGCTTTCAAATTAATAAAATCCTTTATTCATAAGAATCTCTCATAAATATCCTTATTTGATTTAATAAACTCTTCAATATTCGGATTGGCAAATCTAACTATTTTTTTCGACGAATAAGTTCCTCCAAAAAGATGGTCACTATATTGTGTTTGAAAAATCAAACGGCTACCTTTAGTAACAGCTTTTCCTTTATGCAATCCCCTTGTATCTTCTGCAATAACTGTAAACCTTTTTGCATTGTATTCAATATATTTTTCTTTAGGATAATAATCCTCTATATCCTTATCCGTTAGTCTTGCATACCCATGTTTCAATAAATGTTTCGGAATACCATTGGTTCTATGAGAACCTTCGATAAAACAATGTGGTCCCGTATCCGGCGTAACATCTGTAAGGTAAAAAAAGAATTTCAACCACTTCACTCTATCCATATCAAAGTGCCACATAGTCGCAGCTTCAGCGTTCGGTTCTTTGGAATAATCAGTATGCCACCACATCCCAGTTACATCAGCCTTTGGCAAACAACCCAAGTAACTTTGTGCCACACTTAGAACAGAAAAATCTGTCATGATTTTTTGAATAATCGGATCATTGATTAACATTTGTTCATCAAAATCATAACGAATAGTTTTTGGGACTAAAGTTGGATTAAATTTCGAATATACTATTTTATCTTTATATCCTTCAGAATCTAATGGCCGCTGAGCGAGGTCTGTATTACAACCCAACTCAAGAAGATAATTACCAATTTCATCGCTTATCCCCTGTTCAAAAATATAGTATCCTTTTTCCTTCAATGTGCTAGTGATTTTTCCAATATCCTCATTGGTATAATTTCCCAATATTCCACTTGCTGAAGGGAATCTTCTTTTCGGAGTTTTTATAATTTGATGAATAAGATCATTCGAATAACCTTTTGTTTCGCAAAAAAGGTTGATCATTTGAGAATAAGCTTCGGGAGGTGTGTTTCCAGTTTTTTCAAATTCAACAAAACCTCTTCTTATCTCAGCAAACTTACGTAGAACACTTATTTTTTTTCTTAGTGTTTGAAACATTTCTTAACTCTGCCTACCTTCACTATTTTTAGTCCAAAATTTATACAGGCTCTTCTCTTTCTCAAAAGGAAGATTAAATAAAGCAGATAAGATTTTATTCATTGTCCTTCTAATCTCAATTTCTTCATGCTCATTCTCTTCCAAGTCCACTTTTCTATACAAATCCAATTTTGAACTATATTTATTCCTGATTAGTAACGATATCTCTTTCGAATCATTCATTCGTCTGTACGAACTTAAATCATAAGAATAATGGAAGTATTTTCTTCTAAATATTCTACTTACCATTCCATTAAATTCTGATTTCTTAAGGATGAATCTTGTTTTTAACTTTTTAAAAAAACCACCTTTTCTTAGAGAAAAATCCTCATGGTAATGGAACTCATCAGAGATTTTAAAAACTGATTTATAAAGTTTCAATGCGTACCAGCGAAAAGCCTTTTTAGTGTTTTCAAAATTCAAACCATCGTTTAGGGCAAGATTCAGTTTTTCAAAATAGTCAGCCTTGCTTTCAGCCACATAATTTATATCAGCGGGATATAGTATAAGCTCGGGAGAATAAATTAATACCGGTATACCGAACAAACTCATCTCTTCACCTACACTTGACCAAGCATTTAAAAACAGGTCTGTTTCTTTAGCTAGATCATATATAGAAAGGTTGTCAGTTGGCCAATTGATTGCAGTATTAACAGGAATTTCTTTAAATATTTTTTCTAATTCAAGTGAATGCTTCGACCGGACCCCGTCCCTTTTGTTCGGAAATTCTCTCGGATGAACTCTAATAATTAAAAAAAGCTGAGGATTGTTATTAAAATACTTTATTAACTCTGAAATCCATTCGATTTGTGAATCAAATATTAAAGAATTCGATTTTCTTAATTCTCCGATAGACTCTCCAGCGAATCTTTCATCATAACTACTCATTGTAGCGACTATTACTTTTTTTTCTGGTGATATCTTAAAAAATTCTCTAATAGAAATTGTTGATTGGACTGCGGAAGAATATGCTAAAAAATGTTTACCTTGAAAGAGTGTTAGGAAGTGATTTTTTACTGAATTTGCCTCTACTTCTGTGCACGTAGAATTTTTGAATTGATTCCACTTAGAAATCAATTCTCTCCTGTAATCAAAAGTGCTATTCAACGAAACAATCATAGTTGATAAGCGGTTAGACAAATTTTCACCGGCATGAAGAAAATATACAGGAATCCCTTTTTGATTTCCAAGGACTTTTAAAGCTTGGTTTACAGAATACAAAGTATTGTAGATTAGTATCCTGTCTGGTTTCTCTCTTTCAATAATATTTGAAGATGCAAAATAACTATACAGGGTATTTTTAAAATTTATTCTGTAACTCGCCCATTCCTTTTCACTAAAATTCAAATCACTTTTTTTATAATGGAGTAGAACATCATAAAGGGCAATTTTCCCTATCGGAATATCATTCAAATTATATGATTCAAACGACTGATAAGATAACGAGTTTATTATATCATCGATAGTGGTATTATCTTTAGAAGTTAAATAAGATTCAATCGTTCTACTAGCAAACCTGAATCGAGTGTTTAACCCATCTCGTAACTCATTACATTTATCACAAACTGCTTGTTTTTCTGATTTATCTGAAAAGTGATTCAATCCATGAGCACTCATGGCAACACAATATTCAGAAAATATTCGATCACAATGAACATACAAGACTTCATTTCCTTCTTGGATCAAGGCATCCGCAATACTTGCCTCCGGGAAAGCATGTGTCCAAATTGCTGAAAAAGGAGAAAAAATTAAAATTTTCAACCTAACATCTCCCAACTCAGTCCTGTTCCTCTCTTAACATCCCGATTGATCCTCTTCCCAATCACAAAATCAAAAAACTTCGGTGGCATACCATAACCCGGACGAATACTTCTCACATTCTTTTCTGTAACCAGTTCGCCGGCCTTCATGTCTTCAACTACATACAATGATCTTCGAAAAACTAGTGATGCTTTTTCTTTCTCTGTTGGACCATAACTAATCTTACCCAATCCCTGCCAGGCCCTTTCCGATTCTGTTACCAAGGCCTTCATTTCTTCAGGTTCCATCGAGAATGTAGAATCAACCCCTCCATCTGCTCTTCTAAGAGTAAAATGTTTTTCGATCACAGTTGCACCCAATGCAACACTTGCAACAGCGACCCCAATCCCCATGGTGTGATCCGAGAGGCCAATTTCGCATCCAAACAATTCACGCATATGAGGAATGGAATGTATATTCGTAGTTTCAGGAGTTGCTGGGTATGTACTTGTGCATTTCAAAAGTATGAATTGTTTATTCCCCGTACTGACTATTGCATCTACTGCTTCTGCAATTTCTTGGACTGTTGCCATTCCTGTGGAAACTATAATTGGTTTACCAGTGCTTGCTACTTTCTTTATCAATGGAATATCGATATTTTCAAAAGAAGCAATTTTATACGCAGGTACGTTTAAATCTTCTAAAAAATCTACAGCAGTAAAGTCAAAAGGACTACTAAAACAAAGTAGCCCCTTCTCTTTGCACCTATCCATAATAGGTTTGTGCCATTCCCAAGGAGTGTATGCTTGCTTATAAAGGTTATAGAGTGATTCCCCTTTCCATAGACTTTTGGGATCAGAAATAAAAAAATCACCATCTGATTTATCAATCGTAATCGTGTCTGCTGTGTAAGTTTGCAATTTGAGTGCATGGGCACCTGACTCTGCCGCAGCATCAACAATCTCGAAAGCTCGCTCAAGGGAGTGATTATGATTCCCTGACATCTCCGCAATGATGAAAGGTTTATTTGATCTTGAAATTTCTATGTTTGCAATTTTTATCATATGTTTTTAAAAATGTTTCATCCAGAGCTCGTCGGTTATTTGATCCTGATCTGATTCAGCATCCAACAAGGTGAATGATTCTTACATTTATATCCATTTCCCAATATTTTCTATTTCCATAAATTTATTTCTTAATATTCTAATTTTTGCTGTATTGACTAATTAAAAGTCGGTTTTTAAGAATATTTACTAGGGTATCTCTGAAATGATATAATGATCTCTATAGGAATATTCTATCAATTGGTATAAATATCACAATTCTAACTTATTTCAAACTCGGTGAAAGCCAAGAACCCATCTTTCACACTTGTATACATTTGATCATTTTCTTTAACAATTAATCCAACCGAATTTAACATTGGTTTAGGTAAATCTAAAGCCTCTGCTTTATGAACGATTAGTTTTCGACCATCTGCTAGATAACAATAAGCGCCGGGATATGGTTTTGATTGTGCACGAATAAAATTTATTAAAGATTTTTTATCTTTAGTAAAATCTAAATAACCCATTTCAGGAATACGTTTTCCAAAATAAGTAGCGTCAGCTTCAACTTGTGGTATAGGTTTGATACCTTGGTGAATTTTTTTTAAAGATTCAGTTAGACAGATAGGATAAATTTCTTTAAATTTCTGTATGATATCATTTCCAGTATCGTTATCGGCTATCTCCACTTCTATTTGGTGGTATATGTCTCCGGTATCAACTGTCTCTTCCATTATATGGCAAGTTATACCAGTTCTGGATTCTCCGTTGATAATTGCCCATACATGTGGAGTCCTTCCTCGATATTTTGGGAGTATTGATCCATGGATATTCAATGGATAAGTGGAATTATCTAGAATTGTTTTTGGGATAATATATCGGTAGTTTACACTGATCAGAAAATTTATTTTATCTTTCTTTAACTCATTTAAAAGTTGAATATCAGTTCGCAAATCTGAATAAGAAAAGCCGATGCTACTTTTGGAACACAATAAATCCACTGATTCTTCCGAGCCATCTTTATGGGTAAGTATCAAATCAAACTTATACCCATTACCTAGTAGCTCTTTTAACACTACAAATCCTAATTTTCCAAAGCCAGCAAATATATTCATAAAAACTTTTTACCTAAAAAAGGAATTCAATACACCTAAAGATTTTCTTAAAAATGTTAAAATCAATTTGAATGCAACCAAAGAATTTATTCTTCAACTGCCTATTAAACCTCAACATAGCTATTTAAAGAAACCTATTCTCAACCGAACGATTTTCATATTTATTAATTGGCGAATCCAGGTGCGGTGCATCAAATACTTTAGTTTTTATCTTTGACTCCGAAGGCTCTTTTGATTTTATTCTGCCTGATTTTACATTTCTTTCAGTAAGTGAACCACTTCGATTGGATCCTTAATTTCTTTCACTCCTTGGCATTCAACAAAACCACGTATATTGCCTGATTGGTTTTCGGCTGTTTTAATCATTAGCATTGGAACACCACATCGGTCCAATTCATACGTTGTCTGCCCTCCGGCAGTAATTGCAAAATCCATTTTTAGCATCAGATCACGCATTTCTAATGCAGATAAGTTTTTATATAAAGACGTATTCGAATCTGATAGGGAAACTAATTCTTTCCCATTCAAAAAACCAGGCCCAATGACAAGGTGTTTTTCTAAATCAGGAAATTCCTTGCAAAGAAGATTCAAAAATACCTCTGAATAGAGATGAGGATCTGAACCTCCCAAAGTTATCAATACCTTACAAGGAGGATGATTTCGCTTAGGAGTCTCAAAACTTTCTCGAAAAGGAGTCCTCAATAGAACTTCATTTTTTCCAGTAATTACTTTGTATTTAGATTTATCATAATTGATAAACAAACCAGGAAAACCTGGATTTAGAATTGTCGATCCTAGAGGATACGAAATCCGATGATAATCGTCGATACAAACCAACTCCTGAGAATATTTATTTAACTCTTCATAAATTGAAACAGGAGCCAAATAAGAATCGATATAAACGACCAAATTTTTTTCGGATTTTTCTATTGAAAACTCAGTAAACAATTTTTCGAGAGTTTGGATGTCCTTCCAGTTTTCTTTGTAAACTGGAAACGAATATGACCAATCAGGAAAAGAATTATCTGTATCGATAACAATACTTACATCGTTACACCCTTTCTCTAAAAGTATCTCCGCAAGGGCAGTGCATCTCCCTAAATGACCGAGACCAGTTTCTTTTAGCGCTTCCGTGAATATAACATATTTCATTTAGAATAGAGGAGCTTATATTTTAATTCTGCGATTTTCCAATCAGATTCGTTGTCTATATCTTGCGCCTCTAAGTCTGAAATCTCTAAACCAATCGATCGCTCGGTCCACAATTTCCTTTTTATCATAAATGTATTGACGTTCAAAAAATAGAACTGACCTGCATCAAAAAAAGCTGGATGTAAATCTTGTGAACGAACTTGCCGATTTTCCGGTTGAATCATCTCAATAAAGCCATCTGCATTCTCAATCAATGCACGTTGAATTGGTGAAGAATAACGTATAATTGGAAATACAGAATCTGCATTTTTTGTTTCGAGTAATTCCAGCGCTTTTGCTAAAAGATCTTTTTTTAGTAGAGGTGAAGTTGGGTAAATACAGCACGCATACTCAAATTTCCTACCAAACTGCTTTTCATAAGTTTCTAATACTTCAAGAATAACATCTGCGGTAGTTGCAAAATCGTCAGAATTTTTAGAGCTTCTAAGGAACGGTACTTCTGCACCAAAATTTTCGGAGATTCTCTTTATTTCCAAATCATCGGTTGATACCATCACGTTTTGAAATAATTTTGAATCGAGTGCCGTGTTTATTGGATAAGATATAATTGGAATTCCACAAAAATCTTTAATATTTTTTCTGGGAATCCTTTTACTACCACCACGAGCAGTAATAATTGCAAGAATTGAATTCATACGCCTAATACAATCTCGATAATTCGGTTAATGTCTTGGTCTTCTAAAGTTGGAAACATAGGCAAACTCAATGTTCTATTATAGTAATTTTCTGAATTAGGAAAATCACCTTTTGAAAACCCTAAACTTCGATAATAAGGTTGTAAATGGATTGGAATGTAATGTACTTGCGGAAAAATTTCATTTTTAACCAAAGCATTATATATTTCAGTACGTTTATCTGATTGAATCACATATAAATGGTAGGCATGTCCTTCATTAAACTTTACGAGTGGTAAAATTTCTGAATTTTTAAAACCTTCATCGTATATTTTCGCAATTTCGTGCCTTCTCTTGATATTCTTATCTGCCCTGTCCAGTTGAGAAATTCCTAAGGTGGCTAAAATATCTGGCATACGATAATTATATCCAAGTGATTGCATTTCGTAATACCAAGGCCCCATTTCAACATCATCGTTCGAATTTAAAAATTTTGTTTTATCACGAGTGATTCCATGTGTTCTAAGCACTAACAACTTTTCATACAATTCTTTAGAATTAGTTGTTAACATCCCACCTTCGCCAGTAGCAATATGTTTCACTGGATGAAATGAAAATATTGATATATCGTTAAATTCACAACTTCCGCAGCGAGATTTTCTAGAGTCCGAAGTAGTAAAAAATCCACCGGGAGAATGGCAAGCATCTTCAATGATCCAGAGATTATGTTTTTTTGCTAATCCGTTTAAATTTTCCATATTAATTGGATTACCGGCAAAATTAACAGCGATGATTCCAGAATATTTTTCAGGTCCGTTTTGTTTAATTCTTTCTTCTAATAATTTTAGATCCATTAGACCTGAGTTAGAATCTATATCAGCAAAATCTATTTTTCCTCCCACATACAATACTGAATTAGAGGAAGCTACAAATGATATCGGCGAAGTTATTACTTTTTTACCAGGTTCTAATCCAAGTGCTATGACAGCTAAATGAAGGGCAGCTGTTCCATTTGTTACGGCAACCGCATATTTGCTTCCGACATACTTTGCGAATTTTTCTTCAAACTTTGCAATACTCGGACCTTGAGTAAGAAAATCAGATTTTAGAGTATTGATGACTGAATCAATATCATCTTGAGTTACCGAGTGCATTCCGTATGAAATCTTTTTCATAAGTATAACCTATTTTAAATTTTTTATCATCTGCTTAAGATCTTCGACAGACAACCACTCGGAGTTTTTCCCGCTATTGTATTGGAACCCTTCTTTGCAATATTTTCCTTTAAAATGATTTATGAATTCACTAATTTCCCACTTTGGTTTAAATGAAGGTAAAATTACAAAGTATTTTTTAAACTCTAAGGTGCTTAAAGCATCAGTTTCGGTAATCATTTCTTCGTGCAATTTTTCTCCCGGACGAATCCCAACTATCCTAGTTTCAATTCCAGGTGCCACTGCCTCAGCCACATCTAAAATTTTATAACTTGGGATCTTTGGAACAAATATCTCACCACCCCACATGTTTTCCATGGCATAAAATACTAAATCAACTCCTTCATCCAAAGTAATATTGAACCTAGTCATATTTGGGTGTGTGATTGGCAAAAATCCCTTCTCTTTATGTTTTTGAAAAAATGGAATCACCGAACCACGAGAGCCCATCACATTTCCATACCTTACAACAGAAAATTTAATATCATGATTTCCTTTGTATAAGTTTGCAGCAATAAACAGTTTATCACTGCATAATTTGGTAGCTCCATATAAATTGATTGGTGCAGCAGCCTTGTCAGTCGAAAGTGCAACCACATGTTTCACACCTTTTTCAATACATGCCTCTATCAAATTTTGAGCACCTAACACATTGGTTTTGATTGCCTCAAATGGATTGTATTCTGCTGCCGGAACTTGTTTTAACGCAGCGGCATGAATGACGGTATCAATTCCTTCCAAGGCATAAAGTAGTCTGGATTTATCTCTGACATCCCCGATAAAAAACCGAATTTGCGGGTATTCATCACTCGGGAACTCTAAAGACATTTCATATTGTTTAAGTTCATCACGCGAAAAAACAACGATACGTTTTACATCAGGATAAGTTTGGATTAATCTCGTAATAAACCTTTTCCCAAACGATCCTGTTCCACCAGTTACAAGTATAGATTTAACATTCATTTCTTAATTCCCCTTTTTTACCTTTCTACTCCACCATTCAATAGGAAATCATCATAAGCTAATTTGATTCCTTCTCTTAACTCAACCTCATGTTTCCAACCCATTTTGTGAAGTTTAGAAACATCCAATAATTTCCTTGGAGTACCATCAGGTTTTGTCAAATCAAAGGTAAGTTTACCTTTGTAACCAACAACATCCTTCAAAGTTTCTGCAAGTTCGCGGATACTCACTTCAATACCTGAACCCACATTCACATGTTCACCACCGCGAGGTTCTCGAAACTCATTATAATTTTTCATTAAAAAGACACAGGCACGAGCCATATCATCAGAAAATAAAAACTCTCGTAAGGGATTGCCAGTCCCCCAAATCACAACCTCAGGAAGGTCCTTTACTTTTGCCTCATGGAATCTTCGGAGGAGCGCCGGTAAGACGTGAGAGTTTTGAGGATGATAATTATCACCTGGTCCATAAAGATTAGTAGGCATTACAGAAAAAAACTCTGTGCCATATTGACGATTATAACTTTGACACATAACAATACCGGCTATTTTTGCAACGGCATAAGGCTCATTAGTCGGCTCTAGCTTACCATCTAACAGCTGTCCTTCGTCCATAGGTTGTTTTGCAAACTTTGGATAAATACAGGAAGAACCCAAAAAACATAATTTTTTACCTTGGAATCGGTATGTAGCGTCAATGATGTTGTTTTGTATTTGCAGGTTGGAAAAAATAAATTCTGCCGGATAAGTATCATTTGCATGAATCCCACCTACTTTTGCTGCGGCTAAAAACACATATTCGGGCCTTTCCGCTTCGAAAAAACTGTTCACTTCCGACTGGTTTGTTAAATCCAATTCCTTGCGAGTTTTGCCGATAACATTCATAAATCCTTGGTGATTCAAAACTCGAACTAGAGCTGAACCCACCAATCCTTTGTGTCCTGCAACATATATCTTAGAATCTTTATTCATAATTATATTCTACTTTTCCCGTATTTCGTTACTTTAGCATTCAATTCAGATTATTTATATTTGGAGATGTACCATTGAATGGTTTTCAAAATCCCTGTAGAAAATGTTTCCGAAGGAGTCCATCCCAACTCTTTTTTCATTTTAGTTGCATCAATTGCATATCGTTTGTCGTGACCAGGTCTATCCGATACGTAACTAATTAACTCAGAATAACTTTTTCCATTTTTTCGTGGATTCAGTTGGTCCAAATGATTACAAACAATTGCAACCACTTCGTTATTTGTTAATTCGTTATTCCCTCCAATATTGTAAGTTTCACCTACTTTACCGGAATGAAATACCTTATCGATTCCTTTTGCATGGTCTAAAACGAAAAGCCAATCCCGGACATTACTACCCGTTCCATAAATAGGAATATTTTTTTCTGATAACGCATTGCGAATGATAGTTGGAATTAATTTCTCATCATGTTGTTTGGGACCATAATTATTGGAACAATTGGTTATCATCACGGGCAATCCGTAAGTGTGAAAATAACTTCGTACTAAATGATCAGAGGAAGCTTTACTTGCGCTATACGGTGAATTTGGTTGGTAGGGAGACAACTCAGTAAAATAACCATCTTCCCCTAGTGAACCAAAAACTTCATCTGTAGAAATATGAATGAATTTTGCGTGTTTAAAGTTATCTTTAATTTGGAACGGAGAATCAAACCATTCTGTATAGGCTTTTTGTAATAATTGAAACGTTCCAATTATATTTGTTTCTAAAAAAATCTTCGGGTTGTGAATGGAGTTATCAACGTGACTTTCTGCTGCAAAGTGGATGACTGCATCAAAAGAATATTCAGAAAAAAGTAACTCTAAAATTTTGGGATCACAAATATCACCTTGGATGAATTTATGGCGGCTATTATCATTAATCTCGGATAAGTTGTTTAAATTTCCCGCATACGTTAACTTATCTAAACTTACAATGTTAACATCCTTATATGTTTCTAAAAAATAAGGAACAAAGTTAGAGCCAATAAATCCGGCAGAGCCAGTAACTAGAATTGTTTTCTTTGACATTTAGTTTTCTACCGAATTTACAATATCCAAAAGATAGGAACCATATTGGTTTTTCCGGTTTAATGCCGCATGTTTTTTTAGAATTTCCAAAGAGATAAAACCTTTTCGGTAGGCAATTTCCTCTAGACAGGCAATCTTCAAACCTTGCCTTTTTTCAATTACCTCAATAAAATTGGAAGCTTCCAAAAGACTATCATAAGTTCCCGTATCCAACCAAGCAAATCCACGACCCAACATTTTGCATTTAAGTCTAGATTCTGATAAGTAGTTTTGATTTAGTGATGTAATTTCAAGTTCACCTCTTTCTGAGGGGACCACATTTTTTGCATGTTTGACGACATCACCAGGATAAAAATATAAACCTACAACAGCGATATTACTTTTAGGCTGAATTGGTTTTTCAACCAAAGAAATTACATTCATATCTTTGTCTAATTCAGCAACACCATATCTTTCTGGATCCTTTACGTTATAACCATAGACAACGGCTTTTTTTGAATCCTTCACTTCATTGATTGTTTCCGATAATAATTGGATGAGTCCGTCGCCGTAAAAAATATTATCACCTAATACCAAACAAACATCTTCATCTCCAATAAACTCTTCCCCGAGTAAAAATGCCTGTGCTAACCCATCAGGAGATGGCTGAATCTTATATTGAATTTTGATTCCCAAATCACTTCCATCTCCAAATAAATCTTCAAATCGTTTTGTATCATTCGGAGTTGATATGATTAGAATTTCTTTAATGCCTGCTAACATAAGAACAGACAATGGATAATAAATCATTGGTTTGTCATATACAGGCAACAACTGCTTAACAACACCTCTTGTGAGTGGATACAATCTAGTTCCCGATCCGCCAGCGAGTATAATGCCTTTCAACCCAGTCCCTCCACAATATTACCTAACTTTTCAACTTCGGTACGCAGCGCTTCATACTCTCTTTTTTTAATTTCATAAAAATGCAACGTCATCCTTGCTTTTTCTTCGATTCCTCGCGGAGTCAAAAGGTATGTATAAGAAAGTTTATTTTTATTATTTCTAAAATTATTCATTTTAATGAGGCCTTTATCTAAAAAGGCTTTTAAAATATAGTTCACCTTTCCAAGACTCAAACCCAACACGTCAGATGCATCCCGTTGGGATAAATGCGGGTTTTCCTCAAGCAATTGCAAGAGCTTTAAATGGTGATCGTTGTATTGGAAATTTTCTTTCATGAAATGAAATGTTCCCGAAATGGGCTACCGAGTGGTTCTCCAGGCGTAGCTTCGCCCCCTGAGTCCCATTATTTTACAAAATGTGTTCAGCTTTTGAACGAGGTCAAGTAAAAATGTTCATTCAATGAACATGATTCTTAGTATTTAAACTAAAATCCACTCGACGCTAAAGTTCAAAAGAATAGTATCGACCATTACCGATGTACAGGAAGGAACTCGATGGATTAAGAGCCATCGCCATAATAGCCGTTATACTCAACCACATAAAACACGGGTTATGCCCCAGTGGATACTTAGGTGTGGATATGTTTTTCGTTTTATCAGGATTTGTGATCACAAAATCGCTTTTAGAAAAAGATAAAATGGGGATTTTTGATTTTTTAAAGAATTTTTGGGCTAGAAGAGCCAAACGGCTGTTTCCTGCCCTCTTCCTTACCACTTCCGTAATCATTTTAATTACATTTTTATTCTCTTCTAACGAATCCCACCACACGACTATGAGTATAGAAACTGGTCTCAGTTCTCTCGTTGGACTGGGAAATATATATTTAGCCAGTATGGCTACGGATTATTTTAGCACCACAGCTGAGTTGAACGCATTCACTCATACTTGGTCTTTAGGTGTGGAAGAACAGTTTTATCTTTTATTTCCTTTTTTGTTTTGGGCATTTATGAACAGGGCACAAAATAAAAAAATATTTATATCGATTCTATTTTTATTCACCGGTCTCTCTCTTTTATTCTTCCTTAAAAACTTCGAAAAAAATCCTATCAAAGCATTTTATTTTGTACACAGTCGGTTTTGGGAATTGAGCATAGGTTCGTTGGTATTTATTTTTTCCAATCAGGTGCAAAGAAACAATGGTTCCTTAAAGAAAATATTCTCCAATGTTTCCTTAATTCTTTTACCTATTTTATTATCTATAATTCTAATTTTTTTATTTGATTCAAAATATCCTTCTATTAAAGAAAAATATTATAATCTATTGATAGTCCTATTGACTGCATTTTTTCTACTTTTTTCTGAATCAAAAAGTTCGGTTATAAAACTGCTACAATGGAAACCAATTGCCTTTATTGGACTTTTATCTTATTCCTTGTATTTATGGCATTGGCCAGTGGTTACTTTTTTCCGATGGACATTTGGAATCAAATTGGAACTAATTCCACTGATTCTCCTCCTTTGTTTTTTCCTTTCTAGCCTTTCCTATAAATTGGTTGAATCACCGTTACGAAATTCAGAATGGAAATGGAAATCTATCAATCAAAATGGATCTTTTTCCCCTGCCACTCTTTCTATTTTTTTTGCAATTTGTTTTATCATATTCATTCGATTGATACTTTTTCCATTTTATTTGGATGGAATGTTTTATCTAGGCATACCTTCAAAAATGAAATTCAAAGGTGTTCATAATTTATTAGCACCAGTTTCTCACAATTCGGAAACTTGGAATCCAATCCACTGCGTCCTAACCGACAACAATGATATTGGGAAAAATATTTCTTCTGAAAAATGTTCATTCGGAATAGAATTCAAAAACAAAAGGAAATATTTAGTTTTAGGTAATTCCTTTAGTGCCGCTCAAGTTTATATGTTTCAAACCATCGCAGACAAAGGGGCAATGGTTACCATTACCTCCACTTGGGGTGGAGCACCTGCCCCAAACTTGTCCCACAATGGAAAATGGGATAAAATTAATGACTATTATTGGGAAAAAATCATTCCTCAACTTATGAATGAACTCAAGGCAAATGATGTAATCATAATGGTTTTTGATTTATATGATTATATCAATTCAAAGGAACGTCTCAGTTTGTTAAGTAATGAATTGAGTGGGTTTCTTACTCTTTGCAAACAAAAACAAATCAAAGTTATCTTTCAACATGCGATTCCCTTTATGAGAGAATCAAACTGCAACCCGGATTTAGCCCAAAAACAATGGTGGCATGAAATAAAAGAACCTCCTTGTCTGTATTTTTCCAAAACCGAAACTTTGAAAAGACGAGAACCTTTAAACGAAAAACTTGTAGACTTAAAGCAGAGACATTCTAATTTTTTTGTCATGGATTTAATGGATGTTTTCTGCCCAGACGAAGAATGTAGATTCATAGATAAAAACGGACAATATCTATATCGAGATGAGTTTTCCCATCCAAGTGTAGAAGCAAGTATCTTAGCAAGACCCAATTTATTAAAATCTCTAAATGATCTAAATTAAACGTTGTTTTCACGTTGACTGAATCCCTGGTAGCGAACATACCATTCGCAATGAAACCAAAAAAGCGCACAATTCCCTATGACTTACTCATTAAACTAGTAAGTGTAGCCAAAGGACTAGTTTTTCATTCCATCGAAGAAAATTTTTCAGACCAAAATGAACTAGCATCCCCTTATCCAACTGCACTACTTTGTAATCATGTTTCAGAAGCCGACGTAGTTTCACTTTCGATGGTATATCCTAGACTCAATCCAAAAATCAAAATGATCATTCCGGCAAGAGAAGACATTTTAAAACCTGGTTTCCTACAGAAAGAATTTCGTGCCAAAGGTATTATCAAATGGATATTTCAATTCATTGACGCAACAAAGATCATCCCAATTCTTTTGCGATATATAGGTGCAGTTCCTATCAAACGACCCTTTCGAGACAATGCTAGGGAACTTGTAAAATCTGGGGAGTTACGCGAGAAGGTGGATAGTGAATGGACAGAACTTGTCGCCAATATCAGAAGGGGCCGAAATTTGTTTATGTTTCCAGAAGGAACTTACAACCATGATGGTTTTTTAAACCAAATCAAACGAGGTGCCTTTTACATTAAATCAAAAATTGACAGTTTACATTTTAATAGTTTCACACTCACTTACGATCACCTCTCCTACCAAAAAACAAAACTATATATCAAATATGGTAAACCGTTTCAAATCGATTCTGAACTTACTGCAGAACAAGTTACCCGGCTTGTAGGCGAAAAACTAGGAAAAAATTACACTATAACATTAGGTAATTTAACCTCTTATGTATTACTAAAATTTGGGAAAGAAACAAAAATCAAAAAACAACAATTGGTAGAACTTCTATTAAAACTAAAAAAACAAATCGAATCGACCTTTCCGGAAATTACTGTAGCTTCGGAATTAAAGAAAGAAAGTTTTCATATTCAACTGGAATCCATCTTTGAAAAATTAAAAAAATTCAAACTTATTGATTGGGAAGAAGAAACGATCGAGACCAAAGAAATTCTCTACCATATTCCAAAATCCCTTCATAATTTAAAAAAATCTAATATTGTTATGTATCACAGAAACCAACTCACAGCTCATCTAACTCATTTAGAAGAAGTTTGGAATGGTATCTTTACAAACCAAGGAGTTTTCCATGAAACCAATTAAACCCATTAGGATCATCTTGTTCGTAAGTTTATTTTTTGTAGGATGCGGAACCATATCCCGTGGTTGTGCAAAATATTTCGGTTATGATGAGGTATGTGTGGATGGGGTTAAATATATTCAGTTCACATCAGGGGCTAGCGTAAAATACAACCCCGATGGAACGATCGCCACTTGCCGGTAATAAAACACTCTAAAATCTAAACTTTAATGTTTCTGCCTAGATTCTTTGTTACTTCCCAAAGTAGGATTGAACCGGCACAGGATACGTTTAGCGAATTTACAACACCAAACATAGGAATGTTGACAATCATATCACAAAGGGATTGCAGATGAACACTCATCCCTTTGGCTTCATTTCCTAAAATGATTAAAATGGGAGATAGTAAATTTTGGTTTTGTAAGGAATGTTTTCCTTCTGAATCACTACCAACTACTTGCAGCCCACATCTTTTTTTTTCTAAACTTAAAAACGTTTC
This sequence comes from Leptospira terpstrae serovar Hualin str. LT 11-33 = ATCC 700639, assembly GCF_000332495.1. Classification (NCBI taxonomy): domain Bacteria; kingdom Pseudomonadati; phylum Spirochaetota; class Leptospiria; order Leptospirales; family Leptospiraceae; genus Leptospira; species Leptospira terpstrae. Next base: position 140,386 of record NZ_AOGW02000010.1, on the reverse strand, counting down.
TAGTTGCGATAATGATTCTACAAATATTATCGTTGTATGAAATACACTTCCAAGGCTTGCTCGGATGACCTTTGGATCATACACATCAATCGAGTGTCCTAAAACAAAAACTGCATCAACCTGAAAGGCATCTGCTGATCTCAATAAAGAGCCAAAATTTCCTAAATCACTTGGCCGATCAAAAAGAAGGTAAAAAGGCTTCGGTTTCTTCAGCGAATGCAAAGCTGTCAAAGAATGATTCTGAATTTTCGCTGTGACAATAAACTCAGAAGGATTTTCTTTTTCAGAAAGTTCCGAAAACAATTCTGGTGCCACTTCAAATTGTTTTGCCGAGGTGAATCGTTCTAAGACGGATTCCCCCCAATTTGAAAGTGTAACACCCTCACGAAAAAGAATACGTGTGATTTCCCACCGAGCCTCTATCAGTTGTTTGATGCCTTCTGTTCCTTCTACAAAAACTTCCTTTTCTTGGCTTCGTTTGGAACGGTTTGTCCTAAGAGCCAACAAAATCTGGAATTCGGCATTTTTTACACTGATTTTAAGAGGTCGATTCGATCTCATAACAATGACTAAATGGTAACAGCTAACCTCGTACCTTGATCAATTGCCCTTTTGGCATCAAGTTCAGACGCAAGGTCGGCCCCACCAATTAAATGAACAGGGATATTGGCCTTTTGCAAAGGTTCGAGAAGCGTACGGTTCGGATCTTGTCCCGCACAAACCACTATGGTATCACATGGAATTTTTTTTGTTTCGCCTTTTACTTCGATCACAATTCCATCGACTTCAATGGCTTTATACGACACTCCAGAAATTTGCGTTACTTTACGATCTTCGAGTGTGGTTTTATGAATCCAACCTGTTGTTTTTCCAAGGGTTGCACCAAATTTGCTATTCGAACGTTTTAACATCGTCACTTCCCGATCAGAACGCGGAGTGTCCTTGGTGCCGAGCCCTCCATCCTTTGCTATCTCTTGGTTGATTCCCCATTCTTTAAGATAGTTTTCTTTCGTGAAGGAATGACCTGCATCTGTCAGTAATAGACTTACGTCGTAACCGATTCCACCAGCACCCATAACAACCGCTCGTTTTCCAACAGGTTTCCCTTTTAACACGACATCTACATAACTTAAAACATTAGGACCATTGATTCCTGGAATTTCTGGAGTTCTAGGTGTAACACCGGTGGCAAGCACCACTTCGTCAAATCCTTGTTTGATGAGATCTTCAGCAGAAACAAATGTGTTTAACTTCAATTGGACACCATGTTTTTTAACCATTTCTCCAAAATAACGAATGGTTTCTTTAAATTCTTCTTTTCCTGGGATACGGCGAGCAATGTTTAACTGTCCTCCAAGTTCTACCCCAGCATCAAACAAGGTCACTGAATGTCCGCGTTCAGCAAGAGTTGTGGAACAAGACATCCCTCCGGGGCCTGCACCAACAACGGCTACTTTTTTCGGTTTTGATGTTTTTTCTATGATTAAATCGGTTTCATGGCAAGCCCTTGGATTCACCAAACAACTGCATATCTTTCCTTGAAAGATATGGTCGAGGCATGCTTGGTTACAAGCAATACAAGTATTGATTTCTTCTGCTTTTCCTGCGGCCGCTTTATTCACAAAAAATGCATCCGCAAGGAAGGGCCTTGCCATAGAAACCAAATCTGCATCGCCGCGGGCAAGAACTGATTCCGCAATTTCTGGGGTATTGATTCGGTTGGAAGTCACAAGTGGAATGTTTACATGGCCTTTTACTTTGGCAGTGACCCAAGTAAAGGCAGCCCTTGGAACCATCATCGCAATGGTAGGAATCCGAGCTTCGTGCCAACCGATACCCGTATTGATAATGGTCGCCCCTGCTTTTTCAATTTCTTTAGCCAAAATTAATACTTCGTCAATATTACCGCCATCTTCTACTAGATCCAACATAGACAAACGATAGATAATGATAAAATCTGTTCCCACCCGTTTACGAACGGCTTTAATGATTTCTATAGGAAACTTAATCCGGTTCTCAAAACTTCCTCCCCAATCATCGGTTCTGTGATTGGTTCGTTTGGCAATGAACTGGTTAATCAAATAACCTTCACTGCCCATAATTTCCACCCCGTCATAACCAGCTAACTTTGCTAATTCGGAACATCGCGCAAAATCTTCTATTGTTTTAAGAATTTCTTCCTCTGTCAGTGGGTGTGGTTTGAACATATTGATCGGTGCCCGTAAATTTGATGCCCCTACAATTTTATCGTGGTATCCATACCTTCCCGTGTGGAGGATTTGCATGGCAATTTTACCACCTTCTTTGTGGACTGCATCCGTTACCACTCGGTGGTGTTTGGCTTCTTCTTCGGTATCCATCACACCCCCACCTCGAGACACACGTCCTGCCTCATTCGGTGCAATCCCACCTGTCACAATGAGTGCCACTCCTCCCCTGGCCCTTTCTCCGTAAAAAGCAGCCATTCGTTCATATCCATTTGGGGCTTCCTCTAAGCCGGTGTGCATGGAGCCCATAATGGTTCTATTTTTTAGTGTAGTGAATCCGAGCGATAAAGGAGCCAAAAGATTTGGATAAGATGTCATATGCTACAAGAATAGAAAATAGAAGATTTTGGCAAGATTTACTTGCAATTCAATGAAGAACGGGTATAACAATCCCCTGTGGAAATTGTGACAGAGAATCAAAAAACAAAAAATTCTATTCTTTTTGTAGATGATGAATCCATTATATTAATGAGTATGAAGTCGCAAGTAAAACAACATTTTGGTGAACAATACAAATACCTAACTGCAGACAATGCAAAGGAAGCTTGGGATCTCTTACAAGAATTAGAAGAAGAAGGGAACTCTGTATCTATTATCATTTCCGATTGGTCCATGCCCGGAATGAACGGTGATGAATTTTTAAGAAAAGTCCATAAGTCTTATCCAAAAATTGAAAAGGTAATCATCACAGGGTTTGCAGACCAAAAGTCTGTCGAAGATTTAAATTCGGAAATTGGACCGATCTCTTGTTTGAAAAAACCTTGGGACGAAGAGGAATTGATATCAACCATCTCTCATGCCATGCATGATTAACTCTGTTTCGGAAGGTAGATGTAAAAAATAGTTTCCCCAGGAACAGAAGTCAGTTCAATTCTGCCCCCATGTCGTTTGACAATTTTATTCACAATGTCAAGACCAAGCCCACTTCCTTCGCCAGGAGCTTTTGTTGTAAAAAACGGTTCAAAAATTTTTGACTGTATCTCTTTCGGAATTCCTGGACCGGAATCTTTTAGCGATACCAGGATGTCCTCGCCCTTGTCTTTTACTGCAATTTCCAAATCACCAACAAAGGACATGGCTTGTAAAGAATTATATATCAAATTTGTCCATACATGCAAAAGATCATCCGGATAACATTCGATAGGTGCCACGTCATCATAATCTTTGACTAAGTTAATTCCACGTTTTAATTGGTTTTGGTAAATGGTAAGAACTGTTTCGATTGTTTCTTGGATGGATGCTTTATTTTTTTTGCCAGTAGCATCAAATCTCGAAAAGTTCTTCAGTGCATACATAATTTTAGAAATTCGATCCACAGCCAGTTGGATGGATCTTGTGTTCCTTCTAAATTGAATCTCTAAAGCCAAGTAGTCTAAAAACACTTTTATATAATGCGATTGAAATAACGGTAAATAATTGAAATCTATTTCCCCAATTCCAAGTTCCACCCAAGCCTCGGCAAATTCTTCTGCATGGCCAACGTCAAAACCATGGGATAAAAACACTTCTTTATTTCGTTTTTTACGTAGTCTTTCTTCTTTGCCTGTGTAAAACTCAATCGGTTGGTCCAAGTTAGCAAGAATGGTTTTTACTATCTTCTGTTCAGAGACAGGGACAGTAAGAATTGCTTCTCGAAAAAGTTGTGAGGCAAGACCATAACGTTTTTGCCAATCCAACATATTTTGGTTGGAGGCTTTTACAGCTCCAATTGGATTATTAATTTCATGAGCGATTCCAGCAATTAACTGACCTAAGGCGGCAAGTTTTTCTGATTGAATTAATTGTTCTTGGGTTCGTTTTAAATTTTCGAAAGCAACTTCCAATTCCAATTTTTGTTTTTCGATTACTTTGTTTTTATCGCGAATCTCGGAATTGATAAGACGTAACTCTTCTACTTCTTTCAAAGGAGTTAAATCAAAAATGCTATAACCAATGGAATTGGTATCTTTATACAAAAACCTTTTCACTGAAACAAGGGCAGGAAACAAATCTCCATTTTTCTTTTTACAAACTATCTCTAAAGAGTCATTTGCATTTGCCCGAATCGACTTACGGATTTTACGAAGGGTTTCTGCTGTCAGTAGTTTACGAATTTTTAATCTGGGAATATCGGCTAATTCGTATCCAAATAACTTTTGAAAGGCAAAATTGGAATCCTTAACCGTAAGTCCGTTTTCATCAAAAATAAGAAATGCTTCTGTGGAAAACTGATAAAAAGCCTCAAAACGTTCATCCGATTTACGAAGTGCTTCTTCACTTAACTTAATTTCAGTGATGTCCAAAACGGTTCCCATTAGAACCAATGGTTTTCCATCTTTCGTGCGGGTGAGTTTACCCCGAGCTTCAATCCAATGCAATTTTCCATCCGAGTGATTGATGCGGTTTTGAATCCGGTATTCGGAACGATTGAGATCATTCATAAGGAGATTGGTTTCATTGGATAATAATGCCCAGTCTTCGCGATAAGTTAATTCAGTGAATTTTTCTTCCGTGACATCAAAGTTTTCACCGGGATAACCATATATACTATAGGTTTGTGGAGACCAAAAGATAGTCCTTGATTCAATGTCCCAACTCCAAATTCCCATCTTGGCTGCATCTAGTGCCATCACAAGTCGTGATTCCGATTCCCGAAGGGCAAGGCTTGCCTCCATTTGTTTGGTTCTGTTGATCATAGCACCAAACATCCGATAGGCTTCTCCTTGATCGTTGTATAAAAAAATTCCATTATCTTCTATATAGATATATGCACCGGATTTCGTTTTGTAACGGTATTCTGCGTTAAACTTTTGATGATTTAAATGTGCATCTTCAAATGACTGTAAGGTGACAACTCTATCGTCTGGGTGAATTGCATTGGACCATTCCTCATAACCGAATTTTTGGTATTCGTTTGGTGTGTATCCGGTGATCTCCTGAATGGCACCTCCCCAATAATTTTCTCCAGTTCGAATGTCCAAATCATAAACCATACTTAACGATAGTTCTGTGATAGTTCTGTATTTGATTTCGTTGTATTCTAATGCTTTTTGTTTGATCACATTTTCTGTGATGTCTGTGATGAGAAAAACAAGGTAAGACAATTCACCGAGTTGGCCAAATACGGGTGAGCCATTGATAGATAAATATTTTTTATTTCCTGAGGAATCTTCTATGGCGTGACGAATGTCGGTGACGGGTTTTTTTGTTTTTAAAACAATATTAAAGGGTTGGTCTTCTTCTCTCCAAGGCCCACCATCAAGAGATGTATTTTTCCATTCAGGGGCATCATAGGTTCGAGAAAGAATATCATTGAGTTTGATCCCAAGGACAGACTCTGAAGCTGGATTGGCATAAAGAATTTGACCTAAGGGATTCAGGACCATCATCGCAGTGGAGCTGACATTCATTATGGTTGTCAGAAGTTCTGCTTCGACAAACTTTTCGTCAGGAGAAAGGTAGGGAACTGACCCTCCTCCTTTTCTATCATCTCCGCTTGAAAACTTAGAATCCACTGCTAAGTAGACTTATTTCTTTAAGGATTCCAATTTCATCGCTTCAATTTTTTGATAAATTCGGAAAGGGAAAAATAGAAATCTGTCAACAACTTGCATAAGACGGAAAAGAAAAGACGGGTACACTTCCTTGGCGTTGGACTGTATCCCACGTACCACTTTTTTGGCTACCGTCTCCGCAGACTGGCTTGGAAAAGGAACCGGAACTTTTTTCCCTGCAGCATCAAAGAACTGTGTTCTGGTTGCAATCGGATAAACTACCATCACTTGGTTTCCTGGTTTCAACTCATACCGATAGGCATCGATAAAAGAACGAACTGCAGCTTTTGTCGAAGAGTATTGTGCGTAACCAGGCAAAGACAAATGGCCCATGGCAGATGCTGTCACTATAAAGTAAAATGGTGATTTTCTTGTTAGGTTGAGTGCAATCAAACAATACAACGGTGAAAATACATTGGTACGGTAAATGCGATCGATCCGGTCCCAATCCGCGTTACCGATGATTTCATAATAGGCAAAGCCAGCATTCGCATAAAAAATATCGATTCCACCCAATTTTTTATCAGCATCTTTCAATAATTTATCCAGGTTCTCTTTTTTGGATACATCGCATTTGTAAGGGATAACGTTTGGATGAACCAGAATGTTCTTTTCATTTAAATCGCAGGCGAGAACTTTCACACCCTCGTGCTTTAACACTTGCAACATGGTCTCTTTACCGATTCCGGAGCCTGCACCGGTAATCACGATTCTTTTATTTTTTAGTTCCATGGGTGAAACCTAAATACGAGAGATTCGGAATAAAGTTCTTTTTAATAAGACATCTAACTTTTTTGGAATAAATTTATAAAAAATCTTTACTGTGTCTATTTTACCTTTAGTCTTTGTTTCCCCAGGGGAATCCATATGAGTAGTTTTTTTGATCTTATTTTCAAGTTCTTCTATAAATATATTTCCTATAGCTTTGCCATCGTCTTTTTCTCACTTTTAGGTGCCTTTTTCGGGGCCTTTTATGCGTACTTTTTCGGATCGGCCCTAATCCCAGAATTTACCGCAGAAAACCATCCCCAAGTGGTCCTCGTCTTTGTGATCACGACAGCCCTTGCCGCCATTGGCCATAGTGTCGAGTTTGGGATTTTATCCCCCCTAGGGTTTCTTGGCATTCGCACCGACACAAAAAAACTCAATGCAAACTTAAAACCAAATGAAACAATCCGCCATAAAGATATTTTGGAATTAGAGAATCTACTCAATTCCATCATCGATTTTCCCAAAGAAAATATGTATGCGGCAGTGCGTTATGCCTCATTTGTTTTTATTTCCGTATCCATTACCCATGTAATTTACAAACATCCGTTTTATGAATTGTCTTTAATTTTTATTGGATGGCTTGCTGCCGTTTTTGTCTACGGAGGATTTTCATATATCATCTCCGATTATTTTACAGGTGCAAAACGAGTAGAAATTAAAAAAGTCCTTTCCTACCGCGATGTAACCATTCACAAAAACCACGGGATCATGAGTTTAAAGGGTAAGTTTATTTTTCTTTTAGTTCTCATCTTACTTTCCTTAAGTGTGTTAGCAGTTTTTATTTCCTTAGGCAATGCTAGCTTAATCAAAATTTCTACCTTCATAACCATGACTTTTTTCGAAGCAGTCATCCTCATCTTTATGTTTTTTCAATCGATCAACTTAACTTTAGAACAAATCAATGAATCAGCAAATAGTTTGGCAAGTGGAGGAAGGGGTTCCTTGCCTATCCTCTCCATCGATAAAGAATTCATTCAATTTGCAGAAAACTTTGAAAAAGCGACAAGGGAAGTAGGAAGGATTAGGGAAAACTTACAAGAATTAGTGGAAGCAAAAACTTCCGAATTAAGAAACAGCTTAGAAACTGTAGAGTTTTTGAAAAAACAACAGGATGGAGATTATTTTTTAACATCCTTACTCATCAAACCTTTAAGTTTAAACAAAACCTTGGGGGCAAATGTCAAAACAGATTTTTTTATCAAACAAAAGAAAACTTTTACGTTCCATGGAAGAGAAAATGAAATCGGAGGTGATATTTGTATCACAAGAACGGTCCCATTACGAGGTAAGGATTATACATTTTTTCTCAATGCAGATGCCATGGGAAAATCTTTACAAGGAGCCGGAGGAGTATTGGTATTAGGTGCGGCAGTTCAGTCCATATTAGAACGGTCTTTAGCAGTACAAGCAGTCAAACTCCTTTATGCTGAACGATGGATTAAAAATGCCTACCAGGAACTCCACCATATTTTCGAAAGTTTCGATTGTTCTATGTTAGTTTCTATGGTTATGGGCCTTATTGATGACGAAACAGGCCTTGTTTATTATCTAAATGCGGAACATCCTTGGTCTGTTTTATATCGAAATGGAAAAGCGGAATTTATAAAAAACAATTCAGAACTCAGAAAATTAGGAACTCCCGTAAAAGAAAATTCATTAGAAATCTCCACCTTACAATTGCAACCTGGCGATGTTATGGTTTTAGGTTCGGATGGCCGCGACGACATCGAATTTGTGACAGAAACCGACTTTCGAAAAATCAACCATGACGAGGAATTGTTTTTGCATCATGTAGAAAGAGGGAATGGTGAATTAAAATCCATCTACCATTCCATTTTGGAAACTGGGGAACTAACTGATGATTTGAGTTTGATGCGGATTTCATTTAAAGAACACCAAACCCTACCTCCCAGGTCCATCAGAAAAGAATCCTATGAACTGATGAGAAAGGCAAGATCCCATATAAAAGAAAACCTTTTAGAAAATGCAAAACTAAGCTTAATGGAAGCAAACAAAATCAATCCTGAAAACCAAGAGATCTTAAGAGCCCTCCTACGACTTTTGGTGCGAATGAAAGACTATCCATTAGCTTCTGAAAAATTCAATACCTATATTGAGGAATTTCCAGGTGATACTGACCTTATCTATTTAGCATCTTTTACATATAAACAAACAAAAGAATATGGAAAAGCCATAGATATGGCGGAAAGGATTCGCTTACGCAATCCTGGACACTTACCTAACCTTCTACATCTTGTACAACTGTATCTTTTAGTAGGCAATCTGCCTAAAGCAGAAAAAACTTTGGGACTTGCTTCCTTTCTGACAGCCGATTCAAAACGAGTGGATGCATTACGGATGCAAATTGAAGATATAAGAAAGAAAGTAATTGATTAATTTCTAATCAGTTACGAGCGTTTGTTATCTGGTTACAGTTAACACCAATGGTTCTTTTTTATTTTAGATTCTTTTTGTTTGTTTTCCTTTTGTTATTCTCATTTTCCTGCCAAAGGTCTGAATTTAGTAACCTTTGTGATCCTAAAACAGAGGATTATTTAGATAGCTTACTCCTTCGTTATATTAATTTTGATGAAACCGAACACTGTGGACTGGTCTTAAAAGTAAATCCTCCTACCTATTTGATTTGCCCCCCTCTAACACCGAAGGTAAATGGAAATTTTTTTTTAGAAAATTTTGAATCCGATGGAAACAGACTTAGTTTTTCATCCAATCCACCTCTCCCGGATGGAATTTCTTTTTCCCCCTTTTCTGCCTCTCTCCAAGGAAGTTATTTTGTATGGAAAGCAAACCGGCAAAATTTTACCATCACAGCCAGTAACCCGAAAGGGAGTGCTAGTTGTACTTACCAACCAGCTTGGATGGGAAAAATTCCACTTAAAACCAATACCACCGCTTGTTTTGACGGAGCAAATAACCCAGACCCAACTTGTACATCAATACCAGGGCAAGATGGTCAATTGCAGAAAGGATTGCCCCAAAGTTTTATCGGCCCCACCACTGTAGCGGGAGTGGAAATCACAACCGACTTAAATACTGGCCTCATCTGGACGAGTTGCCAAATAGGGAAATCGGGAACTGGTTGTCCAACCGTTGGTCCGATTACTTTTTCCTATTCCGGTGCACAATCCGAATGTACTAGCCTTAACGCGGGATCTGGGTTTGCTAACCGCACCGACTGGCGAGTCCCCGAAATGGAAGAATACACTAGTACTTTCGATTATTCCCTAGCCAATCCCTCCATCAACCAAACTTATTTTCCTGCGACCGATAGTTTCAATTTTAAAAGTAATACTTCTAATTCTGCTGCCACTGCAGCTTATTATCCTACTTTCATTGAGTCTTCGATAGGGGCCGGTAACTATGGTGATTTGCATCATTTACGCTGTGTTTCCAATGGCCCTCGTCCCACCGCCAAACGATTGCTAGATAATGGGAATGGTACAATTACTGATCTCGACACTTCCTTAATTTGGCAAAGGTGTACGGCTGGCCAAACAAACTTAACTACTTGTAGTGGAGGAACAGATCTCCTCACCACTTGGTCTAGTGCAATTAATTATTGCCAAGGCTTAAACCTTGCTGGAAAAATATGGCGTTTGCCTAATGCCAATGAACTTCGAAGTCTCTTAGATTATTACATCACGTTTGGTAGTCCCGGATTTGATCCAACTTACTTTCCTAATACTGTTTCCTCAAACTTTTGGACATCAACAACAAGTCCTTTGAGTTCAGCCAATGCTTTCATAGTGCATTTTGGAAGTTCGAGCGGTGGACCCGATCTAAAGTCAAACAATACAACGAACAGAACTCGCTGTGTTTCCGATTTTTAAGGTTTGGCAAAATTCAAGATAATTCTAATTTTAGAATTCCTATTAAAATGTTAAAACTATTTCCATATTTACTTTTTCTTTTTGTTTTTCATTGCACCACAGTAGGTTTTCACGAGACCAAAGTCCGAGAATCCATTTCGTTTGGACCTGAAGCAAATTTCAGAGTATGTATTCTAAAAGAAACAGACATTACCAAAGAAGAAACAGAAACATTATTTTTGGCATGGAATGAGGAACTAGCACTCTACAATTTGAAAGCAGAACCAATTCTTTTAGATGTTATAGAAAGACCTGGTTTTTGGGGTACAGACATTCTTGGATATTTAATGAATCGGCAACTAACCAAAGGATGTGATCGATTACTTTATTTAAAAGGTCGTACATGGGGAGACATTGGTTTTGAAGTTTTAACCCTTGGCATTTTTGTAGGTGTGGGTTTAAAACTAGAAGTCCAAGGAGCTGTCGAAGGCCAAACGAATACAAGAGGATACATCAAAGCAAAATACATTTCAACAATCCAATTTCTTTTTACAAGTCCCAAATCCACCCTAATTCACGAAGGATACCACCTACTCGGATGTGGCCACCAACTTTTTATGAAAGAATGTTACGAAAAAATTCGTAATGTAAAACTCCTCCTCACTGACCCCAATAGGGATCCCAATTTTTTTCCCGTCATCACTACAACCGGAAAAAAAATCTTGTTCCCTCCTAACTTTCAAACGAACTTTAACAAATATTAACCTTTACTCATAAGGTTTTGAACAAGTTTTTGACTGATAAAAACAATGAACTCTTTTTTTATTAGGAAAGACGATTTGGCGGTCTCCTGTCTTTTGCCAATTGATGATACGGATTCCATTTTTGTCCCACTGCTCCTCATCCTCACCAATGGTCCAAGTTTGTCCCTCCGATTGGATTTGATAAGCACCTGATTTCCATAAGAAGACAGACTCAATCTGACCATTGTTAGATGTCCCGGAGAACCCACCTTCATACTGTCCACTCAGTCCGCCAAAATCATAGACTTGATTTCTCATCATACAAGGGATGTGTTGAAACTCAGTGATTTCATTTGGATTTTTAGGAATTTCTAATAATCTTGTACTGCAATGATTAGGAAGTTCTCTTGTTTTTCCGGACAGTTTCGGTTTTTCATTCAGTCGCCAAATGAAAAATTGATTTTCTAGATTGGACTTGTTCTTAAGAAAATAATCATACATATCTGAAGTTGCTTTCTCTAAGGAAATACCAAACTCTTCGACAAAGGACGTTTCTGCAGACTTTCCAAAACAAGTATCTTCATAAAAAGATCGTATTTTTTGGTTTCCATAAACAATAGAGAGATATTCCAAAAACATGGTCCCCACCAAACGATAGTCACCAAGTTTCGGATCATTTCCTTCTTTTAATGAAGTCCGTTTATTTAGAAATTTTTTAAAAAACCTTTCATACGTATTCGCTTTATGTTCTGAATCCGTCTGAATTACACTCAGTTCTGCAATTCCTTCGAGAAACCAAGGTTCGACAATACCTCCTTGTGAACCCAACTGTTCGCAGCGTTGGGATTGAATGTAATGCATAGTATCATGTTTCCAAGCTCGGAGGTCATAATTCTGTTTTAAAAATGTATCAAGGACTGGGTTTCCTTTTGCTTCCAAAATGATTCCTGGAAGTGGACAGAGAGTAAAAAAACTTCCATTGGAAAACCCTGTGCAGTCTTCCTTTGTATTAGGATCTTTTCCTGCATAAATCCAAAATTTTTCTTTTGATTCATGTAAAATCACTTTGATCCTTTCTGCACGAAACCCAAATTGTTCTTCGCTAAAATTCAAAAACTCAGAAATTCGATTGGTTTCTCTTATGGAATCTACAACCAAACTCCATTTAGGTGAATAAGTAATATCAAAAACTCCGATTCGCGTTTGTTCTTCCCCCCAAAAGTTTGGATGTACAATATCATAATAAACCAAAGAACCTCTATTTTTCTTTTTATAAGTATACTGATTTATATTGGTTTTTGGAATTTTATGTTTTGTTATCATGGATTCATCAGGAAAATGAATTGTATAAGACGATTCCCATATGGCATGGGATCCTTTCGCTGAACGAATTGTATGTGAACTATTTTTCCATTCCCAGTTCCCTGCCTTTCCTTTGGGAACATCTATCGATTCTAATTTTTGAAAGTCGAGAGGAGGAACCTCTGGTAGATGCAAAGCTGACAACGTTTGGTCTTCCTTTTCCGCTGGATTTACCTCTTTGGCAAGTAAGCCAACAGATAAGAACCAAAGAAATAGAAACAAAGGATAGATGTACATTTAAGAACCTTCTTTCAGAGGGTTCATTGGAAATCATAGATTGTTTGGGTCAATAGAGAAAATTGAATCAGATTCGGAATCAAAGTACAATTTGAACACGGTTCAGACAAATGGTTCCATTGGGATTTCCCTAAACAAACAAAGGTTATCGAAAGATTTCTTTGCCGCATAACAAATTCAATCGACAACACCATCACAGGATTAGAAATATGCGAATATTCAAAAAACTGGGTAATTTAAAAGTGAAAAAAATATTAAGTATACTAATCATAAGCCAATTTATGGTTTCTTGTATTGCTTTTTTGGACTTCTCCAAAGAAGCCGATAAAAAACTAGAAACACTGGGAATCGTAGCAAGTTCTGTTGCGAATGTAGGTAGTGCTACGGCAGGACCTTCTGGAAAAACCATTGCCTCTGAAGATGGACAATTTGAAGTTTTAATTCCTCCTGGAGCCATGGAAGAAGAAAAAACTTTTACCATCAAAAGATACACATTAGCTCCTACTAGTTTACCAAACGGGTACATTCCCACTACAGATGCTTACGAAATCACTCCATCTTATCGATTTAAAAAAGATGTTGTCATCTCGATCACCCAAGATACGGGAAAAATTGAAGCCTTAAACTTAGTAAAACAAAGGTCACAAGGATTTATTTATACCACCACATCGGATTCTGACAACTCAGGACGAGTCAGTGGAGGATGGGATAGTAGTTTGACCACTGGCAGCTCCGACAAATTGCAATTCCAATCACGAACTTTTTCTATTTTTGGTGGGGGAACACCTCCTCCAGGAAACGGAGCGCCAAACATAGTTGGTGCTTTTTATGATTTTAAACCAAGTTCTTCATTTTTACCATTTCGCGTTCGTGCCCAAGTGATCGAACCAGACGGAGATAGCATGAGTGTTTATCTCGTAACTGGTCCTGTTGGCCAAGGAACCGTTGCCATTCGAATGACTCCAGAACCGGGTAATTGGTATTCAGCTCTGATTCCTTATGAATCAATGATCCAAGCAGGGATTCAAATCCAAGTTTTAGCTGTAGATGTGTATGGCAATAATACAACAAGACCAAGTTCTGATATGTTCCTCTATCCAGCGAGCTCTGGAAATCCAGCATTCGTCAGTAACTATGATACAGACAAAGATAACGATGGTTATTTGGACGCATGGGAGATTGACAATGGATTCAATCCAAACAGTGCATCTTCACCAAATGCAGCTTCATTTCCTGATACGGATTTAGATGGAATTCCGAATGTCGCCGACCATACACCAAATGGTGAATTCAATCCACAGATTGATTCCTTGACTGTGATTCCTAACCAAGCAAGAATGTATCTCGATGAAAAAATTACATTTTCTATTTTAGCATCTTACCTTGGTTCCCCACGCTACGTAAGGTCTACCTTTGTCACAACGGGGAACGGACTTAGCGGAACACCTGTTGGAGAATTTTCTACCTCTGTGTTCCAAGCCATTGCCCCAGGAATTGCAGGAGTTCAAGTCACTGTAGGTTCATTCCAAGCAACATCGACTGTGACTGTCATCGACACTCTTCCACCTAACGATATTACTACCTTAACTGCGACAGCCATGTCAACAACTCGAGTTCGATTACGTTGGCAAGCACCAGGTAACGACGGGCCTTACGGAAAAGTAAGTGCTTATGAAATAAGAAGGTCTGCAGCAAACATTGACACCGATGCAAAATGTTCTTCTGCAAGTACGATCTTTCATACCTTAACTCCGAAAAATGCGGGTTCGGTGGAAATTTGGGATGCCAATGGACATTCACCAAATACAACATATTACTATTGTATTCGTGCCTATGACCATAATGGAAATCGAAATGAATGGGTTTCCTCAAACGTTTCGGCAACAACCTACGCGGTAAGTGACACCATTAGACCTTCCGATGTGACTACCCTAACAGCTACAGCGATGACAAATGAAACGGTCCAACTTTCTTGGACTGCTGTTGGTGATGACGGAAATACTGGCAACGCATCCTCATATGAAATTAGAAGATCAGCCAGCGTGATCAACACTGATTTAGATTGCGATAATAGCCATGAAGTGACAAACTCAATTAGTTCAGTTACCGTAGGAACCAATGTCAACTTCCTAGTAACACAACTCAGTGCCGATACAAGGTACTACTTTTGTGTAAGAGGATATGATGAAGTTGGAAACAAAGGGAAATGGAATGGAATCGTATCTGCGACTACAATGCTTGGTAACTTACCACCTATTGTTAACGCAGGCCCAGACCAATTGAACGCAATGGCATCAACACCAGTGACACTCAATGGTTCGCAATCCTATGACCCTGATTCCGGTGTTTGTTCCGCAAACCCTGCAAGTTATGTTTATCAATGGAACTTCATCTCAAAACCACCAACTTCTAATTTAACCAATGCACAAATTACGAATGGAAACCAATTGAATGCTTCCTTTATTCCAGATGTAGCGGGAATGTATACACTCGAATTGACTTTCACTGACTCCAGTTCCACTTGTTATGGTGGACCTAGAATGGGAACAGACTTTGTCCAAATTATGGCATATGAAGCTGATCTCATTGCTCCCGCCCAAGTCACTTCGTTCCTAGGGACAGGAATTTCACAAGACCAGATCCAATTGACATGGTTGAATGTTGGGGATGATGGAATGACAGGAAATATCAATCGTTATGAAATTGGAATCTCCATAACTCCTATGACAACTGTTTCAGATTGCCAAAACGCACCATGGAAACATTCACCTAATATTAATAACTTTGTTCCCAATGCTCATGTGGCAACTGTGATTGGTGGTTTATTCCAAAACACTACCTATTATGTTTGTATCGTCGGATTGGATGAAGTGGGGAACCGCGGACAGGCGAATTTAGGAATTACTGTGACGACCCTTGCAGGAACCTCTGGATGGGGAGCATGGACGGCCTGGAGTGATTGTAGTGCAAATTGTGGTTTTGGTACACATTCAAGATCTCGGATTTGCCTCGATCCAATAGCGGGATGCGGCGGCACAGGTGTAGAAACTGCCTCTTGCCAAGTCAGACCTTGCATGGTAAATCGTTACATTTCCGAGCCAGCGGCGAATGGAACCAGTGCTACAGTAAGTTGTCCGGCTGGGTATACTCGGGGGCCGCATATGGCCACCAATCATTATCCAGGATCTTATACTGCACATGTTTGGGGAGATTATTGGGGAGAAGGTTGGGCTTGCGGAGCCATCTTTCGAGGATCTTTCGTTAACCAGAATCCAACGGCTTACTCCGTTTCGAATGGAACGAATAGTGCGACCTTCTATTTTTCAGACACAAACCCACCACCACCACCAAATTATTGTGTGACACACGAATTGAAATACAACCGATCTGTCGGAATCTATTGCTCGGAAGATCAACATTAATTCCAAAGACTCAGCTGTTCCTTTCCCAAGGAATGGCTGAGCCCATGGATAGTTTTTGTACGTTTGCTGTAGGGAGTGATTCTGCCTACAGCATCTTTGGATTCCTCGAAATCCCTAATTTTTCCTTTCCGACTTGCTTGATAGAACAGAGTTCCAATACCATGCTTTCAGAAACAAATTATGATTCGCATCTTTCTGCAGTTTCTTGCCCTTTCCTTTCTATTCGCTTGTGCCAAACCTAAAGCTGAAAACCTTTGTGATGCTGATGATTCCCTTTTTCTTCCGAATATTCTCTATCGACTGATCCTAGAAGACAAAAGTAGCCAATGCGGCTATAGAATATTCCCCAAGTTACCTGCATGCCAATTGGAATACGAAGAAACACATTTGGCAGAAAATTGGCCCGCTGTGAAGGCGGAGATGGAAACACAATTTGCACTAGGATCGAGTGGTATCGAATCTCTCTTCCAATATAGACCAGAAACAGTAGGTTCTGTCACTGGCAATGGTTCGACTGACTTTCAAGGTGCCCTCAATGCACCGAATGGAGCAGTTTACTTCCTACCGTATGACTCTCCCATGTTTCTATCGATTAACACTAGTTCGAAAACTTATACCAATGCAGGAACGGCTCCTGGAAGTGTTGCATTTATTGGAGGCTCCCTCGGTCCGACTGGAAAGATATATCTCGCACCTCATACGTCGAATGACTTCCGTTCGTTGGATACAAATAACAACCAACAGACGTTACTAGGAAATATTCCGATGATCAGTGCGGCTTACAATGGCGCAATGTATGCTCCCAATGGCAAAATTTACTTTGTACCAAGTTCGGAAACGATCATTCGTTACTACGATACAAAAACGGGAACCATAGGATCTGTGTCCACACCAACGTCAGGAGGTTTTTCGTCTGCAGTTCTAACTCCCCAAGGAAAAATATATTTTATTCCTTTAATGGCTACAAAAATGTATATTTTAGATACAAAAGACGATTCAGTTTCCATTCATCCCTATACGTTTTCTGGCACAGGCGATTATATCTCAGGGATCCTTGCTCCCAACGGAAGGATCTACTTAATCCCTTATTCAGCAGCAAACCTTCTCTATCTAGATACTGCAACAGACCAAATGGTAACAGTATCAAGTATTCCCGCAGCAACGAGTACCATGTTTAACGGTGCAGTCCTTGCTCCCAATGGAAAAATATATCCTGTCCCCTATTCGTATTCTAATTTCATTTCTATAGACACAAAAGACCATACCATCTCTACTCTCTTTGCCAAACCTACCGGTTCTTACAGGGGAGGTGCCCTAGGACCTAACGGGGAGATTTACCTGGCTCCGCATTCTGCCAACCGCTTTGACCTCATTTTTACTAATTCCATAGGAAAGTTTTGTAATTCCCTCAGGCTCTCTCCTTATTGGAACAAACTATAAGCGAATTAGATCCCATATATTTTAAGTTCTTTTCGTCTGATGTTCTTACACAGGTTTCCAAACCTGCCAAACGAACATTAGATGAAACCCCAGAACCAATCCAGTCCTACATCATTTGTTCCGTTTGCGGATAGTCTCCCTTTTGGAGTTTTTATTTTTGAATCGCCTACCTGTGAATATTCTTTGGAAAGCCAATTGGTTTACGCAAACCCATTAGCAAACTTTTTTCTAAATTTAAATTCCACTAAAAAAATCCCGAAAACTCTAAAGGAACTTTTTCCTCAATTGCAGAAAGAGGATTTACTATCAAAAATACTCTCCAATTTAACAAAACCGAATCCCTCGCCCATCTATTTGAATGAGGAAATTTTATTAGATAAAAAATCGGAAAGTAAAAAAATCTACTCCCTCTTAGCCAAACCTCTTACAGACAATCAGTTTTATTTTTTGTTTGAAGACATCACAGAACTTTCGTTTGCTGAAAAAAACTTCCGTGAAAAGGAATCAAAATTGGATCGTGTTTTAAAAACCATGATCAATGGAGTCGTTGTAGTAAACTTACAAGGACAAATTATTTATGCAAATGATAGTGCAGCGAACATTCTTTCACTCGAAATAAACAAAATCGAAAATCAATACTTTGCCTCTAAAGATTGGAGACAAATCAATGAAGATGGAACCCCATTCCCTTCCGAAAAACTTCCATTGGCCATAGCACTTGGCAAAGAACAAACAGTCTACAACTGCGAACATGGGATTATAGCCGATGGAGAAAAAATCAAATGGTTAAGTATTAACGCCACTCCTCTTTATAACGCAGATGGTAAATTAGAAGGAGCAACCGCCAGTTTTTTAGATATCACGGAACTGAAAAATACACAAAATACAATCGATCTAAAAAATCGGAAGCTAAAGGCAATTCTCGATGCCATTGAAAGGTCGGCAATTGTTAGTGTTACCGATACAAAAGGCGTAATTCAAAGAGCCAATCATAAGTTTATCAAAATTTCAGGTTATTCAGAAAAAGAATTATTGGGTTCAGATCACAGAAAATTAAATTCCAAATTCCATCCAAAAGAATTTTGGCAAAAAATGTGGAAGGATATTCTATCTGGCCAACCTTGGGAAGGAATCATTCGCAACCAATCCAAACAAGGAAATTTTTTCTGGTTACAAACGTATATCCATCCTCTATATGATTCCAATGATAAAATCGAATCCTTTTTATCCATTCGATTTGATATCACCGAAGAAATAGAAGCTTTAGAAAATACAAACCGGATGCTTCATTTTACTGGAATTCAAAACACTCGTTTACAAAACTTTGCCTATATTGTCTCTCACAATATCCGCCAACACTCGTCCAACTTTACCTCTCTCATTTCTCTACTGGAAGAAAATCCTTCCGAAGAAGAAAGAAAGAATATTGTGAATATGTTACATGCATCAGCTGACAAACTGAACGAAACAATCACACATCTAAACGATATTATATCTATCAACCAAATGCTAAACAAACCAATGGAGATTTGTTCTATCGAAGAAGAAGTTCAAAAAACCTTAAACATACTGAAAGGTTCCATCGAATCCCGAAACATCGATGTAATGATTGAAATTGAAGAAAATCTAAATCTTAGGATCATTCCAGCTTACTTGGAAAGTATCTTACTAAACTTGGTATCCAATGCTATTAAATATGTACGTTTAAAACAGGGAGCCTTCATTCGTGTTTCTGCTAAAAATGATGCAGGGCAAATTCAACTTATGGTGGAAGACAATGGCCTAGGGATTGATTTAGAAAAACATGGTAACAAAATCTTTGGTATGTTTAAGACTTTTCACAAAAACGAAGATGCCAGGGGGATTGGACTTTTTATCACTAAATCACAAGTGGAAGTTCTAGGTGGAACAATTACAGTCCAGAGCAGTGAAGGAAAAGGCTCCACGTTCACAGTGTCACTCCCCGAAAATCCAAGCGAAGCCATTCACCTCTAAACTTATCTGCTGAATCTCTGTACATGCCAGATTCTGCTTACGACTGCCTTTGGTAGAGTAGAACATTCCAAACGGTCTTGACAATCTCCCCCAACCCCTGAGGCTTACCCTAGTGATCCGCTGGCTTGCCCTGCGGACGTACCAATGACATAAGGAAATCCATGAAAGTCCACGAATACCAGGCCAAAGAAATCCTACGTAGACACAATGCCAACGTTCCCTTCGGAAAGGTCATCGACAGTGTCGGTGATTTCGAAAAGGCATACAGCGAAGTTGTCCAAAAATCACCCGTAGTGGTGGTAAAAGCCCAAATCCACGCAGGTGGACGAGGAAAAGGTGGCGGGGTCAAAGTCGCAAAGACAAAAGATGACGCCAAAGCTGCTGCTGAGAAAATCCTCGGGATGCAACTCATCACACCTCAGACCGGTCCGGAAGGAAAAAAAGTTCTCAAAGTTTATTTAGAACAAGGTCTTGAAATCGCAAAGGAATACTACCTCTCCATCTTACTTGATCGTGCCATCCGCAAAACCATCATTATGGCTTCTACGGAAGGTGGAATGGAAATCGAAGAAGTTGCAGAAACTCATCCAGAAAAAATCATCAAAATTCAAATTGATCCAGGGATCGGAATCCAAGGTTCTCAAGTGCGTGAACTCGCATTTGCTTTAGGAATTCCAGCTGAGGCGCAAAAATCTTTTACAGCTCTTGTAAACTCGGTTTATGCAGCTTACATTAAAGAAGATGCAGCCCTTCTCGAGATCAACCCCCTCATCCTTACAAAACAAAACGAAATCATCGCAGGTGACTGTAAGATGGACTTGGATGAAAACGCACTTTACCGCCACCCTGAAAACGAAGCTCTTCGTGATATCACTGAAGAAGATCCGTATGAAGTTAAAGCAAAAGAATACAACCTCAACTATGTAAAGTTAGATGGAAACATTGGTTGTATGGTAAACGGTGCTGGTCTTGCCATGGCAACCATGGACATTGTTAAGTTAGCTGGTGCAGAACCTGCAAACTTCTTGGATGTCGGAGGTGGAGCAAACCCTACTACGGTAGAAAACGGTTTCCGTCTTATTCTTTCTGATCCAAACGTAAAAGGGATCTTTGTAAACGTGTTCGGTGGTATCGTTCGTTGTGACCGAGTAGCTGTGGGAATTATCGAAGCTACTAAAAAGGTAAACGTATCGGTTCCTGTTGTAGTTCGATTGAAAGGAACCAACGCAGAAGAAGGGAAAAAAATCCTGAACGAATCCGGAATGAATATTGTTGGAGTGGAAGGACTCCGTGACGCGGCAGACAAAATTGTCTCCCTAATCAAAAAATAGGAACTAGAAAACATGGCTGTATTAGTTGATGAAAACACAAGAGTAGTCGTTCAAGGGATCACCGGTAAGGAAGGATCCTTTCATGCGACTCAAATGTTGGAATATGGTACAAAAGTAGTTGCTGGAGTCACTCCAGGCAAAGGTGGCCAGATCTGGACTTCCGAAACAGGAAAAACAGCTCCAGTTCGTAACACCATCAAAGATGCAATGATCCAAGACGGTGCCAACGCTGCAGTGATCTTTGTTCCACCTCCCTTCGCGGCTGACGCGATTTTGGAAGGAATCTTTGCTGAGATCCCACTCGTAGTTTGTATCACGGAAGGAATTCCAACTCACGACATGCTAAAAGTATATAGTGTGCTTCGTAATTCTAAAACCAAACTCGTAGGACCAAACTGTCCCGGCGTGATCAACCCTCGTTACAATGTAAAGATGGGAATTATGCCAGGTTTTATCCACACTCCAGGAAACATCGGTATCGTTTCTCGTTCAGGAACTTTGACATATGAATCCGTTGCTTCTCTTACAGCGGCAGGCCTTGGCCAGTCTACTTGTATCGGAATCGGGGGAGACCCAGTGCCTGGGATGAACCACGTAGAAGCGGTTCGCCTTCTCAACGAAGACCCTGACACGGAAGGAATCGTAATGATTGGTGAAATCGGCGGAACTTCGGAAGAAGAAGCCGCAGCTTACATCAAAGCGCATGTGAAAAAACCAGTTGTTGGTTTTATTGCAGGCCAAACAGCTCCTCCAGGAAAACGTATGGGCCATGCCGGTGCGATCATTTCCGGAGGAATGGGAACTGCCACTTCAAAAATTGCAGCAATGCAAGACGCTGGTGTTAGCATTTGTGCACACATTGGGGAAGTTGGCGAAAAAATGAAGGCAGCCCTTAAAAAATAAGGGCTAATATCAAAAAAAACAGCTATTCAAGGGAAATGAGGAGTCTGAATTAACAGTATGGAACAACGTTCATGGGTTTCAAGTACATTGATCCTCCTCGTTTCCGTAGGCCTTTTGGCTGCGGAGTCTGGAGATAAGGGATTTACGCTTAGCTTACAAGATGCAGTCAAGTATGCCATTGAAAATAACCGCGAGGTCATGCAGGCACGTTTAGAGTTAGCTAAGGCAGACTCTTCTCTTATGAAATATGAAGGAAAGTATTCTTGGCGCGCCCTTTCCAAAGCGGAATTGGATGAAAAAAAGTTTCCTTTCAACCAAAACAATATCTTTACGGGAACCAAAACCCAAACCAATACTTATAGTGCCGGTTTAGAAAAACTATTCACGACTGGAACTTATTTTAAGTTAGAAGCCAAATCACAACGATTTGACTCCAACGCTTTTGAAGATCCGAATAAAACTCCTGCGGGATTTACAGCTCTCGGACTTCCTCTTTTGTATACAGATACTCTTTCTGTTACCATTGCCCAAGATTTACTAAAAAATGCTTTTGGTGCCAATGAAAGGAATATGGAAAAAATACTCGAGAACCAAACGGAAATTTTGCGAGAGCAAATGGAAGACCAAGTAGCAGGTAAAGTAGTAGCGACTCTTGTTGACTATTGGAATTACTCTGTGAAGGAATCGGGATACCAAACTTTCGAACAACTTAAAAAAAACACAAAGAATGTCAGGGACCTTACCATTCGTAAACAAGGTCTTGGACTTTCCGAAAGTTTCGAAGTGAACCAGTGGAATGCCCTTCTCTCTCAAGTCGAAGGACAAATGGCACAGGCTAGTGCAGAAAGAGAAGAAGCTCGCCGTAAACTCATTCGTTCCCTCAATCTTCCAGAAGATACGGTCTTTCAAAAGACAACACCTCTTTCAGAAACCTTACCTTCAAAATTGGACTACCAAGCCGATATTGATTATGCTTATAAACATAGAGCGGACTTTCGTGCCATCTTACGAAAAAAAGAAAACGCAGAACTTTCTATGAAAACTGCCAAAAACGAAGCTCTTCCTTCCTTAAAGGCAGCAGGAACTTACGGATACCAAGCACAAAATACAATTAGCCCGCAGAACAATTATTCTGATGGTCGTGCGGGAGTTTTTTCTTACCAATACCCTGTAATGCAAGGATCCCTAGACCTTTCTTACCCCATTATGGATAAGGGAGTGAAGGCAGGAATTCGCGATGCGGAAATCCAAAAACGCCAAGTTTCATTAGAAGAAGCAGATCTTGTCAAAGCAGTTTCTGATGATGTCAAAACTCGGATCGACATCTTAAAGGCTTCTTTCCAAGTGATGGAAAATGCGAAACACACAGAAGAGGAATCTAAAAAATATTACAATGGAGTATTACGTTCCTTCCAACAAGGTAGGTTCAATGCTCTTGCTGTGAAAAATGCATTAGACACTCATGTACAAGACCAATTGTCACTAGTGCGAGCAAAAGTAGATTACAACATCAATTTACACAGATACTATGTTGCAAAGAATGTTTTATTTGAAGAATACGGAGTGGATAGATCCAAACTCCTACCTGAAAACTTATAACAAAAAAACGGGAGGATCCTTTTGATACGCTCCCGTGTATTTCTTGCCGTAAGCCTTGTTTTTCTTTTTATACTCCTAATCACTTATGCCTTCGTTGACTTTCGAGAGCGAGAAGACAAGGCTTATGATTTTTACCAATCGGAATCCTATCGTAAAGTTCTCGCACTTTATCAGGAAAAAGAAATTCCACCTGGTGAATTAGAGCTCACCATCCTTTCCGAAACCATCTCACAATTAGAAAAAAAATTGAACGAGAAGGAAACTACCAAAGAGTTACAAACGTTTTTCCAATCTCGTTCGGGAACCAAACTGGTCGAATGGGAAACCACTCGGGGAACCTACTTTCATATTGAGGATCCTTATCTTCCTAACTTAAAAAAACATGGGGAAGGTTATAAAAGAGCTCTAATCACAAAGATTCTCACCCTAACAAAACCTATTCCCAAACCAGAAGTTACAAACCTGCTTCTGAAACTAATTCTGGAAGACCCACGGGGAATGGAAGATAGGTTTAGCCGTGCACTTGCAAACCTACTCAGTTTTCCTTTTGAACCAATTGGAGAAATTGAATCTGATTTTTTATTACAAAGTTTGCATTTTTTAGCCAATACCTCAAACACCAATCTCTTCCACCAAACAGCAATTTTACGGGGTAAAAATGTAAACCTCCGCAGTGGTCCTGGTCGTGAAAATTCCGAGGTCGGAAAAATCAGTGAACCTGAAGAGGCAGTTTGTTTAGAAGAAGATGCTGGTACGGAAACCATTGCCGGAAATCTTGGGCATTGGAAACGATGTTACTTCCCAAACTTACAAAAATCAGCTTGGATCTTTTCTGGATTTTTAACAGAAGTTCCGCCAAACCCCGCACTCATCGCAGAAT
Organism: Leptospira terpstrae serovar Hualin str. LT 11-33 = ATCC 700639; assembly: GCF_000332495.1. Classification (NCBI taxonomy): domain Bacteria; kingdom Pseudomonadati; phylum Spirochaetota; class Leptospiria; order Leptospirales; family Leptospiraceae; genus Leptospira; species Leptospira terpstrae. Next base: position 116,073 of record NZ_AOGW02000010.1, on the reverse strand, counting down.
TTGAAAACCGATTTAAGTCAGTGGAAAATGAAATTCGAATCGATTTTGAAGGTTGGAATGGAAATCAAATCCCTGCTACTTTTTTTGGGGATTACATTCCAAGAGATTCGGAACGTGTCTCGGGAGAAACAGGATTTCCTATTTTCGGTTTATCCAAAGAATCAAAATCCATCCAAAGGATTTGTAAAAAACTTTCTGGGGATAAAAACTACTTTGAGTTTTCTTTCCAACCTACAGATTCTGATCTCCCCATTTCCTTTTTAGAACTCCACCTAAACTACGACAACCGGGAGCACCTCGCCTATTCATTATCCCTGGATAAGGAATCCATTTGGGTAAATAAAAATCGATATGTCCTAGACGGCGAAAAAAGAAGAGAAAACCTGTCCTTACACATTGGATCTCGCGAAGGGGACAAATGGAACGCAAGTCTTTGGAGACGAAATACAGGACTCATTCAGTCCATTCGTTCCTTACCTATGGATGAATCCGCACTTCAGTCGGGTCGGTATTCCTGGGAAATTTGTCTCCCTCTAGCAAAAGAACCGAACAGAGAAAAAGTAATACTCTTTGAAATTAGAACAGGAATCCATTAGAGGAGGAAACTATGGCTACCTACGATTACCATTGTAATACATGTGGAAAAGACTTTGAACACGTTCAGTCGATGAAAGAGGACGCAATCACACAGTGCCTCTGTGGAAAAAATGGATCGGTCGAACGTCGAATTTCTGCAAGCGCAGGAATCATCTTCAAAGGAACTGGTTTTTATGTAACCGATTACAAAAAAGCCGGCTCTGACACTCCTCCGCCTTCCACTGGCAGTAGCGATTCAGGAACTCCTTAAGGTTTATCTTTGGCACCCAAAGGCCGATTAGCCATTATTGCTGGTGGTGGGGAGTTACCTCACATTGGAATGAAAGAAGCACTTCTCGCGGGTGAGGATCCTCTTTTTCTTGGACTCATCGAATCAGACTTCACTCCGAGAGAACACAGTGCACGCACGATTCCCGTTCATATCACCCAAGTAGGCAAAATTCTAAAAACCATCCAAAAAGAAAAAATCACTAGAATTCTTATGCTCGGAAAAGTGCGAAAAGACCTACTCTTCCAAAAGCTGAAATTTGATCTAAAAGCGTTGGCCATTCTTGCCCGCACCATTAACAGAAATGACTACCCAATTTTCTTAGCGATTGCCGATGAGTTTGAGGCCATGGGTGTCAAAGTCATCTCGCAAAAAATCTACTTACAGTCGTTACTTCTTCCCGAAGGTCGTTATACACCGAAAAAGTTTAACTCCCAAGAATTAAAGGATATTGACTTTGGGATGTTTTATGCCGAAAAAATGGCCGATTTAGATATCGGACAAATGGTCGTGGTTTGTGACGAATCGGTCATTGCTGTGGAAGCAGTAGAGGGAACCGATGAAACCATCAAACGAGGTGGGGTGTACACCAAAAAGAAAGGTGATGCCATTGTTTGTAAAAGCCCCAAGGCCAAACAAGACAACCGTTTTGACCTTCCGACCATAGGGATTCATACCTTTCAAGTCATGTTAGAGAGTGGTTGCAAAACACTCTGCATTCGAGAAGGTGAAACTTTGGTGGTGGATCCAAAAGCTGTGATTGAATTTGCAACCAAACATAAGTTAAATTTTTGTGTTGTAGGAAAAGGCGGAAGTAAGGTTCTCAATGGTAACCAAAAAAAAATCCCATCTACATGAGTCTGACAAAAATATCTTAGTCATTGCCGGGGAACATTCTGGCGATTTACTCGGAGCTGATCTTTTACAAGAATTGGCAATACTAGAACCAGAATATAAATTCTATGGAATTGGTGGCGAAGGTATGATCGAACACGGTCTTGATTCCATGGAAGAGTTGGAACATCTCAGTGTGATCGGATTTTCCGAAGCCTTAAAAAAATATAGTTTTTTAAAAAAGATCTTCTACCGTGTTTTAGAAGAGACCACACATAGACCCACTAAACTTGCGATTTTGATTGATTACCCTGGATTTAACTTACGTTTGGCGAAGGAATTAAAATTAAGAGGGATCCCTACCGTTTTTTATGTGTCCCCACAAATCTGGGCTTGGAAATTCAACCGAATTTATTTTATCAAAGAACAGATTGCACTTATGCTTACCCTCTTCCGATTCGAAGAAGAAATTTATACCGAATATGGTGTGAATGCGAAATTTGTGGGTCACCCCATCACCAAACGGATCCCAGAAAAACTTAAGAAAGAACCAGTGATTACGGAAAAACTTCCTGATTCCCACCATGGTTATACAGTGGGACTCCTTCCTGGTTCCAGGAAAGGGGAAATTCGTAGGCTCATTGATCCAATACTAGGAACAGCAGCCCTGCTACATGAAAAATGCAAACTAGAGAAAAAGAAAATTGTATTCCTTCTTCCGAATATCAATGCTAAGGAAGAATCCTTCCTATTGGAAAAAATTGATGCGTTAAAACAAATCCATCCTGACATCCAAATCCATTACCTTTGGAATGCTTCACTTCGAGTCATGGAAACAAGTGATTTACTCCTGATTGCTTCTGGAACTGCCACACTGGAGGGATTGTATTTCGAAACACCAATGGTGATTCTTTATAAAGTGAGTTTGTTTACTTATCTTTTAGGTTCACTGCTGATGAGATCTAAATTCATAGGTCTTGCCAATATTTTGTCTGGTGAGGAAGTTTGTCGGGAAATCACACAAAACGAATGCCAACCTAAGTATATATTTGAAGAAGCATGGAAAATTCTCTCCAATACAAAATTAAGAAACAAAATGAAAGGAATCCTTCGGGATGCTAAAGAAAGAGAACTAGGGACTACCAATGCCTCCAAAAAGGCTGCGAAGGAAATCCAATCACTCCTTAGAACTCTTACGAATTAAACGAACCACCCGATTTTCCCAAGTGCCAATCCAAGATTTAGGTTTAAGGTCAGAATACAAAAAATATCCTTTAATGGTTTCTTCGTCATTCGGCCGTAACCGCATTCCGACAGAATCCAATTCCAAACTGAGATCCCCAGAGCCATTCCAAATGACTTTGTTTTCTTCTGGCTGAATGTTTAGGAAATGAATTTTGTTTTCCCACTCTAAAATCCATTCCCCACCAAAGGCTGGTAATTTAGAAATTTCTGGAGCAGTATCTGCTGGGTTTTTTGTTTCTTTGCAAAGAGAAAAGATTGAAAGTAATATTAGGAAACTAACTGAGACTATTTGATGACGCATTTGTTTTCCTCTTCTGTAAAACTAAAACTTCCCCTGGATTCTCCAACAAGCCCATAAGTAGTAAAGGCATAGTTTCCATTTTTGTTATTTCCATAACCCTTTAAATCCAAAGATTCACTAGAAACTACTAAATTTGAAATATAATCCATATCCGAATAACGACTCAAATCAAATTCTAATTGAAAGGGTTTTCTCAAAGGACTTAAATCCATTTCCAATTTTGAAACCAAATCTGCTTCTTTAAAGTTTACACCAAATAGTTTGAGTGAATAGGATGTACGAGCGTCTTTATGAAGACTATAATAATCACTTCCAATACTATTAAAACTATAATCTAAACTGACATGGGTAGGTTTTAATTCAGCACCACAAAAATTCATCCAAGGATCAGACCATGGGTATTCATTCAAAATAAGACTAAAGCCAAAGTTTGGTGTTTTACTCGCAAAATAAGAAATCATCGAAACTTTTGAATTGGAAGATCCCAAATTCAAACCCAGATTCATCCTTCCGTCTTTGACTAAAACATTCCCTTTCGATTCCCCTAGTGTTTCAGATCCACTAAATGGGTAATAATTGGCAATTTGAATTCCAAGATCCAAGTTCATAGATTCCAAGAAGTATTTATAAATTTTGGTTTGGTAAAAGTATTCTTCTGGAATTAACTTCTCTTGGCGTTCTCGAATTTCTTCTAAGGTTTCCTGTTTCCAATCCTCATAGAGTGGTTTCCAATCACTACCGTATAAGTCCGGAGTTTGGAAATTGAGTTTGGTTTTAGAACTCATTGGATAATAATAAGATCCATCTGTTTTTTTGGAACGACCCCAAACATTAGCTCCAGAACCAGAGAGATGGGAAGGTTTTCCAAAAAGTAATGAATCAAAATTCAGACTCCATTCGTTACCTTCTAAAAATTTCAAAGAGAGTGTTCCTTTTTCTAACTTCAATAAACTCGAATCCCATTCGATTTCAGATCCGACGAGTTCTCCCTGAAGTTGGAACCATTTGTTTTTATCGCCAGACTCTAAAAGTTCTAAATTCCCCTTTAAGGATCCAGACAAGGGAAGATTAAAATTTCCTGAAAGATCAGATATTCGTTCTGCAATATTTTCCAAAGATTCAATTTGAAATTCAAAATTTCTAAAAAGAAGCGGTTCTTTGATGGTTTCTGTTTTTACTGAAGTTTTGATTCGGAAATCCGTTCCCAAAAACTCCCTTTCTTCTTTACTCGGAGTAAAAAGAAATACTTCTCGAAACCTAAATCCATCCAAAATATAATTCTCAAAAAATGGGATAGGAATGAATGAATTTTCGAACTCGACATCACCACTGGCAGTAAATCCAGAAACGGGATCTCGCACGACTTTCCCTTCTCCTGAAAGTACTGCTGAATGTACATTAGAACCAAATAGATAATTAGTAAGTATGATGGCTTCTTCAGACGGGTAGTTTTTCCATTTAAACTCAAATTGAAATTCATCCAAATTTGTTTCAGAAAACTCACCTTCTCCTTTAATTCTAGTAGTGTTAGGGATCCAAAACCAACCGTTGTTATATGATAGAAATAATTTTTTACTTTTACGTTTTAAGACTATATCCCAACCTTCTTTCCAATCTACTAACGTAGAATCGTTTTGTTTGACGGTGAGTTTTGCATCATGAAATCTTATGTCTTTTAATTTGCTCTTTTGGGCATATTGAATGAGTTGGTTACGTAAACTCGCATTTTCATTCAATACCAAATGAGGGCTATAAAAATCGATTTGTTCTACGATAGGCGAATCTTTAAAATAACTCGATAACCGAAAGGTTACCTTTTTCACCTTCAACATATGGTCGTTAAATGAAAAGTCTTCCTCGTTTGATACGACCAAGTCTTCAATGATAAGGCCTTCCCTGAGAGAAAAATCCAAAACTCCAATGTCCACAGCTTTCCCAAGTTCTTTGTTGATGGTATAAGAAACTACTTTTCTAAGTTGCACCAAGGGGATGCGGTAGTTTCGAAGATAGAATTCTAAACCATAATAACAGAGGATAAAACAGAAAAATATGAGGCCAAGGGCCAAAAACGAAAATAGAACCCGCTTGTTTTCGCGGATTCTATCGAACATCTGAGAAAGGATTTGCCTATAGACAAATAGGCGCTTTAGAGAAAAGATCCGTTCCAAAAGAACTTAGAGTTTGCCCTCCGGCTGCAACACTTCCAAACACTCTTTCTGAATGGACTTCAGAGTTTCGTTATTTGGAAATTCTTCCAATCCTAAATTGGCAACTTGCAAACCTTTTTGGTAAAATCCTGTATTCTTATATTCAAAACCCATTTTCAAATAGGTCTTAGCTGCCGTTTCATAATAGAACTCGTCTTTCTTTTGGTTCCCTTTGGTATAAGTCTTTGTAAGGGTAGCGAGTGCAGGATAGTATTCCCTTTCTGCTACTAGGGACTGCACCACTAGTTTTTTTCGTTCCATAAGGTTTGTGTTTTTGTCCAATCTTTCAGATTGGTTTAAAAACTGAATGGCTTTAGAATATTCGTTTTTGCCCACATAGGCTTTTCCCATTGTGAGGTTCCACTCTGAAAGTTGCACCGGGTTGGACTTGGCCTGGTTTACTTGGTTGAGTGTAGAAATAGTTTCATCATATTTTCCAAGATCGAGTAAAAGTTTTCCTTTTCGGATGACTAGTTTGTCTCGGGATTCGTCAGATAGAGAAGAGGATTTGAGATCAGCATCGATAGATTCGATTTGGGCCAGATGAGACCCGGTATTTACTTTGGAAACTCCCGTGCGGATTGTTTCCTGATTTGATGCACAATTTTCAAATGCCACTACCAACGCCAAAATGAGGGTTAGTGGGAGAATCGATTTCATTAGCCTACCTTTAGTTTGTCTAATTCCTCTAAGAAATTCTTAGTTTCTGTGTCTCTATCCTTCGTTTCCATAGGGAAAAAAAGAACAGCGTCCTGAGACAGCTCATTTAAAAACCGAGAGGGGGCACTCTCGATTTGCTCCCCAAATTTGCGTCTTGTACGAGCCGAAGTCAAGTACAATTTTCGTCTTGGGCGAGTCATACCCACGTAGAGAAGTCGCCTTTCTTCATCGACCACTTCCCCTTCTTCTTCTATAACACGTGAGTTCGGTAAAATTCCCTCTTCTAGGCCCACTAAAAAAACTAAATCGTATTCCAATCCCTTGGACTGGTGCATGGTCAGGAGTTGGACCCTGCGGTCTTCCTCATCCTCTTTTGGTTCGTCTTCCATCAGGAGGACAAGCCTCTGCAAAAAGTCAAATATGGTGGCTTTGCCCTCACGACCCTCTTCTTCTTCAAAAAAGGACAACATGTTTACAAGTTCACTCAAATTATAGATTCGAGCTTTTACCACCTTCTCTTCAGTTTCTTCCATGGAGATTTCTCTCTCGAATCCAATTTGGGTGACCATTTCTCGAAGCACCGGTGCTAGTTTCGGTGACATCGCAAACTTCTTCTTAAAAGCATCCACAAGTTCCACAAATTGGTAAATTTCTTGCCGTACCTTAGCTTTTACTTCGGGCAAATAGTCAGGACTCTCAATCATTTTATGGAAGATTTCATATAAAGATAATTTGTGGGTGAAGGCTTCCTCTTGGAGTTTTTGCATGGTCCCGGGACCAATTCCTCGTTTCGGGTAATTAATGATGCGAAGTAGTGAATAATCATCTTTAGGATTTGCCACATAACGTAAGTAAGAAATACAATCCCGGATTTCCTTACGATCAAAGAAATTATAACCACCAACTACCTTGTAAGGGATACTTCGGTTACGTAGTTCTTCTTCAAAAGGACGGGATTGGAAGTTAGTCCGAAATAAGATGGCAATTTCTTTTCCCTTAAATTCATTTTTAATGAGTAAGGTTTGGATCCTACCTGCGACAAAGATGGCTTCTTCTCTTTCATCTGCGGTTTCATAGTATTCCACTCTTTCTGCGGATGGAATCCGGCTATAGAGAGTTTTTTCCTTTCGGCCTTTGTTGTTTTGGATGAGAGAGTTTGCGGCTTGGATGATGAGTGAAGTGGAACGATAATTTTCGAGAAGTCTGACAACTTTGGCATGGGGAAATTCTCGTTCAAAGTTGAGAATGAGTTGTACATTCGAACCACGGAAGGCATAAATACTTTGGTCGTCATCCCCTACCACACAAAGGTTATCACTTTTCCCACGAAACAAAGACAAAAACTCATATTGGAGTTGGTTGGTATCTTGAAATTCATCCACAAGAAAGTATTCATGTTTTCTTTGGTAATAGGCTGCTATCTCTGGAAATTCAGCTAACAGGCGCTTGGGGAGTAAAATCAAATCATCAAAGTCTATGGCATTTTTTTCTTTTAAACCCTCTTCATACATAGAAAAAACTTCTGCTGCCACTAAATCCAATTCTCCCGTAAGACCATTGTCTGCCGGGTGCACTTGTGTATTTTTAGCATAAGAGATTCTTCGGAGGATTTCTTTAGGTGGAACTTTTTTAGGATCCAGTCTTTTGGATTTTAAAAGGTCGGAAACAAAGGCTTCCTGGTCGGTTCCATTAAATAGTAAAAAGGTTTCGTTATAACCAAGTTTAGTAATATGTTCTTTTAGGATTTTTAAACCTAACGAGTGGAAGGTGGAAAGTGTAATCCCTTTCAGTTTTTCCCGGGGAACCATCTTACGTAACCTTTCGGCCATTTCTTTGGCACTTTTATTGGTAAACGAAAGGGCAACAATTTTCCCTGCGGGAATTTTGACCCCTTCTACCATATGGGCAATGCGGTTGGTAATGACCCGAGTTTTCCCCGATCCCGCACCAGCAAAGACTAGTAAGGGACCTTGGATGGTGGAAACTGCTTCCATTTGCGCCGCATTTAATTTCATAAGGAGACCGGTAAGGGACATAATCCAAAGAAATCCGATCCGGTCGAGTGAAAAACGGCTGTTCTTTATTGCTTAGGAGCGGTTTCCTTCCAAGATTTGTTCTGCCCATGGAAGTTTAAAAACCCTGCAAAAACGGGGTCTTCTTCTACTGGCAAAACGGAGCGGAAGCGAATCCAATCGAGAGTGGTATATAAAGAAATTTCAGAAAGACCAACTTTTCCATCGGTAAAGAAAAAATGACCGTTTAACTCCCGTTTGATATAATCCAAAATAGAACTAATTCTTAAAGCGTTTTTGGTTAAATAAGGAGCAGCATCGGGTTTGATCCCTTCTTTATTTAGGTAAAAGATCAGAATGGCATTGTCGAGAGCCTGGTCAATGGCCGTTTGTAAATTGGCCTCGCGGTAGTGGTAGGGGCCCGGTTTCGGTCTAAAATTTCCATGACCTTTCGTTTCAAAAAGATAATCGATGATGGTATGGCTATCCCAAATTTTCACATCGTCAATCTCAGCATAAGGAACTTTCCAAAGAGGGTTTTTGTCCCGAAGTTCTTTTTGACCCGCCTCTGTCATTGTATCTACCATAGTAAAGGGAATTCCCAATTCCAAACAAAGAAAACGGATTCTTCTTACAAACGGAGAAGTGATACTACCATATAATTTCATATGTAGATAGTTTCATCTTGCTTTCATCCTTCAAGAGTAAGTTTTTGCTTATTCCAAAAAAAGGGAAAATCTCTATACAATTCTTGGATTCGGAAATTCCTGTGAATGCAGGAAACCAAAGTGAAAGAACGAAAGAACTGGAAAGACCTCTACCCCACTCCCATTTATACCCTCGCTAGTTTTGATATCAAACTCCCCCGTTCTCTGAAAGAAAAAACATACTACGTTCTAAAATCTAAAAATTGGGTCAATGTAGTGCCGGTGACAAAGAGTGGAGAGATTTTACTTATTAAACAATACCGACATGGAATCGGCGAAGATAGTTTGGAAATTCCTGGTGGGATTGTAGACGAAGAAGGTCCTGGATCCGAATTGGAATCTGCCATCCGAGAACTCCGGGAAGAAACAGGTTATGCCACAAATCAATCCCAATACAAACTTCTCTCTAAGTTTTCCGGTAACCCAGCCATGTTCACTAATTGGTCCTATTCCTATGTTGCCTATGACGTGGAACCAATGTATGAAGTCGAATTTGATGAAGGGGAAGATATAGAAATTGTATTAAAGAAACCAGAGGAAGTGAAACGGTTGTTACTTGATGGAACCATCCACCATCCTCATATGGTAGCTGCCCTTGGGATTTATTTTTTACTCTCCGAAGCAAAATCCAAGTGATGTAGAACTTTTTGCTAATGCAGTATCGGATAAATACAGGTCAATTCCAGACAGCCTTTTAAAGGGACAATAGCGTCTCTCTTTAGAAAAATCCCCAAGATTTTCGAAATCGCTGGAAATTTAAACATAAGTTTGAGACTGTCTATTTATGAGAAAGTCCATTTTGCAAACAATCCTAGTACTTATCATCATATTCTGCCAGTTTTCGCTGTATGCGGAAGGTGGTGAGGCGTTAGAGCCCATTACAATCACAGTCCAAAAGGGTGAAACTCTCTCTCTGATCTCAGAAAGGCACCTCTCTGATCCGAAACGCTGGCCGGAACTTTTAAAACACAATAAAATCCCAAATCCGGATTTAATCAAACCAGGTCTTTCTCTTGTAGTTCCGGTTTTCCTTCGTAAGGCAGTGGTGGGTGTGACCGAGTTTGTGATGGGACAAGTGGAATGGAATGGAACAGGTGGTAAAGGACCATGGGTTCCTTTAAAGTTAGGACAAGAACTCCATCCGAATGACCAAATCAAAACCAGCGGCAAAGGCAAAACAGATGTACACATCAACAATGTGGGAATGGTTCGTATCTTAACCAATAGTCATTTTGAAGTGAAGGGTGAAGACAAAAAAGGGGGACCAGTGACTGTAGCTCTTTTCAGAGGAAGTCTCGATGCCAAGGTTACAAAATCAAATCCACCGACCACCGAACATAAGTTCAATATAGTAAGCCCCTCTTCTACTGCGGGAGTAAGAGGAACAGAATTCCGTGTGGAGTTAGATGAAAAACTCAGTTCCACAATTTCCTGTTTTGAAGGTGTAGTAGATGTAGCCGCACAAGGGAAAACTGTCGAGTTGAAACAAGGTATGGCAACTTTTGTAGAAAAAGGAAAGTCTCCCGTTCAACCTTATAAAATTCCAGAAGCTCCACGCATTAGAGAAGAATAGTAGGATTATGAATCGCAAATTTTTACTGAGCATTGGAATCTTTTTTCTAGTTTTTAGTTCTTTAGTTTCTAAACCCAAACGAGAACTGCGGGTTCTGATTGATGCAGAACCAGAAGCAAATTTTGAATTAGAACTTTGGCAAGAAAAACCAAATGAAAACGGTGATACCATCGCGCCCAAACCTCCTGAATCCATTCAGTTCAAAGGGAATCGAATCACTGTAACACCAAAAGATGATTTTGAATACTTTCGTGTTCGCCGGTTAGGTGAATATGGAGCCAAAGGATTTTGGACTCAAGTTTTTTCGACGAATGTTGATCCCGGTTCTCCACTTTCTGTTCCCAAACAGTTTGTAGCCAAAAAAACTTTTGTACCGCAAGCAGAGCCGAAAAAGATCTCTACAGTTATCTCGGCAGAAAGTTTTGTCATCGTAAAAGAAAAGGAAGAATCCATTCGTTATCTGACAAAAGACCAATTGACTCTAAATCCTTCTGATGACGCTTCTGGTGTTGCTGAAATCCGTTACAAGATCAATGGCGGGCAATGGAATTCTGCAAAATCACTTACTGCTGTTCCCATCAAAGAAGAAGGAAATTATAAATTTTTATACTTTTCTTTAGATCAGGCCGGGAACAAAGAACCAATGCAAGTTTTGGATTTTATTAAAGATGTAACAGCTCCAGAAACAAAATTGGAATGGGTAGGACCCAATTCCATTGGCAAAGGAAGAACCAAGTTTATATCGCCAGAAACAAAGGTCAAACTAACGGCAAAAGATCGATTGAGTGGACCAAAAGAGATTCTTGTAGCATACACTTGTCAATCAGGAACTCAAACTGAATTCAAACCTTATAGTGCTGAAATCTCTATTTATGATTTAAAATCAGTTTGTAAAGGATCCTTTCAACTATTCTATTATGCTCAAGACCAAGTAGGAAATGAAGAAGCAGTCAAAACTTTAAATTTCCAATTGGGCAGTGAATCGAATTGAAAGATAAATTTAGTTTGTCGATTGCTCCCATAATTCGATAATAAAAATTGGTTGGAGAAATGAAGAAAAACCTTTCTTTAGCCATTTTCAAACACCGCGATTTTCGCTTTTTTATCTTTGCAAGGTTCTTCATGGTCCTTGCCATCAACATCCAAGCTACCATTGTCGGTTGGCAAGTATATGAACTGACAGGTAGTGTTTTAGACTTAGGTCTTGTTGGACTTTTTGAAGCAGTTCCTTCCATTGTGGTTTCCCTATATGCAGGCCACTTAGCCGATCTTAGAGATCGTCGCAATATCATTGTGATTTGTTTATTCTTTTTGCTACTTTGTTCTCTTACCTTATTTGCATTTACAGGCCCTCTATCTTTTTTACTCGAAACATACAAAGCTTATCCAATATTTTTGGTGATTTTGGTTTCAGGGATCGCAAGAGGATTTATCTCACCAGCTATCTTTAGTTTTGTGACACAACTGGTTCCGAGAGAACACTACCCTCATTCTGCAGCTTGGATGGGTACTTCTTTTCAAGCCGGTGCCGTAATTGGTCCTGCCCTTGGTGGAATTGTTTACGGGAGTTTTGGAATGCAAGTGGCATATGGTCTTGACTCGCTTTGTATTGGACTTCCCTTTTTACTTTTCTTTTGGATAAACAAACGTAGCCTCCCCGAACGTAAAGAAAAAGAAGCATTAAAGGAAAGTTTACTCAAAGGACTGCGGTTTGTTTTGAAAAACGAGATCATGTTAGGTGCCATGGCACTAGACATGTTTGCAGTACTTTTTGGTGGAGCTGTGGCACTACTTCCGGTTTATGCCAAAGACATACTTTTTGTTGGTTCCGAAGGACTAGGTTATTTACGTGCGGCTCCCTCCTTGGGTGCGCTACTTATGGCCTACTATTTAACTTACAAACCACCTCTTGAAAAATCAGGACGCGTTTTATTATTCTGCGTTTTTGGATTTGGAGTTTGTATGTTAGTGTTTGGACTTTCCCATTCCTTTCTTTTGTCTTTAGCTGCCTTATTTTTATCGGGAGTTTTTGACAGTGTTTCGGTCGTAGTTCGTTCGACCATTATGCAAACTATGACTCCCGAAGAGATGAGAGGCCGGGTCAGTGCGATCAATAAAGTGTTTATAGGTTCTTCGAATGAAATAGGAGCGTTTGAGTCAGGAGTTTCCGCAAAATTTTTAGGACCGGTTGGCTCTGTTGTCTTTGGTGCCACCATGACCATACTCATCGTATTCTTTACTTTCCGGTTATCTCCTAAACTGAAAGAGTTAGAACTGAAAAACTGGGTTTAAAAGTGCTTGGAAAATCTCTTTTCTAGGGAATACTGGACAAGCCATGTCAGATTTGATCCATGATTCCAAACTTCCTGCAGATAAAAAACACATACTCGTGCTTCTCATACAAACGATGTTAAACGATGTGAACAAACAAATCACTCATTTAGGAATCAATAACTATATGAAACTCCAAGATGAAATTGCAAAAATTTTAGTTCCGATCATTGAAGACAAAATGGAATGATTAATCATAAATACAAATTGGAAGTTTTTTCCCCATTACTTCCAATCGATTCATTATAAAAATCATCCATTCCGGTATTTTGAATCTTTCTTTCGTATGACAAAAAGAAAGAATCCTCGTTTCTGTTTGAACCCAAAACCATAAGTTCTTTCCTCTCCAAAAATCTGTCTGACCCACAATAGTTGAATTGGAATCTAAGACATATTTTTCTTTTGGTTTAGCTCCATCCCAAAGTGCGAGTGATATAATTTTTTCTCCATTCGAAAGACTCAGCTTTGTTCCTAAAAAATAATTTTGCAAATGTAAAGTCAGATTCGATCCTTCGCTTTCTTCCCAAATCGGATCCGTTCTTTGGGAAATTAATGCAAACCTATCCCCCACTTTGGGCCTGATGTAACCAGTGAGTCCCAAGGTCTGTTTGTAGGCATTCGCAAGAGCATTGGAATTGGAATCGAAGCCACCTTCGCTATTGAATATTATGTTGGTTTGGAAAAGTGAGTTTTGGAAACGTTCCAGGGAATAAAATCGCAATTGGGTTTCCCCATTTGAATTTGTTGCCGAAAGACTGAGTGATGAAGGCGAGACTGGTTGCGAATTCCATAAGATTCGTTTCCATTCCCCGAGGAATTCCTTGGTGATGATTGGATGGGTAAACCTTACAAAAACCTCTTTGTTTTTATCCCTTGCCGATACAGAATAATTAAAAGATCCCGTATAAACAATCTGATCATCCACTAACATAGTCTTGTGGTGTAAAAGTCCACCCAAGTATCTATCATTCTTGAACACAAAATCAACGTTTCCATCTTCCCAAATCTTTGATGGGAACTCTAAATTTTGACTTAGAAAGATTCCTTCTGGATTGGAACTCATTGGAGCATTGTAAATTCCTTCCACCCGAACTCCTCTTTGACTAGCCTCTAGAAGTTTTAAACTGAATACGGGATCATAATGAGAATAGATTAAATATTTAATGGAATGTTTCGCAGAGTCCACAGCATCCAGAAGTTGTTGTTGGATTTCTAGTCCTGCTTCTGGCGAAGTCCAATACTGTAAGGATCCAATCCTGAAAGATCCCTTTGGATTTTTCCCCTCAAGAGTAGAAATGATTCCCGAAACCTCTTCCGGGGCTATGTTTTGGGCCCAAAAGACATTGTTGTCAGTGGAGAGTCCATGTGTGGTAAAGTTTCCGGTTCCTGTAAAAAAACGAATCCCGTCAAAGATCCAAATCTTTGTGTGATGGATACCAGAACCTGACCAACGTTGGATTTCTAAACCAAATGATTCAAGCTCGGAATAGTCTTCCTCTTTATCACCGAACAATTGAATGGGAATACCCATTCTTTTCTTTAAATAAAGTTCAGTCAAAATCTCATAATCATCGATTGAATACAAATAGGCGCGAATGGAAATTTTTGCATTTCGGATCTCAGCTAATAACGCCTCCTTTACCATTCTTTTTTTCTCTTCCGCTACGTCTCGACCAGGGTAAGAAAAATAAATCTCAGAAGCAGGAGAGTTGGAAAATAAAAGGGAAGAAAGGTCTAAATTGGATTTTGGCTTTTGACAGGAGAAACTAACAAGGAAAAGAAAGAACAATACTGGAATTTTATGAACAATCATATTTGTATTCTCCCAAACACATATCCAAAATTGGATTTGATTGCTAACGATTCTGGAAGAAAAAGCTTCGAAACTCCAATTCCAATTTCAAAAGTGGAATCTTCGTTTAAAGAAAGTTCCATGACTCCTTCTCCGATAAAAAAATTTTCGAAATCTCTTTTTTGAAAACTGATCCTTCCATCAGATGGGTGATCCACTTTGTAAGGTAAAAAATAAGCACCTACTACTTTTGCAACAAACTGATGGTAGGTGAACTTTATGACCAGTTCATTCAAATACCCAAAACACCTTCCTTCCTGCAAAGCAAAGTTTCTTTCAAACCCTGATTCAGTCACAGCGGCGGAAGGAAAAATGCCGAATATTTGGGAAATATAGGGAGTTTGTGCAGGATGTGAACCAAAAGATACATACCCTTCTCGAATGATTTGGTTCTTATTATTTGTCTCATCTCTGTCAGACAGAAAATGAGAACTACGAACTAAAAAATCACCTAATCGGAGTTCAGCTCCTAGTTGAACTGCTTCTCCTGATATAGGAATAGAACCAGGTCTACTTGCAATTTTAGAATTGGTTCGGTCATTTCCTTTGTCCCATAACAAATCCATTTGGACTTCAAAAATATCTGCATCATAACCAAGACCAAAATTCCCATTCAGTAGAGAATCACCATCGGCACCGGAGATTTTGGTTTCCCTGGGACTATCCTTTCCATACCGACCCCAAGTTCCAAATTCTATATACTGGATTCCCATACGAAGTTTGAAGTAATCTCCATAGAGAAGACCAAAGGCATGCCTCCGGTGGTGGTTTCGACTGCTTTCGTTTACTAGTGATTCTTCGGACAAACCTACTTTGGGTTCCGTTGGATTTTGTAATACCTTTCGGAACTTGTCTTTCTCAAAAAGTAGTGAACCCGAGTAACGATCCCAAAGGAAAAATTGTAAGGTTAAATTTTTTTCGGGTAAAAACTCGATAAATAGCCCCTCTCCTCCATCAAAACTTGTTTGAAAACTTTTTGGACGAAACAAATGCTCCCGACGACCAACACCGATAAGAAACTTGGAGGTCTCAAAACCTATATAGTTATTTTTTCCAAGGTAAAATGGTTTTAATCCCGTTTCTTTTCCGGTGGTAAGTTTGATGTCCAAATCCCAAACAAAATTATTTTTCTTATTTTTGTCACTTAGGCCTACAAACATAGATTCGCCGGATACTCGGTTCAAATAGGCTATTTTTTGAAAGTCCTGACCGTTCCCACTCATTTGTAAATCCCAACTAGGTGGATGAAAAGTATCTCTGGTATTTGTTTCTTTTAAAAAAAGTTCATAACCCAAAATCCCAACTTCCAATCCCACAGCGTATTTAGGATCTGAACTAAGGAAAAAAAATCCTAAGCTAAGAAGTAGTTTTGAATGAAAATTCAAAGTTCCTCACGAAAGATTTCATAGTCAAGGCTCGACATTCCTGAAGTACCTAACTTCAGCCAAAGAAACTCACCTGTCGCCACAGGGATTCGAAAACTAGAATGACTTTCCTTGTGGCCCATAGAAGAAATAAGTATGGAACCGAGCCCTTGTTTTTTCCGAAGTTGAATGGACTCACCAGAAGAGATTCCATTTCCGATGGTTTGAGTTGATCTTACTGTCAGAAGTAAATCCGACTCTGATTGGAAGATGGGGAAAAACCAATCCTTTCCATCGGGATCCACAATCCAAGCGCAAGCACCTGGATTTAATAAAGTTGTGTTGTATTGGAATCTTTGACCGTCTCTCCCATTTGGTGTGAGACTTGGAAAACGGGTTTGGAATGCGACTAATTCATCAGTATTTCCCTCGTCTTCGACTAAGTAAGAACTTAAATCCTCTGGACTATTGGTTCGGTTACAAAGATAAATCCATTCATTTTGCGATTGTTGTGGATTAGGAAATACAGCTTCAATCTGGATAGGACCCTTTTGCTCCAAAAAACTTTTTGGCGCAAGGAGAGCGGGATCGGAAAAGTAGGAATACAGTTGTTCTCCCGGGAAAAAGGGCAATGAGTTTTCATAAATCGCCTTATATATGTTTGGTTCCTGCGTCTGTAAACTTAAGGCAATGGTTCTGCTTCCATTTCCTAATCTAACTTCGGTTTGATTTCCGAAGGGAAGATTTGTGAGATAAGTAAATACAGATGGTAATTTCTCTACTTCTAAACTGCGATTTTTAGTAGAACCAGGACTCCGAAAATCACCAAAACAAAGTGGAGACGAAAAAAGGGAACGAGAAAAAAGAATCGGGTTTGGTTCTGGATGTAGGGACCTAGTACCCCCTAAGGTTCGTTCTTTGACTAGTTTCGGATCAAAAAATAGAGATACAGGCTCTCCCGATTGTCTACCTAGGTAACGAAGTGATCGAAATGTTTCTGAAAAAAATTCATCTGGTAACTGGTAAAAATTCTCTCCATTACAAAGGGAGGGATATGTTGCCAAAGTTTGAATTCGAATCCCATTCGGTTTCCAAAACTGATAGCGGTTTCCATTTTCCCTTTCAAAAGAAACAATTCCTTCTAAAACTTCTGTGAATCCAAAGTCTAAAAATGGAGATTGGTTTGGATTGTATTCCAAAACTTCTGCGGGAAGAATCTCCACAAAACTCTTGTTCACTGATCCAGGACTCAATTGAAATCCATAGGACAACAAACCGGTAGAAGCATCTGTTCTTCCATGAGGATATTCGTTTCCAGAATGAACCACTACAGAGAAACGATTTTGATTTTGCAAACGAAGCAAATGATATAGCAATGGATTCGATTGGTATTCGTTTCTACCTTTTCCCTTTCTCTCTTCCCATACAAACGAAGGTATTTGAAATACAACCTTGGGAATGGAAAAGGGTTTTTCCTTTTCTAATAAATCCCAACCAGACCAAAGTTTTCTTGTGATAAGAAAGCTAGAACCAGAATCTAAAATCCATTCTGTAGCTGATAGAGGATAGACTGTATTTTCATATATCCAATGGAGAGAAGAACCATCACATGGTTTTCCTGTATTTTGAAATTCAAAATAAGCGGGTAGAGGCATCTCTGAATCAAAATGGTTTCCTGGATAAAATTCAGTGATTTGGATTTGTTCGGACTGGCAGCCAGGGAGACTATCTTCTTTTAGTTTTCTTTCCATCCGGTTCGGAAGACCCGGGTTCCCACAAAACAAATCTTTGGTTTTCCAAAATTGAAATTGGTCCCGACAAGAGACCGGATTCGATTGATTAGAAAAAAACTCATTTCCTTGACGAAAAACAAATTCAGTATCTTGATATTCCGAATTTCCCCACCGAACTATCGTTTGTGTTCCCAAATCGAAAAGGAAATCTTTAGGAATGGGAATGGCGTTGAATTTTTCATTGTCAGAAAAAAGGAGAGTGGCTCCCGGAAGAATTACCCGCGTTCGTTTCCAAAAAAGATCCGAGTGAAAAGAGGAGGTTTTTCCATCCTTCTCCCAATCCAAAGATTGTGTGTTTGGGCAAATCACAGAGTCTTTTGGATTCTCCCATTCCAAAAATCTTTGGTATGAGGATTCAGAATGTCGAAAGACCTCAGAAACGGCAGGACCTGTCGGTTCACATTGCCTTAGCCATTCTTCATTTTGGGAAACAATTTTTTCTGCCACCTCCCCGAGATCAGGACAAGGAAGTTCCATAGATAACAAAGATTGTTTGTTTGGCGAACCATCCAGAATCTGACTTGGAAAAACAACTTCACAAACTTCTTTTGTTCTTTGTAAAAATATCGGATGAGGTAATGCAAACGTCTGATATGTGACAAGTCCAGTCGACCAAATTTGAGAATCCCATTCCAAGAGGGAACCCACTTGGTCTGATTCCTTTTTCCACTTTCCATATTCTGTAAAAAAAGCAGTCCAATCTTTGCCTCTTAAATTCCAGGAAGGATATTCCGTTTTTTCAATACCCAAAAGAGAAAACCCCTCTTTCCATTTTTCCAAGACGGCTTCATCGGTTTTCCAACAAATGCGAAACTTACCACCTAACTCTTGCCTGTATAAGGAAATTGGTAGGGAATGGATACAAAGAATACCGGAATCATAACTTGTATAATTTGTGTTTTCAAGTAAATCCCCGACATCCTCCTTGATTCCATATTGAAACTCCAGTTTTGGAGTTTCGCTGTAAGAATCACCAAACAAGATAAAGGGGGGATTCTCTTTGTTTTGGCAAGAACCAAAGAGAAACAATAGAAAGACTAAGGTAACTTTACGCATCTCCCACCTCATAAACTTGGGGTGAGAGAGTAGAATTTATGGTTCTATTTTTTTAAGTGATTGGATGCCATTGTAGATTTTCTCTGCAAGCACAGGCCCAATGCCTGGGACTTCCATTAATTCTTCCTTTGTAGCATCGGTTACCTTTTTTTTAGACTGGAAATAGGATAATATACTTTTACGTCTGCTGGCTCCAATGTCTTCCATCCCATCTAAGATGGTTTTTAGAGCTTTTTTCTTTCTCTGCACTCGTTGGAAGGTAACACCAAATCTATGGGCCTCATCACGTAAATTCCGAAGGAGGCGCATCATAGGCGAATGGATATCAAAACTATAAGGATGTTTTTCTCCAGGGAAATAGATTTCCTCTCTTTTTTTGGCAAGTCCCACCATGGGAATGTGGCCTAATTCTAATGCATTGGCAGCTTCAGCCGCTCGCGAAAGTTGAGTCAATCCACCATCAATCACAATAAGGTCAGGAAGGGGTTCTTCTTCATTCACTAAATGACTGAGCCTTCTTGCTATTACTTCATGAATCATTCCTGGATCATTGATCCCCTCATAACCACGCATTTTATAATGCCGGTAACCCGCCTTATACGGTTTTCCATCCACAAACATCACCCCACTGGCTACAGGAGAAGAACCTTGAAAGTGAGAAATATCATAACACTCAATGGTCCTTGGTAACACAGGCAAATTTAATTTGTCTTGGAGTTCTTTCATCGCCACAGATTGGTCCCTAAGTTTGGTCGCAAGAATTCTCTCTGTTAAACTTAAATCTGCATTTTTTTCTGCCAAACGAAGGAGTGACTTCTTTGGTCCCATTTCCGGAAATTTTAATTTAATCGAAGTTCCAAATTTTTCTGTGATGGCTTCCAGAAAAACATCATAATTGCCTTTCGCGGAAGGAGGTAAAAAAACAATACTCGGCAGAAGTGTGACATTCAAATAATAATCTCGAAGAAAGGAAGTGAAAACTTCTTCATCATCTGAAAAGGAAAGGCCAGTGAGTGGAAAAGATTTTTTTCCTTCCAACCTCCCACCGCGTACTTCTAGGATGATCATTTGTCCTTCATCATCCCTTTTACTAATTCCGAGGATGTCTTCATCTCCTCCGTCCATGCTAACGACAGTTTGTTTTTCACGAACTTGAATGATTTTTTCAATTCTAGTTTTTAAAAAGCCAGCCCGTTCATATTCCATTTTCTCCGAGGCTTGAATCATTGCAGATTTCAATCCAGATACCAATCGTTCTTTTTTGCCTTCGAGAAAACTTAAAATTTCATCCACTAACTCGGAGTAGGTTTCTTTGGTTACATTTCCTTGGCAAGGTCCAAGACAACGCCCCATATGAAAGTTAAGACAAGGCCTTTGTGGTTTTGCCAGGGGAAGTTTTAGTTTTGTTTTACGAATTGGAAAGATTCTATGTATCAATTCCAAAGTATCACGGGCCGCTTTGACATCGGTAAAGGGTCCAAAATAACGATCTCCATTGTCTTTGATCTTTCTTGTCAGAAAAACCATAGGATAGTCTTCACTAGTGGAGACACAAAGAAAGGGATATTTTTTGTCATCTTTAAGCCTAACATTAAACTTAGGATTGTATTTTTTGATGAGTGTGGCTTCGAGGAGTAAGGCTTCCTTTTCTGTTGTCGTGGCGATCCAATCTAAATCGAATAATTCCACATAAAGAGCCCTTGTTTTCCTGTCTTTTTGGTTAGGATTTAAATAGGACCTGACTCTTGACTGTAATTTGAGTGCCTTGCCTACATAGATGACATGCCCTTCCTCATTTTTCCATAGATAACATCCAGGAAGGCTTCCTAAATTTTTAATCTTCTCTTGGATGGTTTTTAGAACTAGTGAGTCTTTCATTACGGATTCTTATGGGAATTTTACGTTTACAATTCTTAGACGATCTGTATCCCTAGGGTATGGATATGCGTAAAATGATCAAATTTATAATTTTTGGTCTTGAAGGTTTTAATTACGGAATCGGTGTCCCCACTCTCCTCGGTTATATTTATTTTTTCACAGAATGGTCGGGAGAAGAATTTCAAACTATTCTAATTTCCACTTCTATTGCAGTTTTCTTTATACTCGGTTTTTGTATTACCTTTTATTGGATTCGATTTGCACCCGTCTCTCGGATTGGAAGACCAGAAGTCACAAAACGAGATCATAAACTGGCTTATTTTTGGTTAGACCATTTGGGAAAAGTGGCAATCATCGATATGATCATTCGTTATGCCATTGGTTTTTTATTTGTGATTGGCGCGCTACTCTTCTACTTAAAATCCAAAAACTTTGTTCTTATGAGTGAAATGGCAATTGGCCTCTTTTTAACTCTTGCTTTTACTGTCATCTTCCAGTCAATATTCATCGATCATGTAGAAAACAAATTCAATATCAAAGGAATTCTTCTTTCAATCAGAAATGATCATACCAAAAGAATCAATACAAGAAAACTTGCCAGAAATTTGGGATTCCAAACGGTGCTTTCCTTTTTTGCGGCAATCCTTGTATTATTTATCGTTAACTACCGAATGAATTTCAAACAAGAGTTGGACTTAGTCCATTCTAGTATGGAACAAGCCGCGATGGATTCCGAGTCTTTGATGCGGGTCACTCTTGTAGATTTCCGTGATAGACTCACTCTTTCGATCTTTGCAGAAAACAAACTAAAAGATCAAATCGTTCGTAAAGACCTCCAAGGGATCCGCACGGTCTTAAATGAAATCCAGTTAAAAAGTACAAACCATGCCGTGGAAGCTCTCTTCTATTACAAACCGGAAGAAGGAATTTTTGTGTCCACGAATGAATACGATCGTTCCAAAACAGGTTCCATATTTTATATAGAAGATGTAGAACTTGCAAGACAAGGACCACTTCGCCATACAAGCATTCGTTCTCGTATTTCGGGAGATATAGTATCTCCCTATACACTCCCAGTTTACCAAAATGATCAATTTTTAGGTTATGTTGGTGGTTTTTTAAATATTGGCAAACTCTCTAGTTTTATATTAGGAAATATTAAAATTGGAACATCGGGGAAAGTCGGGTTTTTTGACGGTGATGGCACCATTGTATACTATACCAATAAAAAAGAAATTGGAAATAACGCCAAAACAAAGTTAGTTTTTGATGTTCCCTTTCAAAAAGATGAAGCACTTGGATTTGTCGACTCCACAGAGGATGGAACCTTAAAAAGAATTTTTTATGTTAAAAACCCTGAGTTTAATTACATTATCTATTGTATTTTCGAAAATGCTGAATTATATGAAAAAACACTGACAAGCCTTTTCACCACTCTAGGAATTTCCATTGTAGTTGTTTTACTCATTGGAATCGTAACAGTCCTCGTAATCGAATCCAAATTGCAGCCGTTAGAAAGAATTAAAATAAGAATCTCAGAAATGGTCAAAGGAAACTTACAGTCTGATTTTTATGACTCTAGCCGCGATGAAATAGGAAGTATGGCAAACGCCATGTACGATTTTCAAACTAAGTTACGACAAATTGTAAATCAAACACAAACTGTTTCCAATGAACTCACCAACACTAGTTCTGAAATTTATGAATCCATGTTATCACTTTCCGATGCCGCACAAAACCAAGCTGCAAGTAGTGAAGAAATTTCTGCTTCTGTTGAGGAAATTACAGCAGGAATTGAAAGTGTCGCCCAAAGAACAGAAACACAATCTTTTACTCTGGTTTCCCTCATGAAAAAGATGACTGAACTTAACGGGGCCGTCTCTGAAATTGACAAAAAATTCCAAATTGCTGATGTAAGGGTAGAAGAAATCACAAACGATGCCAAGTTAGGTGAGAAGTCACTCGGAGAGATGAAACTTTCCATGGATAAAATTTTCCAGTCTTCTTCTGAGATGACAAATGTTGTTGAAATCATTCATAATATTTCAGAACAAATCAATTTACTCGCACTGAATGCTGCCATCGAAGCCGCGAGAGCTGGAGCCAGCGGAAGAGGATTTGCCGTTGTTGCAGACGAAATTTCTAAACTTGCAGATAAAACTGCAAAGTCAATTGATGATATTGAAGAGCTCATCAAACAAAACGAAGGTGAGATTCAACAAGGCCAGGAAAAAATTGACCAGTCCATTGTGATTTTAAGTGAAACCATTGCGGGAGTAAACTCGATCAACCAAATGACAAAAGAAATTCGTTCTGTCGTACGAAAACAAATTGAAACCAACGAGGAAGTCAACGAAGGTGTCACTCAAATTCGTGAACTTTCCGAAATGATCAAGGAAGCCACGGACGAACAAAAAATGGCGATGCTCGAAATTTCGAGGTCCATGGCAGAAATCAACAACCACGCACAAACCACTGCTATGTCCAGTGAAGGAACCAAATCGAGTTCTCAAACCATGAACCAACTATCAGAAAGTCTACGAAGAGAGATTAACTATTTCCATGTCTAAATCAAAAAACAAAGTTCCCTTCAAAACCAGATTATACGCATTTTTTGTTCCGCTATTTGTAGGACTAATATCAGCCATTTTGGTCAAATACTATATCATTACTCCTGTTCACATTCCAAACCAGTTTATGGAACCCACATTAAAAAATGGATCCACCGCCTACTTCAACCGTTTGTTTCGATCCAAAAACTTAGGAATTGGTGATGTTGTATTGGTTCGTTCTCCGCTCGATCCCCAGTCCGTATTGATTGCAAGGATAGTAGGGAAACCAGGAGACAGTATTTATGTGCAAAAGCGTATGGTCTTTCGCAATGGTACCCTTCTCGACCCCACAAGTTTTCCTGAATCTGCTTCAAATGACATTCCCCTTATTCCCCAGGGGAAAACAGAATCAGATGATATGCCAAAACTTACGGTTCCAGAAAAATCGTTTTTTTTGTTAGCTGACAACAGAGAACTCGGAGTAGATTCAAGAACCTTAGGTGTGATCCAAGAAAGCCAAGTAATAGCGACCTTATGGTAAAAAAAAGTTTAGAGGATTGGGTTCAGTTTTTTGAAGACTCTTTACTTTGGATTGGAACTGCACTCTTTCTTTTTGGAATTTTTTTCCTTGTTGCTTTCAATTGGAACTTACTCGATCGATTTTCAAAACTAGGACTCGTTTGTTTTTTAATCCTGCTTTCGTATGCGTTAACCATTCTATTCCGAAAAAAAAAATTTTATTTTGAAATTGGTCTTACCCTTATTTTTTTTCTCACTGGGTCGGCTCTTCTTGTGTTTGGACAGATATACCAAACAGGAGCCGATGTGTATGATCTATTTTTAGGTTGGTCCGTTTTATCTCTCTTGTTACTTCCAGTTTCTCGAAGAGGAGTGGTGGTCGCCCTATGGATGGTTCTTAGTTCCGCTACAGTTTATTTGTACACAGAGCAGGTTTCAACAAATCATTCAAATTTTATCATATTTGCAATCACCTCATTTGTCTTTGGTGGAATTATAATCGTTTTTGATTGGTACCAAATCGATCGATATTCTCCGAAAATTAAATCGTTTCTTTCTGGTCTTGGGCTTTTCCTGTCTTTAGGTTTTCTTCTTTTAGCAAACTTAAATTTGTTTAGAAATCATAAGGAAATAGAATCTGGCCATTCTTATTTATTTTGTCAAATTTTACTACCTCTCGTTCTTTATAGCGTTTTCTATTCCTATTATCGATGGTTTCGATTTCGATTGATGAACCTAAGTTTTATTTTACTTTTTGGTCTCAGTCAAGTGATCCTAAAATCCTCTGACATCTTTCAAATTTGGGCTTATAGTTCAGGAGTTAGTTTTCTACAGTTTGGACTATTCATCATAGGTTATACAATTTGGGCGGTTTCGCATTTACAAAACCTACGAAAGCCAAAATCCATCGAAGAAGGATACTAATGAAATCCGTTTGGTATATAGAACTCTTAAGTTTTTTTGGATCACTCCTTGCTGGAGGATTTTTTTTACTCTTTTTGGCTGTACTTGGACTCTTAAATTATGAATATTTAGATTTATTTTTAGGTCTTCTCATCATAATCTTAGTATCTATCCTTACCTTTGTTCCCAATGAAGATAAAAAAGAAAGTTCTAGGCCTGTCCTCTTTTCCTTCCTAAACCAAGGATTTGTTTTATTTCTTTTCGGAGTATATAAAGTTTTTAAGCCGGAAGATACATCGTTTCTCTGGACCATCGTTAGTTTTCAGTTGGTTTTCTTTTTATTCTTTTCCAACCCCATCCAGAGATTTTTATCACCCATTTTGGTCTTTGTATTTTCGGGAGTTTTACTTTTTGAATACAAAATTTTACTATTCACTCCTTTACTAACAACAGTTTGTTTGTCTTTATTGTATTTTTATACTCTACCTAAAAGATTACCAGAAAAATTTGAAAGTCTTCCCTATTCTCTTAGTGTTTCGCTTTTGTGTTTGGCTGGGTTTTCTTTTTTCCCAGAATTCAAACAGACGCCAGAAATTTCGGAAATCCAATCCATAATCATCTTTATTGCCGGCTGTGTTCTCTTTTATACGGAATTAGATACAAAAACAAATTCCCTTACCATTGTATCTGTGATTCTTTTTTTTGGACTTATTTTTTTTCCGACTCTGGAAACACCCGGAATCATGGCATCTTTTTTTCTCCTCCTCATTGCCTTTGCAAGGGGTTACCATTTCCTATCTTATTTAGCATGGTGTTTTTTAATTCTATTTTATTTTGGTTTTTATTACGACTTAGACACTTCTCTCCTAGAAAAATCTAAGATGATGTTAACTTCCTCCTTACTCTTTTTTGTAACTTATGTTTGTCTTCGATTCTCTCCCCTGGGTAAAAAAAGATGAAAGAAAAAACAACTCTTATACTTCTTGTAAACTTACTATTGTTATTTGGTTTTCTTACTCAGGCTGTCTTAAAAAAAGAGAAAATCCGTGCTGAAGGTCATTTGATTTTTTTACCACTATTACCCAAAGACCCTAGGTCCTTAATGCAAGGGGACTATATGATTCTTAATTATGATTGGACATTCCTGGAAAAAGAAGAGAATGTAAAAGCGCCGAGACGCGGATGTCTTGTCTTTCGAATTGAAGAAGAACTGTTCGTGCCTGTTCGATTACAATCATCTTTCACTGACCTGAAAGTTTCCGAATTCTGTTTACAATACTATCGAAGTGAATATGATCTGAAAATTGGTGCCGAGTCCTATTTTTTCCAAGAGGGAGATGCTGACCTCTATGCAGAAGCTAAGTTTGCGGGGATACGTTTTATGGAAAAAAACCAAAACGGAGACAAACTATTAGTAGGTTTGTATGACAAAAACAAACATTTATTAGGGAGAAAAAACTAATGCGGCAAATAAACAAAAAACTTTGTTTTTCCCGGTTCGGATTCAAAATGAATTTTTCCATTATGTCGTTCCACGATTTTTCTACAAATATCTAGTCCCAAACCACTTCCTTCTCCAGATGGTTTGGTTGTGAAAAAAGGTTCAAAAATTCGATCCTTCACTTCCTCGGAAATTCCAGGCCCATTGTCTTCGACTGTAACCCGAACCATTGAATCCAATGATTCAGTTCGAATCGTTAACACTCCTTGAAAAAGCATAGCTTGTAGTCCGTTATAGATTAGGTTAGTCCATACATGCAATAACTCTTCTGGATAACCTTCTATTATGGGGAGAGATTCGTATTCACGGATCAAAGTAACATTCTTTTTGAATTGGTTTTGGTATAAAGTGATTACAGTTTCAATGTTTTCCAACAAATTCAATTTAACTGCACATGTGGAAGTTTCAAAACGTGAGAAATTTTTTAATGCAAAAGTCATTTTACTCGCTCGTTCTACGGCCAATTGAATAATACTTAATGACTGATAAACAGTTATCTCCTCAGCTAACAAAGATACAACGGAAAATACATCAGAATCCTGAAACAAGATTTCAAATTCTTCCAATACATTCAAATCAAAACCAGAATCAATTAAGTGATTTGAAAAAGCTTTTGGTATTTTTTTTGCAATAAGCCATCCTTCAATTTCTTTACGTCGACGAATCCTCTCTTTTCCAGTTACCAGTTCTACCCTAGATTTCAAAACTTCCAAACAATTGAGGAATAATTTTTGTTTCTGAATCGAAGGAATGACTCCCCGAAGTTCCTTTTGAAACAATGACAAATCCGATTCGAAAAGTGCCTCTTTTAAAGTATGTGTCGAAGCATGAATGGCAGCAATGGGGTTATTGATTTCATGAGCAATACCTGCAACTAATTGCCCAAGACTTGCCATTTTTTCAGATAAAATTAATTGAGTTTGAGTTTTTTTTAATCTATCAATTGCAACTTCCAATTCATCATTTGAACTTTGTAATTTCCTTGTTCTTTCCTCTACTTGTCTCTCTAAACTTTCATTCAGTTCTTTTAGTTCTTTTTCTCGAGCTCTTAATTCTTCATAGATTATATTTTTTCTTAAGTTACTGATAGTCAGTGCAATTTGATCACCCAATTGGCTAGAAAAAATAATTTCATCTTCTGTCCAAATATGCGATTTCCCCACATGTTCGAAACAAACTGTTCCGATGAGTTCCTCTCCCATACGAATTACACCGTCTAACATGGAAGTAATGTTATTTGGTTTTAAATAGAATTCAATAAATCCTCTGGTCCTTGGATCCGTATAGGGATCACTGGCATCGACATATTTTTCTGTAACTAAATATTTAAATTCTTCTCTAAATTCAATTTCCTTCAAAATGGCGCCAGATTCGTGTTTTTCCTTAGATAAAAAATAAGTATCAACATTATGAAGTTCGTCTTTTCTTTCATTAAATAACCAGACACCTACTCTTTCGATTTCTAGAAGTTCTGCTACAGAGGCAGTAATGAAAGAGGAAAGAGTTAGAATCTCTCCCGAGCGAACCGCTGGATGTGAGGACACCTGGGCCAGAATCTTTTGTTCTACCCTTGCTCGGTTTAGCTCGCCTTTTATATCTTTTTTGATCATCTGGTATGCCCTATTGGACGGAAAACCCACCTGGGATTGATTCACATAGCCCCCCGAATTTCCCAATTTCTTAAGGCTTCTACGCAACTTTCGATCTTAAAATGAGTGACAGAGACCCCGAATTCGAAATTCTGTAATTAAAAAATCGTTTCATCTCTAGATACGAGCCTTTTAGGAGAAACTCATGGTAAAAATCGCAATCAATGGTTTTGGTCGCATCGGACGACTGGTGCTTCGTTCCGGAATCAAAGATCCCAATTTAGAATTCGTTGCAATCAACGATCTAGTTACACCGGACAACCTTTCTTATTTATTCAAATATGACTCTACTCATGGTCGTTTTGACGGTGAAGTATCTCACACAGACAATGAAATCATTATCGATGGCAAAAAAGTAAAAACTTTCTCAGAAAGAGACCCAGAAAAACTTCCGTGGAAAGAACTCGGAGTGGACTTTGTGATTGAATCTACTGGTCTTTTTACTGACCGTGTGGGTGCTGAAAAACACATCAAAGCGGGTGCAAAAAAAGTGGTCATCTCCGCTCCTGCCAAAGACAAAGACATCCCTACTTTTGTAATGGGTGTGAATCATGAAAAATATGATTCTGCAAAAGACAACGTAGTCTCTAACGCTTCTTGTACAACAAACTGCCTGGCACCGATCACTAAAGTGGTTCTTGACAACTTTGGAATCGTAGAAGGACTCATGACGACCATCCATGCGATGACAGCCACCCAACCCACTGTTGACGGACCTTCTAAAAAAGACTTCCGTGGTGGACGCGGTGCCGCACAAAACATCATCCCGGCATCTACGGGAGCTGCCAAAGCAGTAGGACTTTGTATTCCTGAAGTGAACGGAAAACTGACTGGTATGAGTTTCCGAGTTCCGACTCCAGACGTGTCTGTTGTGGACTTAACAGTACGCACAGAAAAGCCAACAAGCCTTGCCGAAATCAAAAAGAAAATGAAAGAAGCCAGTGAAGGTTCCATGAAAGGAATCCTTGGTTACACAGAAGATATGGTAGTTTCTAACGACTTCCTTGGAGACATTCGTTCTTCTATCTTTGACGCGGATGCTTGTATTGAACTTAGCTCCACCTTTTTCAAGTTAGTATCTTGGTATGACAATGAAATGGGATACTCGAACCGAGTGCTCGACCTCGTACGTTACATGGCAAAAAAAGGCTAAGATGAAATTACCTCTTCTTGAAGAACAAAATCTAAAAGGAAAACGAGTCTTTGTTCGTGTGGACTTCAATGTCCCCGTGGAAAATGGGAAAGCAACGGACAAAACTCGGATTGAAAAAACCCTACCCACTTTGGAACTTCTGATTTCCAAAGGAGCGAAACTCGTTCTAGGAAGCCACTTAGGTCGCCCAAAAGGTGGACCTGAGGCCAAATACTCCATGAAACCGGTGTTTGATGTTCTTACGACACTTGTCAAAACGAAAGTCAGTTTTTCGGAATCTGTGATTGGCTCGAGTGTGGTGAAATTGACGAATGAACTGGGGGAAGGAGAAATCTTACTTTTAGAAAACCTTCGTTTCCACAAAGAAGAAGAGGAAAATGAGGCCGGATTCTGCAAAGAGCTGGCCAAACTAGCTGATGTTTATGTGAACGATGCCTTTGGAACGGCTCACCGTGCCCATGCCTCCACAGAAGGTGTGGCACACCTACTTCCCGCATTTGCAGGACTTTTGATGCGGAAAGAAATTGAAGTCTTAAGTGGACTTCTGGTAAAACCAGAACGCCCTTTTGTGGCAATCGTTGGTGGTTCCAAAGTCAGTTCCAAATTTGCAATTTTAAAAAACCTTCTCGAGAAAGTAGACCACCTTCTCATTGGGGGAGGAATGGCCTATACCTTCCTCAAATCCAGAGCAGTTCCCGTAGGAAAATCTCTAGTAGAACCTGAGTTTGAATCCCAAGCCTTTCAACTGATTGACCGCGCCGGAATCCAAGGTGTTGACCTGCAAATTCCCGTAGACCATATCATTGCGGATGCCTTTGATCCCAATGCCAAAACCAAGTCCGTAGATAAAATGGGAATTTTAGACGGATGGATGGGAATGGACATCGGGCCGAAAACCATTGATAACTATGTAAAGGCAATCAAAGAAGCCAAGACCATTCTCTGGAATGGCCCCATGGGTGTATTTGAAATGGATAAATTCTCCAAAGGAACCATAGAAATTGCCAAAGCCATCAGTAAATCCAAAGCCAAAACGGTTGTGGGTGGTGGGGATTCCATTGCTGCTGTGAACAAAGCGGGAGTCGCCGATAAAATCACACATATTTCTACAGGTGGTGGTGCTTCCCTAGAATTTTTAGAAGGACGTGCTCTTCCGGGTGTGGAATGTTTACTCCCTAAGGAAGGAAAATAAAATGAGAAAGAAAATCATTGCAGGGAATTGGAAAATGAACCTCACTTTGGCAGAGGCAGTGGCCATCGCCCAGGGACTGGTTTCTGCAAGCCAAACTTCAGCTCACGAAGTGATGATTTTCCCAAGTGCTCTTCACTTGGAATCCGTTGCGTCAATCGCCAAAGGATCTAAACTCATTGTGGGAGCGCAAAACGCTTACCAATCTGGACTCACAGCGATGACGGGAGAAATCTCTCCCGTGCAACTTGCAGAGCTGGGAATCACAACAGTTCTTGTGGGTCACTCCGAAAGACGCCAATTCCTCGGCGAAACTTCAGAGTTTGATCAGGCAAAAATTTCCTACTTTTTAAAAGCAGGACTTCGAGTGGTTTACTGCGTGGGGGAAACCTGGGCAGAACGTGAAAAAGGAAATACATTCTCTGTCTTAGAAGACCAAATCAGAAAGGGACTCAAAGACATTACGAGTGATCTATTTGCCAACCTGGTAATCGCTTATGAACCAGTTTGGGCCATAGGAACAGGTAAGGTAGCAACTCCCGTAGAAGCGGAAGAAGCCCATGCCTTTATCCGCAAGGAAATTGGAAATTTATTTGTAGGTGCCAGTGCGATCTCTGAGAAAATTCAAATTCTCTACGGTGGTTCGGTAAAACCGGATAATATCAAAGATCTACTCACCAAACCAAACATAGACGGTGGCCTCGTGGGAGGAGCCAGTCAAAAATTAGAATCATTTTTAGGACTTTTGAAATAAGGAAACATTATGGGATTTTTTGCAGGAACCATCCTCACACTTTTTATTCTACTTTCACTCTTTCTTATCCTTCTCGTCATGATCCAAACAGGAAAAGGCGGAAGTGCAGGAATGTTAGGTGGGTCTACCGCGAGCCAATCGGTATTCGGTGCCTCCACTGCTGATGTGATGACAAAAACAACAAGAGTCGCAGCGATTCTATTCATCGTTCTTTCTTTGGCTCTTTCTTTTGTTTTTGCTAAAAAAGACGAAGTTTTGGTTCCTGATGTGGAACCTAGTTTAGAAGCTCCGGTAGAAACTGATGGAACACCTTCCGAAGTACCGGCTCCTACTACTCCTTAGTTTTTTCTCGCTAAATCTCAGCCTTTTCGCCGAGCCTGAGATTTCCGAAAAAGAAAGTAGGTTCGATAAGGAAATCCTTAGCCTTTACCGAGAAATCGCTAAAGCTAGGGAACTTCTTACCTACGAACACCTAACTTCCTTACCTGCAAACACTACAATTAGTTTTATAGGAACCTATCCTAATCGGACAGGAATTCGGATCCGTAAATACAAAGTAGATCCAGACCCGCAAAACAAAAACCGAATCAAACACTCTGAAGAAAAATCCATCCTTCTCGAATTCAATGGATCGGTTCTTTCTAAAGTGGAAGTCCTAGTGGTTACTGAAGATACAGAAATCGAACAAAAAACAAAAACAAAAATCACGGATACTACCCCTCTCGATGCTTCATTAAATGATATGGTCATTAGTTTTTCAGGAATTGATGGTAGTGATAGTTTTCCACTTTCCTCTCTTCGTAATGACGATACCAAAGAGGAACGTAACGATTTTAAAAAAAATTTTTATATCAAATTCCTTTTAGATTTTCATAGCCAGTTGGCATCCATTTCCGCCTTACAAAAAACAGGTGGTAATAAAAATCAAAAATCCATGTTCAAACAATTGAACCAGTCATTGGGGTATTGATTTTGCCTGAGAATTCACAAAGTAGCGATTCTGCCTCTGTTGAGAAAGTTGCAGAAAAAGCTCGGGAACTAGAAGCAATTTATGATGTGGTCCAAGACCCTCTAGTCCTCATTGACTCAGACTTCAATATCCAAAGGGCAAATTTGGCAACTATCCTATTTGCCAAAAACAATAAATACGATGAATTATTAGATCGCAAATGTTACGAAGTATTGTACCAACGTAGTGACATTTGCCCTTATTGTCCAAAAATCAACGTCAAGGCCAAAGACAAAAACCAGACATATTCCACTCCAATCACTAGAGAAATTTTTTTTCGTTCAGAAGATAAAAAACAAACTCTGCTACTCGAATTTTATCCTTACCCCAAACAAGAAGATCTATTTTGGATGGTGGAAAAAATTTCTGATGTCACCAAACAAAGAGATAAAGAAGAAGAATCATTTCGGATGCGTAACCTAGCTTCACTAGGAATTTTAATTTCAGGTATTGCTCACGAGTTAAATAACCCACTAACGGGAATTAGTCTTACTCTTCAAAATTTAAAAGCCAACTGGCAAAACCAACCGCCAGAACAAATCGAAAAACGATTGGATATGATCAAAAACGATATCTCAAGAGCTGCTATTATTGTTTCTGATATCATTTCGTTTGCAAAAACAGATAAAGTCAAAGTGACACTCGGAGATATAGTGGAAACTATCAACCGAGCCAAAGATACCGTCATTCGTCTTTATCCTCACTTAAGTAAAAACATTGTTTGGCGAATCTCCTGCGATCATGAATACCAATTTCCTTTTCATCCAGGGAAAATGGAACGTCTGTTTATGAATTTATTTCGCAACTCATTGCAAGCCTTTGACTATAGGCCAGGCGAAATCTCAATCGAACTTAGAAAAACTAAAAACTGGTTACATATCATTGTCGAAGACAATGCGGGTGGGATTCCAGATGCCATCATCCAAAAGATTTTTGATCCATTTTTTACGAGTAATAAATCAGGAACAGGAACAGGTCTTGGCCTATCCATCTGCCATTCGATAGTGAAAGAACATGATGGAAATATTTCAGTGAAGTCCATAGAACGAAAAACTCGTTTCACCATTTCCTTTCCTCTCACGAACGATATCACGGAGCAAAATCCATGAAAAAATCAATCTTAATTGTTGAAGACATCCACTCCATTCGAGAAGCAATTATGGATTTACTTAGCACAAAATTTAATGTTTTTGGTGCTGAACATTTCGAAGAAGCAGTCTGGTATCTCACCAACGAAAAGATAGATTTAACCATTACAGATATCCGCCTGCCAGGAAAATCAGGCATTGATTTAGTAAAACTGATCCAAAAAGAATTTCCTCATGTATTGTATGCTTTGATGACGGCTTACAATATTAACGAATACATTAAATATGCGAAAGACCTTCAGATTTGGAATATCATTCCCAAATACAGCTTTTTGGATATCCACCTTATTGAGGTAATGGTAGAAAAACTTCTTTCCAATGATATCTTTGGGATTGAAAAATACTTTACCAATGATTTTAAAGTTTATAACGAAAATATAAATAGTGAGTTTGAAGAAGCTCCCACAAACGGAATCATATACAAACAAATCAAATCAGACCAAGACCGGTCCATACTTTGTGGAAAAATATCAAAAAACCTGATCCAATTAGGAGCTCCTAAAGCCATCCAACAAGTGTTAGAAGAACTAACTTCAAACGCTATGATTCGAGCTCCTCGCACTCAAGAAGGAGAATACAAATACCAATTCGAAATCCCGAGCCATGACATGGTAGTTCCTCTCGACAACATCCAGCTCATGCCAGACGATTATTTTTTAATTGGTTACGGTGCCACAGAAAGTACAATTTTTATTGTCGTTCGCGATCAGTTTGGCTCTCTTCGTAAGGAAGAAATTTTACACAGGTTGGATCGACATATTAGTATTGATGAATCTACCGGATTTCCGAAGGGATTAGAAGACAGCCATGGACGTGGGCTTTATATTTGCCGAGAGATTTCTGACCAACTCATCTTCAATATTGAACCAGGAATTTGCACAGAAACGATAGCCATGATCAACAGAGAAGGTCGAACCGGTTTCAAATCACTTTCAATTTATGAAGTGGATCCAAAACCCAAATCAAATTAAATCCAATTTGTATTAAATCGCTTGATTCGTATGGTCTTCTCTAGTTTTAGCGGCACTTAAAAAATTTGGAACTGCATCAAATCAGATTTAGATTGCATATAAAATGCGGAATTTGTTTTTCCAGGAAAGAACCTCACTGGCAATTCCGAAGGGGGGATTCGTTTGGAGCGAATCAAACTTCCGTTAGTATTGTAGAATAGAATTTCAGATTCGGAAAGAACAACAAATACAGTATCTAATGCAAAAATAGATTGGTATACTCCGCCTACCTTGGATTTAGTCTTTTCCCAAACCATCTTACCATCCCTGTAGAACGATAAAGAATCGGGTAAGTTAAAAATCATAGAACCATCATTTCCTGTGACAAAATAGAGTTTATGCGGGTAAAACTTAGGCAATGAAAACTCTTCTACAGTTTCTCCTTTTTCATCCAATACTTCGATAAAATCCTTATCTAACAGCGAATAATGAATCGAAGAATACTTTCCATCGGGTGAAAGTGATACAGATTTAAAAAAAGAATCCTTTTTCTCTTTCGATAATTCTCTTTCAAAAAGAACATTTCCTTTTTCATCCAAACGATACAACTCACCACCAGAAAACAAAACGATGACCCCTTTGTTTTTAGAATCAAATTGGTAATCGGTTAAAAATCTTCCATTTAACTCTGATTTACCGACGCGGTTTCCACTTTCATCCATAAGAAACACTGTGTTATTATCTCCAGATAAATACATTACAGGCGATGCAAAGTATCCACTTCTCGGATAGGAATTGATTGGTTTTTTCCAGAAAAGTTCTCCTGTATCAGAGAAAAAATTTACCTCATCACCAATCTTTTCATACAATAAATATCCATTAGCAAGTAATGGGAAGTCGACTAGATACTTAGGATCCATTTCAAGAAATTTTCCTGTGCGAAAGGAATAATACCTACCCCCGACTTTGTAACCATTGATTGTCTTCAAAGGATCTTCCCCAATTTTTGGAGAAGCAGTTCCAAATTTTCCTTCACTGTTCCAGACCCAAGTTTCGCGAATATTTGGAACTAAATCTAAGTCCACGTCCCAACTAAAAAAGAATAAGAGAAAAAAACCAAATGAATAGATGATCGTTTGCCACATGTTAAACGTTCCTTTGTTTTAATGACTGGTTCAATAAAAATAATGCTGTATTACTAGCATTCTCTCGAATCCCTTCTCGGTTACCAGGAAAAAGATAGGAGTGAGTTTGGATAGAACCATCAGGAGTTTTTAAACCAATCCAAACAGTTCCGACAGGTTTCAGTTCTGTCCCACCATCAGGCCCTGCAATCCCAGTGATTGAAATACAATAATCAGCGTTAGTTTTTTCAAAGATTCCTTTTGCCATAGCTTCTGCAGTTTCTTTACTGACTGCTCCAAATTGTTGCAATGTTTCACTTGATACACCTAACAAAGATTCCTTCATTTTATTGGAATAGGTCAAAAAACCACCTAAAAAGTAGGAACTTGATCCCGCAGTGTCAGTTAGTTTTTTTCCAAGAAGGCCACCTGTACAACTTTCTCCCACAGCAATAGTCAACTTTTCGGAAAGCAAATGTTCGTGAACAAAGTCGAATACATCATCAGAAATAATATTTGGATACTGAGTTTCCAATCTTTGAACGATTGTATCTAATTGGTTTGCATCAGTAGACTGGAAGATACATTTAATATAACCTCTGTTTGCCGTAACACCCCATTCTACATTTTGAAACAGTTCCTCTCTATGGGTTTCCACAAAATCCTTTTGGTATAAAGATTCTCCGATATTCCACAACCACTTAGTTCGTTGGACCAAGTTTTCACGGGGATAAATTCGTTTGAGCTCCGGAACAAGCCGACGGCGAAACATCTCCTTCATCTCAGTTGGAACACCTGGCATACAAACTAAATAGGAATTGGTTCCCATAGGTTCTACAAATCCAACTGCGATTCCCACCGTATTGTCTAAAGTTTTGCAATCTTCCGGAACATGGGTCTGACGAAGGACTGTTGGCAATATATCACTATATTGTTTTCCCCGAGATTCATAAACACTCACCAAGCGAATCTTAGCCTTCTCAACTGAATATGATTTTTTTCCGTTAAGCTTTAACACTGTTTCTAAGGTGTAATCATCTTCTGTGGGGCCAAGGCCACCGGTCATCAATACAAGGACAGGTTTTGTTTCTGCGAGTTTTTTTAGGGTTTGTAATTCAGAAAGAATGAGATCAGGATCATCAGGAAGACCAATGATTTTTTTTACCTTCCAACCAAGTTCAAAAAGTTGGTTTGCCATCCAACCTGCGTTTGTATCCACACTGCGCCCAGCGGTAATCTCTGAACCAGTTGAGATAATCACAATGTATGGAGCTTTCATTTTCTTTTTACGTCTCTTCTTTTGACATCTTCTCTGGAGCCGAGATCCCGAGGAGTTTCAATCCACTTTCTAATGCCAACTTGGTATACAATACAAGGATAAGGAGAGTATCTCTTTCATTCCCTACTTTGTCTTTGATCCGATTGTCTTTTTGAGAATAAAACTTTGTAAATGATTTACTTAAGGATTGAAGATAGTTCGTAAGTCTATGGGGTTCAAAACTAGAAGCGGTATCATACACTTCTTCTTGGAGTCTTGCCACCCAAAAGAGAAGCCTTGTTCTTTCTTCTTGATTTAAAAATTCCACAGATATTCCTGACTCCAAAGGTTTGAGTTCCATAGGGACTTGTAATTCCCGAAAGATGGAACAGATCCGTGCATGAGCATATTGGATATAGAACACTGGATTTTTATCTGATTCATCTTTGGCTAAATCCAAATCGAAATCAAGTGGAGCATCAGAACTTCTCATGAGAAAAAAATACCTTCCCACATCCCGACCTTGTTTCCCCAAATAAGAAAGTAAGTCTCTCATGGTTTGGAAAATTCCTAAACGTTTACTCATTTTGACTTTTTCTTTGTTTTCAATCAAATTGACTTGTTGAGCAATAAGAACACGAAAACTTTCTTCTGTTTTACCAAAAGATTTCACTGCTCCTTTTAATCTGGCAATGTATCCGTAATGGTCCGGGCCCCAAATATCGATTAGAGTATCAAATCCTCTTTGGAATTTATTGTAATGGTAAGCGATGTCTGCCATAAGATAGGTTGGTCGCCCATCTTCTCTTCGGATCACACGATCTTTATCGTCTCCATAAATGGTCGAAAGGAAATGGAGTTTTCCATCAATGGTGGTAACATCTTCTTTTTTAAGTATCGATGGTACCCTTTCCACATCGCCTGCATCATGCAAGCTACGTTCACTAAAGAATAAATCAAAGTTCACACCAAAGAGAGCTAAATCTTCTTTTTGCTTCGCTAAATTGTATTCTACTGCAAATCGAGAAAGGAAGTCAATTACCTCATCCCATTTTTCATTTGAAACTGAATCAAAGACAAAACTTGATCTAGTTTGGTCTTCTAAACAATGGAGGGCAATGTCTTTGATGTAATCTCCTCTGTAACTTTCCTTAGGTAAAATTCTTCTTTTGATAAGATCAATAACTGATTCCTCAGATTCTTCTTCTTGAAAACTGATGGTCTCACCTTTGGATTCAAAAATTCGCAGTAAAACTGCAACACCGAGTAAATAAACTTGGTTTCCATAATCATTTACATAAAACTCGCGTTTGACGTTGTGACCAAGACTTGCAAGTAAGTTTGCAAGCGCATCACCGTAAGCTGCTGACCTAGCGGAAACAATATTCATAGGTCCCGTCGGATTGGCAGAAACAAATTCAAGTAAGATTTTTTCTTTATTTAGCGTCTCAGCAAATTGTACATGCGGCGACATGACAGAGGCAACATATTGATTTAAAAAACTAGTATGAATTCGAAAATTAATAAAACCAGGTGGAGAAAAACTAACAAATTCAAACATAGAATCATTTTTAATTTCCAGAAGAACCGCATCTGCAATTTCTTTTGGATTTAGATTCAGTACATTTTTATTTTCTAAAGCAAAAGGAGAAGAGTAATCTCCGAACTTTTCATCCCTCGAATATTCGATTCTAATTTTTAAGGAATCTTTAAGAGATGTAAGATTTTTTTTATTTAGATAGAGATCAACTGCCTTCTCTAATTCTGCTAATACAAGTTGTTTTAATAATTGATTTACATTCATTTTTTAATATTTGATTTCCATCTTTAGTTTGTCAGAGTTTTGCCAAAGTTCAAAACTTTTAGCTTTGAACCTAGACACAAAATTAGGAATACTTTCTTTTTCATCCCTAAGCGTGGTTTGAAAAGTTTCTCTTTGTTCTTTACCGGTTTGAATTTTTCCGTTCTTCCGAAAATTCTCACCTTTAAGCAAAAGTTGGAACAAAGCAAAAAAAACTGAAAGAGTCATACAAAGTAAAATTGTTTTCGTAATAGAATTCATAAATACCCTATAGTTTTGTAAAACTCGAAGTATGATTTTAACTCTTTACCGAAGAGAGAGCGTAAAAACTGATTAAGAATCAGATCCCCATCCCTATACTCAGATTCCCGAGGGAACATACCCACTACATTTGAAAATTTCTTTGATAACATAGTATGAAATAGTTTCAAAACAGGCAAATGATCTTTAGGAATAGGATGGCAGTCTGAACATAAAAATTCACGATCCGCTACGGAAAAATAAGCAGCAGGTTTAGAAAGGACTTCTTCTCCACAAGTGTGGCAATAGAATTCTGAAGGGAAATGGCCCATATGGGACAGAGCCCGCAATTTAAAAAAGGGAAGGATTTGTATCTGAAACCCTTTTTCATTACAAGTATCCAAACTCCCCAATAGAAGTTGAAACAGAAAGGGATGGCTTTCTCCTTCGGGGTAAATCATTGATGTAAGTTCTGTTAGGTACAAGACGAAAAGTGTGCCTAGGTAGTCCGACTTTAAATCATCATACCGATTGACTAGGTGAACTTCCTTTATTGACTTCCAATCCTTTTCTGGTTGGTCGTAATAATCAAGTTCCACTAGGGAACCAATTTCAGTAGTAATGATGGCGCGACGTTTGGACTTACGAATTCCTTTACTTAAAAAATTCATCCTACTTTGTGTTTCGCCTGCAAGACTAATGACTCTGTCACTATCTCCAATATCGCGACTTTGAATGACAATCCCTTTCTCCTTTCGAATGGCCATCTATTGTTCAAACACCAAATCCAAACACTCATCTTCTTTTTTACGCATTAGCGTTGCATCTTTTTCATTTGTTTCATGGTCATACCCAAACAAATGCAAAATTCCATGAACAAGCAGACGATAAAATTCATCAATGAGGCTATGCCCAATTTCTTTTGCTTGGAGAACACAAGTATCCATAGAAATCACAACTTCGCCTAAGATTTGAAACGGGATAGGTGGGGAATCTGAATAAAGTGGAAAGGACAATACATCGGTGGTTTTATTTATCCCCCTTCTCTCAAAATTTATTTCTTTCATTAACATATCGTCCACAAGCAGGACCGATAGTTCTAAAGATTGTAAAAACGGGGGGCTTAGGTATTTTAAAACTCGTTCACAGTTTTCTAAAACCAATTCACTATCGATTTCATTTTTACTTGGTCCCCACTGGTCATTCCAATGGGTTACAACCATCAGCGAAGAATTCATTTTTTATTTTTTTTCGTACCGGCGGCTTCCAATGCTTTGGTATCTTCTGGTTTTGGGTATTTTGGTCTTTGATGCAAACTAGAGAGTAAAACTTCTTTAAAACTAGATTTAATAATTTCCAAATCTCCGATCGTTAGTCCACTTTCATCCAATTGGTTTTCTGCAAGTTTAGAATTAACAATCTTACGAATCAGTTCATCTAAACTCTCGGGAGAGACTTCGTCTAACGAACGCGAGGCAGCCTCTAATGAATCAGCAATCATCACAATCCCGGTTTCTTTACTTTGAGGTTTTGGACCCGGATATTGAAAATCGCGTTTATTGATATTTTTTCTAGCAGACGGTGATATTTCTTGCAATGCCTTGTGATAGAAAAAAGCCATAGTGGATGTTCCATGGTGTTCCGGAATAAAACTGATAATTTCCCTGGGGAGCCTTGCTTTTTTGGCCATTTCGATCCCATCTAACACATGATCAATGACAGTTTTTGCAGCAAGAGCAGGATTATTTTTATCAATATGTTCTGGTTTTGGAATTAGATGTTGGTTTTCGACAAAAAAACCTGCATTAGGAATTTTTCCAATATCATGAAAATAAACGCCCACACGCACAAGAAGTCTATCTAAGTTTAGATTCTGAGCGGCACGTTCTGACAAGGCTGCCACCATAAAGGTATGGGTATAAGTAGAAGGAGCTTTCGTCAAAAGTTGCTGCAATAGCGGGTGTCCTGTATCCGCTAGTTCAATCAACTTGAAACGAGTCGGAATATTGAAAACATATTCATACAGTGGTAATAAAAATTGAACGGCTGTGGCACTGGCAAAACCATTGATAAAACACATCACCGTAATTCGGAAGAGATTAGAATCAGTTAGGTCTCGAAAAAAACCTGCTCCCGTGGATACATAAAACTCTCTTCCATCAAACAAATACCCAGCAGTTGTGATGAGGATTTGGACAAAGGTAAGCAAAAAACCTGCCTTTAAAAAATCGATTCGTTTGAGAAGGCGTCTTCCATAAATAGAACTCATTACCGCAACGGTAAAGGCCAACATAAACGAGGTTGGGTTGTAACGAGAGGCAAAAAATACTGCAAAGGCAAGGAAAAATCCAATGGCGATAGAAAGTTGTTCGTCATAAACAAAGCCAAGTAACAAACACAACATCCCAACTGGAACAAACATTCCAAAATAATACACTCCCGACAAATCACTGTCAGTTGCATAAAAAATTTTTGAAAGTAGATAAATGGATGCAATCACTATCCAAAGTGTAAAAAAGATAATTAAGTTACTGGAAAGGTCGTTCAAACGATTAGGACGATACCGAATGAGATAAAATCCGACAATGACAATGAGTACACATTGAGTGAGAAATATAGATACAATGGATGCTAAATTGGCCCTTGTAGCATACCGGTTCATCATCTCTAATTTTAACTTTACTTCTGGAGTGATTACATCTCCAGCTCGGACAATCACTTCGTTTGCTTGGATTCTACTTTTTTGAATGGGAATGGAGTTAGTCGCTCGCATCCTTGCGTTTTCAGTTTCTTCCGGATTGTAATTACAAGCAGGATATGAATATACATAGTATAATCCAATACGAGACACAGCCTTTAGGAGTGATTCAGAAACATTTGGTAATTTTTCGGAAGCTAACTTAGATAGTACGGAGGCGACAGGTCCTTCCTTATAAATTTGCGACCTTGGAATGACTAAATTTCCATCAATGATAGAAGTTTGGTCTTGGGTTCCAATGTTACGGATTTTTGCCCCTGCTTTGTCCAAATCTTTTGCAAAAGGGAGGTCTTCTTTTACAATACAATACTTGGAAAAAATTAAGTTGGTATATTGTCCGATAAAGTTTTTTAATTTTTCTTTTTTTGGGTAATCTAATATGGCTTGGATTTCCTCATTGGTCCGGTTACGCCATCTTGGAATTCTGTCTTTCACAATGGCAGGAGTTCCCTTTCCTTCTACGACGATACTTCTAAGTAATTCTACATCTTCTGAAAGATTGGTATCTATACCGGCAACTAAAATTCCGAAGTCTTTATCAAAAGCAAAAGGAACATTGGCGACTGCCTTTTGTTTTTCCATATTAGTTTTTTCAGTATCTTCATAAGAAAATTCTTTTACCGACTGGATGGTTTCTGGTGCGATTTTTCCTTCCGAAAACAAACCATCTGGATCGGTATTGACTCTCGTTTGTCCAAAAAAAGGAATCGAAAGTACATAGGTCACAAATAATAAAGTCAGTGATACTAAAATGATTTGGATGTTTCTGACAACCGATACAGGCCTAACTTTAGTTAGGAAGTCTGTCACTTTTGTCATGGAGGAATCTAAAATTGCTTTCATGGTTTTTTAGAGAATAAACTTTCGTTCTCTTCGAATCGTCTGACAATAGATTCGACGATGGGGTGGCGTGTGATATCTTCTCTGCCAAAAAAAATCGTTTCAATCCCATTTAGATTGCGAAGGGTATACACTGTTTTTTCCAGTCCCGACCGGCCATGGGCCAAGTCAATTTGTGTGGCATCCCCAGAAATTGCCATTTTTGAATTTTTTCCAAACCGAGTGAGAAACATTTTTAATTGAGGTAAGGTACAGTTTTGCGCTTCATCTAAAATGATAAAGGAATGAGAAAGTGTCCTTCCTCTCATAAAGGCAATGGGAGCAATTTCAATTTTACCCACTTGTAAATATTCTGTGGTTTTTTCAAAACCAATACATTCGTGTAATGCGTCATAGATGGGACGAAGGTATGGATTTACTTTTTGTGTTAAGTCACCGGGTAAAAATCCCAAATTCTCGCCTGCTTCTACTGCAGGCCTTGTGAGAATGAGTCTATCCACTTCCCCTGTTTGCATCATTCGACAGGCCGTGGCGATCGATAAAAAAGTTTTACCAGTTCCTGCAGGACCCATAGCGATGGTGATGTAGTTTTTATGAAGGCTATCGACAAAACTTTCCTGGTTTTTGGTTCTTGGGAAAATAGGTTTTCCTTTGAAGGTAACAAAAATTTTATCTCGGGGAGTCCAAGTTTCTCCTTCCTTTTGGAAATCAGAAGAACCAGGAGTGGGCCAACCGCCACTTGAGTCCTTTACTTTATTCACTAAGTAATCAATATCAAAAAAAGAATATTCAGACTTATCTGGTCTCCGTTTGAAATTTTCTTCCACTTTCTGGAAGGTACCCAAAGCAACCTGAACTTGGTCTTCGCTACCTTGAATGATAAGAGATTTACCTCTAGGGATGAGTTTTACATTGAGTCGACTTTCCCATAACGGGAGTTTGCTGTCTCCAATCCCACATACCGTTTGGTAGAGGGACTCTTCCTGAAATGTAAAACTTTCATCCATATTAGATAGTGACTACCCTGAGTTTTAGTTCTTCTAGTTGTTTTGCTTCGACTGGACCTGGTGCTTCACTCATCATACAAGTTCCTTTTTGAGTTTTTGGGAAAGCAATGACATCACGAATGGAAGTTCCCCCTGTGAGTAACATCATAATCCGATCCACACCAAAAGCAATCCCCCCATGAGGTGGCGCTCCAAAGGAAAGGGCATCCAGTAAAAATCCAAATTTGGATTTTGCATCTTCTTCCCCAATTCCAATCGCTTCCAAAACCAGGCTTTGGATTTCTGGATTGTGAATCCGGATCGAACCACCGCCAATTTCTGTTCCATTCAAAACTAGATCATAAGCTTTAGCACCAATCGAAGAAAGGTCAACTGATTTCCCAGCTTTCCAATCTCTAAGTTTGTCAAAGTCTTCCTCTTTAGGGGAAGTGAAAGGATGGTGGAGGAAGGTCCAAGTTTTGGTAGTTTCATCCAATTCAAACATTGGAAAATCCACTACCCAGTGGAAACTATAAGGTACCTTAGGTGGATCATATTTTTCAGATAATTTCAAACGTAATGCCCCAAGTGATGCATTCACTATTTTAGAAGAGTCCGCTCCAAAGAAAACCATATCCCCTTCTTTGGAACCAACTGCTTTTGCAATGGCCGCAAGTGCCTCTGGAGTGAAACGTTTCGTGATGGTGGACTCAAGTCCGTTTGCCCCATGTTTCATATAGGCAAGGCCTTTGGCTCGGAAGTCTCGCGAAAGCCAAGCAGTTAAGTCTTCAATTTCTTTACGAGAAATGACAGAACCACCAGGAACACAAATGGCTTTGACTACCCCACCACCAGAAACTGCAGCACTGAAAACTTGGAAGTCTGC
This sequence comes from Leptospira terpstrae serovar Hualin str. LT 11-33 = ATCC 700639, assembly GCF_000332495.1. NCBI lineage: Bacteria > Pseudomonadati > Spirochaetota > Leptospiria > Leptospirales > Leptospiraceae > Leptospira > Leptospira terpstrae. Next base: position 72,175 of record NZ_AOGW02000010.1, on the reverse strand, counting down.
GTCTTTGACAATTTCCGAAACATTGACCAGTTTCATTCCAAAACGAATGTCTGGTTTGTCCGAACCGTATTCTTCCATGGCCACATGGTAAGGCATAGTCATAAAAGGAGCACTGACTTCTAAGTTAAAAACTTTTTTTAAGGCATAAGCCCACATGGCTTCAATTTCAGTACGAATATCGTCTTCGGTGACAAAAGAAAACTCCATATCGAGTTGTGTAAACTCAGGTTGGCGGTCGGCACGAAGGTCTTCATCCCGAAAACATTTTACAATTTGGAAGTAACGTTCCATTCCCCCAATCATTAGAATTTGTTTGAAAAGTTGTGGGGATTGTGGTAGAGCATAAAACTCACCAGCATTCAACCTAGACGGAACAAGAAAATCTCTAGCACCTTCGGGAGTTGATTTATTTAAAATAGGAGTTTCAATCTCTAAAAAGGATTTACTGTCCAAATACTCACGAAGAGCAAAGGTTAGTTTGTGACGTAAAACCAAACGATCCCGAAGTTCTTCTCTACGCATGTCCAGATAACGATACTTCAAACGAATTTCTTCCCCAGAAGGATCAAACTCATCTAAAGTAAAAGGAGGAGTTTTGGATGTATTTAAAATTTCTACAGATTCAGCTATAAGTTCGTATTTGCCGGTTTCCATTTTAGGATTTACTGATTCGGCATCGCGAAGGGAAAGTTTTCCTTTTACGGCAATCACAAACTCAGAACGAATTTTTTCTACTTTTGTGAAGTCTTCACCAAGGATTTCTTTACGTGCAACGATTTGTAAAATTCCTGAACGATCACGAAGATCGATAAAGATCACTCCCCCTTGGTCGCGGTAACGGAATGCCCATCCAGATAGGAATAAAGTTTTACCGACAGATGCATCCGATACACTTGTTGCGCTAATTCTATTTTTATATTCTGACGTGACCCACTGATTCAATTGAAAACCTCTTTATAATGGAACGTTGTCGAAACGGCTGATCTTCGGATTGAACATCAATGGAAAATCGGCCGTAGCACCCGCTCTGTTTTTGGCGATGATGATCTCAGCCATTCCCCGTTTGTTCGGGTCTAGCTCTTCGGGAGGTTTCACCATTTCCTCTCGATATATAAAACATACAATATCCGCATCCTGCTCAATGGCACCTGACTCCCGTAAGTCGGAAAGTTGTGGCCTTTGGTCTTTGGAGCGGTTTTCAATGGAACGGTTCATCTGCGATAAAGCGATGATGGGACAACCCACTTCCCTTGCCATTTGTTTGAGTCCCCTAGAAATATTGGCAACCTCTTGTTGCCTTCCCCCCATAGCCGCCTTTGGATCACTCATAAGTTGTAAATAATCTACAATCACAAGCCCCACTTCTTCAGTTGTTCGAAGTTGGCGTAGTCTTGCCGAAAATTCTTGGATGGTCAAATACCCAGAATCATCGATGTAAAGACTTGCGGAAGTAATGTTTCCAATACTGTCCTTTAGTTGCGTCATTTGTGCAGAAGTAAGAGTTCCCGCTTTGAGTGCGTAAGAATCAATCCTTGCATCCGCACTGATGAGTTTGAGGAGGAGTTCAATCCGGCTCATCTCGAGTGAAAAGATAACCACCGTTTTACGCTCTTTCAAAGCCGCATTGGCAGCAATGTTTAAGGCAAATGTTGTTTTTCCATTTCCAGGACGAGCAGCAAGGATCATAAGTTCGTGTGACTTAAGACCAGTCGTTGCCATATCAAGACCAGTGAAATGAGTTTTTAATCCATTGATTCCACCGGTTCCGTTTTGGCTTGCCGCCACCACATTTTTGATATAATCAATCAGGGCATTGGCATCATCTTTTACTTTTCGTAAACCTTTGGATCTCTCTTGGCGAGAAATATCCATAAGCGACTGTTCTACGAGACTGAATACAGAATCGTTTTCTCCAGGCTCAATTTTTACTTTGTCAATGGCCTGGTTTAGTGCTTCGACGTACTTACGACGATCCGAAACACGTTTCACTCGCCGAACATAATAGTCTAGTGGTTGAAAGGGAACTGTATCTTTGTAGAGGGAAGTAATGTATTCCAAGTCGCGAGATTCATCTTTAAAAAGATGTTTTTCCCGCATCTGGTTTGTGACAGTTACCAAGTCAATGGAAATCCCTTCACTGATGAGATCTGTGACAGCCTCAAAAATTCTTCTGTGGCTGTCCATGTAGAAATCATCCGGGCTTAGACCTAAGTCTTCCTGCCCGGCTACCCCTCTCATGAGTAAATAACCGATTAAGTTCTTCTCAGACTCTATCTCCTGAAGGGGGTTAGAATTCATCGAAAAAGCGGAAGCGTAAAACTATGCTTGGCCGACGACTTTCACTATGATTTGTGGAACAACACCTTCAGCCAAACGAACTTTAATTTTATATTCGCCCACTGCTTTTAGCGGCTCACCTAAATCTAGTTTGCGTTTGTCGAGCTCTACTCCAGCGTTTTTGATTGCGAGTGCAATATCATTCGCTGTTACAGATCCGAAAAGTTTGTCGTTCTCACCCACTTTCACTTTTATCTCGTAAGTTTTACCTTCGATAGAAGCAGAAAGTTCTTTCATCACCTTCACACGTTTGTCGCGTTTCAGTTCAGCAAGTCTCTTTTGGTGGACTGCAGCTTTTGTGTTTCCATCATTTGCACGGACTGCAAATCTTCTAGGAATGAGGAAGTTACGTGCATAACCATCAGCAACTTCTTTCACATCACCAGCATCACCAAGATTCAATACATCTTTTTGCAATACAACTTTCATCCGTTACTCCTACAGAACTTTAAACGGCAATAAGCCGATAGATCTGGATTTTCTGATTTCACGAGCTAGTGCTCTTTGGTGTTTGCCACAAGTCCCAGTAATTCTTCTTGGAATGATTTTACCACGGTTGGTAACAAATCTTTCTAAGATGTCTACTCGTTTGTAATCAAGTCCTGCAAGTAAGGCTTTGTCAGCGCAGAACTTACATACTTTCTTTTTATATTTTGCGTTTTTACGACCGAATTTGCCTTCTCCGTCTTTACCACGGAAACCGCCTTTTTCGTCGTCTTCCAACCCGTCCATACTCTCGCGGGAATCTGTTCTTGTATCATCAATATTTGCTGTTTCGCTCATTGTCATAACCTATCAAAAAGGAATGTCGTCATCACCGGCTGGATAATCATCATAACCACTACTTACGCCGGAATCATAAGAAGTTGAACTGTCTGAACGGTCACCCGATCCACCACCTTGTCCTTGGCCGCCCAGTAATTGTGCGGATTCGACATAGACTCGGATTTTGGTAGCTTTTTTACCTTCGGGAGTTTCCCAGGACTGTTGTTGCAGTCTGCCTTCAATCGCTACTTGTTTCCCTTTGCCAGCATATTGTTTTAATATGTCAGCAAGTCGGCCCCATGCAACACAGTCAAAATAATGAGTTTCCTCTTTCTTTTCACCGTTAGTCACATAAACTCTGTTATTTGCAATTGAGAAATTGACAACAGAACTTCCGTTCACCGATTTAAATTCCGGATCACGGGTCATTCGACCGATGAGTAGTACTTTGTTTAGATCGTTAGCCATTGGCCCTGATTACTAGGGTTTTTAAGATGTTTACATTGAGTTTAAACTCATGTTCGATCTTAGATACTTCTGTAGGGGATCCGGAACACTTGATGAGTGTGAAGTGGCCTTGTTCGTCTTGTCCAACGGGATGCCAGAGTCTTTTAGAACCCCAATCCTCTTCGCCTTGGATCGTGAAGTTGTATTTGGAGAGTAAGTCTTTGACTGCAGACTTCGTCTCTTCTACATTACCTTCACGAAGAATATTCGTGATTTCGTAGTTTCTCATATTTCTCCTATGGGTATACCTACATAGAAACACTTGTAGGTAGAAGAATTTGTTAGTTTCCACTAGGGTTTTGCCAATGGGGGCCGGGGTCAATGGAATTTCTTCTTGGAGTTCCCAAACCCTTCCATTTCCATGTAATTTCTAACATTTTTATGGGTGAAAAATCAAATTTTCCAGAAGTCTGGGGCTTAGGCCTTGGCTTATTTTTAGCACTCTATGCTGGTTTTTTAAACCATATCACACCGAAAGAACCGGCCCTCGACAACCACTCCGGATTTGAATCCACACTCCTAGGCCTTGAAATGGCAGAAACGCCAAAACAAGTCCAAGATCTCATCGGAATCCCAGATACCATCGACTTTTTCAATTTATCTTCCGAATACCGAAAGGTTCACTATTTTGACTTTGGATTTATCTTCTGTTACTTAGCCTTTCTCACGTATACAGGCCATTATGCGGGAAGAAAAGTTCGGCCCATCTTTTTGAAAATCTTTATGGGGATGGTTTTACTTCTAGTGATCGCTGGATTTGCCGACCTTATCGAAAATATTTTAATTCTCAATGTCTTGGATGCAAAAACGCCAGAAGAGATGACCCCTTCTCTCGAATATCTAAAACCTACATCACAACTCAAATGGTTTTGTTTGTTTGGTTATGCAGCAATCGTTTCCGTATACTTTTGGTTATACGAAAAAAGCTGGATTTTAAGAACGGCTTCTGTTTTATTTTTTACAGGTTTTTTTCTGCAACTGTTTTCTATTTTCAAAACCAATTTACTAGAACTCAGTTTTCCTTTTTTTGCAATAGGACTTGTTTGCAGTTGGTTCCATTACGGTTTTAGTTTGGCTTTTAGTTCCTTATCTAAAAAGACGTAACCCCTTCCCCCTGAAATCACAAGTTCTGTTCCCAATTGTTTACAAAGAATAGAATATTCTTTTAAAAAATTCTCTGCCTCTTTTGGCCCCAAAGGAAAAAAATAATGATCTCCTGGAAGAGCTTGGTGTTTTCCAAATACAGGAATCACTTCCACAAACAAAAGCTTATCACCTTCAAAATGTATAACCACAGAAATGTTGTGTTTTAAGTATTGATTTTTGGATCCGAAAAAAAAGTTTCCCAAAGAATAAATGACAACTCCCTTAGGGAACACTTCAATTCCTTGAGGAACATGTGGATGGTGGCCAATGATCACTTTGTATCCTGCACCTATCAAGTATTTAGCGGCATTTCGTTCCGTATCCATCGGAAACGGATTGTATTCCACACCCCAATGAACGGATAAAATATTTACCTGGCCTGGCTTTGTTTTTTTAATGATCCGTTCTGCAGTCCCTACTCGAAAGTATGCGGCTCCGGGAGCCTTTGGTCCTGAAAAAAGCCTGGTTTCTCCCGTATCAGAAAAAGAAAAGATGCGGTAGTCTGTGTTTTGTTTGGTGACTGTGATGGGAACTAAAGCCTCGTCTGTATCCTTTCCTGCACCTGTATGACGGATACCAAACTCATCCAAAAGCTCCAATGTATCAAAAAGACCGTTCTCTCCAAAGTCCATAGTATGATTGTTTCCAAGAAACACCCCATCGATACCGAGAAGTCTAAGAACCGTAAGGTCCCTTCTTTCTCCGAAAAACACATAGGACTTTCTTTGGTCTACGGATGGGGCTTTATGTAAGATGGGTGTTTCTAAATTTAAGAAACGATAATCAAAAGTTTTTAGAAAACTAGAAAAACTGCGAAAAGGAAAGTAGGGATCCTCCGACCGCATGGAATCCCTAACTCCCCAGTTGAACATCACATCCCCACCAAACCAGAGTTTTGTGGACTTTGGATATTGGATGTTTTCCCCTGTTTCTGTCCGAAAATGGTAAAGATCATTTATCGGTAACTCTAATTGTGGTTCCGCAGATTCTGGCAAGTCCACTGAAAATACAAATAGCGGAAAAAACAGAATCAATAAAAAATACAAACGAAACATATACATTTAAAATCGAAATACGGTCAAGGGCACTTCCATAATTTGTGATTTTTTAAGTTTAATTAAAATGAGAACGTTTTCCTTTTCCGTATCTAAACTAATCACCTTAGTGGTAATTTCTTTAGGTGGATGGATTTGATCTGGTTTTGTTTTGACCAATGCAATTGCCTTTAATCCACGTTTGGTGCTTGCAAGTTCCAATCGGTCCAGGTTGCCCTGTTTAAAAAAATATTCATATTCCCCATCAGGTTTAGTAAGTGCGATCCGAGAATCCTTGGTATTGAACTTTGCCTTTGGGTTTTGGATTTCAGTAACGTAAGCTCCTGTTAAGTATTCATAAATCACAGGAAATGGTATGGCAAATTTTTTGCCCGTATTTGGATCTTGTATGAGGATGTCCCCCATCGGAAAGGTTTGTATCTCTTTTGTACTTGTAGGTTTGATTTGTATTTGGTTTGGATCAGCAATGAGCTCGGTAAATATCATTCCAAAAAAACTGTCCATTAGTTGGATTTTCACCTGTTTGGTTTCTTTCGAAAAATAAAGTTTTCCATCTAGATAAACATTATCTTTTTTAGGAACAAAGGTTTGGATCTGCATTGAAAAATCGGACTTAAAACTAGGAAAATCTGTTTGTTTTTCTAAAATTTCCTTTAAAAGGGTCTTTGATTCCCCCTCTTTTGCAGATTGGTATTTTTCTTTGTCTCGGCCAATAAAATTGGGATCTTCCACTTCTGCCGACTGACAAGAATAAACGTAAAATAAAACACTAATGAAGAATAAGGTCCTTTTCATTCAGAAATTTCCTTTTGCACTTTTTTAATTTTTGCCACTAAGTCTTTGTTAGACTCTAATTTTAACTTGGATTCGGATAGTTTAAAAAACTGCAAAGCATTTACTGGATCCTTTTTAGCCAAATACACATCACCCAAATGTTCATAGATCACTGGATCTTCGAATCCTCTCTCCAAAGCTAGGGAGGCGGCAAAGTTTAAGTGGAGTAAGGCACGATTAAAATCTTTTTTTCTATACAACACCCAACCCAAACTATCCTGGAAAGCAGGATTGTCCGGTTCTAAAGATACTGCTTGGTTAAGAAGTTTATTTGCTTCCTCCGGATTCATATCTTTTTCTGCATAAAGATATCCCAAGTAATTCATTGCATTGGAAGCATTGGGATTGAGAGAAATTGTAGTTTTTAAATCTGATTCTGTATCACTAAACTGTTTTAGTTTATCAAAAGCTGTAGCTCGATAAAAATAATAATTAAAATTTTTAGGATCTAGTTTGATGGCTTCACTAAAATCACTCACACTTTCTTTGTATTTTGACAATTGAAAATACGCTAAACCTCGGAGATAATAGTGAGTAGGATTTGGATTTTCTTTTATCGTTTCAGATAAAACAGAAACGGAAAGTGATTCTTTCTTTAGGTTGCCTTGGAGGTAAAGGTAAGCCAAACGAAAACGCAATCGCAAAGATTTTTCTGTCTCTTTGGTGAGCCGTAGTGCTTCTCTTGTGGATAAGATCGAATGGTTCCAAAGACCGAGCATTTCTTGGCAAGAGGATATCTTTTCATAATACAAAGACTTTTCCTCAAAAGCATTTTCTTTTGCCGTGATTTGAGAAAGCCCTCTGCGTAGGATTTTTTCTGCAGTTAGGTATTGTCTATACTCATAAGCATACTGCGCTGTATCTGCACTTAGGATTTCATAATCAGGAAGTTTTTCCTTTTCTGCAAGTTCCAAAAGAGCGACGCGCGGAGAAAGCCTACCTGGATTTTCTTGAATATATGTTCTTAATTTTGCTTCGAGTCCGGTTTTGGATCCAGAAACAAGTTTATCGAGTAAAAATACAATCCCCTCTTTCGGAATTTTTTTTTCTTTTTTCAGCGTTGCGAAATATGTAGGTGCAAGATCTCTTGCATCCATAAAATAAATTTCAGCAAGCATATGAGAGGCGTCTAGGTCTCTTGGATTTTTTTCTCGAATCTGTTCAAGATATTGGCGGCAGTGTTTAAAGTCACCTAACACGAAATAAATCTGAGCCAACCGAAACAAAACTTCCATATCGTTTTTATAAGCGGTAGTATATTCATTGTATCGTTTGATAGATATCTTTGGGTAATCTAGTTTGTAATTAAGTTCGCCGAGTGCTTTGGCTGTTAAAAATTTATATTTGGAATGATTGTCTCTTCTTTCGATCACAAAGGATAAAGCCGTATAATACAAAATCGATTGGTTCCATAACTTCCTTTCAAAATTAATATTTCCAAGAAGGTATAAAAAATCTGGATCATTCGGAAACTTATGTAGAGAGGATTCTAATACATCCGAAGCTTTCGCAAGTTCTCCTTGTCGGATTCGAATTCTTGTTTGCAAAAGGACTAAATCTTTAGAGACTTCCGGTGATTTACCGATGGCACTTTCCGACCATTCCCAAGCCTTCTCCAAACTCCCAAGCTCTAGATAATTTAAACTTTGGGTCTCGGAACTGAGAGCACTTGGATCTTTTCCCACTTCCTTCAGACAAAGATGGTAAGAATCTAAAAAGGAAACGGAGCGTTCGAAGGAAAGTTTGGAATCCTCGGGTTTTCGACGTTGGCTCGCCTGAAATCCATCCACCTGTTCCCGAAGGGCACGAGAAAGGAAATACTCTGCGGGAACTCCAGGTTCTAACAGAGAACATTCTTTGGTTCTTGTCCCTGGCTCGGCTGCAAACAGAGAAAGTGAAAGAAAACAAAAGAAAACAAAGAGGAAAGGATGGTTTGGAGTTTTAATTGCTTGAAACATCAGTAGATTCCGGCAAAGATCGGGAACAGGGACAATCCTTGAACCAAATCTTCCGAGAAAATTTAAAATACATCCTGGCTGTTCTCATCGTGTGGGCAATCACTTTCCCATGGATTCTGAGAAACAAGGACACCCTCCTTGCCAAATTCACCCTCGCCTATAATTCGTTTTTTGGTTACCCCAATCCCCGGATTGCGCACCAACTCATCGCCAAAGGTGATGCAGTGCTGGAAGGAAGAAAAGACGGAGGAACAGACGTCCTCCAAACCATAAGCCAATTCTTTAGTTCTGAAGAAAATACCAAAGGAACAATCCTTCCCTTGGATTTGGCTCTTATGGAAAAGGCATGTTTGTATTTCCGAAGTAAAGAACATGTCGAAGATCATTTTTTAGAACTTACATGGCGAGAAAAAGCGAAGGAATGGGGTTCGCCGCTCTTCCTTAGAATGGCTCCGCAAGGAGAACTCACGCTTGGCCCCAATCCAAAAGACTATTGGAATTCCCATATAGAAGCAGTTCTCACGGCCCTAGACTACTACAAACGCGCGTTACGTTTTTCCGGCCCCGAACTCATTGCTCCTAAAAAAATTGAATCGGTTGCTTGGGCCAGTTGTCGCCCCAGTGAAATTCTTTTAGGTTATAAAACCCATATGTTGGAAACGGAAAGTTTTGTCTTAAAAAAACTTACCGAACTAGAAAAGGTTCCCAGTGGACTCAGTGCCGTACAAAAACGAAGTGTAGTTTTATCTTCCATCAAACGCAGTGATTTTTCAGAAGTTTCTGCAAACGATTATTTAGAATCGTTACTCCGGCAAATCCTACTCACAGGGATGAAAAACTTTTCTCCACGAGAGATGGATGATATTTATGAAAGGATTCTTTATTTTGTTGGGTCAGATGAAAGAGAGTATCTTAAATTCAAATTCCGTCGAGGTGAACTTTTTTTCCAATTGGGTTCAGAAGAAGAAATATACTACAAACGTGCTGCCACTGAATTTAAGGAAGCTGCGAACATCCAACTTGCAGCTGAAATTGAAGATATCAATGTTCCTGCTCTTCTAGTTCATGAATTTGAATCCAAAATGAAAGAAGCAGAGTCATACCACAAACTCAAAGAAAATGCAAAAAGCCTTGCGATTTTGGATGCATTAAAACCAAAACTGCGTAATGTCGACGAACGAAGTGTAGGTGGCAAAAAAGATGACATCCTAAAACCTTATCATAATTTAACTAGATCCGTCCTTCGCAAACTGGGTCGCTACGAAGAAGCCGATGAAATCCCATTTAACGAATGATATAAAGTATTTTGATTACAATGCCACACACCCTCCTTTTCCCGAAATTCTGGAAACTTGTTTGGCAGATTATCTGGAAGGATTTTATAATCCTTCCGGAATCACTCGTTTTTCCTTAAAAAATCAAGGAAAAATAGAACTAACAAGAAAGTATTTTGCCTCTATAACCAAAGGTCAGGAAAAACAATTTGTTTTCTCAGCAACAGGAACTGAAGCAAATTACCTTCTCATCCAAAGTTTACGAGTGCTTTATCCAAAGTTAGATTCTGTTATTGTCTCACCTTTCGAACATTCCAGTATGTATGCAGCACTAGAATCTTATGGATTTACTCCCAATCTAATTGGGACAAACAAAACAGGAATCATCAACCTTAAGGATCTAGAAAACAAACTAGAGGAAAACCCAAGGCCTGTGGTCTGTCTTTATGCAGGAAACGAAACAGGTGTGATCCAACCTGCAGAAGAAATTCACAAACTAACCAAAGAATACGGACAAGTTTTTTATAGCGATTTGATGCAAGGATTTTGTAAAGTCCAGGTTCCCTACTCTCTATTTGATGGATTTACATTTTCTGGACATAAAATTGGAGCTGGAATGGGTGCATCCGTTACTTATCTTCCCAAGGTCAACCCCCACTTCCAAGTGTTTGGTGGTGGTAACCAAGAAAATGAACATAGGGCCGGAACAGAAAATACATTTGCAATTGAATGTTTAAAAAGAGTAACGGAAATCCAATTGGACCAATTGGAAGAAAAAAACAAACGACTCCGTAAGTTCCAATCTCAAATAGAAGAAAAATTGGAGGCAATGGGTTGTCATATCATTGCCAAATCTTCGCCTAGACTTCCTAACACAAGCTTTGTTATTCTTCCCATCCAATCAGTTGATTTTTTCCTATTAGGGATGGAAGAAAAAGGAATTTTAGTTTCCACGGGAAGTTCTTGTAAGTCCCGAGCGAGAGAAGCATCCAAATCACTTCTGTATATGGGTTATTCAGAAGAAGAAGCCTTACGTTGCATACGTATCTCTACAGGTTACTTCACAAAAGAAGAAGAAGTGTATGCTTTACTAACCACGATAGAAGATTTACTTCAAAAATTCCAATAAAGTCAAAGCTGATGAAACTTAGAATTATTGCAAAATATTCCAGAGAAGAACTCACTGATGGCGAATGCATTTGGGAGGAAAAACAAGACCAGTTTGGAACAGTGGAACGAACGACGAAGTTCTCCGGCAAGTTACTCAGTGAATTCCAAAAGGATTGGGCACTTTTTGTAGAGAGAGTTCTCTCACAAAATCCGAACAAAGAGGAATTCCTTGAAAAACTGGGCAAAAAATCAGATAGTTTAGAACAAATTGTATTCGGAAAAACTTTGCCCTTTTGGAGAAAGTCTGGATTCCAAGAATCCATCCAACTTCTCATTGATCCAGAATTTTCACCCATCCCATGGGAAATTTTAAGGACTCACAAAGGATTTTTATTCCAAGACAAAGAATACAGAAGAGGAATCCGAATCGATACAATCCAAAAGGAAAATACACCCAAAGAAAATTCGATCCTACTGATTTGTAATCCCGTAAAACCAAACCTAGTTGCTACAGTAAAAGAAGAATGTAGCATTCTTTATCCGATTTTTGAAAAAAAACTGAACCTTCGCATTCTCAAAGACAATCACTTAACACGAGTAAGACTAATTGAGGAAATGAGCTCCGCAAAGTATCTACACTATGCGGGACATACAGAAAAAAAAGGAATCCCACTCGGAGCTAATGATTATTTATTTTCTAATGAAATTGCAGGACACTCTTTCCCTAACTTAGATCTCGTTTTTTTCAATAGCTGTCATTCTTCCTTTGATTCCATTGAACATTCTGGACTCACAACCAGTTTTTTAAAAGCAGGTGCTAAAGAAGTCATTGGATTTTTATTTCCAGTAGAAACAGTTATGGCAAAAAAAATTGGAATCAAATTTTGGGAGTTCTATTTAAAAACAAAAGATTCGCACAATACGCTAGCCAAAATTAGAAAAACCCTATACAAAGGAACTTCCATAGAAATCATCACTGCGATCAGTTTAGTTCATTTTTCGACTCAAAAACCTAAACCAAAATTCAAACAAATTTTAGGCATAACCTTTGTTTTATTGTTTTTATTTTTTTTCATTGTTTTTTCCGGCGAAAAAAAAGAACCTAACAGGGGAGAGATTTCCACTTTTTCTGAATCTAAAATAGTTACAGAGAAAAAAGGAAAATCCATTTCAGCAAAGGACCCTATTCTGGATCGTATTTCCCGAATTCAAAATTCAGAATTTCGCAAAATGGCAGACAGTTTTCTAAAAACCAAACACGAGCTACTGGATGATTCCCAAAAAAGAGAATTATTAAACTCTATCCTTTCCAAAGACAGTTCTGAAGAAAAAATGTTTTACGAATTTAAAACTAGGAGTGGATTTTGAAAAAATACAAATCCATTTTACTCCTCCTCAGTTTTAGTTCCTTACCTCTCACAGCGCAATGGTTTCCCAAATCAAAATCCTTTGATGATCTATGGATGTCTTATTATTCAAAACAAAATTTATTTAGTCAAGCCTACGGAATTCAAACTCGTGATATGATCCGGACTGAAACGGAGTCGGAAGAAGAAGATTTTTTATATTATTGGAAAGCCTGTGGCCATCCAGAGATCAAGGATTTGTCACAAATTTTGCGTTTTATTTCTTTTTATGATGCTATTCTGACTGTGAGACAATGTTCTGAATCATCAAAAGATGGTTTAATGCAAATCGAAAAACAAACTAAGAAAAAAATCTTCGATTTGATTGTATTACCAAAATTTGAAATTTTAGAATCAGAAATTATAAGTGAAGAACTGATTCCACTTGTTGCCGAACTAAGAATGGAATGGGAAAAAACTATTTATGTATTTTCCAATTTATATAAATCTCATGAAGTTTTATTTTTAGGAAAAGAAAGAGAATATACTCTCGCTATCAACCGAGTATTATATTCCGAAATGCCAGAAACCAGACGAAAAACTTTAGTTTTAAGACTTTTGCAGGATATGAAACAACAAAACAAAAATACTTACCAACTGTTTTATTATTCAAAACAAAATCCATGGTCTGCATCTACATTAAACGAAGAAAATTCTGAATCAAAAAAATTCTATCTCACTTTAATCAATGAATGGATTTTAGATCCTGATTTTGATCCAGACAAACTGAATGATTTAAAAGCATTTCAAAGTTGTTTGGAAGAAATACCAAATACAAATCAAAGGATTCGTATATTAGGATTTTTTGGTTTTTTCAGTGACTATGGTCGGTTCACTACGAAAGACCAATTGTCATTTTCGCAAACAAACCAATCTCGCATAAGATACATCAGACAAACTCTTTTTCGTTCTCATCATTTTCAAAAAAGATTAGAAAATGTACTGACATCTTGTAAAAATTCCGTCCAATCGATAAAAGAACTATGAGTGATGAGATTCGCAAGTTAATCGACAATTGCCTTCTGGGACAGAGTGCTGCCTGGCAAGAGTTGATTCGAAAATTCCATCGGCTCATCATTGGAACTTGTGCTCACTATGTTCCGAGAGAAGAAGTCACCGATACTTCCCAACAGGTATACCTTAAACTTACAGAAAACGATTACCACCTGCTCAGAAAATTCAAGGGAGACAGCCTTCCTGCATTTATTGTTTATTTAAGTGAAATTTCTAAAAATATAAGTATGTCTCAGACAAGATCTATTCGTCGGTATGAGTATAGAGAGGGAATTTCTTTGGATTTGAGCATCGATATTTTAGATGATAGACAAAACCAAGAGGATGTCTTTTTTGCTTGGGAAGAAAAACGAGAGTTTTACGACCTCATCGAAGGTTTAGATGAAACACATAAAGAGATCCTCATCCTAAGGTTAAAAGGGTACAAATTCAAAGAAATTGCCGAAATTCTCAATGTTCCCCTAGGAACAGTACTGGCTCGGGCCAACCGAGCGAAAGAAAAGATAAAAAAAATCCTTACAAAGGAAATAAAGCCTTAGCGGGGGGAAATAAATACTATGGAACCAAAAGATCCGAATGAATTTATGAACCGACTCAAATTAAAAGAAGCTCTATACCTCATGTCCCAAGGGGAAGATGCGGACTCACCAACGGTCGACCGGATCTTACAAACCGTCCTCCCCAGTAGCACCCCTACGATCCAAATCTACTTGCAGTTTGTAAAAGACCAACTAAAGCTTCTGACGAGCGATATTGCCAATGTTAGCCTCGTTTCGGCGGAACTTGCCTTCCGGGGGGCTGGAAATTCAGGAGGTGCCTTTCGTGTCCACAGACAGATCGGAGGCAGAGATTTAGATTTTGTTTTCCAACCCAATGCAGAAAAAAATCAAGTTTTCCTTTCTGTTGAAGCTTCTAACTCGGATCTCCTCTCGGCCAAACTCTTTTTGGACGGAGCCCCGGTGGAAACCCTTCCGAAACTTGGCTCCCAGTCCATGTTCGATTCCCCCATCACTCTAGATTCAAGTCCGGAGCTGGCCATTTTTGAATCCGGAAAAGAAATCGGCCGGTATCATTTTATGTTACAATCGTAATTTTTTTCTAATAGGATGCAATAAACAGAGAGTGTGAAGCCATTAATAATCTAAGAAACGTTCCTACTTTTAGGAACATACTTTCTTTTCCAAACTAGTTCACACTTCAAAACCCCGGCGAAAGTCGGGATTTTTTTTATGCGTTTACACGGAAGTAAATGACATCCCCGTCTTGGACAATGTATTCCTTCCCTTCTACTCGGAGTTTTCCTTCGTCTTTGACTTTGGTGGCATCCCCGGTACGGTCGATGTCTTCATATCGCATGACTTCGGCTCGGATGTATCCTTTTTCAAAATCGGAATGAATGACACTTGCTGCTACAGGCCCCGTGCTTCCTTGGTGGGTGGTCCAAGCCCTTACTTCTTCCACACCCGCTGTAAAAAAGGTCAAAAGCCCGAGGAGTTTGTAAGAAGCACGAATCATTCTGGAAAGTCCTGATTCTTTTTCCCCAATTTCTTCCAAAAAGGCAATTTGGTCTTCTTTTTCTAAGCCAGATATTTCTTCTTCAAACCGACCACATAACACAACGACAGGTGCTCCTTCTTTGGAAGCAAAATCAATAATAGTTTTTACAAGAGGGTTTTCTGCCGTTTTTATATCAGTATCTAAGATATTTGCAACATATAACACTGGTTTTATGGTAATTAGATTAAATTTTTTGGCAATTTTTTGTTCTTCATCCCCAAGTTCAACTGTAGAAGCTCGATTCCCTTTTTTTAATGCATCGAGGATTTTATCCATCACAGCCAAAATTTCCGTCGCTTCTTTGTTTCCAGTTTTTGCAGTTTTTGCCACACGTTGTTGTTGTTTTTCTAAACTATCTAAATCAGCAAGGATGAGTTCATAATTGATGACGGTGATGTCCTCGATAGGATCTACCTTACCGTGAACATGTGTGATGTTTTCATCTTGGAAGGCACGTACCACATGGCAAATGGCATCCACTTCCCGGATATGAGATAAAAACTGGTTTCCAAGTCCTTCCCCTTGGCTTGCCCCTTTTACAAGGCCTGCAATGTCTACAAACTCTATCATTGTGGGAACCGTTCGTTTTGGTTTGTAAACTTCCGCTAAACGGTTGAGCCTTTCATCCGGAACTTCCACAACACCAGTGTTGGGTTCTATTGTACAAAACGGATAGTTGGCAGCTTGCGCTCCTGCCTTAGTGAGTGCATTAAAAATAGTCGACTTACCGACGTTCGGGAGACCTACAATTCCACAATTCAAAGCCATACGGATAGGTTTTTATCCAGAGACCGTAAGACAAGGAAAATTGCTTTCTTAGTTTTGAAATCCGGTCTCGAGATATACGGAAGTTAAATAGAAAATGGATGTGAGAATCACAACCAAATATCCCACAGAGTAAATTTTACCGATTCGTTTCCAAGGATAACGATCATACAAATGT
Organism: Leptospira terpstrae serovar Hualin str. LT 11-33 = ATCC 700639; assembly: GCF_000332495.1. Taxonomy (NCBI): domain Bacteria; kingdom Pseudomonadati; phylum Spirochaetota; class Leptospiria; order Leptospirales; family Leptospiraceae; genus Leptospira; species Leptospira terpstrae. Next base: position 56,269 of record NZ_AOGW02000010.1, on the reverse strand, counting down.
AGGTTTGTATTGATAAACTCCGCGGTAGGATCTGGTGGCAAAACATCTTCACGTCCTGCCTTTCGCCAAATGAGTTGTTTTTGCTCTGGGCCTAATTGGAAAAACTCTGCTGACTTTCCCTCTGTAAAAACAGCCAAAAGGAGAGTGGGGATTTCAAAGTATTTGAATGTAATGATTCCAGAAAAACTGGTGAGGATGGCAAGATAGTTGATTACCACAATGAGGGGACTTGCCGTATAACTCGAACTAAACAACAAATACAAATAAATAATCAAAAATGATATTGAAACATATTTCGCGATACGAGAAAGAATTTTGTATAATTTCTGTTCTCTCAAAAAACTATGGAAAACTTCGTTTTTCATTCTGGTTTGTTTTCGACGGTAAGTGTTTTCCCTACTCGGTTAGAAAATTCCAAAGGGATTTCCGTCTCCACCCACTGTTTTTTCCCCTGGAAGTCGGTAAAGCATAATCGAAAAGAATGTAAATACATTCGTGTTTCTTTGGTCTCAAGTTGGGAAGATGAATAAACTGAATCTCCAAGAACTGGATGCCCTAGTTCACGAAGCATAACACGAATTTGGTGTCTTCTTCCCGTTAGAATTTTTGCCATTCCGAAAGAACAATTTTCTTTTGGATGGTGGGAAACAATTGTAAACTCTGTAATGGCTTTTTTCCCCCCACTACGCACAATTTGTACTTCTTTGTTTCCATCCCGAATAAAACATTCAAATCGTTTTTCTTTCCAATCGGGAATGCCTGTGCATAAAAAAATATATTCTTTATCTGCATCCTTAAGTAGGGTATCGATTTCTGAATTTTTATCTGAAGTTTTTCCCAGTAACACAATGCCACTGGTTCCCAAATCCAATCGATTGGCTGTTCGCAAATCAGGAAAATTTAAATAACTTGCTAGAAGTCGAGTAAAGTCTTTTCGGTTGGGGTCTTTCGTTTCATGGACAGGAAGTCCTTCTGGTTTTTCGGCTAGTAAAAACTCTTCACATTCATAAAGAATTCTTGTGGTAAAACCACCTTTGAGACGGATCTCTCTACGTGGTGACTTCAATCCAAAGACCACTGAGACTACGAATATTGATCACCCCCGAAAGAAACAAAAGATACTGCCCTTTGATTCCCACAAGGGTATCAATAATAGGAGTCTCTTTTGTCAGTTTGAGTGATTTGATTTTTCCAGGATAAGAATCGATGGGATATTGAATTTCTGTGACTTCATTTAGATCCAATCGTTTCCAAGTAAGTTTAGATTTACTATCAGGTGGGGAAAAAAAATCATTTTTATCCAAATGATTTAAGAACTTACCCGCTTCTCGCACCAAATCCATGTCAGGTGGATCTCCCGCCACCATTTTTTGCCAAGAAGTTTTGTCAGGTAAAAACTGACTCAAATAATGTTCGATAATTCCTGCATCTCTTCTCGACTCCACTTCCAAAATAGGAATACCGAACTTAGCCCCTTGGTCAACCCAACGATTCGAAACTGGATTTTCTTTGGTAATGCCGACTTTTAATCCACTGGAATTTGCAAAATAAACTGTGTGTTTTTTAAAACAATTTAGTTGTCCCCAGCCTGGTTCCCGGCACGTTCCTTTGTGGTGATGGCAAGTTTCAGGACGGAGGATACAAAGATCGTTTTCTGCGAGTTTGGTAAAACAGGTAAAACAATGTCCTTGGTTAAATGACTTCTTAGTTTTTTTCCCGCAGTGCAAACAACGAATTTCTTCATTGGTGCTAAGAGTTATTTTTTTTCCAATCCAAGATTCCACGGGACTTTCCGATGTGGATTCTATTGCTGTCAGATCTTTTTTATCTGTCTCACTATAGGTCGCTGTTTCCCAAAAATAGGACACAGGTTTTAAACCTTTATGCGACATTTTTCTGACAAATCCTTTGATGGTAGGCATAATTTAAAAGGAATACTCTTTTACTTCTTCAGGAAAATATTCTTTGTTAGTGTTTACAAACACCAAACTAATGAGACTTGGGATTTCCGTTGACATATCCCATCTGAATATAACGAGAGTTTGACGATATAAATAATGGGAAATTTGACCTTTGGGTCCATAAAAAAGTTTTAATTGATCTTCCCCTTCTCCAAGAAAAACCACCTTTCCATTTAAGTTGGGAGACTTTTGTTTGATCAGCTTGATCACCACTTTGCCACCGGGATTCACATCTTCTGGATCAGAACCTTCGGTAGCTTCTCCGTCGTTGACACCAGAACTAGGAGCGACTTCCATTGTTGTACCTTCATAATCCAAATAGTTGCAAGGAAAGTCTCCCGGCATACTTGGAAAATTTTCAGAACATGGAGTGTATACTGATTCCTTTTCTTCTCCCTCTCCATAAGAAACGAGAAGTGTTGAACGAATGGTAGCAAAGGCAACTGATTTCAAAACTTTTGCCGTTTTATTTTTCGGTATGGTTTTAAATTCCTTTTCCGAAGCTAACACAGTAATAGTAAAAATAAATATTAAAAAAGTAAATAGAATCCGTTTCATCATACCCTCAATACAACAGATAAGGAGCGATTTTTTTCTCTTCGTTTTCTTCTTCCGATAAATAAGTATTATGGAATTCGGAAAAACTTTTTCCTTCATTGATGGAAGTTCGGAAATGGTCGTTCCCCCAAAGTTGGTCTACCCAGTGGTTTGTGGCACCTTTACTCCATTTGAAATCATTAGGATAAGTTTCTTTCATCAGTCTGATGAGATCATAAGCCAGTTGGATAGGATCATAATCAGGGCGTACCAAATTCATCCTTAGGCCTGAACAAATTTTTCCTTTATGAGGACCAAAGGTCGGTTTGAAATACACGGGAGAAAAATAATAGGATTTGTTTCCGAGACTCGCCAGTTTATTTGCAAGGTCCTCCGGGTTTGTCATCCATGGCGCTCCAAAATAAACGAAAGGAGCTTGGGTGCCTCGCCCCACCGACACATTCACTCCTTCTAATAATACAAGGGAGAGGTAGTTTCTGGCAGAGTCCACCATAGGTAAGTTTGGTGAAGGTGTAGTCCAAGGAATCCCTGTATCTTCAAAATACATTCCTCGTTTGTAACCTTCCACAGGAACGATGAGGACATCCACACTGTCTTTTAAAAATTCTTTATTATAAAACCGAGTAGCTTCCCCTATTGTCATCCCAGTGATGAGTAACGATGGAAATTCTCCTGCAAAATTCAAATTACGAGGATTCATTTTTTCACCCATAGGTGGCAAATGCATCGCTACATGGATATGATCTAATACAATGAGTTTGGTTTTTGTATTTTTCATCGCATCCATAAGGCGTTTCAGTACACTTAAATATGTATAACAACGCATCCCCACATCTTGCACATCAAAAACCACATAATCCACTTCTTGGATGAGGTCCCTTAATTCAGAATCTTTGATTCGGTAGATATGATACAATGGCCTATGGAAAGTAGAGTCCATAGTAACAGGAGTTTGGCTAAACTCTTCTTCCAAACCAAGAAATCCATGTTCGAGTCCAATTAAATGTTCTAATGTGATTTTATGTTTTTCTAAGGAAATGATGATTTTTTTTGGATTGGTTCCAATTCCGGAAGGATTGGTCGCAAGCATCAATTTTTTTCCCGCCATGGTGGGTAGGACTTTTTCATAAAAAATGTCCGAAGAAACCCGCATCTTAGAATCAAGTGGGTGGACACGAAATTGCGGAACTGTGTTCCCATGGCAAGCAAGGACTAGAAAGCAGAGAGAAAACCTAAAAAAGTAATTGGTCATGTAAGTATATGTTTCTATAATATAGCAAATCTTCAAGGAGAAATGTCCTTCATGTTCAACCGACTTCGTTTGGCTCCCTTAACCGGAGTTCTCATCCTTACCATTTTGGCATGTGCCGGATCCAATTCAGCCCAGAAACAACCTACGCTGCCAGACAATGTGGTGACAGCTATGGGAGAGGCACCTATCTACCAAGGAGACTTGGCACTTGCAAGGAATAAGGCTTTGAAGGACGCAAAACTCAACGCCATCCGCAAACTCGTAGGAGAACAGATTACTGAAAAATCAGGAGTTTCAGACGGCCAATCGCTCGGCTCCAAACTCTACGGCAAAACAGATAGTTTTGTAAAAAAATACGATATCATCAGCGAAGAACAATGGAAATTGGACACCCAAGACATGATCCGTTTGAATGTGCGCTGCGAAGTGGAAGCAACTAAACTCTCCACGGCAGTAGATGCCCTTCTCGATGATGTAGGAAACCCTCGGATTGCCGTCCTTGTTCAAACTGTAGTGAATGGAAAGTCCTTTCCCATTGGTTCGGCAACCAACATCGCAGAAGCAGAACTTATCGAAAAACTTAGGACCAAAGGAAACAAGGTTGTGGATAGTTCCCAACTCACTGCCTTACTCAAAAAAAATCCTAGCCTTGCGAAACTTGACCTAACTTCCGTAGAAGAAGGAAGTCCCCTTCTTACACTTGCACAAGATTCTGGGGCTGAAGTTTTGATTGTTGCAAAAGTAACCACTACAGACCAAAAACCGGTGGTTTTACCTGGTGGGAAAAAAACTGATTTCTTAAGTTCCGCAGCCACTGGGCCTTACCGCATCATCCAACTTTGGGGAGATGGCAAAATTTTTGGATCAGGAAGTTTGGAAGGACGAGGGGCTGACATCACTCAAGAAGTTTCAAGAGAACAAGCAGTTAAAGATTGGTCAAACCTTGTATCAAACAAAGTGGGAAAACAAATCAAAGACGAATGGTTCAAACTCACAGAACAAAATACAGTCATCTTAAAATTCAAAGGACTAGGCCTTGAGGATGCTATTAACTTCAAAAATGATTTGATGGAATATACTTCTGTAAAACAAATCAATGATCGTAAAACAGAAATGAATGGATCGGAATGGGAACTTACCTATCCAGGAAAAGAATCTATGTTTGCTGAAGAATTGATGTATAAAAAAGATTCAAGTTTTCGTTTTTTAAGTAGCAAAACCCTTAGCATCAATAGCTCTAAACGGGGAGTTGTGGAAGCAGAATTTAAAAACAAATAAACAAAGGATCATTCTCCATTTCCTGCAGAGAGAAACAAAAGTATCTCTGTAGGATCAAATGGTTTAGAAAAATAACGAGCTACCTTCTTTTCTCCAATCGCCTTTTCTATGTCAGGTGTTATGTCATAACCAGTTAGGATACAATAAGTAATATTGGGGCGAATTTCCTGGGCTTTTGTGATAAATTCCAATCCATTCATCTTTGGCATCCGCATATCACTAATAACAAATTGTATGTCCTCATTCTCTTCTAATTCTTCAATGGCTTCTTGTCCTGATTGAGCAACGATTACTTTGTATTCATTTTGAAAGTATTCACGAAACAAATATAAATTTAGAATTTCGTCATCCACATAAAGTAACTTTTGTTTGTGGTCTGATTGATTCATACTTGTAACGGAAGTTTGATACGAACGACAGTACCCTTACCCCACTCTGATTCCATTTCAATGGAACCTTTATGATCTTGAATGATCTTATAAGCAATAGGCAAACCAAGGCCAACCCCTTTCCCTGGATCTTTGGTTGTAAAAAAGGGATTTCGAATTTTGTTTTGGTCTTCTTCCTTGATTCCCACTCCTGTATCCGAGATCTGTATGATGGAATACTCGGAATCTCGGTAAGACTTGACTCCCAAGGTGCCGGACCTTCCTTCCATCGCTTGGATGGCATTCGTGAGTATATTTAAAAATACTTGGTGGATTTTTCCGGAATTTCCTTTTACCACCAAAGGATGTGAATGAAGGTTGGATTCTACCGAAATTCGATCCCTAAGGGAATGAGTAAGCATCACAAGACAGTTTTCTAAAATATCATGTAAGTCAAAACGTTCCTCAACAGAATCCCCGCTGCGAGTGAACTGATTGAGTCCTTTTACAATTTTCGAAGTCCGTTCTACCCCTTCTTTGATAGCTTCTAAATACATTTTGGTTTTTTCCGATTCAAGCGAAGAACCTTCCAAAATTCCACGGACACCAAAGTAACCACCTAATATAAAATTCAAAGGATTGTTGATTTCGTGCGCAATACCTGCGGATAGTAAACCAAGGCTTGCCATTTTTTCTGATTCGATGAGTTGGTTTTGCCTTTCCTTTAGCTCATCTAACGTTTGTTTCAGTTCACTAGTTCTCTCTTCTACAAGCGATTCCAGCGCATGATTGTTTTGTTCCAAACGTGTTTCATATTCAGACCTTTCCAATTCCGCTGCAATCCTACCTGAAAAAATTTGGAATAAGGTGAGGATTTGGTCTCTGTTACGAATTTCTGATTCAAAAAGACCCACAATCAAACCAATTACTTCTTTTTTAGAATTGAGTAAGGGAGAACCAATATAACCTTCGATCTTCATCTCAATGAGAAGTTGGTCGTAGGGAAAGAATTTTTGTACTTCCGCAGGATAATAACAAACGGAATTATCAAACACCTCTGCACATGGTGTATCTTTTAAGGAATAAGCCATGTTCTCTGCTATCACACCATTAGCCACAAGAGAGATAGTCTTTGATTCAAATTTTTCCTTATCAAAGATGGCAATGAAGGTATAATCCGCTTGGATGGTAGATGCTAATTTTAGTGTGAGCCTATCCAAAAATTCGGTTCCAAAAGTATTGGAAACCGCTTCGATGATATCAGATAGAACCTCACCCTGGATCATAATTTATTTCTAGAAGAATTGGTTCCTATCTCAGGTCAATCCAAATCATGGTGCCTTTGAATCCGTCACCAATGGTAAAACGGTTTTTTTGACATCCAAAAGTGGCCCCAGTTCGTAGATGGATTCATACCCATAGGCTTTTAAAGAATTGTAGGTAGAGAGATTGAGAGAAGCTGCGGGACTTTTTGCAGCAAAGGCTTCCTGGTTTCCTTCAAAGTTATTATTACAGTAAATTAGAATTTTGGATTTTTTTTCAGGAATGATCTCTGCCAAAGATTCTTTCGTAAATTCTGTAAACGGAAGGTTCTTTGCTCCCTGAATATGCAAAAGATGGAATCTGTTTTCACTTCTTGCATCGAGTAAAACAACACCATCTTCGTTCATCAACTTCAAAAACTGATCCTCTGTTAGCCGGTGGGTTTCCCTTTCCCCTTCGGAACGATTCACAATTCGTTTAAACTCTCCGTAGTCAATGAGTTTGTTTTCAATCGGAACAGGTTTCGATTGAACTTTTTTCTTTTTGGAAGATTCCGAAACCAGGGGGATAGTTACCAGTACAAGTAAAACGAATACGAACTGTTTCATGACAGAATCTCCTTCCAAAACAGACTTAGAGTGTATCGGTATGGATTGGGAACTCAAACCTTTTTTCGACTTGCCAGGGGAATTGGGAGAATTGTGATACTGGAATGAGCGCACTTAGAGCAATTATTAAAACAAACAAAGGCGAAATTCGCATCGATTTGTTTCCGGACAAAACACCAAACACTGTAGCCAATTTTGTAAACCTAGCACAAAGGAATTTTTACAACGGACTTAAATTCCACCGAGTCATTGCTGACTTTATGGTACAAGGTGGTTGTCCCCTAGGAACAGGAACTGGTGGACCCGGTTATAAATTCCGAGATGAGTTTGATTCTAGTTTAAAACACAACAAACCAGGGATTCTTTCTATGGCAAATGCAGGACCTGGAACCAATGGAAGTCAATTTTTTATCACCCATGTTCCGACTCCATGGCTCGATGGAAAACATGCTGTTTTTGGTGCTGTGGTCGACGATTCAGACCAAGAAGTGGTAAATGCCATCCGCCAAGGGGACGTCTTGGAATCGATCGTGATCGAAGGGGATACAACCTCGGTTTTCGCAGTGGCAAAACCATTTTTGGATGAGTGGAACCAAATCCTCGATTCTAAAAAATAAAGATTGATTCTGTCCTTTTGTTTTTGTTAGTCTAAAAACTATGAAGACAAAAGGAAAAGAAAAACAAGTCTCCCAAATCAAACTGGCTTCTAGAATGATTTTTTCTATGAAACCAACCAAAGTTAAACCCTCTAAAAAACTCTATTCTCGAAAGAAAAAAGAAGACCATTCGGGAATAGAGTTTCTACTTTCACTACTCGCTTAATTCCAAAATTTCATCTTTCCATCTCACTCCAGGGATCTCTTTCCAATTCCTCTTCCTTTCCTAAATCAACTAACATCAATCTTTCGAGTTCCGCATTTCTCTGTTTGGCAAGACTCATGTACTGAACTCGGTCCCTTCTTAAATCAAAAAGTTCATGAAAGGTATCATCATCGTGTTTTAGAAATAAGTTCTTTGCCTTTTCTGCCGTATGAGCTCTGGATCCTAAAAGTCTCAATACATCTTTTCCCATAAGGACAGCGGTTTCTCTCGTTTCTCGATAGATGTACTGAACTCCCATTTCCTTTAAGTCATAGGCCCCTTCTCTATCCCCTGCTCTTGCCACAATTTTGATATTGGGATAGTGTTGGCTTACGTTTCTGATGAGTTCCGCTTGTTTCTCAGGATTGTCCAAAGCTGCGACAAGGACTTTTGCATGTTCAAGGCCCGCAGCTTCCAATAATTCGAGTCTTGTTGCGTCTCCAAAATATACCTTAAACCCAAACCGACCAAGCATCTCTACCCGGTCCGCATCAAAATCTAAAATGGTAATTCCAATGGCATTGGAACGAAGGAATCGACCGAGCATGTTTCCAAAACGACCAAACCCACAAATGATGACAGGGTTTTCTTGTTTATGGATGTTTTGTTCCGTTTGTTTTTTAGGAATCTTGGATTCCAAAAATCCAAATATCGTTTTTTCATATAACAGAAGTAATACAGGAGTGAGAGCCATACTGACGGCAACACAGGCCACCAAAATGATAATGGTCTCTTCTTGGAATAACCCCAGACCTTCCGAATATCCGAACAACACAAAAGAAAACTCTCCCACTTGAGAAAGTGCTAAGGAAAAATAAAGATTTTGGTCTAGAGGAAGTCGAAATACAAGCCCAAGTAAAAAAAGAACCAGGGCTTTGATAAAAATAATTCCAAATACAATTCCTAAAATTTTAGAAGGACTTTGCATCACGACAGGAAGATCCATCGAGGCACCCACACTTAAAAAAAACAATCCTAACAATAAACCTTTAAAAGGTTCTATATTACTTTCTAACTCATGACGAAACTCACTACTTGCAAGTACCACTCCTCCAAGAAAAGTACCAAGGGCTGCAGACACTCCTACAGCACCCATAAGTACGGAGATGGCAATCACCAGTAACAAACTGGCACCAGTAAAAATTTCCCGATTCCCCGATTTTGCAAGCAACCGAAAGAAAGGACTGAGTAAATACTTACCGACAAGAATGATTCCCACGACAACGGAAAGTACCACCAAAGTTTTTGCATAACCAGGCAAATGTTCTATGAGAGAATGTCCATGGGAGGAAGTTGTCACATCTGTTTCGCTTAACATAGGAAAGATGGCTAGAATCGGAATCACAGCCATATCTTGGAATAAAAGAACAGAGAAAGAGGCTTGGCCGGAAACTGATTTCATAAGGCCTTTTTCTTTCAAAGTTTGTAAAACAATGGCTGTGGAAGATAAGGAAAGGATAAGACCAAGTGCAAGAGCCGGTTTCCATGAAAAACCGAAACCAAATGCAAAGGCTGCAGTAATCACAGTGGTAAGAATGATTTGTAATCCGCCAAGGCCAAGTAACCAAAATTTAAGCCGCCATAGAAGATCCAACTCCAACTCTAATCCTATGGCAAATAACATCATCACCACACCAAATTCGGCAAAGTGTAACATATCTTTGCCTTCTGTACCCACAAACCCAAAAACAAAAGGACCGATGACAATTCCTGCTATTAAATATCCAAGTACCGATCCAAGACCAAGACGGTTTGCTATGGGAACAATTATGATGGCACTTGAAAGATAAATCAGAGCTTGAATAAAAAAACTAAGTTCATTCATAAATACCACCTAACAATTGATTGATAAATTTAGAATAACGATTGGATTCTTTTTGTAAGTCCAGTTCATTCAATTGAAAAGTACCTTGGACCAAAAATGGTTTTAGAAAATCCATACCGCAGAGTTCTGCTGTTCTACGAAAAGGAAGAAGAAAATCCTCAGTCTCATATCCATGAAATCCATCTTTCGAATAAGCATCTTTTGACCCACCGGTGGTAATGACTTGGATCCATTTTTTACCTTTCAATTGGTTTCCCCCTGGACCATAAGCCCAACCATCTTCCAACACCAAGTCTATCCATAATTTCATGAGTGGAGGGCAACTGTACCAATACAAAGGATGTTGGAATAAAATGATTTGGTGGTCTGCAATTAGGTTTTGTTCTGTCTTTACATTGATAGAAAAGTTGGGGTATTCTTCGTATAAATCGTGTAAGGTGATATTTTCCGAATTCGGGATGGAATCCAAAAGCATTTGATTGGCTTTCGACTTCTCAAGTGCGGGATGGACAAGCAGAATCAAAATTTTGGGCATACGGGACAAATTCACAAAATCCTTAGATTGGAAAACCTTAAAAAAAATAGTTTTCCATTGACCTAAGTAATATATATCTTTCAGATTCCTTCTGTGACAATCCTTTCGATTTTTTTCTCTACCTTTGTTTCAGAAGACCTAACTTGTATCACCGCAGGAATTCTTGCCAAAGAAGGAAAACTGTCCTTACACTTAGCCATTTTAATCACAGGACTTGGAATTTTTGTAGGTGATTGTTTATTATACTTAGCCGGACTTCTTGTTAGGCGAGGATTGGTGAAATGGAATTTCCTTCTCCAACTTCAGAAAAAATGGGAATCTTCGGAAGCCCTCACTCGTTGGAAATTCCACTACAGAAAGTCGATTTTTCTTTCTCGATTTTTACCAGGGACAAGGCTTCCTCTTTATTTTTGCAGTGGTTTTTTTAAATTTCCGTTTTTACCTTTTCTCTATACCAGTTTCTTTGCCGTAACATTATGGACAACGGGCTTTGTGTTTTTGGTTTATCTCTATGGAAATCTGTTAAGTTTGTATACAAACATTGAACATTCCTTATTTTTTAGTTTCAGTGTTGGCCTTAGTTTTTATCTAGTCTACCGTCTCTTACGGATTGCTATAGATTCCAAGGAACGGGAGAATTTTGTTCTCTTTATCAAAAAACTTACAAAATTAGAATTTTGGCCGGCGACTGTCTTTTACCTACCTCTTCTTCCCTATCTTTTGTATTTAGTGATTCGTTACCGCGGGCTTCGTTACATCACAACCGTGAATCCAGGGATCTTAGCTTCCGGGATAGCCGGAGAATCCAAATCGGAAATTTTAAATCTGATTCCCAATGAGTTTGTTGCTAGTTTTTTACTCTTATCTAAGGAAGAAAAAGATCCTATCAATAAAATTGAAAATTGGATGAACGAAAATCATTTAGAGTTTCCTATCGTCGCCAAACCAGACAAAGGGGAAAGAGGATTTTTAATCAAAAAACTACAGACAAAAGAAGAATGTTCCTCCCTGATCCAATTTTATCCGATCGATTGGCTTTTCCAAGAAAATATAGCGGGTCCATACGAAGTGGGTGTTTTTTATTACCGTGATCCAAAAGAAGTTCAAGGGAAAATTTTCTCCATTACAGATAAGGTTTTTCCAACGATCATTGGTGACGGTGCCACTGTCTTAAAAACACTAATCTCAAATCACCCAAGGTTTCAGTTCCAAAAGGAAACTCATACAAATCACAACAAACATCAGTTAGATAGAATTTTATCCGCTGGAGAAACAATAACGATCGGTGCCATAGGAAATCATATCCAAGGTTGTATGTTTCAAGATGGAAATCACTGGAAATCAAAAGAAATGGAATCCAAACTCATCTCCATCGGCGATTCCATTCCAGGATTTTATTTTGGAAGGTTTGACATTCGGTTTTCCAATCCGGATGAATTTAAGTTAGGTTTAGGTTTTAAAATCTTGGAACTTAACGGTGCCACAAGTGAGTCCACAAATCTTTATGACCCAAAGTTTACTATTTTGGAAAGTTATTCTCTGTTATTTCGGCAATGGAAGATATTATTTCAGATTGGATTTGAAAATTATAAACGTGGAGTTCCACTATATCCTTACAAAGACCTCTACCACTTAGTGCAAAACCATAGAAAATATAGAGAAAACTTCTCTAATCTAGAATAAGACAAAAACTTACAGGTAATCCTACGAAGGATTATGGTCTCACTCATCTAGAATCAAAGTTGTTCAATCAAAATACTCATAGAGATACGGAATTTTTTTTCTTTCGACATACAAAAGATAGGTGGAAAGTGAAAACACAACTAAAGCCAAAATAAAAAGTAACCCATTGTCATTTTGTACCACAATTCCTAAAAAAACAAAATGAGACAAAATAGCACCTAACATCAAATTAAATCCCAAAAAAGCTCCAAACCATACAAACTTGGGAACTAACAAAAACAAAACACAGAAAGTTTCTAAGACGGCAAGTCCATACCTTCCCCATGGTTCCATTCCCAAAACTGAAAAAATAAATTTGGATTCTTCGGAACCAGAAAACTTAAAGTACAAAGTTTGCCCTATGATAACCGCTGCAACCAACCTGGCCGCGTGAAATAGTAAGGATCCCATTTCTGGTAATTTCATTGATTACCCTCCGATAGAATGATTTTTTTGATCTCTTGAAAACTAGTCCAAGGAATGAAATGGTTTTCGTCTTCTAAGATTTGAATCCTATGATTTAAAGTTGGTTTCCATTTCGTAAAGTAATAAACATTCTTCGGAGAAACCAGACTGTCATTTTCCCCATGGATAGAAATGATTTCAAAAGTTTGATTTCCTAATTGCGTAGTGAGCCGTTCCAAATCTGATTTTAATGTATACATCTCTTCATTGCTATGGACCCAGGAATTCGGAAGGATCCATTGTACAAATCCAAAATTTGCCAATCTGTTGTACCAATACAACTCCTCTAAACTAGGATCGATAGGGCTAGATAATAACAGACACTTCCAAACGATGGAAATGGATGGATCTTTTTCCATTGCAAAAACAAAAGATACTGGCCCTCCATAAGAATGCCCCACAACAATCCCTTTGGCAAAAGTTAAGGATTCTTTTTTTAAAAAACGAATGAGCGCTGAATGGATCGCACGAGCTTGGATAAAGATATCGGGAACAGAAACCTCATTCATTGATTGTCCAAAACCCAATCGATCAGGAACTAAAATACAAAACTGATTTTGTAAGTCTTTGTCATTTAGATAAGATAAAAAGTCAGAAGAAGAACCTGGGGATCCATGAATAAAAACCAAAAGATTCTTTTTGTTTTTGCAATCATTAGCTAAAAAATGAATTTCTGATTTTTCCAATAACAGAGTATGACTTTTTACCTCTTCCCCACCTTCTATAGAATCATGAAAACAGAACAGAAAGAAAAATAAGAAAAGAGGCAGTAGGTAAACTGGAATTTCATTTCTAAATGTACGTTTCATTCAACTTCGTCGCTACTCGCAAACAAAGCGCCTGACTCATAAAGACGTTTAAAAAGTGCATTGGGTTGTTTGGGATTTATTACATCTGCATATTCTGGTAAAAAGCCTTTGACTAAATACATTTCAATATCTGCTTTGTTTTTGATAGAAACAAAACCCCGAGACTCACATTCGAAATAGGACTTTACTTCTGCATAAACTTGGGATGAAACATTCACCTCACCTGTCACACCAGAACTCTCCAGGCGACTGGCAGTGTTAACCGTATCTCCCCAAACATCATAGGCAAATTTATCAGTTCCGACTACCCCCGCCACTAATGGACCCACATGAATGCCTAGACGAATTTCCCAAAACTCTCTTCCTCGTAAGGCATGAATTTCTTTTTGTTCTGCCATATAAGACTGAAACGAAAGACCACATAACACTGAATCAACGGAATTGGTATGGTTTTCTGCCGGAATTCCACCCACAGCCATATAGGCATCACCAATCGTTTTGATTTTTTCCAATCGGTAAGTTTTACACAAACGATCGAACTCACGAAAAATTGTATCCAATTCACCAACGAGTTCTTCTGCATTCATCTTCTCTGCAATTTTTGTAAACCCTGCCATATCGCAAAAAAGCACTGAAGCAGATTCGTAACGTTTAGGAATGACTCGGGCTTCTCTTTTTAACTCATCCGCAATGGATTCAGGAAGAATGTTTAAAAGTAATGTTTCCGATTTTTTTCTTTCTACATTTAGGTTTCTACTCAATATAAAAATAAGAATTCCAGTGAGGATTTGTACAAAAAGATAATTGCCACCGGCATCAATATAACGATCCAAATCCGTTTCATAAGTTGTCACCCAATCACGATGGTAAAATTCGAGAACATACAAGGTAGCAGAGAGTAAAATATAAATAGAATAAACTATAAACACATTATGATTTCGAATGAGGATCAGAGCAATGACAAGTGCGGGGATGAGATAATAATGATTTCCTCCGAGAGAACCTCCGTTAAAAAACCACATTGCAGAAAGGTAAAAGAGAATGGTCAAATTAAATGGCCAATACAAAGAAAAATAGATACTCTTCACTCGGCTTAAATAATACATCGCAAGCATAAGAAGGCCAGAGCCCACATTGAGTGCGGTAAGAATCATATAGTTTTCTAGATAAAGAACTCCAAAAACTCCTAGTAAATTGAGAAGCCCATTGACTAGAGAAACAGTATTAAATAGTCGATGTTCGAGGGAGTGTTTTTTCGGATCTCCGAGAAAGAGGTATATCCATTTCATTGTAATTGGTAAGTTTACCTTTCGAAACGAAGTGGATTCAACCATTTTTCTAGGTGGGAAAGTATGAAACTACCTTTACTTTAAATCTGAAACAAAGGTAGTTCCTAAGTAAAATGAATTAAAATCCAATAAAATTGACTTCTTCTAATTTACATTCATTTCCCTGCAATGCAGATATACCATTGGAATCAATTGATGCGGACATTCTTGAAAATGGTTTATTACAATAAGAAATCTCTTGTAAGGAAGTAAAACTTGAAGTAGTGAGAGAAGATTGAAATACAGAAATTGTTGTTAAGGATTGTTTACATTTTTCTAACGATTCTTTCGTATAGTATTTATCATCTTCAATCCCTGACGCTTTTTCCAAAATAGTAGGTGAAAGGGCCAATGCTAAATGGAACTGCTACTAGTGCTTGAAGAACCAAATGACGAACTTGTAGCCAAAGGTTGAATTCAAATGTATGCTGCGTTTGTATATTTTATTGAAAGACAATTTGTTGCCGATACAGAAGCAGAACTTACCGTTGCGGTTGTTTCTGTAGGACAAATGAAACTTGTGCTGGAAGCGGAACTTAATGAAGAAAGTAAGGTCGGAAACGAAGCCAAACTCAAGTTACTGTTCAAATCTGCAATCTGTTTTTTTTTGCATCTTTTCCTTTCACGCCCATTGGGGAGTAAATATTAGAACAACCGACAGAACCTATAACAAAGACTGCTAATATAATAAACTTTTTCATAACACCTTCACTTTTAAATTAAGTTTGATTCGAACAAAACAGCTGTAATACGTCAATTAATTCCCGTTATATTAATTTTTTCACCAATTAACAACTATTTACAAAATAACCTACCTCTATTTAAAATTGATTTAACAATTAGTTTTGACCAATCAGTATAGGGAAAAGCATTACAAGGTTTGGATAAATCTAAATTCGATATAGACAGTGTGAATTGGTTAGCAATTTGTCCCTAAAAACAAAAAAGCCCCTCCCCGAAGTATCCTTCGAGAAGAGGCAACCGTCTTTAAGGCAACTCTTGCCTTACTACAACTTAAGTGTTATTCAAAAGTCGTAATACAGAATTTGGCCGAAGACTGGCTTGCGCTAACATTGCCGTACCGCTTTGCACGAGAATTTGTTTCGTCGTGAGCGCTACCATCTCTTCCGCCATATCTGCGTCCCTAATCCTTGATTCGGATGCTTGCATATTTTCGTATGCACCCATGAGGCCTTTCGCAGTACTTTCGAGCCTATTTTGATAAGCTCCCATATCTGCTCTCTGCTTCATGATCTTGTTCAAGGCGAAGTCCGCTTTAGCAATCGCTTCATCAGCCTTTCCAGGTGTAGAGAGAGCAATTTTTACTGCTCCTTCAGACATCTTTAAAGCTTTCGAAGTCATAGTTCCAATGTAGAAACGCTCTCTTTGCCTTGCGTTTGCTCCCATGTGAAACCACATCGATGCCTTCGTTGACTTTCGAGCGAAGTCTCCTTCAAACAGTTTCATTTTATTGAACTCTGCTTGAGAAGCGATTCGATCGATCTCATCCACCAGCGCAGATACTTCTACCTGCACGAGCTGCCTGTCCTCAGGTGTGTAGATTCCGTTCGATGTCTGGATCGCTAAGGTCCGGATTCGTTGGATGATTTCAGCCGACTGGTCGAGGAAACCCTCTGCAGTCTGGATGAAACTTAGTCCATCTTCCGTATTCCTTTCGGCCTGACGTAAACCACGAATTTGAGTTCGTAGTTTTTCCGAAACAGCAAGACCAGAAGCATCGTCACCGGCAAGGTTAATCCTTTGCCCAGTGGAGAGGTTCCTCATGGTCTTATCTACATCCCATTGTGTAAACTTGAGAGCACGATGTGATTGAATCGCACTCATGTTGTGATTGATAATCATTGGCCTACACTCCTTTGTGTATAACCAAGAACGGTATATGTTTCGTTCTTAGCCGGACAATCCCTGTCCGGTGTCAAGGATGAGCTTTCATATTGCCACCTGGCAGGGGAAAGCCGGCTGATTATCTAATTACAACTCTTCAGTTACACTAACCACTCACTTCGTTAACTTTTGTTAACGGAGGAGAGAAAGAACTCCTTGTGGACGAACATTCGCCTGAGCTAACATAGCAGTTCCAGATTGAACTAAAATCTGGTTCTTTGTGAAAGCCACAGTTTCTTCTGCCATATCCGCATCACGGATCCTAGACTCGGAGGCTTGGGTATTCTCATAAGCGTTCATGAGCCCTTTTGCAGCATGCTCAAGACGGTTAAAGTAAGCACCTAAGTTTGCTCTTTGTTTGCTAATGCGTGTTAACGCTGCATCCAAAGTTCCGATCGCATCGTTTGACTTGTCAGCTGTTGACAAAGACAAGAGATCTCCACTTTGAGCTTTAAGATTAAGTGCACGTGCAGTCATTGTTGCAATGAACACTCTTTCTCTTTGGTGTTGGTTTGGTCCCAAATGGAACCACATGGAGGTTGCTCTTGATCCACGAGCAAAATCACCTTGAAGCAAATTCATTTTATTGAATTCTGCTTGAGAAGCAATTCTATCCACTTCGTCGATAAGTTGTGAAACTTCGACTTGGATCATTTGTCTATCTTCGTCAGTATAAATACCGTTAGACGACTGAATTGCAAGAGTTCGAATTCTTTGAATGATATCATTCGACTCTTGCAAAAACCCTTCCGTTGTTTGGATCAGGCTCATACCGTCTTCGGTATTTCTCTCTGCTTGTCTAAGACCATTCACCTGCGTTCTCATCTTTTCCGAAACGGCGAGTCCGGATGCATCATCACCTGCTCGGTTGATTCGCATACCAGAGGATAGTTTCTCCATATTTTTGGAGACTTCCTCGTTTTGGAACTTGAGGACGCGATGTGAATTGATCGCGGCTAAATTGTGGTTTATGATCATTTGGTTTCCTCCTTGAAACTTGATCTGGCAAACGAGAGAATCCCTTCTCTCGCTTTTTTTTGTGTCTGGCTTTCAGGCCCCATTGGTGCCTAAAATCTCTATTTGTTCCCTTTGTATGTCGGTGATCGGATAAAAGAAATTAATTCGAAGAAATGGCGGTGTTTTTGGAGTTTTTTAAGATTATTTGGGTTTTTATGGAAGATTTTGGTGACTTTAGCACTTTATTTTTTTTAAAAAAAAGTTCTAATTTCTCCAATACGAAGATCGGCAAATTCCCATTTTCCATAAGCGAATTTTGAAAAATGGGAGAAAATGTGGGGGGAACCCCTATTTAGGGGCGGCTAGCGAGAGGAGAGAGAGTTTCCCAGTGGTAAACCGCATTGGCTTCGCCGGAAAATTTATGTTCAATGGTTTTTAGATCTTTGAAGTTTTCAAATAGACTTGCGTTTAACGCTCGCAAGGTGGACTCCATCGCGAGGATCCTACGTTTGTTCAGAACTTCTTCCGGTTCTTTGGGTCCAGTATCTGTACCACCGGTATAATAGGTGATTGTATCTACCGGTGCATTTGGATTTTCTTCTTCGGCATCGGCATCCGCTTCATCAGATTTGGTACGTGGCAGTCTATATTTTTCCATAACATCTTGTAAATGAGCCACGTTCCAATCGATAACTAGTTTATTGCCTTTTTCGACAAACCAGGTTTGTTTCAATGCAAAACGTATGTCCAAAAGTTTTTTAGGAGAAAATAACTTTCCATCTTTTGCCAAAGCTTCCACAGAATCAAAGTAAGGCGGGGATCCCACTTCTCCCACAAGTTGGTAAATAAAGGCTCCTGTTTCTTCCTGTTTCAATACCTTTCTGTGGATGGGGATTTGTTCCCCTTCTCCATTCGAAATAAAAATGACCACAGGTTCTCTATGATCTAGGGAAGGATAAGAATACAGTTGGAAAGGAACAAGAAGACGAAAGGGATTTTGTTCTGCTAAAATAAAAAAACTAAAAAAGATTAGAAGAGAAAACCATGAGGCAAACAAAAAGATAAAGTCCCTGGTTAGTTTGGTTTCTCCTGTTCCGATTTTGTAAAATCGAATGATGAGGACTTTTAAGATTTGGGTAAGGGAACGAAGTTGTTCTTTAATCTTTTGAAGATGCGTATTCATGAATTCCTTTGATGACACTGCGTGCAATTTTCTTTTGGTAGTTTTTATCCCGCAGTCGCTTGCTTTCCTCAGGGTTCGTCAGATACCCCATTTCCACAAGTACCGCAGGCATAAGGCTTCCTCGCAAGACGGAAAAATCTGCCTTTTTCACCCCCCGCGAAGGGATGTCGGGACTTAAACCCTTTTCATACTCTTCCGCCACAGCAGTTGCCAATTTCCGAGATCGCCTTTGGGTGACACTGGACAGCATCTGGGATTGGATCTGAGAGACAACCGGGTTCTTGTGTTTTCCCACATAGCGGTTCTCCAAAATGGCAGTTTCCCGAGCGGCTTCTGTACTCGGACTTTGGGAAAGGTAATACACTTCAAAACCAGCTGCTTTGTCAGAAAGGGAAGCATTGCAATGAAAACTGAGGAAAACCACATCCCGAGTGTCATTCAAAACTTGGTTTGCCTGCTTGGAACGATCTTCCAATTCCACAAACTGATCGTTTTTACGAATCATCTGCACTCGAATTTCTGGATAGTATTTGCGTAGGTAGAGATAAGTATAACGGGCCACACCAAGGCTCACGTCCTTTTCGAAGTAACCAGTAGAATCGGAAGTGCCAGGGTCTTTTCCTCCGTGACCGGCATCAATTACAATCGCTTTTACATTGAGACTCCGTTTGGGCACAGGTTCTTTCGGAACAAGGACCCAAAGTTCTGTTTCTTTGAACTGATAACGCAAATCGTAGGAGATAAGATTGAGAAACACGGCTTCGACAAGATCCAGAGGAAGGTATACATCCTCTTCCTTTTTTAAGATGGCCTTAGGGATTTTGTAAATTTTGCCATCTAACGTATAAAAGCTGGAACCAAGTCGGAACTGCAGGTTCCCTTGTGGGGTGAATATAGACCCAACTCTTGTGAATTTTTTTAATTTGGTGGAAAGTTCAGGTAGAATGGATTTGAGATCGGAGAATGCCACGTAGTTCCCCTTCCCGTAGAGCGGAAGTTTTGCAACTTCCGCAGATACAAGATGGGGGAAAAAACAAAAACAAAAGAGAACTAATCTTTTTTGAAGAGAGAAAGAATTCGCTGCCAAATCGATTGTTTCTGTTTTTTAGATTTTTTAATTTCGTTGATATCGAAGAGATTTCGTCTTGGATCATTCTTTTGGTTTTTATGTCCTGACTGGTTCTTCTTGTTTGGATGTTTGCCTTTCCCCTCTTTAGGATGGTGTCCATGTTTCATTTCATGGTGGGTCATCTTGGCCGGGTGTTTGTGGTCCTCGTCACCGCGTGAGGGGTGCGGATGTCCTTGTGGATGGGCCATCTTGGCTGGTGGGTGGTGTTTGTCGCCTTTTCCCTTCCCACGACCCCGATCACCCGAACGGTCGCCTCTATCCCCTCTGGGATCTCCTCCACGCGAAGGTTTCTGGCCCCGACCCCCGCGGTCTCCTCGAGATTCCCTTTCTTGGTATTTTTTCTCACCAGGAATGGTCTCTTCTGGAAAGGCAGGTGTGAACTCACCCTTAGGAAATTCCAAATACTCTTCGCGAATCTCAGAAGTAGGAATTTTAGAATTCAAATACTTTTCAATTCGTTCGAGTTCTGTATAATCTGTTTCTGAACAAAAACCAATGGATTGGCCTTTCCTTCCGGCTCGCGCTGTCCTTCCAATTCGGTGCACATAGTTTTCTGCATCTTGGGGAAGGTCATAATTATAGACTACATCAATGTTTTCAATATCGATCCCACGGGAAGCCACATCGGTCGCAATTAAGTATTTGTATTTTCCTGCTTTAAAGTCCCGAAGGAGCCTGATTCGTTTTTTTTGGTCGAGTTCCGAAGAAAGACCAGTCGCTGTGATTCCAAACCGACGAAGGGCCGAAACAATTTTGGGAATGTTCATTTTGTAGTTAGTAAAAATGATTCCCAGTCCCTCGATAGGATAGTTTAACAAAGAATTTACGAGGTAAGGAAGTTTTTCTTCTCTTCCCAAATGAAGTAAAGACTGATCAATCCGTTCTGTAATGACTTTTTCTGGATTGATATGAACTTCGATGGGATCATTCAAATACTTACTGGCAAGTCTTACCACTTCGTAACTTAAGGTAGCACTAAATAACAAAGACTGTTTTCTGTTTTTACATTTGTGAAAGATGTATTTGAGATCTTGGACAAATCCCATATCGAACATTCTGTCCGCTTCATCTAAAATCACTACCTTTACATTTTCTAAAGAAAGGCCATGATTTTTGACAAAGTCAATGAGCCTACCAGGAGTTGCAACGATGATGCAAGCTTTGTTGCCGAGTGCCTGTTCTTGGGACTTGTAATCGGTTCCACCAATGATGGTGGCCACACCGAAGTCAGTGAATTCCAAAAGTTTTTTGGCTTCTTCTGCGATTTGTATGGTCAGTTCTCTTGTGGGTGCAAGGACAAGGGCATAAGGCAATGCCTCTTCCTCTTCGGCCGACAAAAGTCTGTGGAGTGTAGGAAGTAAGAAAGCCATAGTCTTTCCAGTTCCAGTTTGAGCAAGGCCAGTGAGGTCGTTTCCTTCCATCGCGAATGGAATGGACTTGGCTTGGATGGGTGTGAGTTCTGTGTAGCCGATTTTATCTAAGGCTTTCTTTAGAGACTCATGAAAGGGTAATTCGTTAAATTTCATAATGGATTTCAGTGTTTTAATTTTCTGGCGGTTAGTTCGATGGTATCACCATAAGCAAATGAGTTTGCATACAGTCGATACAGCCATTCGGGGAGTTTGCCACGAGGACTTAAGTCCCGGTAGGAGTGATACGACATTGGTCTAACATAGTTCACCTCGAAGCCGAGGATTGACAAGAGTTTTTTCAAAGAGTGGACAGAGTAGTCAAAAAAGTGGTCAGAAGGATGGGTCGCAAACCAGTTCTTTGGATTCGTTTGGAAACTAGGCCCAAAACTGGAAGGAAGAGCCAAATAGAGGAACCCTCCGGGCTTTAGCCAAGAAGTAAGCCTTTCCCAAATCCCATCAATGTCTTCGATATGTTCGACGACAAAAAATGCTGCGACCACGTTATACCTCTCTTTCCACTCATTCACAGTAAAAGAGAGAACTGACTTCTTTTCTACATCGAGGGAAAGAACAGACCTTGCATATTCTACTTCTTTGGGAGAGAGTTCGAGCCCCCGGGTCTGGTAACCGGCAAGTTTGGCTTCATCCAAAAAAAAACCAGCCGCAGAACCAATCTCTAATAAGGAAGAAATTGGTGCCAAAGCCCCTACTTTTTCCAAAACAGATAACCTACGTTTTGCCATCAAGCGAAGGTTAGGTTCATCCTCGTAATAGGATTTTTTGTATTGGTTACTGTATTCTTCCATAAAGTAACTATCCCCATACTCCCGTGTTTTGGCCGGAAGGTAGCGCAAAACACCAGTATGACGACACTCTTCATAAAATTCAGGGAATTGTTTATGAGGGGAAAAATGAAATAAACTCAAAAATACGTTCTCTTTCTGGATTCGAGGGACTTCTCATATTGGGCACGCGCTGCCCTTTTGTTTTCATAGGCTTCCGTGAGACTTGGATTTAGGTCAATGGCTGTTTGGAAACTGGAAAGTGCCCGTTTAAATTCTCCATTTTTGAAAAAACAAACTCCCAAATAGTTATGTGCTTTGGAAGAAATGGTGGGTGTTACATCAGAACGAGTGATGACCGTTAGTTCTTCTATTGCTTTTTCTCTGTCCACAAGAGAACCTGAATCAATGAGAATTTTAGAAAGTACAAGTTTTGATTCCATATCTTCTGGATCGATATGGGTGGCACGAAAGGCTTCTTCTTTGGCACGTTTCGAAAGCCCAGAGTTACCACTACTCGCATAACTTAAAGCGAGTTTTCTATGTGCCAGTTTGATTTCTTTGGGATCTTTCGAGTTTTCCAAAACATAAACTAACACCTTTTCTGCGGCAGGATAGTTTTTGGTTTGGATGTACACATCAGCAAGTTTTAATCTGGCTTCATAAAGTTCTGGTTTCCAAGCAATGGCTTCTTCGTATTCTGCGATGGCTTCTGAATAAAATCGATTTTCCAAATAGTAGTCTGCTATGGCAAGCCTGGACGCTACATGGTTCGGATCTAGAGCTTGGGATTTACGTAGAGACTCAATCGCCATCGTAGGTTTTCCCGCATGCAAATAGGAAAGACCTAAATTGTAATACGCCGATTGGTTTTTGGGATTCAAAGCAAGTGCCCCTTCAAAGGCAGTAATACTTTCAGAATACCTTTCCATCTCATCCAAAATGATTCCGAGATTTACATAAGCAGTTTCCGAATAGGTATCTCCAGGCGTTAGGTGGATGATCCGACGAAATAAACCTTCTGCCTCTACAAGTTCCCCTTTTTTATAATACAGTTCTGCTAATGCAAATAGGGAATCTACATCCGAAGGTTTTAGTAACAATGCTTTTTTTAAGGCAGTGATGGCCATATTGGTTTGGCCCATAGAAAGAAAGGCATCGGCAATGTAACGGTAAACCTCTGGTTCATTGGCATTGGAATCTAAAGCTTTTTGGAAGTATTTGGCAGCTTCTTCCGGTACTTTTTTCTTTAAATACACCAAACCTAAGTTATAGTAAGATTTAGCGTCGTTTGTTTTCAAACGAATCACTTCTCGAAAATAATACTCGGCCCGGTCGTAGTCTTCTCTTTGGTAAAAGATAGTTCCGAGGTGGCCATAGGACAAAACGGCCGTTTGAGAATTCGGAGCTGTTTGCACTACCTTTTGGAACTCGGAAATGGCTTCTGCGATATTTCCTTGTTTTAGGTAACTAATCGCTAGGTTGTAAGTGAGAGTGACATCTGTTGGCGCAAGGGATTGCCCTTCTTTGTATGCTTCAATGGCACTGGCAGGATCTCCAATCTCTTGGAATAAATTCCCTTGTAACAATGAAACTCGGTAGTCATTGGGTGCAATCTCTTTGGCTCTCTGGGCAGCACGCCTTGCTTCGTCAAACTTACCGGCATGTTTAAAAGCAAGTGATAGATTATAATAGGCAAAATAGTTTTTGGAATCGTATTGGATGGCTTTTTCCAATCGTTCAATGGAATTGATATAACGACCAGCTTCATCATACATCACACCAAGCACAGTCAGTGCGATGGATTTATCCTCGTCACTGCCAGGTGAATTGAGGAATTCTTCACAAACAGTTCCCACTCGGTTCACGTACCGGTTGTGGTAAGCATTGAGGCAAGCAGCAAGCTTAGGATTAACAGAATCATCAGGAAGATAAGGTTTATCTACAAGAAGGTCAAGGGCCTTTTTATCTCGCGGAAGGTTGTTTAATGCTTTAGCGATTTCTTCTGGATTCTTTTTTTTCTCTAAATACCACCAGTAGGCGGCAGTTAAAAATCCAAGGACAAGGAATACGAGTAGGCTCCAAAAAAGAAAAGATAGGACGGGACGGCGTGCCGTAGTCTCTGATTCATACGTAGTTTCTTTTTCTTTCCCCAGGTTCCGTAAGTATGGATCTTCCTGGTAATAACTTGGCTGTGAGGATTGTTCCTCAATGCGAAACCGGTTTTTTTGGATGGGATCCATTCTATCTCTTACTGGGGTTTGTTCGCTACGATCTCCTTCTTATAGAAGGCATCAAGTAATCCGTTGATAAACTGTGCTGATTCTTCCGTTTCAAATTCTTTGGTAAGTTCCACCGCCTCATTGATGACAACGGGGGCAGCAAGGAAAGGTTCCTTCTGCAAACTTAAAATTGATAAACGCAAAATACAGCGGTTGACAACGGAAATACGCGAAAGTTCCCAATTCTCCGAATACTTCTTGATTAGAGTATCGATGTTTTTTCGATTTTCGACCACTCCTTTCACAAGAAAGACAGCATAATCCTTTTCTTCTCTAGTGATTTTTTTGTCATACCAATCGAATTTCATCGCCCGGTCCGGATCGGTTCCGACCAGGTCAATTTGGTAGAGGCACATCAGGGCAAGACTTCGCCCGCGGTGTCTAGAACTCATCCGATCTCTTTGAAAAGATTAGCCATTTCAATGGCTGTTGTGGCCGCCTCATATCCTTTGTTACCCGCTTTCGTACCGGCTCTTTCGATGGCTTGTTCGATGGATTCAGTGGTAATGACACCAAAAATCACAGGCACGGTTCCATCAGCCACAGATCCTACTTTTGCTGCCTCACCAGAAACTAAGTCATAATGAGAAGTGGCACCGCGAATCACTGCCCCGAGGCAAACGATCGCAGAAAATTGGTATTTTTTAGATTGCAGAACACGTTTTACGGTTTGAGGAAGTTCAAAAGCACCGGGAACATAGATTACGGTGACATCGCTTTCCGCGATTCCATGTTGCCGATATGCATCTTTTGCCCCTTTCAGTAGGGACTCGGTGATAAATTCATTGAACTTAGAAACGATGACACAATGTTTTTGTCCGTTTCCAATTCTTGAGCCTTCTAATGTAGCTGTCATGTATCCAAAATCCTAGGAGGTTGTTATTTCGCAAGACGAATGACAAGGGTGATCTTTCCGTCTGGATTTTCCACCACTTCAAATCCGTCTCTTTCCAAGGCTTTTTTCGCTCGGTAGATGGCCAGATTCACAACATTGGTTTTCTCAGACGCCGGTTTTTGTGGTTCTCGGATCATAGGAACCCCCTCATCCTTTAAAGTTCGGAGTACCGACTATACAATCTTAAATGCCAATGGCTTTACAAGGTAGAATTGTTTTCCTCTTATGTCATATAGGAAGAAAATGAAGAAAAAGAAATCCGTAAAGAAGGTCAAAAAAAGAAAACCGGTAGTTTATACCGAGAGTGACTTTATTGTGAAACCTTCCTCTGTTCCCAATATCGGAATGGGACTATTCACCAAACAAACATTATACAAGGGAGATACCGTTGGTTATTACATGGGTAAAATCATTACCGATGAACAAGCGGAATCAAACAAATACGTAGATTCAAAATACTTACTTTGGATTTGTAAAGACTGGTGGATTTATGGGGAAGGCAGAGAGTCCAATTACACCCGTTATATCAACCATTCCTCAAAACCCAATGCAGAACTTGTTACTTCTGTCCGATGGAAAACAGCAAGATTCAAAGTATTAAAAACCATTCCAGAAGGCGGAGAAATTTTCTTTGATTATGGAAAGGATTATTGGGACAACGTCGACTTCAAACCGAAATGATCCAAACTTAGCCAAAACATCTTTGGCTAAAATTCAAATGACAGAATAGACAAGCGGTCTCTTAGAGGAGACCGTTATTTCCAAAGGAAGGTTTGGTGGAAGTTTTGCTGGCATCGGCAGCTTCGAGAGCTTCCATATATTGGATTACAGAATCATCCATACGAAAGACTCCTTCTGAGCTTTCCTTATGCACGAGCCGGCAAACCAAAAGGTTGGCAGCAAAGAAAAGAAGTGCTAGAACCAAGGGAAAACGATACGCAGTCGACATAAAACCCTCCGATTAGGTTAAGCCTCTTACCGGAGTTCCCCCGGGCAAGAAATTTTTAGAATCATTCTATTGGAAATCTTCGATTCGGATGTCTGGAAAGGCATTGTTTTCGGTCTCGGCCGCCAAAAGGACATCCTCCTCCACAGCACCGGTAAGCATCTCCTCCAAAGCCAAAAATAGATTGGTATGGACATTGGTCCGCCTAACCGCATAATCCACCATAGTTCCTGTCTTCATAATAAAGGCCCAGTCACTACTCTGCAAAAGAAGTAACTCCCTTCCCATTTGTTTGAGTATCCGTTTTTGTAATTCCGTTCCCGATCCAAATTCATGAGCCCTTTGGTGCATCCTTATGCTTAAGGAATGGATGAGTGGGTAGATCCAATCGTTTGTTGGATTCAGCCACACTTCGCCGTATCCATTTTCACCCCAACTACTCATCTTCATTTCTACCGATTGGATCCTTGGGAGAGAACGCGCGGCTTCCATAGGATGGGATAGTTTGATTGTGTTTTGGTTGAAGTGGATTTTTTTGAATAAAAATTCGATAAACTGTGGGCCTTCGTACCACCAGTGTCCATACAACTCGGCATCGTAAGGCGAAACAATCACCGCCGGTTGTTTGTTCGCAGCATACAATCTTTCTGCTTGGTAGATACGGTTTCGTAAAAAATCTTCTGCATGATTTCCAGCAGCTTCCATCGCCCAGTCGGGATGGTAATAACCTTTGTCTGAAGTTTTTCCTGTGATCCGAAAGTATTTGATACTGGTATTGATTCGTACTCCGTTGGAATGTAAGTAAGGGGAAATCTCTTCCCAAGGGAGATCATGACCGATGTCCCTGTAGTATTCTCTGTACCGAAAGTCACCTGGATACCCATCGATGGAACTCCAAACTTGTTTGCTACTCTCTGGATCGCGTCCAAAAGCAAACACTCCATGACCTACTTCTACGGGAGCATAAACTCCAAACTTGGGTCTCGGATTTGCATGAGTGATTCCATGTGTGTCGACAAAGAAATACCGAAACCCTTCTCGGTCGAGTTCCTCTTCTAATTTTTGTGTGTATCCACATTCCGAAAGCCAAATCCCTTTGGGGTCACGCCCCCAAATCCGGCGAAAGGTCCTTCGTCCGTTTTTTAGTTGGGAGCGAAAGATGGAGGGTTCCGAATCATAAAATGGTAGGAAGGCATGAGTGGCAGGGCTTGTCATCACCTCAAGTTCCCCTGATTCCACAAAAAGCAAAAATAGTTTAGTTAAGTCCCCACCCTCTTCTTCAAAGATGGATTCTGTATCTAAAAAATGTTCTAAATATCTTTTTGAGAGGTAGTTTAAGTGAGGGTCGTATGTGGTTCGTTTGGTTTCGTGTTTTGCCAGTGTGATCAGATTTTTTAAATATTTACGAAATCCGTTTTGCAAATAGTGATCTGTTAACATCAACGAAAGTGTTGGAGTAAAAGACATGGTGATTCGAAAAGGTACCGATTCTTTTTTTAAATTTCGAAAGACTCTTAAAAGGGGAATGTAGGTTTCGAGGATGGCTTCGTTTAGCCAATTTTCTTCGATAAACGGTGTCGTATAACCAGGGTGTCTAACAAATGGTAGGTGGGCATGCAAAACAAAAACCAAATGCCCTTTCACAAAATGATTCATTACAAAAGTCCTTTTCCAGATCCCGAACCATTCCCAATTTTGGATAACCTAGAATTAGGATCGGATTTTCCATCCTTATCCTCTTTTTTTCGTGGGTTCACGTAGAACTCAGATGGATCTCCATCTTTGAAATAATACTCATCACTCCCAGCGGACTTTGCCACAAGTCCCATCTCAATCCACTCAGGATGGATCCATTCTTTATCCAAACGAAAGGATTCCGTTCCACCCGGTAGATCTTTCCCTCTGGAATGGAGAGTGGAAATTTCTTTTTTTTGGTAAGAAACAAAGATGGAAGTTTGAATGTCTTTCACAGGAAACATAAATTTTAAATAATAAGATTCAGTAAAGGGAGCTAAATCGTAAAAGTCAGTACGTTCGCTTCCAAAAATATTTTTATATTCCACTTTCAATCGAAAGTGGAGACCCTCTGTCGATGGAGATTCTAATTCGTTCAAAAGGTTCTGAAAAGTTTTCGGAGAAAATTTCCAAAAGACAAATGCTTCCCGAGGTGTCCGAACGAGAACGCGCATCAGGTCTTCCCTTGGAAATTCTGGGTGTTTGGTGAATTTGGAATCGTTGTAAATAGATTTTGGCGAAGTGGAGTGAGAGATTGTATCCGCTTTTTTAACAGACGAAGGAAGTTTTTTTTTGACAACTTTCTCTTTGGTTGTCTTTACCGACTTCTCAGTGGCACTGACAACAGAGACTTTCTTTTTTGGGGCTGACTTTTTTTCCTGTCCCACTTTCTTTTCTTCATTTGCCATGCACCAAGCTTAAAGACGAGAAACACCCACCTTCAATTCTTTTTTATTTGACGTTTGCTTTTTTTCCAAAATACAATCATTCCATACCAAATTGGGACAAACTATGAAAATCAATTATACCTGGAAACACTTAGACCGCTCCGAAGCCGCAGAGAAATATGCGGATGAAAAACTAGAACGAGTTACAAAATACGTTCAAAAAATCGTATCCTGCGAAGTATCATTTGAAGCCATTCATGGGGAAATTAGCTCTAACATGAAGTTACATGCTGATGGAAATAGTTTCAACGCACACAACCAAGACAAAGATGTTTATGTTTGTATTGATGGATTGGAAGACAAAATCCTTTCCCAAGTTAGCAAACACCACGATAAAAAAAGCCAACACTAATCTCTAGTATGATTCAGAAGTCGGAAGAAGCCCTCACCTATCTATCCAATGGTGAGTTTGAAACTGCCAAATCACTTTACTCCGTACTTCTGGATCGAGATCCTGAGGATCTCGCCACCATCAGCGGATATTATATTTCCAGCTTTTGGGATCATAGACTTGATCTAATTCTAAAAACAAGAGAAGGAAAAGAAAGAGGGAAACTTCTACTTGGACTCTTTTCTGATTTTGAAACAGAAATCCGTAAACGTGGGTATCATACCACAGATAGTTTTTATGTGACCCAAGACTGTATCTTAAAAGAAGCCAGAGACCACTTAAAACTCGCTTACCAATGGGAAGGAGCAAACGCTCTCGACAAAGATCTGTTACGCGACCTGGCAGCCTGCCTCATCAAAATCAAAGACTACACAATGGCTTTGGAAGTATTACTCTACGGGGGAAACAAACAGTCCCCAGTTCTACTTTATTTTTTAGCAGAAACCCAAGTGATGACAGGAAATGAAAGAGAAGGAATCGATACGTATCGTACTGCCTTTTTAAATGACCCCCAACTCTTTCCTCATACCATGGTTCGTTGGCCACCGCTTCTCACTCTCATCCAAAAAGCAGGTGAGATCACCGAAAAAGAAGAAGAGATGAAGGAACTAGTTCCGGTTCTTGCTTGGCGTGAGGGAGTGTTTCGGCCTCCAGTCAAAAAAGACGAAGCCACCATTCAAATTTGGTTTTCGGAACTGAAGCGCCTAACAGATAGTAAGGAAAGAAGTGGTGGGTCGTTTCGATTAGAAGCAAGGATAGAACAGTTTGCCCTAGCCATCATTCATTCTGCTGACGACATCCGTTCTCGGGATGCCGTTTTATTTGCAAAAGGTTTTGTTTAGGATCTATCTTTCGACAGATTCAATGAGGAGACGAAGTTCGTCTGCCGCAGACTCCCTTCCTGTTTTTTCATAATACAATTCTAATTCGCGAAGTCCATACACAGCACCCGGGGCGGATCGTAAATGATCGAGTAACTCCCGTTTTTGGTAGGATTCACTTAGGTCAATGCTTGCTGGTTCGTTTTGGTAGTTGTTTTGTTCGATGACAACTCCCGCAGAATCATTACCTGCGAGTGTAGGCTCTTGGGAAGTGCGACTCACAAGAACAAATACAAGGCTTAATGCCATCACAGCAGAAAAGGAATATTGCACCGTTCGGTTTTCGATTAGGTCTCTGAAAGTGAAGGAGATCTTTTGGTTGGGTTTGTCAAAACTGACTGATTCGAGGAGGTTAAGTAAGCGGGTGTCGAAGTCCTTAGACATTCGAGGAAGGATGGTGTCTTCCTTTTCCTTCACCCTTTGGAAAAGAGAACAAATCTTATTTTCCAGAACCACGTTGTCTGTCTCTTCGGATAAGAGACCTGGATATTGTGAACGAAACCAATCTTTTAAATTCATAAACTTATTTTTCAAAGAACCCTTCTCCCTTTTCGTCTTTCTGGATGAGGTGCTTCAAAAACTCCTTGGCCTTGAAGAGGCGACTCTTAACCGTACCTACATTACATTCCATGATCTCGGCAATTTCGTTATACGAAAGATTTTCGAAATAACGAAGTTCCAAAACCTGTTTGTAGGAATCTTCTAAGAGTGCGATCTTATCCATTAGATAACGAGACTCTTCAGAAAGTTCCAATTTTTTTTCATATCCGACACGAGAATCCACAAATTGGTTATCTCCTGAGTCATCCATGGGTTTTTCCCTACCTCTTTTCTTCTTGGCGAGCAAATCCTTGGACTTATTCACCACAATGCGGTAGAGCCAGGTATAAACCCCAGCCTCAGCGCGGAAGTTTTGGATGGATTTATAACCGGAAATGAGAGCGTCTTGGACAATGTCTTCCGCATCGTCTCCATCTTTTACCATGGAAACGGCCTTACGGAACAATCGTTCCCGAAAAGGAGACACAAGGGTCATGTAGGCAGTAGGATCCCCTGCTTTGATTTTTTGGAGGAGGATTTTTTCCTTCTCCCGCAGGGTCATATTTTTGCCTTCTAGGGGGCGTGGCATGAGGCCTAGAATTTCGTATCCGAGAATTCTATCAATGTTTTTCGGTTTTCTCGGATGGCCTAGATCCGGTGAAACATAGTTTCTAAGTCTTTTCTGGTAAGTTTGATGAGAGTCGGTCTTCCATGAGGGCAAAGGGAAGGATTTTCACAGTAGGACAACCTTTGTAAAAGTTCACCAATGATGGGGTCAGAGACCTGGTCGCCTTTTTTGATGGCGGAACGACAAGCCACACATTTGGCCATTTCATCATAGAGTTCTCTTTCTTCCGGATCTTTTTGTTTGAACCTTTCCCATAAATCCAAAATGGTTTCTGTTTCTTTGCCAGGATCAATATAAGAAGGGACTTCACGAATGAGGACTGTCCCCCCGGAAAATGGTTCGAGGCTAATGCCGAGTTCCGCAAACCGATTCCTTTCCTCTAACATCTCTTCTGCTTCTTCTTTTGTGAGTTCCAATCGAATCGGAGTGAGTAGACTTTGGGATTTATAAGCTTTGGTTTTTAGATCTCGTAAAACTTCTTCATATCGAATCCTTTCGTGGGCTGTATGTTGGTCGATGATATAGAGTCCATCTTCTGCTTCAGCGAGGATAAAGGTTTCAAATAAAACTCCGTAGTGTTTTTTGGGAACAAAAAGATTGTGTTTGGTAAGATTATCACCTAACAGATGCAGGTTTGTTCCTGCACCCACTCCTTCGAGAGAATACCCTTGTCTACCTTCAATCGTACTTGGACCTAGGAGAGATTCCCCCTCTGTCTGCTGGTTACCAAACTGGCTTCCCTGCCCAAACCCGAACCCCGGGCCACCATAGCGATTCCCGATTCCCGCAGATTCTCCGTCTCGGCCGTAAGGAATGGGCATAGAAAGTCTACGGCGCATTTCCAAAAATTCCACAGGGGTGGAAGTTCGTAACACTTCAGTGATGGCTTGGAATAAAATACCTGTAATCGTTTCTTCCGATAAAAATCGAACTTCCTTTTTCTGAGGGTGGACATTCACATCCACAAACTCGCGAGGAAGGTCAAAAAATAGATAGGCGTAAGGAAAAGCCCCACTGGGTAGAAGCTCCCCATAACAACGTTTTAAAATTTGAGCTGAAAACTTGAGTTCCACCGAACGGTTGTTTACAAAGAAAAATTGTCCTGTGCGCGAAGATTTATAAAAATCAGGATGAGAGATCCATCCGCGAAGTGTTATCCCATTCCGACTTGAATTGATGGGAAGGAGATGGTCTCGTAAATTTTCGCCGTAAACAGATAAGACACGTTCGAATCCGTCTTCGGGAACTACGTTTAAAACTTCCTTTCCATTTTGCAAATACCGAAATCCAATATTTGGTTCGGAGACCGCCATTGTCTGCACACGGGCTCTATTTTTTTTCTCTTCCCCGGTTTCAGTTTTTAGGAACTTACGCCTAACGGGCGTATTATAGAATAAATCTTTGATTTCAATTTTGGTTCCAAGAAAGAAAGGGATTTCTATTTCTTCCACTACCTTCCCTTCTTCTACGGTCACACGATAGGCCGTGCGGTTTCCCTCGGTTCCTGATTCTAAAACCATCCGTGAAACAGAGGCAATCGATGCCAGAGCCTCTCCCCGAAACCCAAAGGTAAAAAGATGTTCTAAGTCGTGGAAGTCATGGATTTTGGAAGTGGCATAACGTTTGATGGCAAGAGGGAGATCGTCTTTTTGGATTCCATGTCCATTGTCGGAAACAAGGATCCGGCCAAACCCAGCGGAGTCTGTGGCAATTTCAATCTTAGAGGCACCAGCATCGATTGAGTTTTCGATGAGTTCTTTGAGGATGGAATGAGTCGATTCAATCACCTCTCCGGCGGCAATTTGATTGATTAGGTCCGCCGAAAGTGAATGAATGATGCCCATAGGACAAACATGGGATAGGGAACCTCCCTATCCAGAAAAAATTACAAAGAATTACAAGAAGAACAGGTTCCTGTCACCACAATGTCCACGTGTTTGACTTGAAAACCTAGGCTCTTAAGGTCCGTGTCTGCACTGAGTTTTAAAGGGGGAACATCCAAAACCTTTCCACAATCACTACAAAGTAAATGGGAGTGGTCATCCAAAAAGGCATCATAACGAACCGAGTCTGATTCGATATTGAGTTTGTTTACCATTTTGTGTTCTACTAAGTATTCCAATGAATTGTAAACTGTGGCAAAACTGATTTTGTCCGCTTTTCCTCTTACCGATTCAAAAACCATCTTTGCTGTGGGGTGGTCTTTTCTTTCTCTTAGGTCATTAAAAATTAATTCTCTATGTTTGGTGAGTGCTTTCATACGATTCCCTTACCCTAACCTCATCTGCATTTTATCACTCGGTCAAATGGAAATTGGTTTTTAGAATCCTTCCAGAAATTGATATTTGTCAATACGGAGGCTTTATGCCAGCATCCATTGACAAGTTCAAATCTTCACTTTCGCTTTGGGCGAGTGGAGTTTGTGTGATTACTTACGAGTCTTCTCAAAAAAAAGGAGGAGTCACGGTTTCTAGTTTTTCTTCAGTTTCCTTAGAACCGCCGTTAGTTTTATTCTGTTTGGCCAAAGATTCCAGTGCCAAAGAACCCATCCAAGATTCAGGAAACTTCGTCGTGAATATTCTTTCTTCCGAACAAAAACAAATTTCCGCTGATTTTGCTTCTGGTTCCCTGGACAAAGCGGTTGTTTTGGAAGGATTAAAGCCAGAAACACTCACCACCGGAGCCCCCGTTTTACGGGACTCTTTGGCTTCCCTCGACTGTAAAGTCGACCGGATCCTCGAGGTGGGAGACCATTGGATCGTGATCGGTCTTGTCGAAGCAGTGGACACAAAAGAAGGTTCTCCCCTCCTCTACTTCAATCGCAATTATAGGGAACTTGTTTAAGGAAACAGTATGGAAAAAGAGAAAGTGAATCTCGATGATGCCAAAGAACACGGACTTACAGAAACTGAATTTGTAGAGATCCAAAAAATCTTAGGAAGAATGCCTAACTCAACGGAACTTGGGATCTTCTCCGCTATGTGGTCGGAACACTGCTCTTATAAAAATTCTATTTTAAAATTAAAAACTCTGCCAACAAAATCAGACAAACTCCTCGCTGGGGCCGGAGAAGAGAATGCCGGAGCTATGGACATTGGGGACGGCCTTGCCGTTGTCTTCAAAATCGAAAGCCACAACCACCCGACAGCTGTAGAACCTTACCAAGGGGCAGCGACTGGTGTTGGCGGGATCATGCGTGATATTTTTACTATGGGAGCTCGTCCCATTACCTCTCTCAACTCACTAAGGTTTGGTGATCCTAAAGAACCTCGGAACAAGTATTTACTCACTCGGGCGGTCAAAGGAATTGGAGATTATGGCAATTCACTTGGGATTGCTGTGGGTGGAGGTGAGTTATTCCTTCATCCTACTTTCACAAAAAACCCACTCGTGAATGCCATGACTGTGGGGATTGCTCGCCACGACCAAATGGCTTCTGCCTCTACCAAAGGTATGGTAGGTAACAAAGTGTACATCGTTGGTGCCACAACTGGGCGCGACGGAATTCACGGAGCAAGCTTCGCCTCCAAGGACCTTACCAAAGAATCAGAAGAAAAAAGATCCGCGGTGCAAGTGGGCGATCCTTTTATGGAAAAACTTCTGATGGAGGCCTCCCTCGAAGCCATCCAAAAAAATCTCCTCGTAGGAATCCAAGATATGGGGGCAGCAGGAATTTCTTGTGCTACATCGGAGATGAGTGCCAAAGGAAAAACCGGAATGGATGTGGATCTTAACAAAGTTCCGCTTCGTGAATCCGACATGAACGCTTATGAAATTATGTTATCGGAATCCCAAGAAAGAATGCTCGTCATTCCTGAAACGGGAAAAGAAGAGGAGCTAGTTTCCATCTTCCATAAATGGGGACTGAATGCAGTAGAAATTGGAACAGTGACTGGGGACGGAATCCTTCGGATCCGAAAAGATGGAATTCTCAAAGCGGAAATTCCGGCAGACTCACTCGTTCTTGGTGGGGGTGC
This sequence comes from Leptospira terpstrae serovar Hualin str. LT 11-33 = ATCC 700639, assembly GCF_000332495.1. Lineage (NCBI taxonomy): Bacteria > Pseudomonadati > Spirochaetota > Leptospiria > Leptospirales > Leptospiraceae > Leptospira > Leptospira terpstrae. Next base: position 21,066 of record NZ_AOGW02000010.1, on the reverse strand, counting down.
CCCGCGTTATGTAAGAGAAGAAAAAAGACCCGCTTACCTCGATGAGGTGATCAAATTTGATTCTTCCAAAATCCCGGACTTACAAGCCGATACAGTTTCCCAAACTTTAAATACCCTTCTTTCTTCTCTCAATATCACATCACGTAGACCACTCTATGAACAGTATGATACAGAAGTAGGACTTGTGAAGGTAGTACAACCTGGGGAAGATGGGGGTCTTGTCAGAATTCCTGGAACCAAAAAAGGGATCGCTGTGGCCACAGACTGTAACTCTCGATATACGTATCTTAACCCTTATGAAGGAGCTCAAATTGCCGTTTGTGAATCGGCAAGAAACGTAGCTTCCACGGGTGCCGAACCTTACGGTGTGACAAACAACCTAAACTTTGGAAACCCCTACATCCCAGAAAACTACTACATCTTCAGTGAATGTGTGCGCGGACTCGGTGATGCTTGTCGGTTCCTAGGCCTACCTGTCACAGGTGGAAACGTATCCTTTTATAATGAATCTCCTGAAGGACCGGTCTTCCCTACACCTACTATTGGTATGGTGGGAGTGATCGATGATGTGGCGAAGGGACTTCATACCTACCCTCGCACAAACGAATCAGTCGTCTATGCCCTAGTAGGTGAATTCCAACCCACAATCTCCGCCTCTGAATACCTCTACCGTTTCCATGGTCTTGATACAGGAAAAATTCCAACAATTTCCCTAACCAAAGAAAAAGCAACGATAGACACACTGATCACTTGCCGCAAAGAAGGACTCCTGACTTCCGCCAAAGATCTGTCACTCGGTGGACTTCTTGTGGCCCTTGCCAAAATTGTGATTTCTGGAAACAAAGGAATCGAAGCCAATGTAGAAGAAATACAAAAAAAGTTTCCTCGCTTCGACGAACTTTGCTTTGGCGAAACAGGAGCGTCGTTTGTAGTGAGTTTCCTTCCTGAAAACGAAGAGAAAGTAAAAGCAAAATATGAAAAAGCAGGTCTTTCTTTTTTTCCTATTGGTAAATCGAGTCCTAAGTCATCCCTTTCTGTCAAAGGCAATGGATTCCAATGGGAATGGACAACCAAGTCTTTGGAAACAGAATTTGAATCAGGCCTAAAAGGTTATTTCGAATAGACAAAACTAAAATTTTTCAGAGGATAGGCCGGATGCGCCTATCCTTTTGTTCTCTGGTATTCACTCTACTCTGTATTCAGTGTACAAGTATCGCCAAACGACAGGAATATGAAGACTCCCTCCGCGCCTATAAAAAAGCCAACCTGGAAAAAGCCATCGAGTATCTTCCTACGGAAGAACGGAAAGGTTTTATAGCAGTCCTCGAACGGGCCCATTTAGGATTTCTCAAAGGAGGAACAGACTACAAGCCACTGGAAAGGATCGCAGAAGAAAGTAAAGAACGCCTTCGTTTCAGCGCCACTCGTTCCCTAAAATCCTTTTTCTATATGGAAACCGAAGAAGGATACTACGCATCTGAAGCTGAAATCATCTACCTACACATCTTACTTGGTTTGTATTACGTAAGAGTGGGCGATTATGATAAAGGAAAAATCCAAGCTCGGTATGCGGGAAACTTACTCAGTGGAGAATGGAGTGCCGAAGGCCAATTTGACGACCCCACCTTACGCCTATTACTCGCCTCTCTTTGGCTTTCTACAGGTTCTGTAGATGAAGCAAAAGTAGACTTTCGAAAAGCAAGCCAACTTAAACCCCAATCCGCAGCCCTAAGAGCCATGGCCAATGAAAAGTATACCCAAGAAGGAGAATTCATTCTAATTTTTGGTGGTCCAGGGGCGGAACCAGAAATGGATCCTTCGGCTCATTTAAATTTCATCCGGGGTTTACGAAATCTTAAATTTCGGCAAACAGGCAAACAATCCCAACTAACACTCACAGATGGCCAAGGAAAAACAGCACTTGTATTAGAAAAAGACACTTTGGGTTGGTATGAACGTCACCTCATCCGTGACAATGAAATTTCGGAACTCATCCAAGATTCCAAATACTTTCAATTAGTTTCTGCCTCCGCCTTAAAAGAAGGAACCAAAGGAACTGTGAAAGTCACGGGTGCGATACTTGCCGGTACCGCCATTGTGGCATTAGGCGCCGGAGTTGTGTATGGAGGTGTGGAAATTCAGTCCAGTGAACTATCTGCACTTGGTGTTGGTATTATGATTTATGGTTTTCAACTTGGTGCAAAATGGATTGAAACATCTTATGATGATGCCAGAAGAAATATTCGTAAAGACCTAGACATTTCCGATGAATACCGATATGTTCGATTTTTTCCCGAATATGTTTGGATGGGAAAATCAAAATTGACTCTGAATGATCCCAAACTCACAATGAATCCAGAATCCTTACCATATACGTTAAGCCCGGCCATGGGAAAGGTCAAAGTTCGATTTGGTTTTTTCCCAGACAATCAAAGACCATAACCTTCCACTCGGCTTGTTTTTAAAAAACCATTTTGTTCTGACCAAACAATTTGGTTTGTTTCCAAACTCACTAAAAAAAGAGTCACTGTGATGTATTGGATACCAGACCCCGCTTCATAATTGACCACTTCATTGATCTCTCCCTTAATTTTATGAGAGGGTGACTTAAACTTACCTACCGCCAAACGAGAATCAGTCGACACCATTCCAGTTTTCCCAAAGGCAATTTCTGTGGTCGCCTCTTCGCGAAGGGAGGTATCTACAAATGGCACTTTATCTTTTGTCAGTTGATTTAAAATTTCATTGGTAATGAGTTTTGTATCGATATGTTCCGATGTGGAATTTTGCAGTGACTTCCATTCCAAATATCCTGTCCTCAAATCTGACTTATAGTATGCTGATAAAGAATGGCTCATGTTTCGGACCGTTTCTTTGACTTCCAAAACTCCCCATTGTTTGGTGGCCTTGGCTTTCTCTGTGTTTTGATAGGATACCGAAGAGCAACTAACAAATGCAGACGACAAAAAGATAGAGAGAAATAAAATGCGCATTGTGGAGAGTTTGGTGGGGGTTCGTGAGTTTGGCAAGAAAGAATGTGTGGGTAGTGTACTCCCCGCCCGATTCAGGGTGGGGAACTAGACCCGCCACCCAATGGCTTTCCTTTACCACGAACCAGGAAATCTTTCTACTCCAATCCGAATCTTCAGATTTTTTTTATGAAAATGTTCATACTTTGGCAGCGTTTTTATTTTCTTTTGGCGCCTCCGATTCGTTAGACGACGATACTCTTTTTCCATACGGACCGGGCTACTTTCGGGGTCCGCATTCGCTCCCGTCCTTTGTCGGTTCCCTCCAAAGGACCAAGCCCTTCGTATCCCTGGCGCAGGGGAGCGTTGTAATTTCAGAATTTGTCTTCCTTGGGTCTAAATATTGTCTTGAAACTTTCCCTTTTCTCTCCAAACTTCTGGATTAACTTATGGGTAAATTTTTAATTCGATTCAGCTTTTTTATCATCCTCCTCGCCGTTTTGTTTGCGGGTTACACTTGGCTCACACTCCAATGGAGTTACTCAGAAGGAGACCGTGCAGGATACATCCAAAAACTTTCCAAAAAAGGTTGGATTTGCAAAACTTGGGAAGGGGAAATGGCCCTTGTTACCATGCCAGGTACTATGACCGAAAAATTCTTTTTCAGCATTCGAGACGAAGCCATTGCAGAACAATTGAACGGATCCATTGGCAAACGAGTGGTTCTGGAATACGAAGAACATGTAGGAGTTCCTTTTAGCTGTTTTGCCGAAACTAGCTACTTTGTAACTGGTGTCAAAACCGTTCAAGAAGTCCCACCGCTATAAGTTTCGCTTCAACTTACCTAGATATTACTTTGGAATGTCTAGGTAGGCAAGGGAGTTGATTCAGTTTTAGTCGACCCTTCTCTTTGCCTTACAGCAAATTACTTTTCATGTTTGCTTTTCTGCCTTTAGATACCCTCCAAATTTCCTTTTTCTCATGGTTCTCGCTCACTTCAATACGTGCCATTCGTACAAACTCGCTTACATTTTTTTTCGATCTCCCCCTTACACTTTATACCCGCCTTTCTACTTGGCAAAAAGGTAAGTGACTTTCTTTTTCCAGTCTCTGAAAAAGGAAGTTTCCTTTCGAATTTCACTTTACATATTTTTACTATACATATAATTAGTATCATGATTCTTGCGGAACAATCCCAAATATCCACCAATGTCTACGAACCCATCCAGAATTGGAACCAGAGAGACCTTGGGGTTCTCACCGGAGAAAGAGGGATGTATCGGCTCGCTCATTTTTGGCAATATGCCATGGTTTGTTCGGGATTTCAGGTTTTTAATTTGGATTGTGCCATTCGTTTTAATCCCTTCACCATCGCAGAAGAAACACGAAAACAGAATTTAGCGCCAGAACCATTTTTAGAAAAAATTCGAATCCAAAGAGCATTCACCCCCTATCAAATCTTAGATGCACTCAAAAACATTCTTACCATAAAAGAAGAAAATACCATCTACTTTCTATTAGCTCCTTGTAAACAATTTTTAGATGGTGACGTCAAAGATGAGGAAGGTTTGTTTTTATTAAACTTGATGTTAGGTGTCATTGAAAAATTTCCCAGTGAGAATGTTCCTCTACTCATCATTGAATCTTGGACCTATTCACATAAAAACTTTCAAATCTTTTTTCCAAAACTACTACGTGTCACACAAAATCTCTGGGAACTAAAGATGGACAAAGGTCTCTCTCGCATTCGCACAAGAAAAACTTCTATCGCAGGACTTTAACATGGGAAGAACCATTGCACCCTATTCTCGCCAAATGTTACAAATCGAAGAAAACCTATCAGACTTTCGAAGATCTCTTCGCAAGTCCGACCAAGAGGTCTTCGATGATCTAATCCGGACTGCCAAATTACAAGTGCAAGCTGGTGTGATGGCATCCCTGCCATATCCCATCGACTCCATGATACTTTCTATGCTCATAGAAACAAAAAAAGAAATGAACGAATTAAAGAAAAGTCTACAAAAGATGTCAGTTAAGTAAATCCAATCATCCAAATGTTATGGAAACATTCCAAGGTTACTTGTTTGATATCTACCACTCAGAACAAAAAATCTATCTATGGATAAAATCCGACTCGGGAGAGCTCCGATTATTTTTTGATGAATTTTATCCCACAATTTATGTAAACGCATCACCAAACATTCTAGGAAAACTAGTGAAACGATTCTATGAACTAGATGCACTAATAGAAATACCAACCTTCACCGAAAAACGCCTATTCTATGAAAACAAAACGATCTCTGTTCTTAAGTTAGTCATTTCCAAACCACAACTCCTACCAAAAATCACAAACAAACTCTTTCACTTATATGGAAAATATGATATCTACCATTCAGACATAGAAATTACCACAGGATATATGGTCGAAAAGGATATTTATCCCCTTGCCTACATAGAAGTGAATTATGAAACAACAAAAAACAGCCTCAACCGAATCAGAGCGATTCGCTCTTTAACAAATATCGAAGAAATGGATTACAAAATTCCAGACTTAAGTAAGGTATCACTCTATTTAGAAAAAAGTCATAGAATCCCCTTTGTAAACAATTCCCTTGTGGTGGAAACAAAATCCGAGTTGTATACAATCCCAACTGGTGATTCCAGCCAACTCATCCACCAACTAAATGCAATATTCAAAAAACATGATCCTGATATTGTACTCACCAGTTATGGTGACCAAGTTATATTTCCCTATATTTTTAAGGCATCACAGGAGAGCCATATCCCAACAGAATTCGATAGGGACAAAACAAGCTCAATACGACGTTCCATACAAACGAAGGGTACTAGTTTCAATACTTACGGGACGATAGTCTACAGGGCACCCTCCTATCCTCTATTCGGTCGATGGCATATAGATTCCAGAAATGGTTTTGTTTACAAAGAAGCGGATCTAATGGGGATTATAGAACTCTCCCGAATTTCTCGATTGCCCATTCAAAAAATGGCGCGGGCATCCACAGGAAAAGCTCTTACCTACATCGAAGTAGATGTCGCTCTACGAATGAACTATTTAGTACCTTGGCAAAAAAGTGCTCTAGAAGCTCCAAAGACCGCCTTAGATTTGCTAAATGCAGATAAGGGGGGACTCGTTTTTCAAGCAGATATCAAAAATGGATTTGTATTGGAAAATGTAGCTCAATTAGATTTTTCGCAAATGTATCCCAAGGTGATGGTCTTACACAATATCTCTCCAGAAACAATCAACTGTCTCTGTTGTACAAACGATCCAACTACAGAAACAGTGCCTTCCCTTGGATACCGAATCTGTAACAAAAGAAAGGGGATTGTGTCCGTTGCACTATCTCATATTGTAGAGCGAAGGAATTATTACAAAAAACAATGTAAAGAGACAAATCATCCAGACAAATCTGCAATAGACCAAAAACAATCTAGTTTAAAATGGATGCTCGTCACCTCATTCGGTTATCTGGGTTATCGAAATGCAAAATTTGGAAAACTAGAAAGCCATGAATCAGTCACTGCCTTTGGAAGAGAAAAGCTACTTATCGCCAAAGAAACAGCAGAAAATTACGGATATGATTTAATACACGCAATCACTGATTGTATATTTATACAAAAAAAAGATAAGTCCCCTATCAAAATCGAAGATCTTAAAGAAGTTTGCCAAACAATACTAGCAAAAACAAAAATAGCAATGGAAATCGAAGGTATATTCTCCTGGTTATGTTTTCCTCCTTCCACTACAGATGAAAAAATGCCCGTTGCCAATCGTTACATGGGACGTTTTCTCAATGGAAATTTCAAAGGACGAGGAATTGTCCAACGAAGAAAGGATTTTCCACCATACGTAAAAGCTGCACAAATCAAAATGATTGAATGGATGTGTAAATTCGAAACAATAAAAGAAATGCAATCTCATGAAGAAGAGATCTTGCAAATATTCAAAAAATATGATGTACTACTATCTTCCGGCAATCTTAACTGGAAAGAACTCCTCATACAAAGATCAACATCACAAGACCCAGAAGGCTATAGTGTAGATGCACCTAGTGCAGTTGCAGTCAAAGATTTACTCGAAATGGGTGTAAGGGTTCAAGCAGGAGAAAAAGTCCGATATTTGGTAGTAAACCAAATATCAGAGCAAAAAGGAGAAAGGTATAAAACAGAAGAAAGAATCGAAAGTAAAAACAATCAAAAAACCATAAGATATGACAAAAAATATTACAGAAAACTACTCCTTATATCATTTAAAGAAATTTGGACAGGTTTTGCAAGCTTCGAAGATTTTAACGAATTAATTAGCGACGAACAAAGATTACCCTTTCCAATCTAAAAACAAACTAAAATAAAAAACAATCCATTCATATATTCAATTTTTCTTTTATTGCATTGAAGTCAAAAAAAACAGATAAAATCAAAATAAAAAATACGTGTTATACGATAATTTCCAGGTATTATTCAAAAAACGTTTGCGAAAACCATCACAGAAAAAAGACTCAGATTCGTTTTTAAAACATGGGACTCAGGGGGCGAAGCTATGCCCAATGTTCAAAAAGAAGCAAAGCAATATTATGTCTCATAAAGATAAGTAAAAGCAGAAAATCACCAAAATTCGCATGATAAACGAATAACAAATAAAAAGAAATAATCGGAAATAAGCCCTATTCAAAAAGTCACTCAATAGGCAAAAAAAACGTTTAACCAGAAGTCATTAAAGAAAAAACAATAAACGAATTTCCACAGTAAATACGACCGAAATAGAATATTAAATATAATACAAATACAGTTCGTTATACGCAATTGAGAAAAATATTTAGGGAATATTTACTATGGAAAATCAAACCAAATTAACTAAAAATGCTCGCTTCTCTCTATTTATAGTATCCTACTTTCCATTATTTCTTATTTTAACTATTCGCCAATTATATGATTACTCTATTTATATTCATTGGGCAGGATTAAATTTAGAGGGATTTTTTATTTATTTACAACACTTTGGCGCAATTACGATTTTTTCCGTGTTAACTCTATATGGTTTCACTGGACTTATCTTTCTTTTAAAAAATATGAAAAGACGTGTAACCTTTAGCGGCGATACTGCAATTATTACGGATATAGAAAACAAAAATAACGAATCATTGTCTTATTTATTTACCTACCTATTACCATTTCTTTTTCAAGATCTATCAAATCCAATAAGTCTTTTTTCCCTATTAATTCTACTAATTGTTACCTTTTTTATATATACAAATTCATCAATGTTATTAATAAATCCAACTCTAAGCCTTAAATATACGATCTTTCAGGTTGAATTCAAATATTTAAATTCAAATAAAACCAACAAAGGAATGATAATCTCAGAACAAAGCCATCTTAACGAAGACGATATAATTAAGATTAAACCTATCGGAAGCAGATTATATTATTCAATAATTACAGGAACTAATCAATGAAAAAAGTAAAGGAACTCGATTCTATTATTGATATACTTTCTTCGCAAAATCTTAATGTAACTTTCTACTTTATTCAGAGAAAACCAAAAAAAGGTCTAAAAGAAAAAACAATTGATAAATACGATTATTTTCCGATCAAAGCAGATTTATCCAACGAAATAAATTTATTTTTTAAAGATTCACTACTCGAATCTTTAAAAAATTTATCCAATAACGGGAAATACAATATTATAAATTATCAAATAATTAACGACGATTTAAGTGGTATAATAAGCAAACTAAAAGAAGACAAAAATCTTTCCTTTCATAAGACAATAGAACTCTTAATGAATAAGAAAACAGAACACATGAAATCACTTTCTGATGTAAAAAAAAATTTATGGGCATATGCTATTGAATTTAATGATAATAAAAATTCTTTTCTCTGCTTCAGAAAATCAACATCTTCAAAGATTGCCACTGATGATAAAAATTTAAGAGAAAAGTTATCAAGCTACTGGGACAGCGCTGATGGAGAACTTAAAATTTCTCCAAATGAAACAGTGAGTTTCGACTCAAGGATTGACTGTTTATTCTTTGGAGATACTTATTATATACTTAACAAATCAAATTTCGAAATTCTTGTTGGTATGGAAAATCAATTTCTTGAATTTGCTAAAGAAGTTATTGAAACTTTAACAAATACCGGCTTAATAGAAGGAATCGCTCTCCTTGAAAAGGAAATTAAAGAAAACAAAAATATTCTTAAAACCGTTTCAAATATAGGAAAAAAAGGAACTCAGACTACTTTAGATAGCCATGAAATCACAAAAATGAAACAAGTTCTTCAACAGATGGAACAAAAAGAATTAAAATTATCACCTAGCAATAAAATTGTTTTGGAGAATACTGATGATGTAAATTCTTTTCTAAAATTATTGAATGATTATTATAAACAAGGCCTTGTTACAGGGAAAATATATGGCAGTCACAGCGGTGAAATAATACCATAGCTATTCTCAACTGCGTATAACAGCGGGGAAACGCTGCGCTTCGGCACTTACGGCCTCGCTTGGCCTACGGCACATTCCCTTTCTGTCACTCGTTTGCATCCGCAAACTACGTGCCAGTCCCTAACGTCCCGTTTCCGGGACTCAGGGTCAGGGAACGTCGTCTCCCCTAGTTCGTTATGCGAAATGCTAAAATTAAAATCTAAAACAAAGGAAATTAAAAATGCCAAATCTTACACTAAAACATGGAGCCGGACAATCTAATACCTTCAGCGCAAATAAAATTGTAGATAGCTGTCCGATTTGCAATCGTCATATTGAACCAATTCAAATAATCGGACAAATAAAAAAAGACAATGATATTGAATTAATCTATTTATGTGTAAACTCCGAATGCAAATCTTATTTCATAAGTTATTTTAAGCATAATGGAAAAAGCTATGAATTCTTATATTCTTTACCCAAAACTATAGTTAAGAATGAATTTTCTACAGAAATTACAAAGACATCACCAAATTTTATCGAAATTTATAATCAGGCTTCCGTTGCAGAGCAACAAAATTTATATCATATTGCCGGCGTAGGATTTCGAAAATCGTTAGAATTTTTGATCAAAGATTACCTTATTATTAAATTTCCCGAAGACGAAGAAAAAATAAAAAAAGAGCTTCTTGGTAATTCAATTAGAAATAGAATTTCAGATCAAAATATTAAAGCTTGTGCAGAAAGAGCTGCATGGCTTGGAAATGATGAAACTCATTACACAAAAAAATGGGAAGACAAAGACATAAGTGATTTAAAAATTCTTCTACAATTAACTGTAAAATGGATAGAAGCTGAACTCTTAACAAAAGCATATTTAGAAAATATGAATAATTGAAAATTTAGCACTTCGCATAACTGCCGCTAACCATTTCGCTTCGGGTCTTCGCCCTCGCTCGGCCTCCGGCACATAGGCTTTTGTCACTCCTCTTGCATTCGCAAGCGTCGTGCCAATCCCTAACGCCTCTGCGAGGCTCAGGGCCAGCCTACGTCGGTTAGCTAGTTACGTTATGCGCAAGAATCTTAAAATCATGAATAAGACACCAAAAAATGAATTATTAAGAATAATAAAAAAAATAAAACTTAAAGGAAAGTGCTTATCTATTAACTGTATTAATAAACCGATTAAGTCCCATGCAATTTCACAATCTTTACTTAAACTAATTTCGAAAAATGGGGAAGTAATCGTCTTTGAAAACAATTTCTTCAATGCTAGAAATCCAGAAGGTACAATAAAAGAAAAAAAGCAGGGAATTGCCAAAGCAACCACGTTCCCAGGTTTTTGTAGCTATCACGATAATTATATATTTGAAGAAATTGATAATCTCAATTTTGATCTATCAGGAAAACAGGCTTTTTTGTATTTATTCAGATCATTATCCAAAGCAATAATCCAAAAAGAACAATCTATTACACTTTTAAATGAGGCAAAAAAAATTGCCGAAAGTAACAATCTTAATCTGAAATTAAATAGCTTTGAATTAGGAATTCTAATAGGAATGATGAATTTAACCGAACATAAATTAAATCTTGATAGCTTATTATCAAATAATGATTTTAAAAGTATAAGATTTACTCTATTTCATGTAGAAGGAATGCCAGATATACTATTCTCAGGAGCAACTTTTTTAGACTATGATTTTCAAGGAAATCAAATTCAGAATATTTCGAGAACCGACATTCTATTTGGGCTTCTTGCATTCTCGTCAGTTAAATTAGAGGAAGGTTGGGGAATTCTTTTTGTATGGGACTCTAAAAGTGATTATGCATGTTTAGCTTTTTTTAATTCACTCAAGGAATATACAAAAGAATCGAAAGAAAATGCTAAATTACCCGAAGCTTTGGCAAGATTCATAATAACGAGATGTGATTGCACGGCAATCAATATAGACTTTTGGGAAAAGCTAAACAATACCAAAAAGAAGGACATTCTATCCAACATAAACAATATAGTAAAGTATCCTTCCGTCGAAACAAAAGACAATTTACTATTTGGGATCGAAAACATCTTTAACTTCAAGGTATCAAAAGTATCCGAAAACTACTAATTACCATAAAGATTCCAGCGCATAACAACGGGGAAACGCTTCGCTTCGGCACTTCGGCCTCGCTTGGGCTGCGCCACATTCCTCTCCGTCACGCTTTCTTGCGATCGCAAGAAGCGCGCCGACGCTAACGCCTGCGTTCGCAGGCTCAGCTACGAGGAACGTCGTCTCCCCTAGTTCGTTATGCGTAATTAAAAATGAATTCATTTGAAAAATTTTTAAACAAAAATCGTGAACTTTTTTACCAATATCAAGACTGTAAAATTATTTATCTAGATTTAAACTACTGGATAGATTTCATAAAATTTGAAAACAATCTAGAAGTTAGGAAAGGGATACCTGAACTTTACAAAGTTATACTAGATAATGTCGAAAAAAAGAGAGCCATCACTCTAATTTCAGATATTCATATAAGAGAAAATTTTAAGAAAAAAAAATACAATAAATATAGTAGTTTAATTCAAATATTCCAAAAGCTTTCAAAAAACTTCTGCATTATTCCTATGATTGAGAGAGAACTAAATGAGTTAAAATATGCAGTATTATTTGCTAAAGGAAAATTAATTGATTTTCAAGAGAGAAGGAAGTCAATATATACTAAGCCCATTTTTGCGTACCAAGCAAACTTCCCAAATTTCAACGAATTTGAAAATAAAGAAGAATTAGAGAATTCTTACTTAAATTTTAGCTGGGAAAAAAGTCTTACTGATATATTTCTAAATCCAGAGATGGATCTCGGGAAATTTCAGAATATCGAAGATCATGAAGAAGAAATTTTCAATATTTTGACAACGGGAAAAGCAGAAAACCTAAATGATTCAAATTCATTTGACGAGCTATTAGGAAAAGAAATATTAGGCTCACTTGATTTCTATACCGAATATATTCCTACAGCATTAAGGAATCTTGGACAGAAAGAAGATGATTTAAAATCAGAAGCAATAGCTATCCGTAACTATATTTTTTACATCTTGCATAAAGAAAAAAAATTCAACCTATTTCCGACCGTTTCCATTGGAGCGGGCATCCATAGTCTAATTAGATGGAATAAACAAATGGAATATCAAAAAAGTTTAAGCTTTGATATTCTCCACTCTAAAGTTGCAATACCATATTCGGATATCTTCCTTACAGATGGACACATTTCTAGTTTGATAAATAATAAACAATTAAAAATGATTAATAACTTTAACTGCAAAGTGACTTCCGATCCGGAAATAGCCGTAGAGCTACTATCTCATTTTTAACTACGCATAACAGCGCCTTACCGCTACGCTGCGGGATTTGCTCCGCAAACCCTTGCTCGGGCTAAAGCCACATTGTCCTCCGTCACGTTTCTTGCTTTGCAAGAAAACGCGCCGACGCTAACGCCTCCATCGGAGGCTCAGCTACGGACAACGTCGGTAAGGCTAGTTCGTTATACGACATTCGTCGGAATAAATTTTAATAAAAGAGAAAAATATGAAACAAAATATTAAGAAAATCCTATTTGCCTGTCTACTAGTCATCTATTCCAACTTAACTAGTTTAACTGCACAATCGTTACAGCCCATTCTTATTCGACCTTTCGGTGATTCTATCACTTATGGTGTTGGTTTTTCTGATTGGGGTAATTGTTACGTTTCACAAATTAACCAACAACTTTGTATGCCTCCTGCATTGGCTGGAGGTGGATATAGAGGATGGTTGACTTTACTTGCTACTCAAGGTTTAGGATTATATTTTACTACTGAAGGTTACCAAAGCGGTGGATCCTATAATTTACAATGGATAACTAATACTCAAACTCATGATGGTTATCCAGGTTATCGAACAGACCAGCTAATTCAAATCTCAACCTTCGCTAGTTTTTCCAACTTTACATTATTACATGCTGGTACAAATGACATTCTACAAAATAAATCTTACGAAACCGCTGCAAATAACCTATTTATTATTATTAATAATATTCTAGCAGCAAATACAAATACGACTGTCGTTGTTGCTAAAATAATTCAAATTTCCTCCATTAATCAACAGTTTTCAAATCTAAATTCCCAAATACAATTATACAATAGTCTTATTGATAGTAAATATAACGCTCTACCACCAATTATAAAAGCTAGAGTCAGGGTAGTAAATATGTTTAATCTCTTAAATGATCAAAATGATTACTCACCTGATGGTATTCATCCAAATGCTTTCGGTTATTTCAAAATGGCATGTAATTGGATGGCGGGAATAAATAATTCAAATCCTTCTGGACCATGTACTGGATTAAATTTCGAAAAATTAAAAATACAAATGAATTCTAAAGGTTTTGGTGACAATGATTATAAATCGCCAAAAGATAAAATAGAAAAACTAATAAAAGGTGAACTGTAGCTCCCCTCTCTAACTCCGAACGTCGTATAACAACGGGGAAACGCTTCGCTTCGGCACAAGGCCTCGCTTGGGCTGCGCCACATTCCTCTCCGTCACGCTTTCTTGCGATCGCAAGAAGCGCGCCGACGCTAACGCCTACTACGTAGGCTCAGCTACGAGGAACGTCGTCTCCCCTAGTTCGTTATGCGAAAGCTATATAAATTTAATCAAAAAGGAAAAAAAAATGGAAGAAGAAACTTTAAAAAAAGAAATAAGGAAAGAAATACTTTTAAAATTCAATGAACAATTTGCCATTAATCAAAATACACAGCTGACATCAGTTTATTCATTCTTAGCGATTATTGCACCAGTTCTATTAGGTTTTGGATATGTAACCAATAATTTTGAAAGAACTATAAAGGGAGTAATTTCTATTCAATTTTTGGATTATGCGGCAGTATACTTCATTTCTAACTTAATACTATTAGCCTTTATTAGTTTACTCTCGTCTTACTCTGCAAGTTTCAGAAGAGACCAATTAATAGTATCCAATATAAGAGAATTTTCAAAATTACAAGGATCAACAGCTATACCAAAAATCTTCCCTGAACGTTTTTCTCCGAAAAAAGCACATAATGACGACGAAGTCAAAATACATCAGCTAAACTGGATGCCTAATTATTATGCGGCGCTTGTAAGAATAGTTTTAATAATTGAAATATTTATAAGTTTAGCTTACTCAACTAAATTATTTCAAAATAATTATAGAATAAATATCTGCAATGCTCAATGGGGAGAATCTATAATATCCTTGCTTGGAATTCTATTAATTTTCATGTCGTTCATTATCCCCTCATATTACAATTATTTTTTAGTAACTAAATATTATAACCAAAATATTGACAGCTATGAAAACAAGGATTACACGTTACCATGCTATCTAATACCAATATTTTGGATCATAAAAAAACTGCCATAAAGCATAAATATAGCCTTCGCATAACAGCGAGGAAACGCTGCGCTTCGGCACAAGGCCTCGCTTGGGCTACGCCACATTCCTCTCCGTCACGCTTTCTTGCGATCGCAAGAAGCGCGCCGACGCTAACGCCTGCATTCGCAGGCTCAGCTACGAGGAACGTCGTCTCCCCTAGTTCGTTATCTGAAATGCGACAAATTAAATATTAAAACAAATAAGAAGGCAAAAATGAAACTCAGGAAACTTACTAAATCAATCAAATTTATTTTTTTAACAATTACATTGTTATTTGCTATAAATGTAGAAACTCAAGCTAAAGATACATCAGTTGACCTAACAAAACCAGTTCTTATTCGACCATTCGGAGATTCTATCACCTATGGATTTGGTTTTACTGACTGGGGATACTGTCCAGTATATTCGATCGAACAGTTTATATGCATGCCACCTAATCAAGCTGTTGGTGGATATAGAGTTTGGATGACTGAATTTGCAATAACAAACAAAGCTTTCGTTTTTGCTACAGAAGGCTATCAAAGTGGAGGTTCAAATACTCAACAGTGGATTACTAATACTCAAACTCACGATGGTTATCCTGGATGGAGAAATGACCAACTTATTAAAATTGCTAACTACCCAAGCTTCGCAGATATTACACTAGTCCATTCTGGTACAAACGACATTATACAAGGAAAATCTCCAAATAATGCCGCTATAGATCTCTTTAAAGTTGTAAATTCTCTACTTACAAATAATCCAAAAACACAAATTTTTCTAGCAAAAATAATTCGTATTTCACCTGTTGCTACTACTCAATTACCTAATTATGATACTCTAAGTGCAAATATAAGAGATTACAATCAGCTAATTGATAAATTCTGGATTAATACAGTGCCTTCTTTAAGAGCAAGAATAACTTTAGTTGATATGCATCCTATTCTTGGCCTTCCACAAGATTATTTTGACTACGTCCATCCAAGTGCTTTAGGGTATATGAAAATCTCTTGTACATGGATCAATGCTATCAAAAATCAAAATATAAACCCAAGTGATCCATGCAATGGTATTGAAACTGAAAATATAAAATCAAAAATTCTTCCAACTGAGGAAGATATCAAAAAAATGAAACCGACAAACGATGAGTTAGAAAAGGTTCTAAACGGAAAATATCAATTTAAATAGAATCTGTTTTAAATCCATTTAATGAATGTCGCACTTCAGATAACAGCAGCTAACCACTTCGCTTCGGGACTTCGCCCTTGCTCGGCCTACGGCACATAGGCTTTCTGTCACTCGTTTGCATCCGCAAACTACGTGCCAGTCCCTAACGCCTCTACGAGGCTCAGGGTCAGCCTACGTCGGTTAGCCTAGTTCGTTATCTGCAATGGCTATAATTTAAATTAAAGGAACAAAAATTGAAAAAACTAATCCTACTCTCAACTATATTATTAACTTCATGTCTACCAATGTCAAAAAACATTGGTTATATTGAACTAAGCAATGCTCCTCAAAACAAGGTGAATACAAAAAAATTCAAACATTGCAATGTTTATCCGCAAATAATCCAAAATGCTTTGGTTGATTTTAAACAAACAACAGGTAAAAATAGTTTTAAAAATATAGATTTAGAAATTAGCGGTTTACTACTTATTCCATGCGTTAATATTTATTATGAATAAAGGTCTCTTGCATATGTTGAAAATATATATTCTTCTCTTAACTACTCTTTCTCTAAATTGCATGAGCTGGGGTTCTTACAAAACTATTGACCTTAATCAAAGAATTATAGTCGATGACGATATACCCGTCGAAGGTAGAAGTTGTAGTTTCTTAGGAATACCTTTTTTCCCTGCTATGGATTGGGCAATAGAAGATGCTTTATCAAAAGTACAAAACAAAAAAGGAATTAAAAATGCTGTATTTACAGATGAATTTTTCATTATTGTTAGATGTATCTCTGTAAAAGGTTTTGCCAGTAATTCAGAAAATTAATCAACATGATCTGAATTTATTTTTTCTTTATGGGGAAAATCTTAAATTTATCTAAAAATCTCCGATAAGTTTGAATTGTAATATTTTTCAAAATATTCCTTAGAACTTACAATAACTTTGTTTTATGTATAAATTATATCTCCGAATATTTACAAATAGCCACTGCAGATAACAGCAGCTAACCACTTCGCTTCGGGACTTCGCCCTCGCTCGGCCTACGGCACATAGGCTTTCTGTCACTCGTTTGCATCCGCAAACTACGTGCCAGTCCCTAACGTCCCGTTGGGACTCAGGGTCAGCCTACGTCGGTTAGCCTAGTTCGTTATGCGTAATGGCTTAATATTAAAATGAATATACTAATTGATTTATTGTTAGAGTATATTTTAGAAGGCATAGCCAGAATCATTGGATTTCTTCGTTGGTTATTTTCTGGGATGAAAAAACCTATTAACGATTATATGACTAATGACAATATCAAAATTAACCTTATATTTTTCTTAATCTCAACCGTCTCAATAATTATTCTTGGTTATTGTATCTATTTTTACAAATGAATGAATAATATTACATTTATTATCTTCGAATCTATTTTATGTTGTAAGAATCTAGAAAGATAAATCTTATTATTGAATAGTTCAAAGAGTATTATTTGGTAAATAAAATATTTGTATATAAATTTAAATGTCTAGTATTTTCTAATGAAAATAAAATTCGGAATATCTGCTTTTTTAAAAAAAATTTCGAGAACCAAGCAAATAAACTTTTATTAAATGAATACTTTTAATTCAAAATATCTACTTTTTGCTTTTTTAATGACTTTAAATTGCGAAATAGAAATATCAAAAGAAAAACATGAAAAAAGATGTTATGAATATTCTTTATTGGGTCTTGTCTTATATCAAGATTTTGTAGATCCTGAAACAAATCAAAAACCAAACAATGAAAATCTAATATTTTTTATGCTGCATACAAAACTGGAAAACGACCTTACGGAGGATCGGTTGAAGATTCTATGAAGGAAATTTCAATTTAAAAAGCCACTACGCATAACAGCAGCTAACCACTTCGCTTCGGGACTTCGCCCTCGCTCGGCCTACGGCACATAGGCTTTCTGTCACTCGCTTGCATACGCAAGCTCCGTGCCAGTCCCTAACGCCTCTACGAGGCTCAGGGTCAGCCTACGTCGGTTACCCTAGTTCGTTATGCGACATGAAATAAATCTATGAATGAATTTAACGAATTAATAGACATTTTACGAAAAGTTACGAGAACAAAATTAAATATACCCAAGTCTTTCCTTACTGGTGAAGAATTTGAGGATTTCGCTAGAGAAGTTTTATTTCCAAAGGAAGTTTATGATTTATTACATAAAACTCACAATTACAAACAAAACTCACAAGACTTTGTTGAAGATTCGTTACTACCTGACTTTAAATTTAGAAATCGTGACTTAAATATTGAATTTTACATAGAATGTAAATATCGAGATATCACTAAAATTCAGAATAACATAGATGAATTAACAAAAATCCATGAGTCAAAAAAAAGAACACATGAAGAAGAAATCTTATTAGAAAAAAATATTAATAAAATAGGAACAGTCGAAATTCTTCCCCAAAGCCAATATAACAGATTACTCGAATTAAATATTAAACAAAGAGTATTAATCTGTATAGGGTTATATTACGAAAAGACAAAGAATATTTATCCTTATGTTATTCCAATTGAACACTTGACAACAAACTCAATTCATATATATGACCTTGAAAACTATATTGTACCAAATAACTATACAGTAATACCTGATAGGATTGCTGAATTCTATTTGGATAAGAGCTCAAATTGTATTTCTTGTAAAAAAACAATTGAAAACAGACTTCAGCAGCCGTTATGTAGGGAGTGTCATTTTAATTGGCAAAGGAACAGGGTTTTCAAGTCAGAAATGAATTACTGCCATAGTTGTGGAAAAAAACATAAAAGTTCTGTAGCAAGACCAAACTGCATAGAATGCTATAAAAAGAATATTAATGTCGTCTTTGACATATAAATTTCACGTCGCATAACAGCGGCGAATCGCTGCGCTTCGGCACTTGCGGCCTCGCTTGGGCAGCGCCACATTCCTCTCCGTCACGCTTCTTGCCCTGCAAGAAGACGCGCCGACGCTAACGCCTGCGCTGCAGGCTCAGCTACGAGGAACGTCGATTAGCCTAGTTCGTTATATGCAATCGCAGAAAATTTAATTTAAAAACGGAAAAAATTCGAATGGAAAATATATTAAATATCTATCACGCTATTTTAGAAATTCTTCATAAGGTTAAAGAGACTTTCTACATTTGGTTTCCTGACAATAAGAGAAAACAGATTTGGAGAGGACATAGATTTGAAAAATATATTGTAGATCTTTTTGATTTTAATAATAGCGAATTCAGCTTAATTGATTGGACTTCGGATATTGATTTTGTTGAATTTAATGTTACTGTAGAAAGAAATTTAGATCCAGACTTACTTATCAAACATAATAAATCTAACAAATTATTCGCAATTGAATGCAAATTCAGAAGTTGGATTACTGTAGATAATGGAAAAGAAGGCGTTGAATGGGCTCGTCAAGATCAAATAAACAGATATTTAAAATATGGAAAAGATAATAATATCAATGTCTATGTTGCTCTAGGAATTGGAGATTATCCTGCCTTCCCTCGCGAATTATATTTAATTCCAATTGAAAATGCAAAATATCCTAATCTATACTTATATTCAATTAAAGATTTTAAAAGAAAAGAAAAGGAATTGATAAAATTCGTAAACGGAAGTTTAAAATAAATCTTAATCTTTGAAATACTTTTCACACTCTGCGACTGCATATAACAGCGACTATCCGCTGCGCTTCGGGACTTCGCCCTCGCTTGGTCTGCGACACATAGGCTTCTGGCACTCCCCTTGCCTTCGCAAGTGTCGTGGCCAGTCCCTAACGTCCCGTCGGGACTCAGGGCCAGCCTACGTCGGTTAGTCTAGTTCGTTATGCGACAGTCTCGAAATTTAAATTAAGAAAAAATCATGGAAAATAAAAAATTACATTTAATCATTTCGATAATTTTTACAATCAATTGTTGCTTTTTAAAAAACAAAGTTGAAAAAATCATAGATGTCATTATCGATAACAAAAAAATTTCTAAAGAAGACATTCAGTCTATCGAAAAAATTGATGAGTTGCGTTTGCTACGAAATGCAGTTTTTGCTAGACACGGGAGAACATTTAATGATAAAAAGCTACAAAATTTCTTCGAAAAATATTCTTGGTATAAACCTAAGAAAGATATTAAAATAATCCTTTCAAATACTGATGAAATCATTCTTAATCTAATTCGAAATTCAGAAAGCTCTATTTTAATAAAGCAATTTTTAAATAAGCCGAAAAAGAATAATCTTAAAAATATGGAAATTACCTTAATTGGCGATTGGGACACTCAACCTGTTTCTTCATCTGGATATGTAAATAAGCATACTTTTCTTGAAAATGGATTAGTTCAAATTTATGAAGATGAAATGGACTGTCAAAAAAGACTTCTATCTTCTTTTGGAACTTGGAGAATTGAAAATGATACTTTATTCATAAATCTCTCTAAAAAACTTGTCATCAATGGGGGAAAACTAATCCCTTCGGCAGGATCTTGCGGCTCGGAGTATGAACTTGTAGATGGATATAATGCTTTTGAAGACTTAAATCCTGTTCAAAATATAGAATATAAAATTAAAGAAATAACTTCTTCTCCTTTCGCTGAATCATCAGAAAATAAATCTCTAATTAAAACAGATAAAATTGATTTTTACAGACTACCTAAGTAAACGAGACCGATCGCATAACAGCGCCTTAACGCTTCGCTTCGGCACAAGGCCTCGCTCGGTCTGCGACACATAGGCTTTCTGTCACTCGTTTGCATTCGCAAACTACGTGCCAGTCCCTAACGTCCCGTTACCGGGACTCATGGTCAGCCTACGTCGTTAAGGCTAGTTCGTTATACGTAATGGTGTAAAAATATTTTAAAAGGAAATATGAAAAGAAAATTAATAGTTATTTTAATTCTTATTCTTTTAGCATTTCAAATTAATGCTGAGGATATTAAAATCGAAAACAAACCTAGTTCAAAAACTGAATTCGGTTTTAAGGCCATGAAATTCGACTTCATTCCATACGAATATTCATATTTAAAAATCGTGTGTGCGTCTAAAAAA